>DASYIX010000051.1:0-8067 GCA_035997125.1 Gemmatimonadales bacterium
CGGGCGCACGTCTGATCTTGCGGACGGAATCGTCATCACGCCGTCCCACAACCCGCCGCGCGACGGCGGCTTCAAGTACAACCCGCCCAACGGCGGTCCCGCCGATACCCAGGTCACCGGCTGGATGCAGGACCGGGCCAACACCCTGCTCACGGACGAGCTGCGGGGGGTGAAGCGGATCCCGTTCGATCGGGCACGTCGCGCCCCCACCACCCGGGGTCACGACTTCATGGACTCCTACATCCGCGATCTGCCCAACGTCGTGGACCTCGACGCGCTGCGCTCAGCGGACCTCAGGCTCGCCGTCGATCCCATGGGTGGCGCGGGCGTGCAGTACTGGGGGATGATCGCGGAGCGCTACCACGTCCCGATCACCGTCGTCAGCGACGAGGTGGATCCCACCTTCCGCTTCATGACGGTGGACTGGGACGGAAAGATCCGCATGGATTGCTCTTCGCCCTACGCCATGCAGCGCCTGGTCCACCTCAAGGACCGGTTTGATGTCGCGTGGGCGTGCGACCCCGATCACGACCGCCACGGGATCGTGACCAAGGGTGCCGGTCTGCTGAACCCCAATCACTATCTGGCAGCGGCCATTGGGTACCTCTTTTCCCACCGGCCGGAGTGGCCCAGAGAGGCGGGCGTCGGCAAGACGGTGGTGAGCAGCAGCATGATCGACCGGGTCGCGGCGCAGCTGGGGCGGCCGCTGATGGAAGTGCCGGTGGGATTCAAATGGTTTGTCGACGGCCTGATGAACGGGACGCTCGGATTCGGCGGCGAGGAGAGCGCGGGCGCATCACTCCTTCGGCGCGACGGCACGGTCTGGACCACGGACAAGGACGGCATCGTGCTCGGTCTCCTGGCCGCGGAAATGACGGCGGTGACCGGCCGGGATCCGGGCGATCTCTATCACGATCTGACCGAGGAATTCGGTGACTTTGCCTATGAGCGGATCGACGCCCCGGCCACGCCCGACCAGAAGGCCGCCTTGCAGCGGCTGTCGCCGGAGCAGATCACGGCGTCCACGATGGCGGGCGACAGAATCACCAATCTCTTGACCAAAGCGCCGGGAAACGGCGCTTCCATCGGCGGGCTAAAGGTGGTCACCGAGAAGGGGTGGTTCGCTGCCCGCCCCTCCGGCACCGAGGAGGTCTACAAGCTCTACGCCGAGAGCTATATCGGGAGCGACCACCTGAAGCGGATCCAGGAAGAGGCCCAGGCGATCATCGGGAAGGCGTTGAGAGGGCGGTAGATAGATCACGTCGAGACTGGAGCGGGTCGAAGTTGGCTGCCGGCCGCCTGGTCCACCATCCAGGTGAGCACTCCCTGACGCGGGCGGATGGCCTGGGCCGGTAAAAGGTCCGGAGTGAATGGTCCCTGGAGCACCTGCGCGAGGCGGAGAGACTTGCTGGCACCGGACACGACGAAGGTGACGTGCTTCGCGAGGCCGAGCACCGCCGGCGTGAGCGTAACGCGCCACAGGTTTCCTGGCGGAGCCGGCACTGCAACGACCCAACGCTCGGTCGCATGCACCGCCGGCTGCCCGGGAAAGAGGGAGGCGGTGTGGCCGTCCTCACCCAAGCCGAGCAACGCCAGGTCCAGGCCCTCGCCGTCGAGCAGCGCTCGCAACTCGCGCTCATATTCGGCCGCGGCCTTCTCCGGAGGGTCCTCCCCCCTGATCCGGTGAATCTGCTGGGCCGGAATCGGCACCCGGTCCAGCAGCGCCTCCTTGGCCATGCGATAGTTGCTGCGGGGATCGTCCGGCGGGACGCAGCGCTCGTCGCCCCAGAGCACGTGCACCCGTTCCCACTCCACCCAACGCGCAAAGTCGTCGGTCGCGAGCCGGGCGTAGGCATCCCGGGGGGTGGATCCGCCCGCGAGTGCGAGGGTGAAGCGTCCGGCGGTAGCGATGGCCCCGTCGGCTCGGACAACGATGTGCCGGGCCACCGCATCCGCCAGCGTCTCCGGCGTGGGGAAGATCTCGATCATCGACGGGTCCGGTGCTCGACTCCCGCCGGCCCAGCAACGATCACATCGGTCGCCACGCCGAGGAACAGCCCGTGAGCGACCACACCCGCCCGGGACTGGAGCTGGGCCGCCAGCTCCTCCGGCCGTTCGATCGGGCCGGTCGTGCAGTCGAGGATGAAGTTCCCCTGATCGGTGCGGACGGGAGAGCCGCCTGGTGCCAGACGAAACGAGATCTGTGCTTGGGGGATGAGGCGCTTGAGATACTCGGCCTGGTAGCGCGATCCGAAGGGAACGATCTCGACCGGTAGCGGACTTCGGGTGCCCAGCACCGGTGAGAGCTTGCTGTGGTCGGCCACGATCACCACCCGGCGGCTGGTCTGAGCCACGATCTTCTCCCGAAGGAGGGCACCGCCCCGGCCCTTGATCAGATTCAGGGAGGGATCGATCTCGTCGGCGCCGTCGATGGTGATGTCGGTGGGAGTCGCGCGTGACTCCTCCAGCAGCGGAATACCGAGGCGCACCGCCTCGGCGGCGGTGGCGAGGGAGGTCGCCACTCCCTCGATGTCCTCGAGCGTGCCGGCGCGGAGCAGCGCGCCGATGCGCCGGATGGCGTACGTCGCAGTCTCGCCGGTGCCGAGCCCAACGGTCATGCCGGATTCGACCAGTTCGACAGCCCGCTCGGCCGCTTGTTGTTTGTACCGGTCCCGCTCGCTCACCCGCGGCGACGAGAGCGGGCCACCTGCTCCCTCGCGGCGGTGACGATGTGCCCCGGCTCGAACCCGAAGTGCTCGGCGACGACTTTCATCGGGGCCGAGAGGCCGAAGGTGCGCATCCCCAGAATCGCGCCCTTGGGCCCGGTGAACTGCGCCCACCCGAAGGTGGACGCCGCTTCCACCGAGACCCGGGCCTCGATCTCCGGCGGCAACACGCTGTCGCGATACTCCTCCGACTGCGCCTCGAAGATCTCCCACGAGGGCACGCTGACGACTCGCGCGCCGATCCCCTCGCCCCGGAGACGCTCCCGGGCCTCGAGGCAGAGGGACACCTCGCTGCCGGTGGCGAGCAGCAGCACGTCGGGCTTCCCCGAGGGCGCCTCCGCCAGGATGTACGCGCCCTGGGCGACACCACTCGCCGCCGCATGCACCGTGCGGTCGAAGGTGGGGAGAGCCTGCCGGGAGAGGACCAGGCAGACCGGACGGTCCTTGATCCCCATGATCACCCGCCAGGCCTCCACCACCTCGTTTGCGTCGGCCGGCCGGAGCACGATCATGCCCGGCATGGCGCGAAGCGACGCCAGGTGCTCGATCGGTTGGTGGGTAGGCCCATCCTCGCCCAGGTTGATGGAGTCGTGAGTCCAGATGAAGATCGAGGGCACCTCCATCAGCGCGCTGATCCGGAGCGCGCCGCGGCAGTAGTCGGTGAACACCAGAAAACTCGACCCGTACGGTCGCAGACACGACAGCGCCATGCCGTTGGTGAAGGCACACATGGCGTGTTCCCGGATGCCGAAGTGGAAGTTGCGCCCGCCGTAGTCTCCCCCGTGACCCGGCGCCTGGAATTCGCCCGCTCCCTCGAAGGTCAGGTTGGTCTTGGTCGAGGGCCACAGGTCGGCGGACCCGCCGAGTAACCAGGGGACTCGGCTCGCGATCGCGTTGAGCGCCTTGGCCGATGCGTCCCGGCCGGCAAGACCCTTCTTGTCAGCGGGAAAGACCGGGAGCTCCTGGTCCCAGCCCGGTGGCAGCGTGTGTTGGGGCAGGCAGCCGACCTCGAGGCCCGCCTCGGGAAACTGTTTCCGGTGTGCCGCGACCATTTTGTTCCACTCCGCGCGGGCGCTCGCTCCCCGCCGGCCGAGCTGCGCCTGGAAGTGCTCTCGGACCCCGTCGGGAACCAGGAACTTGGCGTCGGGATCCCAGCCGTAGAACTCCTTGGCCAGGCGAGCCTCCTCATCGCCCAGCGGCTCGCCGTGGGCATCGCGGGTGTCCTGCCGGTGGGGCGCGCCGTAGCCGATGTGACTGTCGACGATGATCAGCGTCGGCCGGTCGTTCGTCGCCAGAAATACTTCATAGGCGTGGCTCAGCATGTCGAGGTCGTTGGCGTCACCCACTCGGGTCACGTTCCACCCGTACGCCAGGAACCGGCTGGCGACATCCTCGCTGAACGCGAGATCGGTCGGGCCCTCGATGGTGATCCGGTTGTTGTCGTAGATCCAGCAGAGGTTGGAGAGCTTGAGGTGCCCCGCCAGCGAGGCGGCCTCCGAGCTCACCCCTTCCATCATGTCGCCGTCGCCGCAGAAAGCGTAGACGTTGTAGTCGAACAGCTCGAAGCCGGGGCGGTTGTAGGTGGCGGCGAGCCACCGGCCTGCCGCGGCCATGCCGACGCTCATTCCCACCCCCTGCCCCAGCGGGCCGGTGGTGGCCTCAACTCCCGACGTCAAGCCATACTCCGGGTGACCGGGACAGTGGCTCCCCGCCTGGCGGAAATTCTTGATGTCGTCCAGCGTCACCGCTGCGCGTCCCACTTCTTCGTACGACGGGTTGACCGCCTTTACCCCGGTGAGATGGAGCAGGCTGTACAACAGCATCGAGGCATGGCCGTTGGAGAGAACGAAGCGATCCCGGTTGGGCCAGCGGGGATCTTCCGGGTCGTAGCGGAGGAAGCGTTGCCACAGGCAATAGGCCGTGGGCGCCAGCGCCATCGGAGTGCCGGGGTGGCCGGACTTGGCGGCCTGAACCGCGTCGATTGAAAGCGTCCGGATGGTGTTGATGCAGAGCCGGTCGAGCTCCGCTGGGGCTGCGGTGGCCCCGGCCGCAGCCGGGGCGGTTCGGGTCGAAGTCATGATGCCGCCAGCGCCTCGGACTTGGCTCCGATCCGCTCCAGCAGCGCCTTCCACGACTTGACGAACGCCTCGGCACCTTCCCGCTGAAGCTGGGCGGCCAGGGCCGCGAGGTCCACCCCTTCCCGCTCGAATTCGGCGAGCACGACTTCGGCGTCCTCACCATCCTCGGCCATCGTTCCCCGGATCTCGCCGTGATCGGCGAAGGCAAGCAGGGTGGCGTCCGGCATGGTGTCGATGGTGTCGGGCGCGGCCAGCGCCTCGATGTAGAGCACGTCGGAGAGCTTCGGGTCCTTAGTGCCGGTGCTGGCCCAGAGCAGTCGCTGGGGCCGGACCCCCGCTCCAACGAGCTGCCGCCAGCGAGTCGAGTCGAGCAGCTGCCGGTAGGCCCGATAGGTCCGGCCGGCAATCGCGATGCCCAGCCGACCGCGGAGCGCCGCCGGTACCCGGTCCTGCACTGCCTTGTCCCACCGGCTGATGAATACCGATGCCACCGATCCCACGGCGGGATCCAGACCGGCCGCAATCCGGCGCGCGACGCCTCGCCGGTAGGCCCCCGCGGCGGCGAGATATTGCTCCCGGGAGAAGAGCAGGGTGACGTTCACCGGCACCCCGGCGAAGATCGACTCCTCGATGGCCGGAAGCCCTTCCGGGGTTCCCGGAATTTTGATGAAGAGATTGGGGCGATTCGCCTGCCGGTGAAGCGAGCGCACCTGTTCGATGGTGCGGGCCGTGTCATGCGCCAGCAGCGGCGACACCTCGAGTGACACCCAGCCGTCGACGCCGCCGGTTTCCTGGTGGGCCGGCCGGAACAGATCGGCCGCCTGGGTGAGATCCTCCTGAGCCAGCTCGAAGAAGATCTCCTCGCCGGACCGGCCGGCGACGGTCTTGGCGTGAATCGCGTCATCGTACCAGCCGCTCTCGATGGCGTGCTGGTAGATCGTCGGATTGGACGTGAGCCCGGTGACGGACAGCTCATCGATGTAGCGCTTGAGGGTGCCGTTCTGGATCATTTCCCGGGTGATGTTGTCGAGCCAGAGGCTCTGGCCCAAATCGTGGAGTCGCTGGGTGGGTTTCATGGTTCTCTCCTACCGCCAGTCGCCACCGTAGCGGCGCCCAGCAGTGTGGGTATGTCGTACTCGAGCAGGTCGCCGATCCGCTCGATGCTCAGGTCGGCCGGCGGATAGCTCGCGAGAATGTCGGGATCGTGGGCGTAGTGGCCCTGGCGGACGAAGACGGTGGTGACCCGCGGGCCCCAGGCCTGCTTGACCGCGGCCAGGATGCGGAGCTTGTCGTCCATCAGCACGTAGTGCTCCGCGGGGAACTGCTCGGCGACGTCGTCCAGCTCCCGTTCCTTGTGAATGTAGACCAGGATCTGATGGTCGACCGCGGCGCCCAGCCCCGACTGCTCGATCTTGCGGGGCTGGAACACCACGTCGCCATCGCTGAGGAGGACGGTCGGGCCGATTGCCGCGAGCCGCTTCAGCACCTCGAGCGCGCCGGGGTACAGCCGGTCGGCAAAGGGATACTCCAACAGGAAGGCCGACACGCAGAGCAGGCGATGATCCCTGGGATACGCCACCCGATAGCGCTGGAGCGTACCCAGGTAGTCGGCGTGCCCCAACTCCTCCCGCAACTGCTCGAAGATCGTGAAATATCGGTCGGCGCTACCTTCACCGACCTCGCTCATCAGGTAGCGCCTGAGGTCCGCGATGACCCGGTCGTTGTCGAGCAGGGTGTTGTCGACATCGAACAGGAAGACCACCTCGTCCCGGGCTGAACCCATCTCAGCAACCCTTCCGCGCACCGCGCGGTGGGGGCGGCGCAGCCGGAACGGGCACGGGCTCTCCGGCAGGATCCGAGACCACCACCCTACCACTCCCCTGGGATCCTGCCTTCGAACTCATGCCCGTTCCGGCTGCTCTTCCCCACCGCTTGGATGTAGCGGTGTGCGGACCAGCGGCGAAGCGGTGGGCCCTGGAGGCCGCACTCTCATGGTTCACGCCCACCGCTCTCCCGTTCACTCGCAGGCCCAGTCCTGATCAGGGTTGTGCCAGCCGGCCCCGTTCTGGAGCAAACGATCGGCCTCGACCGGTCCCCAGGTGCCGCTCTCGTACTGGAAGAGCGGGGTCGCGCTGCCCAGGACCGGCTCCACCACGCGCCACGCCTCCTCGACCGAGTCCTCCCGAGCAAAGAGCATCTGGTCGCCTCGCATCGCGTCGCCCAGCAATCGCTCGTACGGCCCCATCTCATCGGTCCGGTCGTGGCAGGCGATGAGCTCGACGTCCTCTCCCCGCATCGTCTCGCCCGGCAGCTTGGCCCGGGCGCCGAGCGAGAGCACCACGTGGGGACTGAGCCGGAAGCGAAAGCGGTTCGGCGGCGCCGCGGCGCTATCGGGGAAGAGCGCCAGCGGCGGCCGCTTGAGCTCGACCAGCACCTCGGTGGCCGTAACGGGGAGACACTTGCCGGCGCGGATGTAGAACGGCACCCCGGCCCAGCGCCACGATTCGACCTGGACCCGCACCGCGGCGAAAGTCTCGACGTCGGAGTCGCGCGCCACGCCCTCTTCCTGGCGATAGCCCCGGAACTGTCCCCGCACCACGTCGGACGGCTCGAGCGGGCGCATGGACCGTAACGCCTGGGCCTTCTCGTCCCGGACGGCCTCGGTGCCCCTCGCGGAAGGCGCCTCCATCGCGAGGAGGCTCGCCACCTGGAGCAGATGGTTCTGCACCACATCGCGGATCGCGCCCGCCTCCTCGTAGAAGCGCCCCCGCCCCGCGACCCCGAAGCCCTCCGCCATGGTGATCTGGACCCGCTCGACGTAGTTGCGGTTCCAGATCGGCTCCAGGAAGGAGTTGGCGAACCGGTAATAGAGGAGATTCTGCACCGGCTCCTTGCCGAGGTAGTGGTCGATGCGGAAGATGGCCGACTCCGGCAGGAACTGGTGCAGTGTCGCGTTGAGCGCCTGGGCCGAGGCGGAGTCGCGGCCGAAGGGCTTCTCCACGACGACCCGGGCGTCGGCGGTGGCGCCCACTCCGGCCAGACCGGAGACCACGGTGGCGAACAGACTGGGCGGGATGGCCAGATAGTGCAGCGGCCGCTGGCAGCCGGCCAGCGCCTCCTTGAGCCGCCCATAGGTGGCGAGGTCTTCGTAGTCGCCGCCCACGAACCGGAGCAGCCCGCACAGCTTGGGAAACGCAGCCGGGTCGGCTCCTCCGTGTTGCTCCACACTCTCGCGGGCGCGGGCCCGAAGCTGGTCCAGGCTG
>DASYIX010000052.1:0-100672 GCA_035997125.1 Gemmatimonadales bacterium
CGTGGACAGCGCGGCCGGCGGCGCCATCAACCGGATCCTCGCCGCCGGCGACTTCACCGGCAAGCGCGACGAGACCGCGGTCATCTATCCCTCCGGTCCCACGTCTCGCGTGCTGCTGGTGGGGATGGGGAAGCCGGACGAGGTGGACCGCGGCGCGATCCGCCGGGCCGCCGCCGTCGCCGCCAAGCGGGCCCGCTCACTCGGCGTACCTCGCGGCGCCTTCTATCTCCCGCCCGAGGCCCGTGGCAAAGTGAGCCACGCCGACGCTGGGCAGGCCATCGCCGAGGGACTGAATCAGGGTGCCTGGCAGTTCAATGAGATGAAGAAGCCGAACGAAGACAAGAAGCCTCCGCTCGAGCGATTCGAGATCCTGGCCCACGACGGTCCGGCCGAGCTGATCCAGGGTCACAGGCTCGGCGAGGCGATCGGGGCAGGGCAGACCTTTGCCCGCGGACTCCAGGTGCTGCCAGGGAACGTGGCGACCCCGACCTATGTCGCCAAAGTCGCTCAGGAGCTGGCCCAACGGCACGGCTTCGGGATCACCGTTCTGGATAAGGCCGGGATTACCCGGGAGAAGATGGGCGCGTTGCTGGCCGTGGCGCAGGGCAGCGCCGAGGAGCCGCGCTTCATCGCGCTGGAGTACAAGGGCTCCGACACGGCGCCCATCGTGCTCATCGGCAAGGGCGTCACCTTCGACACTGGCGGCATCTCGATTAAACCGGCCCAGAACATGGAGGACATGAAGTACGACATGTCCGGCGCCGCCGCGGTGCTGGGGACCTTCGAGGCGCTTGGCCGGCTCCAGCCGAAGGTGCACGTGGTGGGTCTGATCCCCAGCACCGAGAACATGCCGTCGGGCACCGCGGTGAAACCGGGCGATGTGGTCACCAGCCATCTGGGCAAGACCATCGAGGTGATCAACACCGACGCCGAGGGGCGGCTCATCCTGGTGGACGCGCTCTCCTACGCCCGGCGCTACAAGCCGGCCGCGGTGATCGACATCGCGACCCTCACCGGCGCCATCGTCGTGGCCCTGGGCCATTCTGCGGCGGGCGTGATGGGGAGCGACGACAAGCTGGTCGACGAGGTGCGCGCGGCGGGCGAGAGGGCGGGGGAGCGAGTCTGGCCACTCCCGCTCTGGGAGGACTACCGCGACCTGATGAAATCCGATATCGCCGATATCAAGAACAGTGGTGGCCGGCCCGCCGGCAGCATCTCCGCGGGCTGGTTCCTGCGCGAGTTCGTCGACGGATTTCCCTGGGCCCACCTCGATATCGCCGGCACGGCGTACACCGAACGGGACGAGCCGGGACGGGTGAAGGGTCCCACGGGTATAGGCGTGCGCTTGTTCACGGAGTTCGTGTTGGCCCGCGCGTCATCCCGAGCGTAGCGAGGGATTGGCACGGGTGTTCCGACGTTTGCCGGAGCGATTTCTCGCTGCGCTCGTAAGGACTCGCGTTTTCCTTCCGCTTACGCTTGTCCTTGTCCCGCTAACGCTTTTCGTCTCCCGCCTTCACGCCCAAATCGTCGAACCGGACACGACGTCCGACACCCTGGCCATCGACAGCACCAGATCCACCGCGGAATATCTCAAGCAGCTCCGTAACGTCAGGGTCCGGCTCCCCGTGCTTCCGCTGCCCGGCGTCGAGGGTCCCCAGCCCCCGCTCACCCGCATTGTCTTTACCCACGATTCCATCGAGTGGGGCAACGCCGCCACGGTGGGCGATCTTCTGGCCCAGGTACCGGGCGTGTTCCTCTGGCGTGGCGGCTACATCGGCCGCCCCGAGCCGGTGAGCTTCCAGGGACGCGGCGCGACGTCGGCTGAGTACTACCTGGATGGAATACCGTACGTA
The DNA here is from genome assembly GCA_035997125.1 of Gemmatimonadales bacterium. Taxonomy (GTDB): domain Bacteria; phylum Gemmatimonadota; class Gemmatimonadetes; order Gemmatimonadales; family GWC2-71-9; genus CAVVWJ01. Next base: position 1,854 of record DASYIX010000052.1, read on the forward strand.
GCGGCGGGAGTGGACAGCGTTGCAGTGGATCCCGCGCTCTTTTCCCTCAGCTTCATCGATCGGATAGAGGTGGAGCGCTGGCCGGGGCAGATTCGGGTTTACCTCTTCACCCGGCAACACGACCTGCTTGCCGCCCGGTCCCGCATCGCCATTGCCCGGGGAGACAACAACTACGCCCGCTACGAGGCGGTACTGGAGCGCCGCTTTCTCTCCGGACCCGGTTTTGACCTTGGAGGCGACTACCTGAGCTCGCCCACCGTGAGCGGGCAAAGCAGCACCTATTCCAATACTCAGGTCTGGGCCCGAGGAAGCTATATCCGCTCCCCCAAATTCGGGGTCCAGTATCAGCTGATCCGGTCAGCGCCGAATCGACGTCCTTACGTCATCAGTCCGGGAGCGACCGGTGACACCATCGGCCTGGGATACAAGGCTCGCCGCACCGAGGCGCAGTTCCGGCTCTCCCTGCGAGACCGGGAGGACGGCCTCGGCCCCCGGATCGACCTGCTCTACGCCCGGAGCGCCTGGGACGGCGGCGGCCTGGATCAGCAGATCAACCAGCTCGGTGGCTATCTCACTTTTCGAACGCCAAGCTATTCGATCGGCGGCTCGGCGTTCCATCGCACCCGGTGGACTCCGCTCGATCTGCGGGGAACCATCGGCTGGAACCCCATCGCTCCCTTCACCGCGAGCGCTGAGCTGGTGCATATGCACCATTTCGGCGGCCGTTCCAGCGACTACGCCAACGTCGCCGCCGGGCTCCAGCTTGTCCGCGGCCTCGCGATCACCGGGACCGCGCGGGTGGGGAAGGTGGTGGCGGCTCCCGCCATCGTGAGCGACACCGCTCAGGAGGTGCGCGACCTCCAGGGTGCGCTGGGATGGAACCGCGCCCGGCTCGGCTTCGAGGTGTCCTACTCCCGAACCTCGGCCTTCGCCCCGTTTTCCTACGCCGAGTTTCCCCTCATTCCCCGGCTGGCGCCGGCACCGGAGACCGAGTGGCTCACCGGCGCGGCGCGCTTGGCGCCGCTCCAGTGGCTGACGATGGAGGGCTGGTATAGCAATACCCGGAAGGTCACCCCGGACGGCGTTCCGCCCAGGCACACCATGGGCGTCGCGACGATTCGCTCCAAATTCTTGCGGCAGTTTCCCAGCGGTATCTTCGACGTCAAGCTGCGGCTGAGCATGGAGACCTGGAGCGCGGGGACCCTGGGACGTGATGCGGTCGGGAACCCGATTCCACTCCCCGCGGCTACCTACTTTCGCAGCCTGGTCCAGATCCAACTCGACCGCTTCCAGATCTACTGGGATCGGATCAACCTCACCAACCAGAAGCACGCGTACGTGACCGGCTTCGGAATTCCGGCGTATGGGAGCAACTTCGGGGTGAGGTGGGAGTTCTTTAATTAGTCGGGAGTCGGGAGCTGGGAGTCAGAAGTCATGACCGGTCGCGCTTCTGACTCCTGACTGTGCGGAAGCTCACAGTGATCGGATCTTCGAAGACTACCTTCTGAGGGTGCCGCGATATCCGCGGTACCGTTCATAGGAGGTAGCCTAAATGTTCGGACTTGGGAACAAGAGACGGCGGGTGCGAAGCGATACCTTCGCCCCGAATAGAATACGCGGTGCGGCAATCGCCGGCCTTGGGATGCTGGCGTGGCAGTGGTGGCGCAAGCGACAGGCCTCGAACCAGCCAGGCGGCCACCCCAGCCAGTCCTTCACGGAGAGCCCGAGGACACCAGCAACGGGCGCCTTTTAGTAGAGAATCTCTGAGGCCAAAGCTTACCAAACGGGATGAGGTGGTGGTGCTAAGTTGTTGCATCACCACCTCCTGCTCTATTCTGAGAATCCAGGGAGACGTCCGAATCAAGGTGGACGACAGGAACGGTGGCTCGACCCATTTCTCCATGGGGTATGAGGACATTCCGCCCACGCGGCCATCCCACCACACCATCAATTCGTGCGCGCCACCGGGAGCACGTGGTCTTCGACCGGCCGTCGGCGGGGGTCGCCCCTAGAATCGAGCCCCAAATCGGGCTAAATTAGTCGGCTATTCCGGCTCCCCACACGGAGGGTGTTTGCCGTATAGCATGACGGGCTTTGGTGCTGCAGAGGGCCCGGTCGGCGGCCGGCGGCTCCGGGTCGAGATCCGGACGGTCAACCACCGTTACTTCAATCTGTCGGCCAAGCTTCCGAGCGATCTCACCCTACTCGAGGCCGAGCTGCGCGAGCGGCTCCGCCGCGACTTTGACCGCGGGCACGTCACCGTGCAGGCCCGCTGGGCCGAGAGTCTGGAGCTGGATACCGGCTTCGGGGTGGACCTCGATCGAGCCCGGCTGGTAGCCGCCCGGCTTCGGGAGATGCAAACGGCGCTCGGCCTCGGCGGTGAGATCACCGTCGAGCTGGTGGCCCGGCAGCCGGAGGTCCTCACCTACGCCAGCAACGGGTCGAGTGAAGTCGCGTGGACCGATGTCGAGCCCATCCTTGCGCAGGCTGGCCGGGAGTGCCGCACCATGCGGGCCCGGGAAGGCGAGGCTCTGGGGGCGGAGCTGAAGCATCGACTCGATTTGATGGATCGAGCGGCGGGTCAGATCGCAGCCCGGGCGCCCGAGCGGCTGGTCAAAGAGCGAGATCGGCTGAGAGCCGCGGTGGCCCAACTGCTGGACGGTCGCACGGTGGATGAGGAGCGGCTGGCCCAGGAGCTCGCCTTCCTGGCTGACAAGCTCGACATCACCGAGGAGCTGGTTCGCTTCCAGGCCCACGTCGCGGCGGCCCGCGAGGCCATGGCAACCGACAGTCCGGTGGGGAAGCGCCTCGGCTTCCTGGCCCAGGAGCTGGGTCGCGAGGTGAACACCATGGGTTCCAAGGCCGGTGACGCCGTCATCGCGCAGCAGGTGATCGCGATGAAGGGGGAGTTAGAGAAGTTCCGGGAACAGCTCGAGAACCTCGAGTGAAGCCGTTTTTTCTCGTGCTTTCTGCCCCGTCGGGCGGCGGGAAGACGACGATCGCCAGGATGTTGCTTCAGGGACGGGAGGATCTGGGCTATTCGGTGTCGGCCACCACGCGGCCGAAGCGCCCCGGTGAGAAGGACGGGGTAGACTACCACTTCCTTTCCCGTGACGAGTTCCTCAAGCGGCAGCAGAACGGCGAGTTCCTGGAGTGGGCCACCTATGGCGATGAGCTGTACGGCACCCTCAAGAGCGAGATCGACCGGATCTTTGCCCGGGGCCGCCACGCGGTGCTCGATGTCGAAATCGAAGGGGCCCGGCAGATCCGGAACAACTTTCAGAACTCGCTGCTCCTCTTCGTGCTGCCGCCGTCGGCCGAAGTGCTGGTGGAGCGGCTGGCGGGACGGAACACCGAGGACCCGGCGCTGGTGAAAGAGCGGATCCTCCGCGCCGCCGATGAGCTGGCTGCGGTGGCGGAATACGATTACGCCATCGTGAACGAGGACTTGGTCGTCGCGGTGGCCCAGGTGGCCGCCATTCTGGAAGGCGAAGCGTGGCGGGTGTCGCGTCAGGACACGCTTCCGACGTTCATCGAGCAGTTGCAGCGAGACGTGGTGAAGGCGGCGGAGAAGATTGGAAAGAAGTCAGGAGTCAGGAGTCGGGGGTCAGGTGGTCGTTCTTAGCGGGCGATTGAGAGATCCTTCGCTGGCTCAGGACGACAACCGGAACTCCCGACTCCCGACTCCCGGCTGCTGACACTTTACTATGGAGCACCAATGCGGATCATTACCCCCAACGAAGTCGCCAAGCAGGCCGGCAACAAGTATCTCGGCGTCCTTGTCGCCGCCAAGTTCGCCCGGTACCTGAACGAGTTCCCCAAGGACCACCTGGCGCGGCCCACCGAGAAGCTGACGACGAAGGCCATGCAGGAGCTCGTGGAAGGCGAGCTGAACTACAAGCTCCTCCGGCGCCGCCGCTCCGAGGCGTGACCGTGTGGGCCGGCCGGCACGTCGTCCTCGGCGTGTCTGGCGGGATCGCCAGCTATAAGAGCTGCGTCCTTGCCCGCCGCTTGACCGAAGCAGGAGCATCGGTGGACGTGGTGCTCACTCGGGGAGCGGCGGAGTTCGTCCGAGCCCCGCTGTTCGAGGGACTCACTGGGCGCCCCGTTCTGACTTCTCTCTGGGAGTCGGGCGGGGCGCTCTCCCATGTCCGGCTGGGTCAAAGCGCCGATCTCATCATCGTCGCACCCGCGACGGCGCATCTGATCGCCCGCGTCGCCCAGGGCTTGGCCGACGACGTGCTGACCGCGCTGCTGCTGGCCCGTACCGCCCCGCTGCTGCTGGCTCCCGCGATGAACGACGAGATGTATGCTCATCCTGCGACCCAGGCGAACCTGGAGACCCTGCGGGCTCGGGGCGTGTCGCTGGTCGGTCCTGAAGTCGGCGCGCTGGCGGAAGGGCCATCTGAGCGACCCGGCCGGATGAGCGAGCCGGAGACGATCCTGGCGCATGCTGCCCGGCTGTTGCGGCGCGGTCCCCTCGCAGGCCGCCGCGTCGTCATCACTGCGGGTCCGACCCGAGAGTCGATCGATCCGGTGAGAGTGGTGACCAACCGGTCGAGCGGGAAGATGGGGTATCGCCTGGCGGAGGCGGCATGGGAGCGGGGAGCCGAGGTGGTGCTGGTGGCGGGACCGGTCGCACTGCCCGATCCGATCGGCGTCACCGTGCGTCGGGTGGAGACTACCCTGGAGATGGAGGAGGCCGTCCGGGCCGAGCTCCCCGCCGCCGACGTGTTGGTGATGGCCGCGGCACCGGCCGACTTCCGCCCCAGCAGTCCGAGCGAGGGGAAGCGCCCGAAGACGGACGGCGCGCTCGCTATTCCCATGGAGCCGACCGGCGATGTGCTCGATGCCACGCGCGGCGTGAGAAAGCGGGGCAGCATGATCGTGGGTTTTGCCTTGGAGACTGGCGACGCTCTCTCCAAGGGACTGGCCAAGCTGGAGCGCAAAGGACTCGATCTGATTGTAGTGAATGACGCGCTCGAGCCTGGCGCCGGATTTGAGAAGGACACCAATCGCGTGGCTCTTCTGGCCCGTGACGGCACCCGGCGGATTCTCCCGCTACAGTCGAAGCGTGAAGTGGCCGAAGCAATCCTCGACACGGTGGAGGAGTCTCTTGGCCGGTGAATGGGAGAGATACCTGCGGCAGCAGATCGAGCTTGGGGGGTCAGAAATCGTGCTCAGCGGTCGAGCTGGCAAGGCAAGTCATTCCCAGTCCGTTCGCTCCGCTCACGATGAACTCCGCCAGGAATCGATTGGCGCTACGTCAGTTCGAGATCTCGACCAGACGTCACCTTCCGAGCCCAGGTGGAAACAAGGTGCTCCGCCCATACCCGGATCTGGGATCGCGGTTGAATCTCCCGAGCACCACCTCCTCGGCGACGATCTTACCACGCTGAGTACCATCGACCAGGTCGCCGAGCGAATCCGCACCACGCATTGTTGCGGGCTGTGTCCCGGCCGCACCAACGCGGTGCCTGGAGAGGGGAATCCCAAGGCAAAATTATTTCTGGTGGGTGAGGGACCCGGCGCGACGGAGGACGCCACCGGGCGACCCTTCGTGGGTCAAGCGGGGAACTTGCTGAACGGCATTTTGGATGCTATTGAAGTTCCTCGCGATTCAGTGTACATCACGAACATCGTAAAATGTCGGCCCCCCCAGAATCGGAAGCCCTTACCCGATGAAATCGCCGCGTGCATGCCATATCTCCACCGCCAATTGGAGCTCATCCGGCCGAAAGTGATCGTCGCCCTCGGCGGCACGGCGGGTGAGACCATGCTGGGGGTGAGAAAAAGTCTGGGCGAGCTGCGCGGGAAGGTGCACACGTATAACGGGATCCCGCTGATCGTGACCTACCATCCCGCGGCGCTGCTCCGCAACCCGAACTGGAAGAAGCCGACCTGGGATGACGTCCGTATCGCACGACAACTACTCGACCGCTGAGACTTACGTCGGGCGGTCCGCCCCATGGAGTCAGGAGGCCGAGCAGGCGGTTCTCGGCGCCATGCTCCTGGACCAGGATGCCGCGCTCCGGGCCGCGGAGTTGGTGGACGACTCGATGTTCTATCGGGAGGCCCACCGCCGGCTGTTCCGCGCCATGCTGGCGCTCACCGAGCAGCGCGTCGTCATTGATCACATCACCCTGCGCGACGAGCTGCTCCGCAGGGGCGAGCTGGAGACGGCGGGGGGCCTCGAATACCTGGCCGAGCTGGTGGACGCGGTCCCCACCGCCGCCAACATCGAGTTCCACGCCAAGATCGTCAAAGACAAGGCAATCCTCCGCCGCCTGATCGAAGCCTCCACCTCCATAATTACCGAAGCGTACGACGGCCACTCCACCGCCAACGATCTCCTCGACAACGCTGAATCCAAGATCTTCCAGATCTCCCAGCAGCGGGGGGACGAGGGGTTCACCCGGATCAAGGAGATGCTGTGGCCTACCATGGAGCGCATCGAAACGCTCCAGCGGAGTGGGAAAGCGATTACCGGGGTACCGAGCGGGTTCCAAGATTTGGACGAGATGACCTCGGGCTTCCAGGCCAGCGAGCTGATCATCGTCGCGGCCCGGCCGTCCATGGGAAAGACCGCCTTCTGTCTCAACGTGGCCACCCAGGCCGCGGTGGATGGATTCGGGGTCGCGGTGTTCTCGCTGGAAATGTCGAAGGAGGCGTTGGTGCAGCGGATGCTGTGCGCGGAGGCTCGGGTGGACAGCCAGGCGGTACGGCGGGGCGCGCTCAGAGATCCGGATTTCACTCGGCTGGCGCGCGCGGCGGGCATTCTCCAGAGCTGCCCGGTGTGGATCGACGACTCGCCGGCGCTGACGCTGCTGGAAATGCGCTCCAAGGCGCGGCGGTTGAAGGTGGAGAACGACGTCCGGCTCATCATCGTGGACTATCTCCAGCTCATGCGCAGCCCCGAGTATTCCGAGAACCGGGTCCAGGAGGTGTCCGACATCTCCCGCTCGCTCAAGGGGCTGGCCCGGGAGCTCAATATTCCGGTCATCGCGCTGTCCCAGCTCTCCCGCGCCTCGGAGCAGCGCGGTGGGGAACGGCGGCCGATTCTCTCCGACCTCCGCGACTCGGGCGCCATCGAGCAGGACGCCGACGTGGTGCTCTTCATCCATCGGCCGGAGATGTATCAGAAGGAAGACAGCGAGGGCAACAGCGTCCAGGGCATGGCGGAGGTCATCGTCGGCAAGCACCGGAACGGGCCCACCGGGCTGGTGAACCTCTACTTTCACAAGCAATTCACCCGGTTCGACAATCGGACGGAGAGAGAGGCGCCGGAATGACAGGCGGTAAGGCGGTAGGGCGGTACGGCGGTAGCGTTGTCACCCTGAGCGCAGCGTATGCCTAAGCCACGCTCAGTCTACCGCTGCACCGAGTGCGGGCACGAGCATCCCAAGTGGGTGGGACGGTGCGAGGAGTGCAGCGCCTGGAATTCGGTGGCGGAGGAGCCGGTCGCGCTGGCGCGCGGCGGAAGAAGCGGAAAAGGCGGAAGAGGCGGTCGGGGTGGGTCCGCTCCTTCCGCTCCTTCCGCCATTCGACTCCGCGACGTCGCCGCCGAATCGCTCACTCGCTGGCAAACCGGCCTGCCGGAATTCGATTTCGTCCTCGGCGGAGGAATCGTCCCCGGCTCCATGACACTCATCGGGGGCGAGCCGGGAATCGGCAAATCGACGCTGCTGTTGCAGGCTGCTGCTCGCCTCGAGTCGGCCGGTCGCACGGTGCTCTATGCCAGCGGCGAGGAGTCCCCCGACCAGATCCGGCTCCGGGCCGACCGGCTGGTGGAAGATGCCGGCACGGTGCATGTGCTGGGCGAGACCCGGCTGGAAGCGATCATCGAGGCGGTGTCCGCAGTGCAGGCCGATGTCGTGGTGATCGATTCCATTCAGACGGTCTATACCGGAATGCTGGAGAGCGCGCCGGGCAACGTCGGGCAGGTGCGGGAATGCTCCGGCCAGCTGATGCGCTTTGCCAAGGACAGCGGCACCTCGGTGATTGTGGTGGGGCACGTGACCAAGGGTGGCGGCATCGCCGGACCCAAGACCCTGGAGCACATCGTTGACACGGTGTTGTACTTCGAGGGCGAGGCCACTCTGGATTATCGCCTGCTGCGCACCACCAAGAACCGATTCGGCTCGGTGGACGAGCTCGGAGTCTTCTCCATGACCGAGAGCGGCCTGGTGGCGGTGCCCAACCCATCCGCGGTGTTTCTTGCTGCCCGATCCGACAAGACCAGTGGCAGCGCCGTCACCGCTCTTATGGAAGGCACCCGCCCGGTGCTGGTGGAGGTGCAGGCGCTCGCAGCGAAATCCGGGTACGGCACTCCCCAGCGGGTCGCGACCGGTCTGGATCCCCGCCGGCTCGCGGTCCTGCTCGCGGTGCTGGAGCGCCGAGCCCAGACCTCCTTCGCCGATCTCGACGTCTTCGTGCAGGTCACCGCCGGCGTGCGGCTCAACGAGCCCGGTGCCGACCTCGCGGTGGCGGCGGCGCTGCTGTCCAGTCTCCATAACCGGCCGGCCCCAGCCGACGTCATCTTCCTGGGCGAGATCGGATTGGGCGGTGAGATCCGGCCCAGCGGGGCGGTCGAGCGGCGGATTGCGGAGGCCGTGCGACTTGGCTTTCACCGGGTGTTTGGCTCCTCCCGCAGCCCGGTGCAGGTACCGGGCGCTTCGCTGGTGGGGCTGGATCATGTGGATCAGCTGGTGCGCGCGCTTGCCGCGTGATGTAGGTGCGATTGTAGTCGCTGCGGGGCGGGGCGCCCGATTCGGCAGCGAGACTCCCAAACAGTTTCACCTCGTGGGCGGCGTGCCCATAGTGCTGCGAGCGCTGCGTTCCTTTACCTCCCACCCTGACGTGGCTCACGTGGTTTTGGTGCTGTCGGCCGAGCACGCGGCCCATCCTCCCGCCTTCCTCTCCGCCTTCTCCGCTCTCTCGCCGCTCTCCGTCGTTGCCGGAGGCACGCACCGAGGCGACTCGGTCCGGGCAGGCCTCGCCGCCCTGAATGCGGATTGCGGCGTGGTGCTGGTACACGATGGGGCGCGGCCGTTCGTGCAGCGCTCGCTGATCGATCGGGTGATCGAGTACGCCCGACAAGGCGAGGGCGCGGTGCCGGCGGTGCCACTGAGTGACACGCTGAAGGAAGTCGCTGGAGACGACCCCACGCGGATCGTGCGGACCCGGCCGCGTGCGCGGCTGTGGCGGGCGCAGACCCCCCAGGGATTCCCCCGCACAATTTTGGAAGCGGCTCATGCCCACGCGGCCCAGGTCGGACGCCGGGCTACCGACGATGCGGCCCTGGTCGAGGCCATGGGAGTGACAGTTCGGCTGATTCCTGACTCCAGCCGCAACATCAAGGTCACCACCCCCGAAGACCTGGCGCTGGCAGAAATGTTGGCCGCCGAGCCGCGATGATCCTGCCCTTTCGAACTGACAGCGAGGTGTTCGCTGCCATCCCGCAGGTGGGCCGGCACCTCCGGGCCAACAAATTGCTCGCGTACCCTACCGAAACGGTCTACGGCCTAGGCTCCGCCCCCACGATTCCGGCACTCGCCGCCTTGGCTCGGCTGAAGGGCCGTCCGGAAGGGAAGCCTTTCCTCCTTCTCATCTCGGGGCGGAAGATGGCGGAAGACTGGGGACTGGTGTTTACCCCCTCGGCCACCGCGCTGTCCGACGCGTTCTGGCCCGGTCCGCTGACTCTGGTGCTCCCTGGCGGGGAAGGAAGGCTGCCCGACGAGCTGCGGGGCAGGGAAGGCGGGATCGCCGTGCGGCACACCTCGCATCCCGGCATTGCCCGACTGATCTCCTCGTTGGGCGGGCCGCTCACCTCGACGTCGGCCAATCGTCCGGGCGGCCCGCCTGCACCGGGTCCCGATCGCCTCATTGAGTTGTTCGGTCCGGAAGAACGGAACGGCGAGCTGCTCGTGCTCGACGGCGGCGTGCTCGGCAACGTGCCCCCGTCGACGCTGGTCGATTGCACCGGGGTGACGGCGCTGATGGTTCGCGAAGGAGCGATACCGCGGGGAGAGCTGCGGCGAGCGGCGGGCAGGCTGGCACCATGAGAGCGGGGCAGCGCGGCAGCGGGGCAGTGAGGCGGTTGTCTGGCCAGCGAGAGCTGAGCCGGTGTGCTGTTGCTGCCCCGCCGCGCCGCCGCGCCGCTGTTATCTTCTGAAAATGCACGTTCTATTCGTCTGTACCGGCAACACCTGCCGCAGTCCCATGGCCGAAGGGCTCCTGCGCGAGGCGCTCACTAACCGAGGCGCCGATCAGGTGACCGTGGCTTCCGCCGGCACCGGCGCCTGGGACGGGGCGCCGATATCGGAAGGCGCGTATCTGGTAGGACTGGAGCACGGTCTCGACCTCAGCGGGCATCGAGCCCGGCTGCTAACCCGGGATCTGGTCAAGTCGGCCGATCTCATCCTGACCATGTCGGCCCATCATCGGGCGCGGGTGGCGGAATTGGGTGGTGAAGACAAGGCGCGGGTGCTCGGTGAGTACGTCGGCCGGGACGAGTCCAGCGCGGAGGTCAGCGATCCGTTCGGGTCCGATCTGCCGAGCTACCGGCAGACCTACGAGGAATTGCAGGAGCTGATCGGGTTGTTGGTGAGCCGGCTGGCCGGCACCGTGCGGTGATCAGCGGCGGCTCCCGCGTCCTCGCCATCCTGGGCGATCCGGTCGCGCATTCTCTCTCTCCAACCATGCAGAACGCCGCGTTCCGGGCCCTCGGATTGTCCGCGGTCTATGTTCCCTTGCGCTGCTCTGGCGAAGACTTACCGCTGCTGCTCCGCGCCCTCGCTCGAGCCGGAGGCGGCGGGAACATCACTGTCCCGCACAAAGAGGTTGCGGCGCGCTCGGTGGATACCTGCCGTGAGCTGGCGGAGACGGTTGAAGCCTGCAACACGTTCTGGAGCGAGAACGGCCGTACCGTGGGCGACAATACCGATGTCCCCGGCCTGGTCGAGGCGCTGCATCAGTTGGAGGTGTCGCGCGCGCCCTGGTTCATCGCCGGCACCGGCGGCGGGGCCCGGGCGGCCGTGGTGGCGGCGCGAGAATTCGGCGTGCCGGTCGCGGTCCGATCCCGGGACCGGGGGCGGCAGAGCCGGTTCGAGAGCTGGATCTCCTCCCGTGAGGTGGAGCTTGCGGCGCCCGCCGACTGTGGGGTGCTGATCAACTCGACCCCGCTCGGCCTCCACCCGGACGATCCTTTCCCCATTGAGCCTGACGGCTTTCCTCGCGCCGAGGTCGCCTTCGACATGGTGTACGCTCCGGGGCAAACCTCCTGGGTGCGCGAGATGAAATCCCGGGTCCGGCGAGCTGCCGACGGGCGTGCCATGCTCGTGGCCCAGGGCGCGGCTGCGTTCGAGCGCTGGTTCCCCGGCAAGCCCGCTCCGGTTGAGGTGATGCGAGCAGCGGTCGATGCTGCGCTTCGCTAATCCCGGCCGGCAAACCGGTCGCTCCGAAATCCTGGCGGGGATGGAACGCTGGCTACTTCCGGCCGCGTGTCTCCTCTGCGGCGAGCCGGTTCCAGAGCGTCAGGCCGACGCGCTCATCTGCGATCTCTGCCGGATCCGTTGGCGCCCGATCCCTCACCCGCTGTGCGGTCGCTGCGGCCAGCCCAGCTTGGGAGATCTCGCGTGTCGGCTCTGCGCCGAGTGGCCAGAAGGTCTCGCGCGGGTGCGCAGCGCGGTGTGGCTGGAAGGCTCGGCTCGGGACGCCGTCCATCGGCTCAAGTACGACGGTTGGACCCGCGCGTCCAAGGCAATGGCGGAGACGATGCGGTCGCTGGAGCCATTGACCGGGCGGGTATCCTTGATACCGGTGCCGCTGGGCCGGCGCCGGCTGCGGCAACGAGGCTACAACCAGAGCGAGTGCCTGGCGCACGCGCTCGGCGGAGCGGTCGGGGCGCCGGTTCGAACCGATCTGCTCGGCCGAGTGCGGGAGACGCCCACTCAAACCGCCTTGACCCCGGAGGCGCGGCACGCCAACGTCGCCGGGGCGTTTCATGCCGGCGCGGTGCGGGGGTTGGAACTGGTCCTGGTGGACGATGTGTTTACCACTGGGGCAACCCTCGCCGCTGCTGGAGCGGCGCTGTCCGAAGCGGGGGCGGCGCGAGTGGAGGCAGTGACGTTTGCCCGTGCTGTGGTGGAGCTCGGAGTCGGAAGCTAGGAGTCAGGAGACACTCCCAGCTTCCTAGCTGACATTCAAGAGGAGATCTGATGGCCATTCGAGTAGGCATCAACGGCTTCGGCCGGATCGGCCGGAATGTGGTTCGCGCGGCAAAGGCCATGAGCACCACCGAGATCGACTTCGTGGCGGTCAATGACCTCACCGACACCAAGACGCTCGCCCACCTGCTGAAATACGACTCGGTGCACGGGCGCTTTCCGGGGGAAGTCAGCGCTCGGGCCGACTCGCTGGTGGTGGACGGGGACGCGATGAAGGTCCTCTCGGAGAAAGACCCGGCCAAGCTGCCGTGGAAGGATCTGGGAGTCGATCTCGTCCTCGAGTCCACCGGCCGGTTTACCGACCGCGACCAGGCTGCACTCCACCTGACCGGTGGCGGCGCCAAAAAGGTCATCATCTCGGCGCCGGCCAAGAAGGAAGACATCACCATCGTGTATGGGGTCAACCACAAGGCCTACGATCCCGCCCGGCACCACGTGATCTCCAACGCGAGTTGCACCACCAACTGCCTGGTGCCGGTGGTGAAAGTGGTTCTCGACCGGTTCGGGTTCGTCAGCGGCTTCATGACCACGGTGCACTCGTACACCAACGATCAGGTCATTCTTGATTTCCCCCACAAAGACCTGCGGCGTGCCCGCGCGGCGGCGCTGTCCATCATTCCGACCACGACCGGGGCCGCCAAGGCCACGTCGCTGGTGCTGCCGGAGCTGAAGGGGAAGATCGATGGGGTATCCCTCAGGGTGCCTACGCCGGATGTGTCTGTCGTCGCGCTGACTTGCGTGGTGCAGAAGACCACCTCCGCGGACGAAGTGAACACCGCATTCCGCGATGCCGCGAAATCCGGCCCGCTCAAAGACGTCCTGGTGGTGAGCGATGAACCGCTGGTCTCGTCTGACTACATCGGCTCGCTCCAGTCGAGCACCGTCGACGCTCTCTCCACCACGGTCGTCAATGGCACCCTGGTCAACATCACCTCCTGGTACGACAACGAAATGGGCTACTCGGCGCGCTGCGTCGACCTGCTGCGCTACATCGGATCCCAGCGGTGAAGCGTACCCTCGAATCGTTGGACAAAGGCTCACTCGAAGGTCGGCGGGCGGTGGTGCGAGTCGATTTCAACGTGCCTCTCAAGGACGGTGTGGTCACCGACGACACCCGTATCCGGGCGGCGCTTCCAACCATCAAGTATCTGCGAGATCGCGGGGCCCGGCTGGTCCTCCTCTCGCATCTGGGACGCCCCAAGAACGGTCCCGATCCCAAGTTTTCGTTGCAGCCGGTGGTCCGGGCGTTGGAGAAGCTGCTGGGTTCGCCGGTCACCTTTCTGCCCGATCCCACCACGGACGATTCCGTCACGGTAACCAAGCGGCTCCCTCGAGGAGGCGTCTCTGTGGCTGAAAACACCAGGTTCTATCCCGGAGAGGAAAAGAACGACTCGTCGCTGGCCGAACGCTTTGCCGGGCTGGGCGACCTCTACGTGAACGACGCCTTCGGCTCGGCCCACCGGGCGCACGCCAGCACCGAGGCAATCGCCCGAATCCTGAAGCCGGCGGTCTCCGGCTTTCTTATGGAGCGGGAGCTGCGCTACTTGGGCAAGGCGCTGCACCAGCCCAAGCGTCCCTTCGTGGCCGTGCTCGGAGGCGCCAAGATCAGCGGTAAGATCGATCTCATCGAAGCCCTGCTGCCCAAGGTGGACGAGATCCTGCTCGGCGGCGCGATGGCGTGCACCTTCTTCAAGGCGATGGGACTGGAAACTGGCAACTCACTGGTGGAGCCGGACAAGCTGGACCTGGCCCGGAGCCTGATGAAAAAGGCCGGCAAGAAACTGGTCTTACCGACCGGTGCGGTGGTTGCGCGCGAGCTCAAGCCGGGAGCCGAGACCAGCACGGTCAAGCGGGATGCCATTCCCCCAGGCTGGGCGGTGTACGATATAGACCCCGAGACGGAAAAGACCTTTGGCTCCAAGATCGAGCGGGCTGGGACCGTGGTGTGGAACGGTCCGATGGGGGTGTTCGAGACTCCCCCGTTCGACCACGGCACCCTGGCGGTGGCGCGAGCCATGGCCAATGCCACCGGGCACGGAGCCGTGACCGTCATCGGCGGCGGCGACTCAGCGGCAGCAGTGGCGAAGGCCGGACTGACGGAGCAGATCACCCACGTCTCCACCGGGGGGGGCGCATCGCTCGAGTTTCTGGAGGGGAAGGAGCTGCCCGGGGTGGCCGCGCTGGACGAAGCGTGATGAGCCCGTCTTATGAGTGAGCGCCGGCTCATCTACGCTGCCAACTGGAAGATGAACCACGGCCCGGCAGCGGCTCGCGCCTTCGCCGAGAAGTTTCAGGGGCTCACCGCCCCGGCTGAAGGGCGCAGTCTCTGGTTCTTTCCACCTGCCGTGTCGCTCAGCGCCCTCTGCGAAATCATGGGCCGCCGACCCGATGTGCGCATCGGCGCCCAGAACGTTCACTGGGAGCCCAAGGGCGCCTTTACCGGCGAGCTCTCTATCCCCATGGTGGTGGAGGCCGGTGCCCGGCTTCTCCTGGTCGGCCACTCGGAGCGCCGGCACCTTTTTGGAGAGACGGACGACCAGGTGGCCCGGAAGACCCAGGCTGCGCTGAAGGCCGGAATGACGCCGCTGGTCTGCCTGGGTGAGACGCTGACAGAGCGCGAGGCGGGGCGCACTGAGCAGGTGGTGGTCCGTCAGCTCGGATTCGTGCTTCAGGCGCTGGAGCCTGCGGAATGGGCCAAGGTGGTGCTAGCCTACGAGCCGGTGTGGGCCATCGGCACCGGGAAGAACGCCACCCCGGATGACGCAGCCCAGGTCCACGAGCTGATCCGGATGGATCTGGGCCGTCACGGCGTCAAGGTGAGGGTACCGATCCTCTACGGTGGGAGCGTCAACCCCGGCAACGTGCTCTCGCTGCTGGCTCGTCCCCAGCTCGACGGCGTTCTGGTGGGTGGGGCCAGTCTCGATCCGGAGCGGTGGGCCGAGCTGGTGGGAATGGGGTAGTGCGCTATTGGCTATTCGCTATTAGCCATTGGCTAGCTCCTCATGCGGCCGTCCTCTGGGGATGACGTCGGAGTATCCACCTCTGGCAATAGCCAAGTAGCCAATAGCCAATAGCCAATAGCGAACAGCCCCTCATGCCTGAGCTCCCCGACATCACCCTGTACCTCCAGCAACTCGCCCCTCGAATCCTCAACCAGCCCCTGGTCCACATCACCCTCAAGAATCCGTTCATCCTCCGCTCGGTTGATCCTCCGATCTCCCAGCTGGAGGGGAAGCGGGTGCTTGGCCTCAGCCGGATGGGCAAGCGGATCGTGATGGCGTTCGAAGCCGATCTGTTTCTGGTGCTTCATCTCATGATCGCGGGACGGCTCCGCTGGCGCGAGCTGGGTGCCAAGGCGGGTGGCAAGCTGGTGGTTGCGGTTTTGGAATTTCCTCACGGTGCCATGCATTTCACCGAAGCCGGGTCCAAGCGGCGCGCATCCATGCATCTCGTGGCCGGTTCCGAGCGTCTTCGCGAGTTCGACCGGGCCGGACTCGAGGTATTGGAGGCCGACGAGGCGGCGTTCGCTCAGCGGCTGATCTCGGAAAGCCATACCCTAAAGCGCGCGCTCACCGATCCCCGGCTCTTCAGTGGGATCGGCAATGCTTACTCGGACGAGATCCTGCACCGCGCCCGGCTGTCCCCGCTGGCGCTCACGGGGAAACTCACCGCTGCTGAGATCGCGACGCTGTACCAGGCCACTCGCGCGACCTTGCAGGACTGGATCGATCGGCTGAGCCGGGAGACGGGCGACGCCTTTCCCGAGAAGGTCACCGCCTTTCGCGAGGGGATGGCCGTGCACGGCCGGTACGGCAAGCCATGCCCCGAGTGCGGCTCTCCGGTACAGCGGATTCGCTACGCCGACAACGAGACCAACTACTGCGCTCGGTGCCAGACCGGCGGACGTCTGCTGGCAGACCGGGCGTTGTCCCGGCTCTTGAAGAAGGACTGGCCGCGTTCGATTGATGAGCTGGAGTGACTCTCGACTTTCGTCACCGTCCCCGCTAAACTGCACGCCACTATGTTCGGATTTCTCGTCTCGCTTCTCATTCTCGACGCCCTCCTGCTCTCGGTCGTGGTGTTGCTCCAGGCCGGTCAGGGCGGGGGACTCGCCTCGCTCGGTGGCGGCGGCACGGACACCGTGCTCGGCGGCCGCCAGGCGGTGACCATCCTGACCAAGCTGACCTGGTGGTGCGGCGGGATCTTCCTGGTGCTCTCCCTGGCGCTCTCGCTCACGCCGCGGGGCGGCAATTCCAGCGCGCTGCAGGAGAAGCTTCGGGCCGCAACTCCCGCTGCTCCGAGCCAGGCTCCGCTTCCCCTGGGACCGGCGGCCGAGCCATCCGCGGAAACGCCAAAGGGACCGGCTCCGCTCCCCTTGGGGACTCCGACCCAGCCTGCTGGCAAGGCTCCAACCGGGGCCGCTCCTGCCGCGCCGAAGCCGACGCCGGCGCCGGCTCAGAAGCCGTCCACTCAACCACCGAAAAAGTGAGAGGGCCGGAGAGCGGGGTCGGTGATCGCCCCGCTTTCGTGTTGCTGGAGGACGGTACCTGGTTCGCCGGCAGCAGCCGGCGCGCGCTCAGTCCGGCGTTCGGTGAGGTCGTGTTCACCACCAACCTGACCGGCTATCAGGAGACCTTCACCGATCCGAGTTATCTCGGGCAAATCGTGGTGATGACGGCTCCCATGATCGGCAACTACGGCGTCAATGAAGAGGACATGGAGTCGGCTCACCCGCAGGTGAGCGGCGTGGTCGTGCGCGAGCTGTCCCGGCATTCTTCGAACTGGCGGGCCACCCGCACGCTGGATGAGTGGCTCGCCGCTTCGGCGGTGCCCGCGATCGAGGGGATCGACACCCGCCGCCTGACCCGCCACCTGCGAGAGCGCGGCGCCATGCGCGGGGTCATAGCCGAGGGGACCGAGCCGACGCCGGCCTTGTCGGCTCGGCTCCTCGCGTCTCCGTCGATGGAGGGACTGGATCTGGCCTCGCGGGCCACTGTCGGCGCGGCGCGCAGCGAAGGTTCGGGCCCCCACGTCGTCGCCTACGATTTCGGGATGAAGCGCAACATCGTAAGAAGGCTGGTGGGTGCGGGCTGTCGGGTGACGGTGGTCCCGTCGACCACGCCCGCTGCTGCGGTGCGGGAGCTAAAGCCCGATGGGCTCTTTCTTTCCAACGGGCCCGGCGATCCCGCCGCGGTGGGATACGCGCTGAGCACGATTCGCGAGCTGGCGGACGCGGGCCTGCCCACCTTCGGCATCTGTCTCGGCCACCAGCTCATCGGGCTCGCCTATGGCGGCACCACCGCCAAGATGCCCTATGGCCATCGGGGCGGCAATCATCCGGTGCGGGACGTCCGGACCGATCAGGTCCTGATCACCACTCAAAACCATGGCTTCGCGGTGGTTGGAGATGAGCGTGGTATTCCCGGAGCAGCGTCACTCCAGGTGACCCACCTGAATCTGAACGATGGAACTATCGAGGGAATTCGGCATCGCGAGCTGCCTCTCTTCGCCGTGCAATACCATCCCGAGGCCGCTCCCGGTCCCCATGACGCGCTCCCCCACTTTGCCGAATTCATGGAGTTGCTTGGTGTCGGGCCGGTATTAGATCGGCAACCCCTTGACAGACAAGGGTTAAGCTCGTAGTATCGGCCATTGGTGGTCCTCCCTGCGCACGCTGTCATAACCCTCCTGGGGGATGCATGACCAAGGCAGATCTCGTCGAACAGGTGACCGCCTCCATCGCCCGGACGGCCGGTCCCATGATCTCGAAGAAGGACTGCGCCCGCGTGGTCGACGCCTTCCTGGAGGCAGTGAAGGAAGCGCTCAAGCAGCAGCACAACATCGAAGTGCGCGGTTTTGGGACCTTCAAAATCCGCCGGCGTAAGACCCGCATGGCGCGGAACCCGCGCACCGGAGATCCAGTGGAGGTAGCCGCGCGTCCTGTGCCGGTATTCAAGCCCAGCAAAGAGTTACGGGCGTTGGTGGCGGACGAGACCGGGTCCGAAGCGGAGCCTGCGCAGGGGATGTAGCTCCGCCCGAGTGCTGCATCACAGATGAAACCGAGGTCGCCCCGGGCATCATCCCCCAGGGCGGCCTCACCTTTTTTCGGACTCCTGCTGTTTCCGTCCCTGGCGTCCGGCGGTAACTTTCACTAATGCCAAATGCTACCGTCTCGACCGTAACAATGCGCGTCCTCCTGTTTGCGAGCTACGCGGAGACCCTGGGCTTCGATTCCGTCGAAATGACCCTGGACTCCCCGGCGACGGTGGGCGATGCGCTGGAGCGGCTGAGGGGATTGCCCGGAGGCGAGAACCTTCCTCCCCGGCCGCTCTGTGCGCTCAACCTTTCGCAGGCGACGGTGAACGATCCGCTCTCCGGCGGGGACGAGCTGGCCGTGCTTCCACCGCTGGCCGGAGGTTGAGCGTGGCTTACCTCACTTCCGAGCCGGTCGCCCTCGGTCCGTTGCTGGAGTCGGTCCAGTCGCCCTCGCGGGGAGGCGTGGCATGCTTTCTCGGCACCGTGCGCAATCACCATGGCGGCCGCGAGGTGCTCCGGCTCGACTACTCGGCGTACGCTCCCATGGCGGAAGCGGAGCTTGCCCGGATCGTGGCCGAGGCAGAGTCGCGCTGGGACGTGGCCGTCGCGGTTCGACACCGTATCGGCAGTCTGGAGATCGGTGATGCTGCGGTTGCGGTCGCCGTGGCTGCCGGTCACCGGGATGAGTCCTTCGTGGCCTGCCGCTTCGTCATCGAAGAGGTGAAGCGGCGGGTACCCATCTGGAAGAAGGAGTACTTCGCCGACGGGACGGTGGAATGGGTAGGGGCAGCGGGGCAGCGGGGCAGCGGGGCAGTGGTATGATCGACTTGCTCGGTCGCCCTCTGAGAAGCCTGCGGATCTCCGTAACCGACCGCTGCAATATGCGCTGCCGTTACTGCATGCCGGAGCAGGATTACGTCTGGCTCCCGCGGGCGTCTATTCTCTCCTTCGAAGAAATCGATCGCCTGGTCGGCATCTTCACGGGACTGGGCGTGCAGAAGCTGCGGCTCACGGGGGGCGAGCCCCTCCTGCGGCACGAGCTGCCCAAGCTGGTAGCTCTCGTGCGCCGGCATCCTCAATTGCGCGACATCGCGCTCACCACCAACGGTATCCTGCTGGCTCGGCACGCCGGGGAGCTGCGCCAAGCCGGCCTCGATCGGGTGACGGTGAGCCTCGATACGCTCCGCGCCGAGCGGATGCTGGAGTTCGCCCGGAGCGCCAAGCATGGCGACGTCCTGGACGGAATTGCGGCGGCCCAGGCGGCGGGCTTCGGGGCCATCAAGCTCAATGTGGTGGTGATCCGGGGCTACAACGACGACGAGCTGGTCGATCTGGTGGAGTTCGGCCGGCGTCAGGGCGCCGAGGTGCGCTTCATCGAGTATATGGACGTGGGTGGGGCGACCGAGTGGTCGAGCGCTCAGGTGGTGAGCCAGCGCGAAATCCTGGCACTGCTGGGCCGCCGCTACGGACGGATCGAGCCAGTCGGTCAGCCGGACTCGGCTCCGGCGGAGCGGTTTGCACTTCTGGACGGAACGGTGTTTGGGGTCATCGCTTCCACCACGGCTCCCTTCTGCCGGACCTGCGACCGCAGCCGGCTTACGGCAGACGGCACCTGGCTCCTCTGCTTGTACGGCGAGAACGGCCTCGACTTGCGCGAGGCGCTGCGAGACGGCTCCAGCGATGAATTAATTGCCGCCCGGGTCGCGCAACGATGGAGCGCCCGCACCGACCGAGGCGCCGAGGAACGGGCCCGGGCTCCCGACCGGGGTGCGTTGTACCAACTGGAGTCTCTCCGTGCCGATCCGCACCGGGAGATGCACACCCGGGGCGGGTGATGGCGCTTAATATCGCGCTGATCCAGCCTCAGATTCCTCCCAACACCGGCAACATCGCCCGCCTGTGCGTCGCGACCGATACGCCCCTTCATCTCATTGAGCCGCTCGGCTTCTCTATCACAGATGCCGAGGTGCGCCGCGCCGGCCTGGATTATTGGGATCGTCTGGACCTCTGGGTTCATCCCGACTGGTTTGCGTTTCGTGACGCGATCAATCGTAGCCGCTGTCTCTACTTCTCGGCCAAGGCGACGCAGAGCTATCTCACCGCACCGTATCGCCCGAATAGCTGCCTGGTGTTCGGGAGTGAAACCGAGGGGATGCCGCTGCGGATCCTGGAGAAGCACCCCGAGCAGTGCTACACGATTCCCATGACCGGCTCGGTACGGAGTCTGAATCTGGCGAACGCGGTGAGCATTGTGCTGTACGAGGCTCTCCGGCAGACGGGTCGGGAGTCGGGCGTCGTGAGTCAGGAATCGGGAAGTTCATCTGGCGACTTACTCCAGACTCCAGACTCCTGACTCCCGGCTATATTGCGGCGGCCTAAGTCCAGGCTCCTCACTCAAGTTGAAATAGCGAGAACGACTGCATGCTGAACAAAGTTGCGGTGGTCGGGGCAGGAAACGTGGGTGCCACCGCGGCACAGCGGCTGGCGGAAAAAAACCTGGCGCGGTCAGTGGTGATGATCGATGTGGTGGACGGCATCCCTCAGGGCAAGGGTCTGGATCAGCTGCAGTCCGGGCCCATCGAGGGGTTCGATACCCGAGTAGTCGGGAGTGGGAGCTACGACGAGGCCGCCGGCGCGGAAGTGTTTGTGGTGACCGCGGGCATTGCGCGGAAGCCGGGGATGAGCCGGGACGACCTGGTAAAGACCAACGCAGGCATCGTACGCTCGGTCAGCGAGCAGATCGCCCGGGTGGCGCCCAAGTCGATCATCGTGGTGGTCTCCAATCCGCTCGACGTGATGTGCTACGTCGCCATGAAGGCGAGCCGCTTCCCCCGGGAGCGCATCATCGGGATGGCGGGTGTGCTGGATACCGCCCGCTACCGGGCCTTTCTGGCCGAAGCCCTCGACATTTCGGTCGAAGATATCCAGGCGATGGTCCTGGGTGGTCACGGCGATACCATGGTGCCGCTCGTCTCCTACACTACGGTCTCCGGCATCCCGGTCACCCAGCTGATCGATCGGGCCAAGCTCGACGAGATCGTCACCCGCACCCGGAACGGCGGGGCCGAGATCGTGGCCTTCCTCAAGACTGGCTCTGCCTTTTACGCCCCGAGCGCCGCTGCGGTGCAGATGGTGGAAGCCATTGCCCTGGACCGCAAGCGGATCCTGCCGTGCTCCGCCTGGCTCAAGGGGGAGTACGGCCTGAAGGATGTGTTCTGCGGTGTGCCCTGTAAGATCGGGCGATCGGGCCTGGAGCGGATCATCGAGGTCACTCTCACCGACGCCGAACGGGAGGAGCTGCGCAAGTCGGCGGAGGCGGTTCGCTCTACCCAGGCGGTTGTGGACGCGTGAGCCGCGCCGGAACATGAGCCGCTTGCGGTTGCTGTGGGATTCCTCGGTAGGCAAGAAAGTCATCCTGGCGCTCAGCGGGCTGATCTGGCTGGCCTACCTCATCACCCATGTGCTGGCCAACCTTCTCGTCTTCCAGGGACCGGTTAAGATCAACGCGTACAGCGCCTTCTTGCACGGCACCGGAGGCGCGCTCTGGGTGGCGCGGCTGGTGCTGCTTGCCGCCCTGCTGCTGCACATCACCGCCGCCATACAGCTGGCAGCCCGGAGCCAGGACGCTCGCCCGACCGGGTACGCCGCCGGACGCAAGCCCCAGGTGTCCACCCTTGCCTCCCGCACCATGCGCTGGGGCGGGGCGCTGATTCTGCTCTTCCTGGTCTTTCACATCCTTCATTTCACTGTGGGCACCGCTCATCCTGATTTCGTGGAGGGCAATCCGTATCACAATGTCGCCTCCGGCTTCCACAATCCTCTGGTCGTCGCGTTCTATCTCATCGCCATGGCAGCCGTGGGTCTTCACCTCTACCACGGGGTGTGGAGCAGTGGACGGAGCCTGGGCATGAGCTCTCCCTCCCCCCATCCGCTGCGTCGCACGGTCGCATTGGTGCTGGCGCTCCTCGTCTGGCTCGGCTTCACCATCATTCCAATTGCGGTCTACGCGGGGGTGGTCCGATGATGGAGCTCAGCTCCCGGGTGCCCGATGGGCCGATCGAGCGGAAGTGGCACAAGCATCGCTTCGAGGTAAAGCTGGTCAACCCGGCCAACAAGCGGAAATACACCGTTCTGATGGTGGGCTCCGGGCTGGGCGGCGCCTCGGCGGCCGCCTCACTCAGCGAGCTAGGCTACAACGTCAAGTGTTTCTGCTTCCAGGACTCGCCTCGACGGGCCCACAGCATTGCGGCCCAGGGCGGAATCAATGCGGCCAAGAACTACCGGAACGATGGCGACAGCATCTACCGTCTGTTCTACGACACGGTAAAGGGCGGTGATTTTCGCTCCCGCGAGGCCAACGTCTACCGGCTGGCACAGATCAGCGTCCAGATCATCGACCAGTGCGTTGCCCAGGGCGTGCCCTTTGCGCGAGAGTACGGCGGCCTCCTGGCCAACCGCTCGTTCGGCGGGGCGCAGGTGTCCCGCACCTTTTACGCGCGGGGCCAGACCGGCCAGCAGCTCTTGCTCGGCGCCTACCAGCAGATGGAGAAAGAGATCGACCGGGGCGGGGTCACTATGTATCCCCGCACCGAGATGCTCGACCTGATCGTGATCGACGGGCGGGCCCGCGGCATCGTCACCCGCGACATGGTCACCGGGAAGGTCTCGTCTCACGTGGGCGATGCTGTCGTGCTCGGCACCGGTGGCTATGGCAACGTGTTCTACCTCTCCACCAACGCCAAAGGCTCCAACGCCACCGCCATCTGGCGGG
Source organism: Gemmatimonadales bacterium (assembly GCA_035997125.1). Lineage (GTDB taxonomy): Bacteria > Gemmatimonadota > Gemmatimonadetes > Gemmatimonadales > GWC2-71-9 > CAVVWJ01. The sequence goes on from DASYIX010000052.1 coordinate 24,888, forward strand.
CCTACAAGCGGGGTGCAGCGTTTGCCAACCCTTGCTTCACCCAGATCCACCCCACCTGCATTCCGGTGAGCGGCGAATATCAATCGAAACTCACCTTGATGAGCGAGTCGCTGCGGAACGATGGGCGGGTCTGGGTTCCGAAGAATAAGGGTGACAAGCGGGCGCCGGCCCAGATCCCCGACTCGGAGCGGGATTACTACCTGGAGCGGAAGTACCCCAGCTTCGGTAACCTCGCTCCGCGCGACATCGCGTCCCGGGCCGCCAAGGAGGTCTGTGACGAGCTCCGGGGTGTGGGGGAGAGCGGGCTCGGCGTGTATCTCGATTTCGCGGATGCCATCAAGCGGGTGGGGGAGCAGGCGATTCGTGACCGCTATGGCAACCTGTTCGAGATGTACCAGCGGATCACCGACGAGAACCCGTACGTGTCGCCTATGCGCATCTTCCCGGCCGTGCACTACACCATGGGCGGGCTGTGGGTGGACTATAACCTGATGGGGACCATCCCCGGACTCCACGTCATCGGCGAGGCCAACTTCTCCGATCACGGCGCCAACCGGCTGGGCGCCAGCGCCCTGATGCAGGGGCTGGCCGATGGCTACTTCATTCTCCCCGCCACCATCGGCGACTATCTCGCCTCGTCCAAGCTGGCCAGGGTGGACCCGAGCCACCCGGAGTGCCGCAGGGTCGAGGAGCAGGTCGCGGCCTACACCCGCAAGCTGCTGGACATCAAGGGCACCCGGACGGTGGACTCGTTCCACCGCGAGCTGGGAAAGCTGATGTGGGATTACTGTGGCATGGCGCGCAACCGATCCGGTCTGCAGAAGGCGCTGGAAAAGATCCCCCAGCTCCGGGCCGAGTTTTGGCGCGATGTGAACGTGCCTGGAAGCGACACCGAGCTGAACCAGGCTCTCGAAAAGGCTGGGCGAGTGGCCGACTTCCTGGAGCTGGGAGAGCTGATGTGCCGCGACGCGCTCCACCGGGAGGAATCGTGCGGCGGGCATTTCCGGGAGGAGTTCCAGACCGAGGATGGTGAGGCGCTGCGCGACGACGAGCACTTTGCCTACGTCGCAGCCTGGGAATACAACGGGCCAGACCAGGCCCCAGAGCTACATAAAGAGCCGCTGGAGTTCGAGTACGTACACTTAGCCCAGCGCAGCTACAAATGAACCTCACTCTCCGCATCTGGCGCCAACCCGGACCCCGTGCGCCGGGAAAGATGGTCGCCTACGACGCCGGGGACATCAGTCCCGACATGTCGTTTCTCGAGATGTTGGACGTCGTGAATGAACGCCTGATGCAGCGCGGCGAGGTGCCGATCGCCTTCGATCACGACTGCCGGGAAGGGATCTGCGGCTCCTGTAGCCTGATGATCAATGGGGTGGCTCACGGCCCCCTGCGGGGTACCGCCGTCTGTCAGCTGCACATGCGGACCTTCAAGGACGGCGACGTCATCGCGGTCGAGCCCTGGCGGGTCCGGGCCTTTCCGGTGGTCCGCGACCTGGTGGTAGATCGGGGCGCGTTGGACCGGATCGTTCAGGCTGGCGGCTACATTACCGCCGCAACCGGCGCGGCGCAGGACGCCAATACCATCCTGATCCCGAAGGAAACCGTAGACACCGCAATGGACGCGGCCCAGTGCATCGGGTGCGGGGCCTGCGTGGCCGCCTGTCCCAACGGGTCGGCTTCCTTATTTGCCGCGTCCAAGCTGACTCACCTCGGTCTGCTACCGCAGGGGCAGCCGGAGCGCTACCGCCGAGCCCTCCGCATGGTGGCCCAGATGGACATCGAGCATTTCGGCGGCTGCACCCTGTACGGGGAGTGTCAGGAGGCGTGCCCCAAACAGATCAGCATAGACACTATCACCCGGATGAACCGCGACTTCCTTCGGGCCAGCCTGACGGTCGGCCGCGGCGCCGTTGCTGAGTCCGACTGACCCTTTCTCGCGCAGTCCTGCTTCTCGCTTTCGCCGTGCCCTCCACCCTCCGAGCCCAGACATCGGCCTGGTTCCGGATCGGGGCCAACGGCATTCCTGCCTACACCCTGGTGGATCCTGTGCCGGGCGGCAACTCGCTCGGCGAGATCCGGCTCGTCCAGCCCACGGTGATGGCGCATGCCGGCGCCTTCTCCAATCGGCTCCGGCTGGTCGCCACGCTCAATCTCGAGGGGCTCACGATTCCCGATGGCGAGCTCGCCCTGGGTGACTGGGGCGAAGGGTTCATGGACCGGAGGCACCCTCACACCTACGCGCACGAGCTGGTCCTCACCTATGCCGAATCCTTGGGTCGCTCGGTCCGAGCCTCGCTGTCGGCGGGGAAGGGCTTCGTCCCCTTTGGGACCGACGATCCCATGGTGCGGCCGATCTTTCGCTACCCGGTAAACCATCACCTGGCCCAGATCCTGGAGCGCGCCGTAGCCATCGTGGGAGTCCGCAGCGGGCCGCTGCTGGTGGAGGGCGGTCTCTTTAACGGCGACGAACCGGAGCGCCCGGAACAATGGCCCTTGATCAGCCGATTCGGAGATTCCTGGTCGGCCCGTGTGACGCTGCTCCCCATCCGGCAGCTCGAGCTTCAGGGCTCGCACGCCGAGGTCCACTCCCCCGAGCACCGCCCGGGCTCGGGCACGGATCAAGACAAGTGGAGCCTCTCCGCCCGATGGGAAGGCGCAGTGCAGCGCCACCCGGTGTACGGCCTGCTCGAATGGGCCCGCACTTCGGAGGCCAATGGGTTCTTCGTCTTCCGGAGTGTGCTGGCCGAGGGTGCATGGACCTGGGGGCGCAGCCGTCTCCACTACCGGTTTGAGTGCACCGACCGTCCCGAAGAGGAGCGGACCTTGAGCCCGTTCCGGTCGCTGCGGCCCCACCTGGAGAACTCGATTCTGGGGGAGACTCGCTGGACCATCCACACCGCCGGATATGGATATCAACTCCAGCCGTTTGAGCCAGTGAGCGCATTCCCGTTTGTCGAGCTCTCGTATGGGAGAATTGCGACGGTGGAGGGAGGACTGTTTGACCCGGCCTCGTTCTACGGGAAGACCTCTTTCTGGTCGGTCAGTATCGGGGTTCGCCTGAATCTGGGAATGCGGCTTCACCGGATGGGGCGTTACGGTGTGGCCCAGGACACTGCGAACGCTATGCAGATGCCGCAGCATGAGCAGCATGATCACTAAGCAACGCTTTCTGTCCTCCGTCCTCTTGGCCCTGGGGGCGTGCAGCAGCTCGAGCGATCCTCAGCCGCTGGTTCCATCATCGATAAAAATCCTCAGCGGAAATGGGCAGAGCGGCCGGGTCGGGAGCCCGCTGCCCGATTCCCTTCGGGTTGAGGTCACCGATGCCGCCGGCAACGGGGCGCAGGGGGTGGGAGTCAGCTGGTCGGTCCTGGCCGGAGGCGGATCGATCGCGCCGAGCTCATCGGTGACCAACGCCAGCGGCGTCGCTTCTGCCGCGTTCACCTTGGGACCCGCGCAGGGGGAACAACGCGCTCAGGCGGAGGCCAGCGCTGTCAGCGGGTCGCCCGTTGTCGTCACTGCCACAGGGGTGCCTGCCGGCGGCGGGGTGGCGTTGAACGTCGCGTCGGGAGGCAATAACGTCCCCGACCGCTACAGCTCCGACCTCTGGGTCCACGGCAACTTTGCCTACACCGGCACCTGGGGGTTCCGAAAGCAGCTGGGCAATGTGTTCAACGTCTGGAGCCTCGGCCCATCCGGTGCCCCAACACTGGCGGGGTCGGTCACCGTGCCCGACATCGGCACGGTAAGTGACCTTCAAGTCAGCGATGACGGCCAGCTTCTGGTCGTGAGCGGCGAGCGGGGCGACGACGGAGGGATCTACGCCTACAGCCTGGCCGATCCAGCCCATCCCGCATTCCTGGACTCCGCGCTGGTCGGCTCCCCCGGGTTTCACACCGTCACACTGGCGACGATCAGCGGTCGCAACTACGCCTTCGCTGCGCGGAATCCTGGTTTCAGTGGCACATCCGACGACCGTCCGGCCCTGGTCATCTATGACGTGACCCAGCCAAGCAACATTACCCGGGTCGCCGTGGTACCGGTCCCGCCGAATTACGGGATTCACGACACCTATGTGCGGGATGGACTGGCCTTTGTGTTCGCCTGGGATAGCGGAGTCATCATCTACGATGTCGGCAACGGCATGCGGGGCGGCTCACCGGCCAGCCCGGTCGAGGTCAGCCGGCTGATCACCGCCGCCACCAGCTCGAGCAGTCCGGCGGTGCACAACGGGTGGTGGTTCCACAATCCGGTGACCGGGGAGAACCGCTACCTGTTCATCGGGCAGGAAGGCCCCGGCATCATCGGCTCGAGGTCCACTGGCGATATCCACGTGGTGGACGTATCTGACCTGAGCCACCCCGTTGAGGTCGCGTTCCTTCACCTCAACGGGGCGGGTACCCACAACTTCTGGATGGATGAGGGCCAGCAGATTCTATACGCCGCCTATTACAACGCGGGTGTCGTCGCTCTCGATGTTTCGGGCACGCTGGCGGGAGATCTCTCGGCGCGAGTGCTGAGCCGGCTTCAGGTCGGGGGCAAGAACAACACGTTCACCTGGGGCGTCCAGCTGGCGAATGGGTCGCTCTACGCGATCGATATGCTGAGCGGCTTGTGGCAGCTGAGCACCCAGTAGGCACTACGGCGTCGCCGTTGTAGCCGGACGCTTCCAGACATCGTTGGTGGTGACAGCATCGGGGAAGGTGCCATCGGGATTGACCCGAGCGGTCACGATGGTCTTCCCCGGTTTGACCTGATACACATACCGATTTCCCCCATACCAGATCTCGACCGGGAGCTTGACCAGCTGGGCGGAGCCGTCGTCAAAGCCCAGCTCCAGTTCCACCGGCATGACGGCGTCACCGAGGTTGACCAGGGTCACCTGGGCCGACCCATCGGACTCCTGCTTCACCCCCTCGACCGATTGGTCGAGCGCCGCCGTCGTGTAGAAGAACCCCCGCCAGAACCAGGCGAGGTCCCGACCGGAGACCTCCTCGATGGTGCGGAAAAAATCGGCAGGCTGCGGATGCTTGAACGCCCAGCGCCGGGTGTATTCTCGGAAAGCGCTGTCGAACACCTGGGGGCCGAGCACCTTGTTCCTGAGGGTGAGCAACGCGATCGAAGGCTTCACGTAGGCCAGGGTGAGCAGATTGTTGCTGGTCTTGTATCGGTTGGCCGGAGTGAGAATAGGTTGGGCGGTCGGCATCTGGTCCACGCCGATCACCAGCTGCCGTTCGCGCTGCCGAATGGCCGAATCATCCCGCTTCCAGTAGCCCTCCTCCGAAAAGGTATTGATGAAGGTGTTGAACCCCTCGTCCATCCAGGCATAGCGCCGCTCATCGGAGCCCACGACCATGGGATACCACATATGACCGATCTCATGCGTGAGCACATTGTAGAGGTCGGGACCATCGTCCCCTCGAGCCTCCATGGCCAGCATGGGGTATTCCATGCCTGAGACCGGACCCTCGACAGCGGAGATTTGGGGGTAGGGATAGCTGAACCAGCGGGTGCTGTACTCCTGAATCGAGTAGCGGCTCATCTTGGCCGCGTCACTCCAGGGGTCTACGGCGGTCGGTCGGTAATAGGCTTGAGCCAGGACTCCCTCCCACCCCGAGGCATCCCACAGATACTCCGGTGAGGCCGCCCAGGCCACGTCTCGCACGTTTTCCGCCCGGAAGCGCCAGGTCAGCGATCCATCCCGGGTGGGGCGCGCGGCTCCCGAAGCCAGCTCGGCCTGGGTCACGATGTGAACGGTGGTGTCAGATTTGAGGGCCGTCGCGAGCCGGTCGCGCTGAGTGTTGGTGAGTACGTCGGCTGGATTCTGCAGCTGCCCCGTTCCGGCCACGATGTATCCGGCGGGAACCGTGACTTCGTACTCGATATTGCCGTATTCCAGGTAGAACTCGCCCTGGCCGAGGTATTGGTCCGTATTCCAGCCGTGGACGTCGTCGTACACCGCCATGCGGGGATACCACTGCGCGATCTCGTAGAGACTGCCGTCCCGCCCCATGCGATCGGCGCCATGCTCCGGGACGTTGAAGCCATAGACCACTTGGAACAGGGTCGAGGTTCCGGGTGCGATGGGATCCGCCAGATCCACGTACATCATCGTCTCATCGAGCCGGGTCCGAAGCGGCGACACTCGCGCTGCTCGGGCACAGTCCGTGACCACGGCCCCGCTGTCGAGTGCGGCACGCTTGGTCCCGGCCCGCCGTTTGGATTTGGGTCGAGCGGCCACCCCGTTGCACTGGGTGATGGTGTTGATGTCGAAGCCACCCTCGAAGCCCGCCCCGCCGAAGCGGCTCTCCGAGGCAAAGAGCAGCGATCCCGTGCTCCCAGGCCGGAACAGGTTCTGGTCCAGCTGCATCCAGACAAACCGCAGAGTGTCGGGCGAGTTATTGGTATAGCGAATGGTCTCGGTGCCGGTGATCCGCTTGGCGGCGGTATCCAGCGTCGCTCGGATCTGATAGTCGGCCCGCTGCTCCCAGTACTGTTTTCCCGGAGCGCCATCGGCCTGCCGGACCTGATTTCCCGGCGGGATGGGTAGTGGGCTGAAGATCCCGGTGTCCGCCACCGCGGGCCGGAGGGTGGGCAGCTGTAATGGCCGGACGGTTTGCCCTGGGGCCGGCCCGGGACCGGGCGGCTGCTGGGCGGCAGCGACGGATGGCCAAAGGAAAGGGAGTGGCGGGATCAGCAGGCAAGCAATCACTGCGGCGCGCATACAGGCCTTCATGATTTAGAGCTTTGGAAGCGTCACTCCGGTCTGCTTCTGGTATTTCCCCTTCTTGTCCGCATAGCTTGTCTCGCAGACGTCGTCAGCATCCGCCTCAAAGAAAAGTACCTGACAGATGCCCTCATTGGCGTAGATCTTGGCCGGAAGCGGGGTGGTGTTGCTGATCTCCAGGGTGACGTACCCTTCCCAGTCGGGCTCGAACGGCGTCACGTTGGTAATGATGCCGCAGCGGGCGTAGGTGGATTTGCCCACGCAGATGGTCAGCACGTTGCGGGGAATCCGGAAGTACTCCACCGAGCGGGCCAGTGCAAAGCTGTTGGGCGGCACGATGCATACGTCACCGTCGAACTTGACGAAGCTACGGTCGTCGAAATGTTTGGGGTCGACGATGGCGGAGAGTACGTTGGTGAAGATGCGGAATTCCGGGGCGACCCGCATGTCGTACCCGTAAGAGGAGAGCCCGTAGGAGATGGCGCCCTCACGGACCTGGCCGTCGACGAAGGGCTCGATCATCCGGTGTTCCCGGGCCATACGGCGGATCCAGCGGTCGGACTTGATGGACATGAGCTCAGGGGGCAGCGGGGCGGGTACCCGCCTGCGGGTGGATGGGCGGCGGGGCAGGGGTGCCCGGCAGCCTGAATCGGGGCGGAATATAGTAGGTATAGTAGCCGACATTCAGGCTGAGCTCTCCCAGAGTTTTTGCTGCCCCGGCGCCCTGCGCCCCCGCTGCCCACCTGGTTGAATCGCATCCCCGAACGGGTTAATTTCGACCGCATAAGTGAAAAATTTCACTAAAGCGAGATGTTGACGCTCATGCTGCAACCGTACGTGCCGATTCTGCTGCTGATCGTGTTCGTGGTCGCCAACGCCATTCTGATGCTGGGCGTCTCCCACGTTTTGTCTACCTACCGCCGGACTGCCACCAAGATCGCCCCTTACGAATCCGGGATGCCCGTGCTGGGCGATGCCCGGGAGCGTTTCTCGGTCAAGTTCTACCTGGTGGCGATGCTCTTCATCGTGTTTGACATCGAGACGGTCTTCATGATTCCGTGGGCCGTCGCGTTCCGGCAGCTCAGCTCGATCGCCGGGCTGCTGATTATCGAGATGTTCGTCTTTATCCTCATCCTCGCGGTGGGGTACGTCTATATATGGAAGCGGGGAGCCCTGCAATGGGACTGAGTAATCCTGCTACCCAAAACGGAGCAGAGGAGACGACTACGGTCTCCGCGGTCTCGCCCAATTGGGTCACCACCAAGTTGGACTTTCTCAGCAACTGGGCCCGCTCCAATTCGCTCTGGCCCATGCCCTTCGGTACCGCTTGCTGTGCCATCGAGTTCATGGCCACCGCCGCCAGCCGGTTCGACCTGGCGCGGTTCGGGATGGAACGCATGAGCTTCTCTCCCCGCCAGGCCGACGTCCTGATCTGCGCAGGCCGACTCCCCTTCAAGCTCGCACCGGTCATTCGCCGGATCTGGGATCAGATGCCCCAGCCCAAGTGGTCGATCTCGATGGGAGCCTGCGCCTCCTCCGGCGGGATCTTCGACAACTACGCGATGGTGCAGGGGATCGATACCATCATTCCGGTGGACGTGTACGTGCCCGGCTGTCCCCCTCGGCCTGAGGGGCTGCTCTACGGAATCCTACTGTTGCAGAAGAAGATCAAAGGAGAAACCTTCACCGACGACAGCCTGCGGGTGGAGAAGCTGGTCGGGCCGTCGGGGCTATTCCTCCCACCGGAGCGGGTCGACGAGCTCAGTGAGCCGTTCGGCAATTCCGTCCAACAGACCCGATCCTCCTGATGCAGAGCTTCCCCCAACATGGTCGGCGATGAGTAAGCTCTCTGCCTCGGTCGCTGCGCTCCGCTCCCAGTTCGGGCCTGCGGTGGAGCGGTACTTTATTTCCTCCGGCCAGACCGTCGTCTACGTGAGCCGGGACCGATCGCATGACACGCTCGCCTGGCTCAAGGACACCCCAGGTGAGGAGTACAACTACCTAACCGATGTCACCGCGGTGGATTATCGCGATCCGGAGCGGCCGCTGGAGGTGGTCTACCAGCTCCGTTCGTTGGGCCGGCGAGAGGATCTCAGAGTGAAGGTCGCCCTCGACAAGCGGGCGCCCCTGGAGGTTCGCTCGGTGTACGACCTCTGGCGCGGGGCAGACTGGCTGGAACGCGAAGTGTACGACATGTTCGGCGTGACTTTCGTGGGTCACCCGGACCTGCGGCGCATTCTTATGTGGGAGACCTACGCCGAGGGCTATCCGCTGCGCAAAGATTTCCCCCTGCGGGGTCACTTCAGCCGGGCGGAGCAGACCCGCCAGGCGCTGGCCGCCAACCCCGAGGCAAACTACTCCCTGGAGGAGCTCGCGATTGCCGATAGCTACGGCGAATTGCCCAAGGACATGCAGGAGCGGCTGGCGCGTGGCGAGCGCGGATTTCTGAAATGACCACGCTGCGGACCGTGGAGATGGCCCTGGGCACGCCCGGAGTGGATGCCGCCGGCAATCCGATCCGGGTTCCGCTCGGCGTTACCGAAGGCAACGGGGGATACCGGGAGGACCTGGGCGCCGAGCGCATGCTGGTCAACATCGGGCCGCAGCATCCGGCCACCCATGGCGTGCTGCGGCTGGTGCTGGAGCTCGAGGGTGAGACGGTGCGGCGCTGCATCCCTCACATCGGGTACCTCCATTCCGGCTTCGAGAAGCTGGGAGAATATCGCCAGTACAACCAGATCATCCCCCTCACCGACCGCACCGACTACCTCTCGCCGATGGCCAACAACGTCGGTTTCGCCCTCGCGGTCGAGAAGCTGATGGGCCTGGAGCTCACCGAACGGTGCAAGGTACTTCGGGTCATCGCCTGCGAGATGAGCCGGATCATTTCTCACCTGGTGTGGCTGGGAACCACCGGCATCGATCTTGGGGCCTATACCCCGTTCCTGTGGTCGTTCCAGGAGCGGGAGCGCATCTACAACCTGCAAGAAGCCTGGACCGGCGCCCGGCTCACCACCAGCCTCACCCGGGTTGGTGGGCTCATGGCCGACATCCCGGATGGATGGGAAACAGGTCTCCGGGAATTCACCACCACCTTTCCCAAGACCCTGGCGGAAGTGGACACCATGTTCACCCGCAACGCCATCTGGATCGGACGCACCCAGGGCGTTAGCGCGCTCACCGCGGAGGAAGCGATCAACCTGTCGCTCTCCGGTCCGATGCTGCGGGCGAGCGGGGTGGACTACGATGTGCGGAAGGACCGGCCCTACCTCGACTACGAGACCTACGATTTCGAGGTGCCGATCGGCGAGCACGGCGACATCTACGACCGGTACCGGGTGCGACTGGAAGAGATGTGGCAGTCCAACCGGATTCTGGAGCAGGCGATCGATCGCCTGGCTCGGCTCAAAGGCGCTCCCATCAACGTGTCCGACCCGCGGGTGGTGCTCCCGCCTAAGTCGCGCGCCATGAGCGACATGGAGGCAATGATCTTCCACTTCAAGCAGGTAATGGAAGGGGTGAAGCCGCCCGCTGGTGAGGTCTACCTCGGGGTGGAGAATCCCAAGGGCGAGCTGGGTACCTACCTGGTCTCCGATGGTACCAGCAAGCCGGTCCGGTGGCGTATCCGGCCACCTTCCTTCATCAACCTGGCCAGCCTTCCCACCATGTGCGAGGGAGCGCTGCTGTCCGACGTGATCGCGATCAACGCGAGCGTGGACATTGTCATGGGAGAGGTGGATCGATGAGCGTGTCCGAGCACGGGTCGTCCGGCGGGCATGTCACCGAGACCGAGCCCTACCAGCCGGTCTTCACCGGCGCGCGGTTGGCCCGGTTGGAGCAGCTGTTCACCCTGTATCCGACCAAGCAGGCCTGCCTGCTGCCGGCGCTCTGGATGGTGCAGGAAGCTCGCGGCTGGATCTCGGAAACCGCCATCGGCGAAGTCGCCGACGTGCTGGACCTGACGCCGGCCTACGTGAAGGGCGTGGTCACCTTCTATACCATGTACCACACCCATCCGGTGGGGCGGCACTTCATCCAGGTCTGCACCACGTCTCCCTGCAACTTGTGCGGGGCCGAGGGCGTGATGAAGGCGCTGCTGGAAAAGAGCGGATGTGGCGAGCTCGGAGCCACCAGTCCCGATGGCCGCTTCACCGTCATCGAGGTCGAATGCCTCGGCGCCTGCGGGTTCGCCACGCCGATCATGATCGGTGATGACTTCATCGAGAGCGTCACACCCGACAAGGTGGCAGGCATCCTCCAGAGGTATGAGTAATGGGCTACCCACATCCCAGTCATCCCAAGGAAAATCCGGTCCTCTCGAAGCACTTCGGCGACGCCGAGGCGCGCACCTTCGACGGCTGGGTCAAGCGCGGCGGGTACGAAGCCCTCAAGAAAGTCCTGAAGCTGAGTCCCGAGGCGGTGGTCGAGGAGATCAAGACCTCGGGTCTGCGCGGGCGAGGCGGGGCGGGCTTCCCCACCGGCCTCAAGTGGTCGCTCATGCCCAAGGCTGATGGCAGGCCGCACTACCTGGTCTGCAACGCCGACGAGTCGGAGCCCGGCACCTTCAAGGACCGGGAGATCATGCGTTGGACTCCGCATCAGCTGATCGAAGGCTGCGCCATTGCCGCGTACGCCATCGGCGCCGAGCGGTCCTACATCTACATCCGAGGCGAGTTCACCGATCCGCTTCTGATCATGCAACAGGCGATCGAAGAGGCGACGGCCAAGGGAGCGCTGGGATCCAACGTGTTCGGCAGCGGCAAGCGCATCGAGATGATTATCCACCGAGGCGCGGGCGCCTACATCTGTGGCGAAGAGACCGCGATGCTCAATTCCATCGAGGGCAAGCGCGGCAACCCCCGGATCAAACCGCCGTATCCGGCCCAGGCCGGAGTCTTCGGGATGCCGACCACGATCAACAACGTCGAGACTCTCGCCGCGGTGCCTCACATCATCATGCGGGGCGGTGAGTGGTACCAGGGACTCTCTCTCAGCAACCCCAAGAGCACCGGAACCAAGCTGATCTCCGTCTGCGGTCACATTCAGAGGCCGGGGAACTACGAGGTCACGATGGGCACGCCGATGAAGGAGCTCATCTACGACATGTGCGGTGGCATGCGGCCGGGCCGGACCCTCAAGGCCGTCATCCCCGGCGGCTCCTCGGTGCCGATCATGAACGCCGCCGAAGCCGAGGACTGCCTGTTGGATTACGAGGGCGTGGTGGCGAAGGGCTCCATGCTCGGTTCCGCCGGGATGATCGTCATGGACGACACCACCGACATGGTGTATCAGATCTGGCGATTGGCCCGCTTCTACGCCCACGAATCCTGCGCCCAGTGCACTCAATGCCGGGAAGGCACCGCCTGGTCGGTGCGAATCCTGGAACGGATCCTGGCAGGGAAAGGAAAGCAGGAGCACTTTCAGCTGCTGCTCGATCTCTCGGACAACATGACCGGAAAGACCATCTGCGTGCTGAGCGACTCGTGCGCCGCGCCGATCGTAAGCGGTATTCAGAAATTCCGCCACGAGTTCGAGGCGTATATCCAGGGCGCCCGAGAGCCGGCGATGGCTGCGGTTTGAGCTGAGGAACGTGATGCCTGACGAATTGGTGAACGTCACAATCGATGGAATGCCCGTAAGTGTCCCCAAGGGCACGACCATCATCGAAGCCGCGAAGATGGCGGGTGTGCTGGTGCCGCACTACTGCTACCACCCGTCGCTGCCGTCGCCGGCCGTGTGCCGCATGTGCCTGGTCGAGGTGGAGAAGGCTCCCAAGCTGATGCCGGCGTGCGTCACCGCGGTGTCCGAGGGGCAGGTGGTGCACGTGGAGAGCGAGAAGGCCAAGAAGGCCCGCGAAGGGGTGCTCGAGCTCCTGCTCATCAATCACCCGCTGGATTGCCCCATCTGCGATCAGGCCGGCGAGTGCGAGCTCCAGGACTACGTGTTCCAGGAGGGCAGGGCGGGGACCCGGTATGCCGAGTATGCCAAGCGCTATAGCCCGGTGGAAGACTTCGGGCCCGACGTCCTGTACGTGCCCAATCGATGTATTCTCTGCACCCGGTGTGTCCGCTTCATGGAAGACGTGGCCGAAGAGCCGGTGCTCAACGTCTCCGAGCGGGGCGACCGGGCGTACATCGGCATCTCGCCAGACTATCCGCTCGATCACGCCTGGGCCGGCAACGTGGTAGACCTCTGCCCGGTAGGATCGCTGATCTCCAAGGACTTCCTCCATAAGGCGCGGGCCTGGGATCTGGACAAGACCGCCAGCGTGTGCCCCGGCTGCACCCAGGGCTGCAACATCACCATTGATACCCGGGACGACATCGTCGTGCGTCTCCGTCCTCGGCCGAATCTCGAAGTAAACCGGCACTTCATCTGCGACTACGGGCGGATGAACTACCGTTGGCTGAATCGAGGTGACCGGGTGGAGGCACCGCTGGTGCGAGACGGCGGCCGTCACGTAGCCACCGATTGGGATACCGCGCTTGACCGCCTGGGTCAGCTGGTCCGGGGCACTTCCGGCTCCGCGCTCATCCTGGCCTCGAGCCGAGCCTCGACCGAGTCTCTGGGATTAGTTCGAATGATGCTGGGGCGGCTCAAGGTGACCGCGGCCGTCCAGGTGCCAATCGGAGAGGAAGCACCTCTCGTCGGGATTCCCAACCTTGCGCTGCGGGCCGAGCGCGCGCCCAACCTGAAAGGTGCCGAGCTGCTGGGCTACGGCGTCGACTGGCCCACTGCCTTGCGCGAGCTGCCGAATGCGGGACTGGTCATCGTCCTCGACGCCGATCTGGCCGAGTCGGATCAGACCATGATCGCGGCCGCACCGGGTAGTCTGGTGCTGATGGGTACAGTTTTCCCAGAGGGACTTCGGAACGCCGAGCTGGTTCTCCCCCTCACCAACATGGCGGAGGAGAACGGCACTTACGTCAATCGCGACCGACGGATTCAGCGCTACAACCAGGCCAAGTCGCAGCCGGCCATGTCTCGTCCGGCCTGGTGGGTGGCGGGCGAAGTGATTGGCGGTCCGGGACCAAGCCCGTCCGCGCCGGCCACCGCAGCCGAGGCGTTCGATATGCTGGGTGAGCGCTGGCCGGTGTTCGCCGGGCTCAGCCATGCCGACGTGGGATATACGGGACGGGTGCTCGACGGCTCCAGCGATTCGGTGGCGGAAAGCCAGCGGGCCGATGTGGGGGTAATGTGACCCCGGAGCTGAAGGGCTTCATTCTCCTCAGTGTCATCAAGATGCTGGTGGTGTTCACCATCACCATGGTCGGGGTAGCGCTGTTGACCCTGATGGAGCGGAAAGTCAGCGCCTGGATGCAGAACCGCCGGGGACCCAACCGGGTCGGGCCGGCCGGCCTGCTGCAGCCGGCTGCGGACGGGCTGAAGAATATTCTCAAGGAAGAGACCTTTCCGGCGCTGGCCAATCGCTGGCTCTTTTTGTTGGCACCGGCGCTTTCGTTCATCCCCGCCTTGCTTCTCTTTGCGGTCATCCCGTTCGGCGCGCCCCTCCCGGTCGATTTCGATTTCACCCTCGGCCCGCTGGGCCGGTTCGTGCACCACGGACTTATGCCGATGGTGGTGGCCGATCTGCCGATCGGATTCCTCTTTGTTCTGGCAATCAGCTCGATGGGCGTATACGGGATCGCCCTTGCGGGCTGGTCTTCCAACAGCAAGTACGCGCTGCTGGGCGGGCTTCGGGCCGCCGCGCAGATGGTGTCCTACGAGGTGCCGATGGGACTGAGCCTCATACCGGTGCTGCTCCTGTCGGGGAACGTGAGTCTCTCGGCGATCGTTCACGCTCAACAGCTCGGGCTCTGGTATGTGCTCCCGCTCTTTCTCTCGTTCTTCATCTTCCTCATCTCCGGCTTTGCCGAGACCAATCGGCTGCCGTTTGACCTGCCGGAGGCCGAGTCGGAGCTGATCGCGGGATACCACACGGAATACAGCGCAATGAAGTTTTCCTTCTTCTTCATCGCCGAGTACTCCAACGTGGTCACCGTGTGCGCCATGGTGACCACGCTCTTCTTCGGCGGGTGGGACATTCCCTTCACCCGATGGGATGAGTCCGGCGGTGTGCTCCAGAGCATTGCCACCGCGGGCTTCTTCTTCCTCAAGGTCATGTTCTGGATCTTCTTCGTGATGTGGATTCGGTGGACCCTGCCGCGGTTCCGCTACGACCAGCTGATGGCGCTGGGATGGAAGGTCCTGCTGCCCCTTGCCCTGGCCTACATCATGGTGACTTGCGTCGCGATTTACGTCCTCGAGCGGTTTGCCGGGGTCACCGATCCGATCTATCAACCGCTGGCACTGTTTGGCCTGAACGTGATCATTGCCGGCCTGGTCTTCGGACTGCTGGACAGCGGCGTCTTTGTGCGCGGGTCCGGGCGGCAGCGGCAGGCTCTCAATGCCCGCGCCCGTCGCGAGGCGGTAACGACCTGATGGCCATCGGCGTCAAGGTTCTCAAGCGGCCAGAGCGGCAGGTCAGCTACGTCCGGGCCGCACTCAAGGGGATGACGCTCACCTTCAAGCACATGTTCGAGAAGAAGGTGACCATGCAGTACCCGGAGGAGAAGAGCACCGACAGCGAGCATGGCAGCGGGCGCTGGAGCATCTCTCCCCGGTGGCGGGGCACCCACCGGATGTTGACCGACGAGCAAGGCCGCTCCAAGTGTGTAGCCTGCGGCCTGTGTCCCCAGGTCTGTCCGGCCAACTGCATCAAGCTCGTGCCGGGAGAGGACGAGCAGGGTAACCGCTACCCCCTGATCTACGAGATCGATGAGTTCCGCTGCGTCTTCTGCGGGTACTGTCAGGAGGTCTGTCCCGAGGAAGCCATCCACGTGGGAGTACACTACGAGAACTCGGAGTACAGCCGGAGCCGGTTCGTCTACGATCTGGAGCGCTTGTCGTCGCAGACCCATGCCGTCTCGACGCTCTGGGACCCCACCGATCCCAAGGGTGAGTAGATGACCGAGGTGGTGTTTTATGTCTTCGCCGTGGCGGCGATACTCTCGGCCACGTTGTGCATCCTGCAGAAGAACCCGGTCTCCGCCGCGCTCTGGCTGGTTTCCACCATGTTTTCCCTGGCCGCCATCTACGTCCTGCTGAACGCCCAGTTCATTGCGGCCATCCAGGTGCTGGTCTATGCCGGGGCGGTCATGGTGCTCTTCCTCTTTGTCATCATGCTACTCAATCTGGGTCACGCTGAATCGGACATCCGGGGTCCGTCCACCGTAGCGGCGACACTGGTGATCGTCGGGCTGCTGGCCATCGAGCTGGTCGCCTTGTTCCAGTACACCCCGCGGCAATTGGCCTCCGAGCTCTCTCAGTGGCCCACCTTCACCGATCCGAAGACGGTGTTTGTGGCGGGCCAGCTCACCCAGCAGGAGAGTGCGACGCGGGGTGTGGTGGGGGCGGTGGCGGCTCCGCTGTTTCAGGTTTATCTGATCCCCTTCGAGATCACCTCGATCCTGCTGCTGGTGGCCATCATCGGCGCGGTCGTCCTCGCCAAGCGGAAGGTCTGATGCTGCTCGGCCCGGCTCTGGGACTCTCGGCCATTCTCTTCAGTCTGGGCGTGGCTGGAGTGCTGCTCCGACGCAACGCCATCGTGCTGTTCATGTGCATCGAGCTGATGCTGAATGCGGTCAACCTCAGCTTTGTGGCCCTCGCCCAGCTGCATGGGGCCAGTGGCTACGTCATGGTTTTCTTCGTGATGACTGTCGCCGCCGCCGAGGCTGCGGTAGGGTTGGCCATCATCATCGGGATTTTCCGCCATAGGCAGTCAGTGGATCTCGGGAACATCAACCTGCTGCGGGGCTAATGGCTCTCTCTCACTGGGTCTGGCTCACGGTTGCGTTCCCCCTGCTCGGGTTCCTGGTGAACGGCGCGCTGGCGTTGCGGCGTCCCGGGGCCAAGAATGCCGTCTCCGCCGTGGGCGTCGGGGTACTGGTGGCGGCCTTCGCAGTGTCGCTGGGCATCTTCCTCGAGCTGTGGCATCAGCCTCCCCATGAGCCGATCATCGTCAACCTGTGGCGGTGGCTGCCGGTCGGCCCGCTTCAGGTGGATATGGCGTTCCAGGTGGACCAGCTCTCCGCCGTGATGCTGCTGGTCGTCACCGGCGTCGGGAGCCTGATCCATCTCTTCAGCGTCGGCTACATGAAGGAAGACCCGGGATACGCCCGCTACTTCGCCTATCTCAATCTCTTCGTGGTCTTCATGCTGGTGCTGGTCCTGGGCTCGAGCTTCCCGGTCATGTTCATCGGCTGGGAAGGCGTCGGTCTCTGCTCCTATCTGCTGATCGGCTTCTGGTTCAACGACAAGGTCAACGCCGATGCCGGTAAGAAGGCCTTCGTCGTCAACCGGATCGGCGACTTCGGCTTCCTGATCGCCATGTTCATGATCTGGAACACGCTGGGGACACTGACCTTCACCGGGATGGTCGAGAAAGCTCCGACGGTGTTCTCGTCCGGAAGCCCGGTGATTACGGCGATTACCCTCTTCCTGTTCCTCGGCTGCACCGGCAAGTCGGCGCAGATCCCGCTCTACACCTGGTTGCCTGACGCCATGGCCGGGCCGACGCCGGTGTCAGCGTTGATCCACGCGGCCACCATGGTCACCGCGGGGGTCTACCTCGTGGCCCGGACCAACGTGTTATTCGCGCTGGCCCCGCTCTCCAGCACCGTGGTAGCGGGTATCGGTGCGCTGACGGCGCTCTTTGCCGCCACCATTGGCCTTCGACAGTACGACATCAAGAAGGTCCTGGCCTATTCCACCGTGTCCCAACTGGGCTTCATGTTCGTGGCGGTGGGTACCGGCGCGTATACCGCCGGGATGTTCCACCTCGTGGCCCACGCCTTTTTCAAGGCGTTGCTGTTTCTTGGCGCCGGAAGCGTGATCTACGCCATGCATCATGCCTATCACGCCACCCACTCGCACGCCGACGCGCAGGACATGCGGAACATGGGCGGTCTCAAACAGTATATGCCGGTCACTTTCTGGCTGATGCTGATCGCCACCCTGGCCATTGCCGGGATTCCGCCGTTCGCCGGCTTCTTCTCCAAGGACGAGATTCTGGCCGCCGCCTACGCCCGGGGCCAGAGCATCCCGATCTATTACGTCTTCTACGCCATGAGTGTGATTGCGGCCCTCCTCACCTCGTTTTACATGGCGCGTCTGATGGCCATGACCTTCCTGGGGGAGAATCGGACCGGGGAGCAGGAACGGGCCCATCTTCACGACGCCCCCCGGGTGATGACCGGCCCGTTGCTGGTGCTCGGCTTCTTCAGTGCGCTCGGCGGTTTCCTAAACTTGCCGGCGTTCCTGGGCGGCGGCGGAGGGATGGAGCATTGGCTCGAGCCGGTGATGGCGCCGGGTGCCCGCTACTTCGGTCTCGAGATGCCGCACGGCAGTACCGAACTGTTTCTGATCGGTGCCGCGGTGCTCGTCGGAGCGGTGGGCCTTCTGGCCGGCTGGCAATCCACTGTACGCGGGCCTACGCTGCCGGCCGCGGATGCGCCCGCGGACACCGGCCTCGCCCGGCTGCTCTATCGCAAGTACTACGTGGACGAGATCTATGACGCGGTCATCGTTCGGCCGCTGGTCTGGCTCTCCCGCGCGGTGCTCTGGAAGACAGTCGATCAGGCGGTGGTGGACGGCGCCGCTGTGAACGGGACCGCCAAGCTCTCCCGCGGGCTGGGCTGGCTCGGCAGCCGGTTGCAGACTGGGCAGGTGGGAATCTACGTCGTGCTCTTCCTCGTCGGTGCGCTGTGGGTCTTGCACGCCGTGGTCAGGTGATCGCGCGATGAAAGAGCTTCTGGCCTCGATCTACTTCGACCGGTGGATTCTCCACGCGCTGATCCTGCTGCCATTGGCCGGGACCGTACCCGTGCTGCTGGGCGACGAGCGGAGCGCCAAGCGGATGGCACTGGTCATCACCACTCTCGAGCTCATCCTGTCGCTCGGGCTGTGGTGGGCGTTCGATCCGAGCCAGGCCGGCATGCAGCTGGTGTCCAGCGTTCCCTGGATCCCGCGCTGGGGCGTCAACTACCGGGTTGGCATAGATGGGATCTCGCTCTTCATGGTCCTGCTGACGACGGTGATGATGCCACTCAGCGTGTTGGCCAGCTGGACCTCGATTACTCGCAGGGAGCGGGCGTTCTACGCCCTGATGCTCACCTTGCTGACCGGTCTGGTGGGGGTATTCATCGCTCTCGACCTGTTTGTGTTCTACGTCTTCTTCGAGGTGATGCTGATCCCGATGTACTTCATCATCGGGATCTGGGGCGGAGCCAACCGCCTCTACGCCGCCATCAAATTCTTCATCTATACCATGGCCGGCTCGCTGCTGATGCTGGTGGCCATCGTGGTCATGGTCTGGAAGATCGCCTCGGCCACCGGCACGCTGTCATTCGCGTACGAGCATTTGCTGGCAAACACGGCCGCGTTGGGACCCGCCGCGCCCTGGCTGTTCGCGGCTTTCGCGCTCGCCTTTGCCATCAAGGTGCCCATCTTCCCGTTGCACACCTGGCTGCCGGATGCGCACGTCGAGGCACCCACCGCCGGGAGCGTGCTCCTGGCCGCCGTCATGCTCAAGATCGGCACTTACGGATTTCTCCGCTTCGCCGTGCCTTTCTTCCCTGCGGTTGCTCTCTCTCCCGCGGTTACCCATCTCATGGTCGCCCTCGCCGTCATTGGAATCATTTACGGGGCGCTCGTGGCCATGGTTCAGCCCGACATCAAGAAGCTGGTTGCCTACTCGTCGGTCAGTCACCTCGGGTTTGTGATGCTGGGGATCTGGGGCGTCTCCGTCATCAGCGTCCAGGGAGCCCTGATGGTGATGATCAGCCACGGCATCTCGACCGGCGCGCTCTTCCTCCTGATCGGCATGATCTACGAGCGGCGACACAGCCGGCTCATCGAAGCTTACGGCGGGATTGCCAGGGTGGTACCGATCTTCAGCCTCATCCTGACCGTGGTCGCGCTCTCGTCCATCGGGCTGCCCGGACTAAACGGCTTTGTGGGGGAGTTTCTGGTGCTGCTGGGTAGCTTTGGCTCCTACCCCTGGGCCACCGGAATTGCGACTACCGGGGTGATCTTCGCCGCCGCTTATCTGCTCTGGGCGCTCCAGCGGATGATCTTCAACCGGCTGGACAATCCGGAGAACGAGAGCCTGACCGATCTGACCGGACGGGAGCTTGCGGTTCTGCTGCCACTCATCGTTGGCATCGTGTGGCTGGGGTTGTTCCCCGGGCCGGTCCTGCGCCGAATGGAGCCGGCCACCCGGCGCTTTGTCGAAGCGGTCCAGCCCTATGCGGCAGCCACGACGGCCCAGCTCGGAGCCAGCTCTCCGGCGGAGGACGGGAGACGATGATCGAGCTCGACCTGAGCACTCCCCAGGGGATTACCCTCGGTCTGATCCCTGAGATCCTGCTTACGGGCTGGGCCCTCATCGTCCTGCTCGTGGCCAGCTGGCGGCATGGCAGCGCCGAGGACAGCCGGCTGGCGGGTTGGCTAAGCTTTGCCGGGGTGGCGGTGAGCGGGGCCGGGCTCGCGTGGCTCTGGGGTAACAATGTCACCCCCGTTGGGCTGGCGCAGATGATGGCGCTGGACACGTTTCGGTACGCGGCCGCGGCCATCATCTTGGTCTCCGCCGGCGGAACCATCCTGCTTTCGCTCGGTTATCTGGAGCGCGAGCTGCTCTTGGCGCCCGAGTACTACCCGTTGATCCTGCTCGCGACCGCCGGCATGATGTTTCTGGCGGGAGCCGAGGATCTTATCGTGCTGTTCCTCGGCCTCGAAGTCATGTCGGTCGCGGTGTACGTGCTAGCCGGCTACAATCGGGGGAACGCGGCCTCAGCCGAGGCGGCACTCAAGTACTTCCTTATCGGAGCTTTCGCCTCCGGATTCCTGCTGTACGGCATCGCGTTGGTCTACGGCGCCACCGGCACCACCAACCTGTCGCTCATCGGAGCATCGCTGGCCGGCGGTCAGCTCGCTCTCATGCCCGCGCTCGGCCTGGGCCTGCTCCTGATCGGATTCGGTTTCAAGGTTGCCGCGGTGCCGTTCCATATGTGGGCGCCCGACGTGTACGATGGGGCTCCCACGCCGGTCACCGCCTTCATGGCAACCGGGGTGAAGGCCGCCGCGTTCGCGGCGCTGGTCCGGGTGCTGCTGGAGGGTTTCCCCGGCGCGCACGCCTTGTGGCAGCCGGTCATCGCAGGTTTGGCGATTGCCTCGATGGTGATCGGCAACTTGGTGGCGCTGGCCCAGCGCTCGCTCAAGCGCATGCTGGCGTATAGCTCCATCGCGCACGCGGGGTATCTACTGGTGGCGGTCTGGCCGGGAACTCGCCTCGGAGCCGGCTCGGTACTGCTGTATCTGGCGGCGTATGGACTGACCACCCTGGCCAGCTTCGGTTTCCTTGCCGCTCTGGGCCGGGGGGGGGAACAGGACGTGACCTACGAAGACATTTCCGGACTGGCAGCCAGCCGTCCCTGGACTGCCCTGGGACTCAGCATCTGCATGCTTTCGTTGCTGGGTTTCCCCGGAACCTTCGGATTCATCGGCAAGTGGTACATCATCTCAGCCAACATTGCCGAGAGCCAGATCATCCTTCCCGTGATCCTGGTGGTCACCAGCGTGATCTCCGCGGGCTATTATCTCCCGGTCATCATGGCGATGTATATGAAGCCGGCGGCGAGTGAGGAAGCCCATCGCGAGGTTCGCCTCTTCCCGGCGGCGGCCGGGGCCATCGCCATATCGCTCATCGCCGTTGTCCTGTTCGGTCTCTGGCCCCGCGGCGTTCTCGAGACGGCGGTCCACAGTGCGGTGACGTTGACCCAGACGGCAACGCCGGTCGCCCGCCAGTGAGGGGGAGGCGGCCATGAATGTTCCCAAGTCCATCTTCAGACAGTACGATGTCCGCGGCCTGGTGGATCGGGAGCTCACCCCGGAATTTTCCCGGGCGCTGGGTCGGGCCTTTGCCACCGTGGCCTATGATCGGCTGGGCCATGCGCCGGTGATCGCGGTCGGACGGGACAACCGGCCCTCGGGTCCTGCTCTGGCTCAGGGAATTCGTCGCGGCATTGCCGACGCAGGAGGGACCGCAATCGACGTGGGCACCCTGCCGACGCCGGCGCTGTACTTTGCCGTCTCGGCATTGGGGACCGACGGAGGGCTTCAGGTAACCGGCTCGCACAATCCACCGGAGTTCAACGGTTTCAAGATGGTGCTCGCCGGCGAGGCTTTCCACGGCGACGACATCCTCGGTCTCTGGGAGATCATCGTGGCTGAGCGGTGGCGGTCGGGCGCAGGCAAGGAAGGCTCCGACGGCTCGGTGCTCCAGCGTTACCGCGATGGCATCATCAGCCGCCACCAGCTCGAGCGACCTGTGCGGGTGGTAGTCGACTGCGGCAATGGGGCAGGCAGTCTGATCGCCGTGTCCACCCTCCAGGGCCTCGGGGCCGAAGTGACGCCCCTGTTCTGCGAGTCCGACGGGACGTTCCCCAACCATCATCCTGATCCCACCGTGCCGGAGAATCTGCGAGATCTGCAAGTCGCGGTGCGGCGGGGCGGCGCCGAGCTGGGCATTGCCTTCGACGGCGATGCCGACCGGATCGGGGCGGTCGACGAGACCGGCGAGATCATCTACGGCGATCAACTTCTGGTGATCTTCGGAAGGGACGCGGTCCGCCGCTTCGGCCGGGGCACACCGGTGATCTTCGACGTGAAGTGTTCCGAGGTCCTACCCTCGGCGCTTACCGCCGCCGGCGCAAAGCCCGTCATGTGGAAGACGGGTCACTCCCTCATCAAGGCCAAGATGAAGGAGCTCAAGGCGCCGTTGGCCGGCGAAATGAGCGGGCACATGTTCTTCGGGGGCGACTACCTCGGGTTCGATGACGCTGTGTTTGCTGCGGCCCGGCTGCTTGAGATCGTCAGCCGCCAGCCCTTCGGGTTGTCGCCGCTTCTGGCCGACCTGCCGAAGACCTTTGCCACGCCGGAGATCCGGGTGGAGTGCCCGGAGGATGAGAAGTTCGACCTGGTAGAGCGAGCCGCGGTCCACTTCGCCACCAAGTATCCAGTCAACACCATCGATGGCGTGCGGATCACCTTTCTCAAGGGGTGGGGACTCCTCCGAGCCTCGAACACCCAGCCGGTGCTCGTCATGCGATTCGAGGCCACCGACCTGCAGTCGCGCGATGCTTACCAGGCCGAGGTAGACGACTGGCTGGAAAAACAGAAGAGCGCCAGCGAGGTCGAGAAGACGGTGAGCGGTAAGCGGTGAACCGCTCACGCTGCTAGGCCAGGATGTCACGCCGCGGTCGGAGACTCACCGCCGCGATTGGGGTGCTGTTTGCCCTTCTCTTTGTGGGACGCTGGACGGCTACGGTACTGGCCGACCGCTGGTGGGCCGCGCAGTTCTCACCTGGCGCCGCGAAATTTCTCACCGACTGGCACCTGCTCCGGCTTACCCTCGACCTGGCCGGCTGTGTGGTCGCCTCCGCCTGGTTCATCGGACACTTGCTGCTGGTCTACCGCGCCGTCGGCACGGTTCAAGTGCGGCGCAATGTGGCCAACCTCGAGTTCCGGGAAGCGCTGACACCCCGCGCCCTCCTCACCATGGTTGTGGTGACCGGGGTACTGCTCGGGTTTCTGGTGGGCACCGGGGCGTCGGGATGGTGGCGAGACGTCACCCTGGCCTGGCAGGGCGTGGCGTATGGAGTGAGCGATCCCTTGCTCGGTCGCGACCTCGGGGTCTACGTCGCTCAACTTCCGATCTGGCGCGCCGCGCACGGCTTTCTGGTCTTGCTGGTTCTGCTCGCGCTCACCGGTGTGACCGCCTTGTACATGCTGGTGGGAGCTATACGATGGATCGAGCGGCGCCCCGCCATCAATCATCACGCCCGGGCCCACATTGGATGGTTGCTGGCGGCGCTCGCGCTGGCCCTGGGATGGGGATATTTCCTGGAGCGGTATGAGCTGGTAGCCGGACCGGCCGACCTGCTCGACAGCGCCGCCTGGCGGGCAACTGCGCTGGCATCGCCCATCCTGCCTGGAATCGCGCTCGCAGCTGCGGCGATCTCGGCGGTCTGGGCTGCCCGGCCCCGCCACGCACTCGTCCTGTCGGTCTGGATCCTGCTCGCAATGGCCTCAATGGTCGGGCACTGGCTGCTTCCGGCGATCGTGGGAGGATCGGGCGACCCGGCGGTCACGCTGCCCGCACTCGAGCGGATGGAACGAGTCGCCTACCGGCTCGACGGTTTGCGCGACATCCAGCTGGAGCAGGCTGGGCCGCCGGCGCCACCAGCGGTGCCCTCACTCTGGAACGCAGCCGCTCTGGCGCAGATCTTCCCGGGTGACTCCACTCATCTCCTCTCCATCAATCCCGCGGTGTTGACGCCTGAATCACGGCACCGACCGGTATGGCTGGTAGTGCGATCGGCCAATCCGGCGCGGGTGCTCGCGTCCGCGGTGGCTGATCACCGAGTCAGTCCCACCGGTGCGCCATTGTTTTACCGGCTGGCCGATAGCATGCCTCGAGCCGTCGCCACTCCCTTACTCGACTTCGCGTCCGATCTCCTCGTCCCTGATGCCAGGGACTACCGGCTGGTTCAGGGGGATGGGCCCGGAGTGCCGGTCGACAGCTGGCCGCGTCGCCTCTTTTTGGCCTGGGCCCTACAGGCCGGCGAGCTGTTGGGAGACCTCCCCTCCGGTAGTCGAGTCGACTGGCATCTGTCGCCGGAGGATCGCCTCGGAAAACTGGCCCCCTTTGCCGACTGGAGTGCGCCCACCGCCAGGATCATCGACGGCGAGCTGGTGTGGCTGGTGGATGGCTATCTCACCTCGGGCACCTTTCCCTTGACCCACCGGGTGATCTGGCGAGAACGCAAAGTGGGGTCGATCGGTGCCGCGTTCCTGGGGACAGTAAACGCCGAGAGCGGGGATGCGCGAGTGTACCTGCAACCGGGGGCCGATTCGCTTGCCGCCACGTGGAGCAGAATCTCGGACGGGGTTGTCGAGCCCGCCTTGGCTATTCCCGAATCGGTGCTTCGGGCCGCACCCTATCCGGCTGATCTCTTCCGTGCACAGGTGCAGCAGCTTGAGCGAGTGCCCTGGAAAGCAGGCACCATGAGCAGCAGTACGGTCCAGGGAGTATCCGAGGCCCCGCCTCCGCAGACCAGCTGGGCCGCTGACTCCTCCGGACCGATCGTTGTCACCACCTTCGAGTCGAGTGGTGACCGCCGACTCAGCGCCATCCTCATGGGATCCCGGAACGAAGGCCAGATTCAGCTCACCCTCGTACGACTCGACTCAGCGGCCACGCTTCCGGTGCGCGCCGTGTTGGAGAATCGCTGGGCCAGATTCCAATCCTACAGCGCCCTCAGCGACTCCATCCGCGAAGACGGAGGAAAACTGGAAGCGGGACCGGTTCGTTTCGAGCTCGGTCCCGGCGGGCCGGTTGCCTACCAGGCATACTTTGCTCACCGACCCTCGGGAGGAATGGTGCTGGCTTGGGTCAGCGTGGCGGCACCCAATCGGCTCGGTGCCGGACGCACGCTGAAAGAGGCGTGGAGTAACCTGCTCGGCGCCACGGTTCCGGCTCCCCCAGGCACGGCCCAGGCAGGCAGACTCGACGAAGCCCGCCGCCTGATGCAGCATGCCGACTCCGCGCTCAAGATCGGCGACTGGACGGAGTTCGGCCGCACCTGGGGTAGCCTGCGAAATATTCTTGGGCTGTCCACCGATTCGACGAGATTTTGAGCTTGCTCCTCTCCGGGGCGCGGACTAGCTTGGAGGGCTTTTGACCTCGGAAGGCCAACGCACCGCGGTCCTCGCGCTTGGTGGAAACGCGCTGGCCCGTGCGGGTGAGCCGGCTACGGTGACGAATCAGTTCCGCCGAGCGCGTGAGAGCGTGGCGCCGATTGTGGAGTTGGCCAGGCAGGGGTGGCGCATTGTCATCGTGCACGGCAACGGTCCCCAGGTCGGCGACGAGCTGGTGCGAAACGAGGCGGCGCGCAAGATTGCCGAGCCGCTGCCGCTGGGGGTACTGGTGGCGGAGACTGCCGGGTGGATCGGTTACATGCTCCAGCAGTCGCTGCAGAACGCCCTCGCGGCCGCAGGGGTCAAGCGAGACGTCATCACCCTGATCACTCAGACTCTGGTGGACCGCTACGATCCGGCGCTCAATCAACCGACCAAGCCCATCGGGCACGCCCTCTCGTCCCACGAGGCGGGCCGACTTCGGGAGGCGGGACGCGCCGTCGGAAAAGACGGGGCGGGAGACTGGCGGCGCATGGCCACCAGCCCGCTTCCGTTGGGTGTAGTCGAGCTTCCTTTGATCACGCGACTGCTGGATCAGGGTACGCTGGTGATAGCGGCGGGTGGTGGCGGACCTCCGGTATACCAGGATCCGATCCTCGGTCTGGAGGGCCTCGACGCTGTGGTCGACAAGGATCGCGTCTCCGCCATTCTCGGCAGCCAGCTGGGCGCCGAGGTGCTCATGATTCTGACCAACGTCGAAGCGGTGTTCGAGGGCTGGGGAACGCCCCAGGCGCGTCCCATCCGGCGTATGACAGTGGAGCAGGCCGAGGCGATGATCGCCAGCGGTGCGCTCGATGCTGGAGGAATGAAGCCGAAGATCGAAGCCGCCGCCGGATTCGTCCGGCGGGGTGGGGGACGGGCGATCATTGCCCGCCTCTCGGAAGGGCCCGCGGCACTTCGCGGGGAGACCGGAACCACCATCGTGAGGGCGCCGTGAATCTCCATGAGTACCAGGCCCGGACACTGCTCAAGGCTGCCGGCGTCCCCATGTTCGACGGCGACGTGGCCTCCACGCCGACCGAAGCCGAGTCGATTGCCCGCCGGCTTGGGGGCAAGGTGGTAATCAAGGCCCAGGTGCACGCCGGTGGCCGGGGAAAGGCCGGCGGCGTGAAGCTGGCGAACAACCCCAGTGAAGCGCTGGACCATGCCGCGGAAATCCTGGGGATGGAGATCAAGGGACTCGAGGTCCACAAGGTGCTCGTGGTCCCCGCGGCCGACATTGCCACCGAGAGCTACGTCGGTCTCATCATGGACCGGGAAACTCAGCGACCGGTGTTCATGGTCAGCTCGGCCGGTGGGGTCGACATCGAGGAGGTGGCTGCCACTACCCCTGAAAAGATCGTTCGTTTGCCGGTGGACCCGACCTACGGTCTTCTGCCGCACCAGGCATTGGCTCTTGCCTTTGCATTGTACAGCGACTTTAACCAGGTCAAAGCCGCGGCCCGGATCGTGGAGCAGCTCTACGCCGTGTTCACCGGCAATGGATGCTCGCTCGCCGAGATCAATCCGTTGGTGACCACGCCGTCGGGCCAGGTGCTCGCGCTCGACGCCAAGATCGTCATCGACGACAACGAGCTGTTTTGGCGACCGGATCTCGGCCTGATGCGCGACGACACGGCAGAAGAGCCGAGTGAAGCGGCGGCGCGGCGGGCCAACCTCTCGTTCATCAAGCTGGAAGGCGATGTCGGCTGTGTGGTCAACGGCGCGGGCCTGGCCATGGCGACGATGGATCTGGTGAAATACTATGGCGGCGAGCCGGCCAACTTCCTGGACATCGGCGGCAGCTCCAGTCCCGAGAAGGTCATTAACGCGCTGAAGATCATCACCGCCGACCGGCAGGTGAAGGCAATCCTTTTCAACATTTTTGGCGGCATCACCCGCACCGACGACGTGGCCAACGGCATCGTGGCGGCCACCCGGCAGTTCAAGGTAAATGTGCCGATTGTCATCCGCCTCACCGGGACCAACGAGGCGGAGGCCATCAAGATCCTCGAGGGCGTCGGTATGACCGCGCTCAGCGACATGGACGAGGCGGTCCAGCGGGTTGTGAAGCTGGCTCGGAAGGCCGCATGAGCATCTTCGTCGACAAGAAAACCCGACTGGTGGTGCAGGGGATCACCGGGCGCGAGGGCGCGTTCCATACCCGGCAGATGCTCGAGTACGGAACCAGCGTGGTGGCTGGTGTAACACCGGGAAAGGGCGGCCAGAAGTTCGAAAACCGGGTTCCGGTGTTCAACACCGTCGCCGACGCGGTCAGGAACACCGGAGCGAACTGCTCGGTCATCTACGTGCCCCCCATGGCCGCAGCAGGCGCCATCTTCGAGGCGGTGGACGCCGGCCTTCCCCTCGTCGTTTGCATCACCGAGGGCATCCCGGTCATGCACATGAGCCGGGTGATGCCTTTCGTGCGCTCTCGAGGAGCCCGCCTGATCGGTCCCAACTGCCCCGGGCTGATCACGCCGGAAGCGAGCAAGGTCGGAATCATTCCGGGAAATATCTGCATGACCGGCCGGGTCGGGTTGGTCTCCCGCAGCGGCACTCTGACCTATGAGGTGGTAAATCAACTGACCCGCCACGGGATCGGGCAGAGCACCTGCGTCGGCATCGGAGGGGATCCCATCATCGGCACCAACTTCATCGACTGCCTCCAGGCATTTCAAAATGATCCCGACACCGACGCGATTGTCATGATCGGCGAGATCGGTGGCACCGACGAGCAGCAGGCAGCGGCGTTTGTAAGCGAGCAGGTGACCAAGCCCGTAGTCGGGTTCATCGCCGGCCAGACCGCTCCCAAGGGGCGCCGCATGGGGCACGCCGGGGCCATTATCTCGGGCTCCTCCGGCACCGCCGAGGAGAAGCTCGCTGCCTTCGAGAAAGCGGGCATCGGGGTGATGCGGCGGCCGGTCGATGTGGTCCCGCTGCTCCGGCAGCGACTCGAGTCTTTAATACCAGGAGGGAAGAAGCGTGGCAGTGTCTCTGACCCTGGGCATCGTAAAGCCCGACGCAGTGGGCCGGGGTAAGACCGGCGAGATCATTACCCATCTCCAGCGAGCCGGCTTTGTCCTTCGGGCGGCTGGGCTGGTGCGGCTTACTCCTGCCGAGGCGGGCGCCTTCTATGCCGTGCATCGGGGCCGCCCATTCTACGCCGACCTGGTTGCCTTCATGACCAGCGGCCCGTGCCTGCCGATGGCCCTGGAGCGCGAGGACGCCGTCATGCATCTCAGAACGGTCATCGGTGCAACTGATCCGGCCGAGGCGGCGCCGGGCACCATCCGGAAACTCTTTGCCGAGTCCAAGGGCAAGAATGCCATCCACGCCTCGGATAGCGCGGAGAACGCCAGTCGCGAGGTTGGGTTCTTCTTTCCCGAAAGCGAGTTGGCGCAGCTGTGGGGGCAGGCGTAGGCCGAATATTGTTGCTTGACCCAAGTTGTTGTCGCTACTACTTTAAGCGGCTATGCTGCGAGTTGACATACGGGACCTCCAGCGGGGCCCGGTTCGCACCGTCGGGGAGCTCAGGCCCGACGATCCGGCGTTTGAAGGGCTCGATTTGAATTTGGTCGGTCCGGTGTCGGTCACCGGGCAATTACAGGAAACCAGCGAGGGGGAGTATCTCTGGCGGGGCAAGGTGCACGGCGTGCTGGAAGGCGAGTGCCGGCGCTGCTTGTCTGAGGTGCAGACCCAACTGGATATCGAGGTGGACGCCGCGGTTTTCAGCAGCGATCCGGAGGCGGCTGACCACCCCGACTTCTATCCATTGCTGGAACGGGCATCCCACATCGACGTCCGTGATGTGGTACGGGAGGAGTTGGCCCTTGCCGCTCCCACCCGCCTGTTGCTCTGCCGGGACGATTGTGCGGGCCTCTGTCTCACCTGTGGAGCCGATCTGAACGCGGGACCCTGCGGTTGTTCCGCGCCCGCCGAACCTGTTTGAGGAAACCATGGCAGTCCCCAAGCGTCGGACGTCGAAATCCCGGAAGCGCCTGCGGCGCGGCCATCACAGCGCGGCGGGCCCCCGAACCCAGGCGTGTCCGCGGTGCGGCTCTCCCAAACTCTCGCATCACGTCTGCGATTCGTGCGGGTATTACCGGGGGAAGAAGCAGGTCGAGGTCGAGGACGTCTGAGCGTGATCCGCGTGGCGGTAGACGCTATGGGGGGCGATCACGCCCCGCAGGCGGAAATCGCCGGCGCGCTCGAGGCCTTGGCCGCCTTTCCCGATAAGTTCGTCATCCAGCTGGTTGGACGGTCCGACCTGATCGCTGCCGAGCTGGCAAAGCACCCCGAAGCCGCTCGCAGCGGCCTCGAGATCCACGAGGCGGCTGAGGTGATCGGCATGGGGGAAAAGCCGCTTGCCGCCGTGAGGAAGAAGCGGAAGTCCAGTATCGTCGTCGGTCTTACCATGCAGGCCGAGGGCCACTCGGACGCATTTGTCTCCGCCGGGAACACCGGCGCCATCCTCGCAGCATCCACCATGCTGCTCGGGCTGCACGACGGAGTCGAACGAGCTACCGTCGCCACCCTCTTTCCTACCGCAAGCCAGCCGGTGCTGGTACTCGACGGCGGTGCCAACGTCGACTGTTCCGCGCGCGAGCTGGTGGGGTTTGCCTACCTCGGCAGCGTCTACATGCGGGACGTGCAGCGTCGCCCCAGTCCGACCGTCGGATTGCTCAACGTCGGCGAGGAGGATGAGAAGGGCAACGCCGTCACCCGGGAGGCTCACAGTCTCCTGAAGAAGAGCGCGCGGCTGCACTACCTGGGGAACATTGAGGGGCGCGATATCGTGGCCGGTCACCACAAATATGGGGAAGTGGATGTGGTGGTATGCGATGGCTTTGTCGGCAACGTGGTGCTCAAGTTCTACGAATCGGTGGGCCGCCTGATCGTCGGTTTGATCAAGCAGCGGGTGCCCGACCTTCTGGCGCGACCAGAGCTGAAGGACCTTTTCCGCGTTCTTGACTACTCCACATATGGCGGGGCGCCGCTCCTGGGGGTCAAGGGCGTGTCCATCATCTGCCACGGCGCCTCCCCATCCAATGCCATCAAGAACGCCATCCGAGTGGCCACCCAGTCGGTGGAGGCTGATCTGAGCAAGCACATCGGCGCCGAGTTCGCTCAGCGCGAGGCAGCGGGCTCCGCATGATCCGACGTCCGTTTGCCGAGATGGTCAGCGTCGGCGTCGCGGTTCCGCCGGATGTTCTGACCAATGACGATCTAAGCCACATGCTCGACACCTCGGACCAGTGGATCGTCGAGCGGACCGGCATCCGGGAGCGCCACATAGCCCGGCCCGATCACTCGGTGGCCATGCTGAGCTGCGAAGCCAGCGTGAAGGCCTTGGATCAGGCCGGTCTCACCGCGAAGGACATCGACGTAATCGTGCTGGCCACCGCGACTCCGGACCGCTTGCTGCCCTCCACCGCCTGCGATCTCCAGGCCTTGTTGGGCGCGGACCAGGCGGTAGCCTTCGACATCTCGGCCGCCTGCCCTGGCTTCGTCTTTGCCACCAGCGTGGCCGAAGGACTGATCGCCTCGGGCCAGGGCGAAGTGGTGCTCGTGGTGGGCGCCGAAAAGCTCTCCACGATCACCGACTTCAAGGACCGATCCACCGCGATTCTCTTCGGCGACGGCGCTGGAGCAGCCGTGGTGCGCCGCAATTCGGAGGGCAGCCGACGGGGCATTCTCTCCACCTTTCTCCGCTCCGACGGAAAGCTGGCACCGCTGTTGTATATCCCGGGTGGCGGCGCGGCCGATCCGATCAGCGAGAAAGTGGTGTGCGAGCGATCCCATTTCATGAAGATGGCGGGCCGGGAAGTCTTCAAAGCGGCGGTCCTGGCAATGTCCGAGGCCTGCGATGAAGCTTTGCGCCGCGCCGGGGTTACCGCCGACGAGGTGGATCTTCTGATTCCACATCAGGCCAACGTCCGGATTATCGAGGCCACGGCCAAGCATGCCGGCATGCCGATGGACAAGGTGATGGTCAACGTGGACCGTTACGGCAACACCTCCTCGGCCTCTATCCCGCTCGCGCTGGACCAGGCGATCAGCGAGGGGCGGGTGAAACCCGGCTCCCTCCTGCTGCTGGTCGCCTTCGGCGCCGGCTTTACCTGGGGCAGCGCCGTCATCCGGTGGTGACCGTGCTGATGTGCCCCGGCCAGGGTGCACAAAAGGTCGGCATGGGGAAGGATCTCGCCGAACGATTTCCCGAGGCCCAGGCGGTCTTCGAGGCTATCGACGATGCGCTCGGCACCCGGCTTTCCCGGCTGATGTGGGAAGGTCCCGAGGACGAGCTCACCCTCACCCACAACGCCCAACCCGCCATCCTTGCCCATTCCGTTGCCGTTCTCTCCGTGGTTCGCCGGCGGCTCGACTCCCCTGGCGCGGCTGCAGGCCATAGTCTGGGTGAGTACAGCGCCCATGTCGCTGCCGGCACCTTGAGCAACGTGGACGCTGCTCGGCTGGTGCGCCGGCGGGGCGAGCTGATGCTGGCGGCTGGGAAGCAGCGCCCCGGGGCGATGGCGGCCGTGCTCGGCCTGGCGACAGCGGAGGTCCAAAGTGCCTGCGACGAATCCTCCGGTCCCGATGGACTCGCGGTTCCCGCCAATCTGAATGCGCCCGACCAGACCGTCATCTCCGGCGATCCGGAAGGCGTCAACCGGGCCGGCGAGCGCTGCAAGGCCCGGGGTGCCAAACGGGTGATCCCGCTCAAGGTGAGTGGCGCCTTCCATTCGCCGCTCATGGCCCCCGCGGTCGACGGCCTGCGCGAGGCGCTCGCCGAGGCCGCTTTTGCCGACCCCGCGTTCCCGGTCATCGCTAACGCCAGCGGTGAGACGGTGCGGACCGGGGTGGACGCCAAACGGCTGCTTGCCGACCAGTTGACGGCTCCGGTGCGCTGGGTGGCCTGCATGCAGGGCGCCGCCGAGATAGCACCCGACGCAACCTTCGTCGAGATCGGGCCCGGAAACGTGTTGGCCGGTCTGCTGAAGCGCATCGTCCCTGGGGCCCGGGCGATCAGCCTGGGGACCGCCGATGAAGTGGAGAAATTCCTCCGGCTGGCAACCGTAGATCGCGGATGACTGCCATTGATCTCTCGGGGAAGGCCGCGTTCGTCACCGGCAGCACCCGCGGCATCGGCCTCGCAATCGCCCAGGCGCTCCATGGTGCCGGGGCCAAGGTGGCCGTCGTCGGCCGGGATCTCGCACGCGCGCGCGCGGTTGCCTCCGGCCTTGGCCCCCGGGCCGCCGGAGTTGCTTGTGACGTGGCTCAGTCCGACCAGGTTGAGGCCGGCATCGGCGCGGCCGAAGCGGCGCTCGGACCGATCGATATCCTGGTCAATAACGCGGGACTCACCCGCGACAACATTCTGCTGCGGCTAACCGAGGACGATTGGGATACCGTGCTGGACGCCAATTTGAAGGGCGCCTTTCACACGACCAGGGCAACGATCAAGGGAATGATGAAGCGGCGAGCCGGCCGCATCATCAATATCACCAGCATCGTAGGCTTGACTGGCAACAAGGGCCAGGCCAACTACGCCGCGAGCAAGGCGGGACTTATCGGGTTCACCAAGTCGGTCGCGAAGGAGTACGCCAGCCGGAATATCCTGGCCAATTGCATCGCCCCAGGCTTCATCGAGACCGATATGACGGCCTCCTTGCCCGATGCAGCGCGAGCCTCATTATTAGAGCAGATCGCGCTGGGCCGCCTGGGCCGGCCCGAGGACGTCGCAGGGGCCGTGCTGTTTCTGGCTTCCGATCTGGCGGGATACATTACTGGCCAGGTCCTGGTAGTTGACGGTGGAATGGTGATCTGAGGCGGACCGCAATCTTCAATCGAGGGCGACATGGCAAACGTGGAAGAGAAGGTCAAAGATATCATCGTCGAAGAGCTCGGGGTCGAGCGCGAGAAGCTGACCAGCGACGCCAGCTTCATGGAAGACCTCGGCGCCGATAGCCTCGATACCGTCGAGCTGGTCATGGCATTCGAGAAGGAGTTCGACATCGATATCCCCGACGAGGAGGCGGAGAAGCTTCGCACCGTCGGCGATGCCATGTCCTATCTCCATGAGAAAATCGGAAAATAGGTTGACCCACCGTGTCGTCGTCACCGGCCTCGGGCTGGTGACACCCGTCGGAACCGACGTCGAATCGACCTGGCAGGGGCTGCTCGCCGGCCGCTCCGGCGCGGCCCCGATCACCAAGTTCGACGCCTCCAATCAGCAGGTCCGCTTTGCCTGCGAGGTGAAGGGGTTCGATCCGCTGCAGTACATCGACAAGAAGGAAGCCCGCCGGTACGATCTGTTTGCCCAGCTCGCCATCGCCGCCGCTCACCAGGCCATCACCCAGGCCGGCCTCGAGGGGCAATTCCCCTCGCCGGAGCGCACCGGCGTCGTCATTGGCAGCGGCATCGGCGGCATGCAGACCTACGAAGAGAACTGCAGGCTCTATGTCACCAAGGGGCCGGACCGGGTCTCGCCCTTCTTCGTCCCGATGTTCATCCCCGACATCGCGGCTGGCCTGGTCTCCATCCGCTTTGGGCTGAAAGGCCCCAATTTCGCCACGGTGTCGGCCTGTGCATCCTCGGCACATGCCATCGGCGAATCATTCAACATGATCCGCCACGGCGCCGCGGATGCCATGGTGAGCGGCGGATCGGAGGGCGCAATCACCGGGCTCACCGTCGCGGCGTTCGCCAACATGAAGGCGCTGTCCACCCGCAACGATTCCCCCCAGACGGCTAGCCGGCCCTTCGACAAGGACCGCGATGGGTTCGTGCTGGGGGACGGCGGCGCCATAGTGGTGCTGGAGAGCCTGGAGCACGCGGAGCGGCGGGGCGCGCGAATCCTGGGCGAGGTGCTGGGCTATGGGCTGAGCGGGGATGCATACCACATCACGTCGCCGGCTGAAGACGGTGAAGGGGCCCAGCGCGCCATTCGCAGCTGCCTCGACGACGGCAAGATCGACCTCAAGGACGTGGGCTACATCAACGCCCATGGTACGTCCACGCCGCAAGGCGATATCGCGGAGACCAGAGCGGTCAAGGCGGTCTTCGGTGAGCAGGCGCGTAAGCTGGTTTTCGGGTCGACCAAGTCCATGACCGGTCACCTCCTTGGCGGCGCCGGCGCGCTCGAATTCGTCGTGTCGCTGCTGGCCTCCACCTGCGGTGTCATCCCACCCACCATCAACCAGTTCACTCCCGACCCCGAGTGCGACCTCAACTCCGCGCCAAACCGTAAAGTGGAGCGTCGAGTGGATGTCGCGCTTTCTAACTCCTTCGGCTTCGGCGGCCACAACGTCACCCTCGCGGTGCGCCGCTGGGAGACGTAGTAAACATCGCGTCCTTGTGTCTGAGTCCCACCTGACGTCCCCTCCTCCCATCGCTAACTCATAGCTCACCTCCCGGAACGCTGGGTGGTGGGGTAGCTGCGACCATTATAAGTTTCCTCGAGTCAGGAGCTGTTACTTTCTCCAGTTCAAGGAGATACGATGGCGGGTGGACTCGCTCTGGTACGCCTCCGGGACCCTCTCCTGCGTCCAATTGCCGAGAAGGTGACGGCAGCCGAACGCCTGAGTCCGGAGGACGGCTTGGCACTCTACGGGACCTCTGATCTCCTGGGTCTCGGTAGCTTGGCCGAGTTCGCCAATGCTCGGCTCAACGGCGATCGGGTCTTCTTTTCCGCCAACCAGCACATCAACCCCACGAACGTGTGCATTCTCCGGAACACCTGCACCTTCTGTTCCTTTGCCCGGATGCCGAAGGAAGCGGGAGCCTACACCCGCTCGTTGGAAGAGGTCTTCCATGAGGCGGAGCAAGCCACCGGCATGCCGACCAGCGAGTTTCACATCGTGGGCGGACTCCATCCCAAGCTCCGCCTGAGCTACTACACCGACATGATCCGGGGGCTCAAGCAACGCCACCCCCACGTGCATGTGAAGGCCCTCACCGCGGTGGAGATCGCCCATCTCGCTCGCATCGAGAAGCTCTCCGAGCGCGAGGTGCTCATCGCCATGAAGGAGGCGGGGCTCACCAGTCTTCCCGGTGGCGGGGCCGAGGTATTCAGCACCGCGGTGCGTGCCACCATCGCGGAGCGGAAGCTCACCGGTGAAGAGTGGCTGCGGGTCCACCGCACGGCGCACGAGCTGGGGATCCCCACCAACTGCACCATGCTCTACGGCCATGTGGAGACGGCCACCGATCGGATCGAGCACCTGCAGATGCTGCGGACGCTACAGGATGAGACCGGTGGCTTCCTGACCTACATTCCCCTGGCCTATCACCCCGACCATAACGAGCTGGGCGAGGAGATGGGCCGAGTCGGCACCGCGACGACGGGATATGAGGACCTCAAGAACATCGCAGTGGGCCGTCTATACCTCGACAATATCCCCCACGTGAAAACCCATTGGCCCATGGTGACGCCGTTCCTCTCCCAGATTGCGCTCAGCTTCGGGTGTGACGATGTCGAGGGGACGGTGGTCTATGAGCGGATCTATCACGAGGCTGGCGCCCACACCGCGATGCACCTGCCTTACCTGGATCTGGTCCGTCTGATCCGTGGGGCGGGGAAGCGCCCGGTGGAGCGGGATAGTCTCTACCGATCGGTTCGGGAAACCTTCGACGAGCCGCCTCCAGAGCCCTCCTTCAGGCGCGGGGCCACCTTGCCGGTGGTGCACGCCGCATGAAGCTCGGACGGATTCCCTGGATCAACTGCTACCCGGTCTACGGCGCCATCGATCGGGGGCTGGTGAGTCTGCCGGCTGACCTGGTCTCGGGCACTGCGTCGGAGCTCAATGACTTGCTCGCCGCGGGAGCGCTGCAGGTCAGCGCCGTCTCCGCTGTCGAATACGCTCGGAATGCCGCCATGTATCACTTGTTGCCCGACCTTGCCATCACCTGCGACGGCCCGGTGCACAGCGTGGCTCTCTTCTCCAAGCGGCCGGTCGAGGATCTCACCGGTTGTACCGTACTGCTCAGTGCTTCCTCCCGCACCTCGGTGCTGCTGCTGGGGCTGTTTTGCCGTCATCGGTGGGGGATCCATCCCCAGTTCGCGACCGCCCGCGCGGAGGCGCCCGATCTCACCTCGCTTGCTGCCCTCCCGCACGAAGCGGTGCTGGTCATCGGAGACGCGGCCCTGCACCTCTCGACCCAATCGGTGTATCCGGTTCGGGTCGACCTTGGCGCGGAATGGAAGGACTGGACCGGACTCCCGTTCGTCTTTGCCGTCTGGGCCGCTCGGCGGGATGCGCCGGCAGCAGGGGTGAGAGCGGTGCACCGCCGGCTGCTCGAATCGCGGGCCTGGGGACTCGGCCATTTGGACGAGCTGGCGGCCGCGGCCGCCCTCAACACCGGCGTCGCGGAGACTGTTTGCCGGTCCTATCTGGGCGATCTCGACTACGCCCTTTCCTATCGCCATCTCGCAGGGCTTACCGATTTCTTCCGTCGGCTGGCGCAGGAAGGGATGGTGCCGGATGGGTCATTGTCCTTTATCTCAGCGGCGTAAGAGCCTGATACGATGAGCGTTGTAGACCGCACCTCAAGCGAATTCAAAGACTACCTCCAGCTCTACGAACGGGCCAGTCTCCTCGAGCTGGGCCAGCTGGCAGATGCCGAACGGTGGCGGATGCACCCGGAAAACGTGGTCACCTACATCATCGACCGGAACATCAACTACACCAACGTGTGCGTCGCCGATTGCAAGTTCTGCGCGTTCTATCGCCGGCCCAAACACGCCGAAGGTTACGTGCTCAGCTTCGAGCAGATCGGCGCCAAGATCGACGAGTGCAAGGCCATTGGCGGAGTGCAGATCCTGCTGCAGGGCGGCCATAACCCCTACATCCCGTTCGAGTGGTATCTGGAGCTGATGCGCTACATCAAGCAGCATCATGCGATTCACATCCACGGGTTCTCGCCCTCCGAGGTGGTCTTCTTCAGCGAGCGCTTCGGGCTGTCCGTGGCCGACGTGATCCGGGAGCTCCACTCGGCTGGTCTGGACAGCATTCCCGGCGGTGGCGGCGAGATCCTGGTGGATGAGATCCGCCAACGGGTTGCGAAGAAGAAAGCTCAAACCGAGGAGTGGCTCGGAGTCCAGGAAGAGGCCCACCGGCAGGGGATGAAGACTTCGGTGACCATGATGTACGGCCTGGGTGAGACCAACGCCGACCGGATCGAGCATCTCTTCCGGGTCCGCGAGCTCCAGGCCCGCACCGGCGGGTTCACCGCCTTCATCTGCTGGCCACTCCAGCCGGAGGGGACCGACATGGCGGATCAGGTAAAGACCGACGCCGTCGCCTACCTCCGTACTCTGGCGATGGGTCGCATTGTCTGCGACAATGTTCCCAACCTCCAGTCGTCCTGGGTGACCATGGGGCTGAAGGTCGGGCAGGTTGCCTTGCGGTTTGGCGCCAACGACTTCGGCAGCCTGATGATGGAGGAGAACGTGGTCTCTTCGGCCGGAACTACCCACCGCGCCACGATCGAGGAGATGGAGCGCTGCATCCGCGACGCCGGCTACGAGGTGCGGCGGCGCCGGCAGGACTATTCCATCATCGGCGAGCCCACGACCGTGGCCGCATGATTCGAGTCGGCATCGGCTACGATTCACACCGCTTCGTTGATGGTCGTCCATTGGTTCTGGGTGGGGTAAAGATTCCGCATGCGCGAGGCTTAGCCGGCCATTCCGACGCCGACGCAGTGGCTCACGCGCTTACCGACGCCATCCTTGGAGCCGCGGCCGCGGGAGACATCGGTCAACTGTTTCCCGACACCGACCCCCGGTGGAAGGACGCCAATTCCATGGAGCTCCTCCGAACTGCCCATGAGTTGGTGCGAGGGCAGGGATACGCCCTGGCCCAGGCAGATCTCACCATCATCACGGAGCAACCCAAGTTGAGCTCCCATCTCGGCGCCATGGCAGCGAGGCTGGCCGAGCACCTGGGAGCCCGACCCGGATCCGTGAGCCTCAAGGCCAAGACCAACGAAGGAATGGGATTCATCGGCCGGGGAGAAGGCATCGCGGTCATTGCGGTCGCCACCCTGGAGGCCCGCTGATTGAGAGCCTCCTGGGGTGGGTGTCGCAGCTCCCCCCCATCGCGGTCTACACCGTCCTTGCGCTGCTGGCGGCGGTAGAGAACGTCATTCCTCCGGTGCCTTCCGACGCCGCGGTGGCGCTGGGAGCCTTCCTCTCCAATCGTGGCGTCACCACTCCCATCGGCGTCTTTACCGTTACCTGGTTGGCCAATCTCGCGGGCGCTGCCGCGGTCTACTTCGTGGCCCGTCGGTACGGTCGCAGGCTCTTCGCCACCTCGGTGGGCCGCAGGCTGTTGGCTCCTCGCTCGCTGGCGGTCATTGAACGGGAGTACCTCCGCTTCGGAGTCGCCGGCATCTTCGTGAGTCGATTCCTTCCCGGCATCCGCGCCGTGGTCCCTCCGTTCGCCGGACTGGTAAACCTGAGCCCGTTGCGCATGCTCGTGCCGACGGCGATCGCCTCCGCCATTTGGTATGCCGGCATCACCATCCTGGGGACCGTCATCGGAGCCGAATGGCAGCGGATCAACCAGATTATGCTGGGGGTGAATCGGACGCTCGGCATCATCACGGTGGTGCTGCTACTCGCCGCCCTGGTGTGGTACTTGATCAGGCGGAAGCGACGGCGGCAGGAGCGAGTGTGGCATGCCACCCGTGATGCCCTCGACCCTAGCACTCCCTCCTTTCTCGAGGGTTCCGAGATCGCGGAGGGATCGGCCCGCCAGGCGGCGGCGTTGTTGGTCCTGGAGCTCGCGTATGCCGACACGGCGCTCACCGAGGCCGACCGGGATCTGGTGGTCTCTCACCTGCGCGACCGCTGGGGACTCAATCCTCAGAGCCCGCCGGCTCCCGAGGCGGAGTATGCCCGCCGGACCAGGTTCGCCGTGTATGCCGGCCGGCTCAGAGACCGGTTCGGACGGGGTCAGCGGCTGGCACTGGTCGAGCGGATGTGGACGGTTGCGTTCAGCGATGGTGCGATCGGCCATCACGAGGAGCGTCTCATGCACTTGGCGGGGGAACTGCTCGGGCTCCGGAAGACCGATGTGCTCGAGGTCCGCGCCCGGCTCCAGACCAGGCCGGAACCATGAGCTTGCCCGCGGTTCGGGCCCAGATCGATCGGGATTTCTGGCTGGAGGGCTTCCGCGATTTCCTGGCGCTGGAGTCCGGGCACAGCGCCAACACCGTGGAGGCGTACCTGCGGGACCTCCGGCGCCTCGGAGAGTTCGCCACCTCGCGCGGGGTGCGCGAGCCCAACCGGCTGACCAGGGCCCTGCTGCGCGACTTCGTCTATCTGCTCAAGGATCTGGGATTGAGCGCCGCATCGATCCGCCGCGGCGTGTCGGCCATCCGGACCTATTACGGCTTCCTGGTGGGGGAGGGTAGGGTCACCGACGATCCCAGCGACCGATTGGAGAGCCCGCGCCGGGGGCGAGTATTGCCCGAGACCCTGAGCGTCACAGAGGTGGAGGCCCTCATTGGCGCACCGAGCGTGGAGCTTCCCCTTGCCTGGCGGGATCGTGCCCTCCTGGAGCTCGCCTATGGCGCCGGACTTCGGGTTTCGGAGCTCTGTGCGCTCGGGCTCACCGACCTCCTCCTCTCAGAAAACCTGGTGCGGGTGTTCGGCAAAGGCGGGAAGGAACGGCTGGTGCCCATCGGGCGCAGCGTGATCGGGGCGGTATCGGTCTATCTCCACACCATGCGGCCCGAGCTCGACCGGGGAAAGAGTCGGGGTCGGGTGCTGCTGAACGCCCGAGGACAACCGCTTTCGCGAGTAGGTGCCTGGGGCGTCGTGAAGCGCTCAGCCGTGCGCGCCGGCATTACCAAGCGGGTCACGCCGCACACCTTACGGCACAGCTTTGCGACTCACCTGCTTGAGGGCGGTGCCGATCTTCGCGCCGTTCAGGAGATGCTCGGGCACGCCGATCTCTCCACCACGCAGATCTACACCCACGTCGACCGGGAATACCTCCGATCCATCCACAAGCAGTTCCATCCCCGCGGCTAAACCGATTGCGCTAGAACGAGAGACCCGCGGCCGTCGGATCGGTCCGCTCGAATATCCGCCCCAGCCACTCGACCATCAGCGCCGCCTCGAACGCCATCGCCCCCAGGGCCAGAGCAGTGGCAGGAAGAGCGGCCCAGCCGCCGAGTGCCGGTCGGAGTAGCAGAAAGCCTCCGCCGGAGATCGCAGCCGGCACCACGAGCGTGACGGCGAGCAAGGCCACGAAGGCAATCGTCATCAGGAGGTTCTGGCCCAAGGCTTCGACTCCGCCCGGTCGCCCTGATCCCAATCGCACCCAGGCGGGATAGAGCAAGGCCGCCCCGTTCTGAATCAGCATCCCCAGCAGGTTGATCCCTGGAAGGAAGACGATCGCCGCCAGCAGGAGCAGCGTGCGCTCCTCCAGGTCCGGGACCATGGTTTCATTACCCAGGAATGCCAGGTAGGCAAGGCCGAGCAGGCTGAGCTGGATCGCGGTGAGCATCAGCGTTGATGCCCCCGCCTCCGCGATGACCACAGACCAGCCGCGCAACGGGTAGCTCCGAAGCAGGTCGAGCTTCAACAGGTCACCCCGGAGGTCGTTGCGCACGTACTGGGATCCGGTCAGGATCGTCAGCGCTGCCCACGACAGCGTGAGCCAACCAGCGATCTCGGACAGCGCGCCTTCGGGTTGGAACGACAGCGCCCCCACGAGCACTCCGGCGAGAGCGAGTGTCAGTGCCGCGTTGCGCGCTCGGCGAGTGCGGGTAACCGCGACGAGGTTCTTCCAGAGAATTGCGCCGGCGGGCCACCCAACTGGAGCCAGCCGCAACAATGGCCCCGTCGTCCTCGGTAGCCGTGACCGGCCGGCAGATCCTGTGCGGCGCTCCGACAGCGCCTTTGCCCGCCGTAGCGAGGCCTCGACCGCGGCTTCCTCGAAGGCCGTGTCCGCCCGGACTACCCAGACATAGTGGAGCACCATGAGCACCAGTGCGGGCCAGAGCGCGGCCAGCCATTGGGACGCGCTATGCGCCGCCAGCGGCCGTACCATCACCCGGAACGGGTAGGTCAGTATTGTGGGGAGAGGACGCTGAGCCGCTTCCGCAGCCGCCGACAGAAAGCTGCGCGGCCCTCCGGCTCCTGCCGCCGCGACCTCCGGAAGCGCGTCCAGAATGCTCCAGACCAGCGCCACCAGTACCGTTGTAAGGGCAAGCAAGGAGACGATCCGGTGCCGGACCGCCAGCCGTCCATGTTCCGAGAGACTAGTACGGACGAAGGAGGCGCCCAGGCGATGGAACGACAAAGTGGTCAACAGGACCCAGATCGAGATCGCTCGAAGCCAGGGTGACACGCCGAAGCGTTCCCGAGACAGGATCAACGTCCAGAGCAGCGCGTTGAAGAGAATCAGCAGCTGGCTGTGTAGCAGCTTGAATTGAATCAGTCCCCGACGGGACACCGGGCCGGCGAAGAGGAACGTCACCTCCGCCGGAGAGAAGGCGAGCACTCGCCTCTCGACCCCGAACACCCAGCCCCATGCCACCGCGCCAAGCAGTGCCAGGGCTCCCACCAACTCGAGGACGCGGGGGTCAGGCAGCTCCCCGGCCGCCGGCCCACTCCGCTGCCCCACGATCATGAACCAGAGGTATGCCGTTCCCAGTAACAGTGCGGCGAGGTAGCGGGGACTTTGCAGATGCCGCAGTTGCCTCCTGATCCGGTTATACCCGGAGCGCCAGACCAGGTAACCGAACACCCGGATCATTGCCCAGTGCTCTCCTGCTCACCGATGAGAGCCAGAAACACGTCCTCCAGACTCTTTCGAGTCTGGAGATCGGGCCGGCCGGCCACGATCTCCGGAATGGTGCCGAAGGCCACCACCCGGCCCCGCTGCATCACCAGGACCCGGGTACAGATCTCCTCCACCAGATGCAGGAGGTGGGAGCTGAGGATGACGGCCGCACCTCCCGCAGCCCGCTGCATGATGGTTGCTTTCATCCGCCGAATCCCTACCGGGTCCAGGCCAGTCAGGGGCTCGTCCAGCAGCAACGCCTTCGGCTCGTGCAGAAGGCCGCAGGCAATGGCCAACTTCTGCTTCATGCCTCGCGACAGTTCTCCGGGAAGGGCGCCCCGCTTGTCCGTGAGATCGAGCTCACCCAGCAGTCCCGGAATCCGAGCCCCCACCTCGCCCAGGCGGTACAGCCGCGCGACAAAGCGGAGATGTTCCTCGACCGTGAGATACTCGAAGAGGTGCGGCTCATCGGGAATGAACGCGAGCGCTGATTTGGCGGCCACTGGGTCGGTGGCTAGGTCATGCCCGGCGATCCGAATCCGGCCCTTCGTGGGTATGATGATCCCGGCGATGCTTCGGATGGTGGTCGTCTTGCCGGCGCCGTTGGGGCCTACGAGACCTAGGACCTCGCCCGGGGCTACCTCGAAGGAGAGGGCTTGGACTGCTGGGAAATCGCCGTAAAGCTTTTGCAGGCCTTCCACTTGGATCACGGGTAATCCCCGGACTTCCGGTGAAACTTTCCCTGCGGAGCCTACGTCACATATCGAAACATGTTACCCGGCATCCGGGCAGGCGGAATCTATGCGAAACTATTGGCTGCGAATCGTGCTGGGGGCGGTGGCGATCTTCACGGTCGGAATGATCGGAGTCAGCCTGGCGAGACAGGGAGTCGGCCGGGTGCGCGGCGTGGTGCAGGGGAGTGGGCCGGTCTCGATTC
Source organism: Gemmatimonadales bacterium (assembly GCA_035997125.1). GTDB lineage: Bacteria > Gemmatimonadota > Gemmatimonadetes > Gemmatimonadales > GWC2-71-9 > CAVVWJ01. The sequence continues at coordinate 68,155 of DASYIX010000052.1, forward strand.
CCCTGGCCTTCGTGCCGTTCAACCTGGATGGCAGCAAGCTGGGCACCGTCGAGAAACTAACCCTGTTCCGTGACGCTCCCAAACGCATCTCGGCGGTCGAGATCCAAATCAAGCTGAAGGATTCCCTCTTGGCTGGTGGCCTGAGAGGATGCCGGCTTGCGGCCAACCTCGATAAGGACTCCGACGAGGGAGGGGTGCACATTCGGGCCGGTCAGTTCTCCCGCGGCGTATTCTCCTGCTTCACCGGGAATGACTCCACCGCGAACTTCCGGGAGTTTGGTCGGGCCTTCTTCCAACCGGGCGGTGTGAGTGTGCCACTGCTCCTCCCCCGCGATGTCGTGGACGACCTCAAGAAGGGTGATTTCCACTCCGATGAGGATTCGACTGCAAGTGCCGAGGCGAGAGCCGACTCGATTCAAGCGGCGGTCGAGGCGAAGGCCGATTCCATTGCCGCCGCCGCCGAGCACCACGCCGACTCCATAATGGCGCGCACTCACCGTTTGGTGGATTCCCTTCAGAAAGAAGGCCAGCGCCGGGCCGATTCCACCCGGCGGGTCCACCGCCGAATGGCGGACTCGCTCGCCCGCCACTAGAGTACGGCATGCTCCTCGTCCTCGATAACTACGACAGCTTTACCTATAACCTGGTCCAGTACGCCGGTGAGCTCGGCTCCGACCCGGTCGTCTATCGTAACGATGCGCTGACGGTAGAAGAGGTCCTGGCATTGGATCCCGCGGGTATCGTGATCTCCCCTGGGCCGTGCACTCCGCGCGAAGCCGGCATCTCGGTGCCACTCGTGCGTGCAGCGGCAGGGCGAGTTCCCCTGCTCGGCGTGTGCCTGGGCCACCAGGCGATTGGAGAAGCGTTTGGTGGCAAGGTGGTCCGGGCCGATCGTCTCATGCATGGCAAGACCACTATGGCCGCTCATACCGGACACCGACTCTTCGATGGTATCCCATCCCCCGTGGAGGTAATGCGGTACCACTCGCTGGTGGTTTCAAATGAGCAGCTGCCAGACGAGCTCGAGATCATCGCGTGGTCGAGCGACCGTCCCCGGGGGCAGGAGATCATGGCCCTGGCTCATCGATCTCTGCCGGTCTATGGGGTGCAATTTCACCCCGAATCGGTGGCGACTCTGCATGGCAAGCGTCTCCTTGCCAACTTCCTCTCCCTCCTCGGAATCCGCTCAATACCCGCCCAACTGGTAACTGTCTAACTCTTTTACGCGCAAGCTGCTAGCTAATTGTCAAGAGCCGGCTGCGCTCGCGGCACAACTTTTGACTCAGGACCCCCTCCTTATTAGCTTCCGTGATGCGCGCCCTGGGCATCATTCCGGCTCGTCTCGGCTCAACCCGCCTCCCCAATAAACCGCTTCAGCTTCTGGCAGGTGAGCCACTTATCACCCGTGTCATCGAGCGGGTGCTGGACCATGGCCTGATGACGGAGCTGGTGGTTGCCACGGATTCGCCCCGCGTAGCGGCGGCGGCGGAGGGGTCATCGGTTCGGGCGGTTCTGACCGGAGAGTCGCACCAGACCGGCACCGAACGGGTGGCCGAGGTAGCCGCTCGTCCAGAGTTCAGCGCCTTCGACGTGATCGTGAATATCCAGGGCGACGAGCCGTTCATCTCGCGCGAGGCGATTGCCGGGGCGCTCGCCCGGGTGGAGCAAGGCGATGACGTCGGCACTGCGGCCGCACCGCTTCCACCGGCCTTGGCTTCCGATCCTGGCCGGGTCAAGGTTGTGGTCGATGCCGGTGGCCGGGCTCTCTACTTCTCCCGCGCCGTCATCCCCTATCGCCGTGACTCGGGCGACCCGGGCGACGGTTTATACTGGCAGCACGTGGGCATCTATGCCTACACCCCGGCCGCGCTCCAGCGATGGGTCAGCCTTCCGCCCTGTGCCGCAGAGCAGGCGGAGCGGCTGGAGCAGCTCCGGGCCTTGTACCATGGATTGACCATCGGGGTGGCGAGGCTGGAAGAGCCCGCGCTTCCCGGTGTGGACACAGCGGACGATCTCCGACGGGCTGAAGCCCATTGGCACGCCTTTCAAGGACAGGTCTAATGACGACGGGTCCCAACGCGACCAAATACATCTTCGTCACCGGCGGCGTCGTGTCCTCTCTGGGGAAGGGCATCGCCGCCGCATCGTTAGGTCGCCTGCTGGTCGAGCGCGGCCTCAGCGTGACCATGCAGAAGTTCGACCCGTACATCAACGTGGATCCTGGCACCATGTCGCCGTTTCAGCACGGCGAGGTATTTGTGACCGACGACGGCGCCGAGACCGATCTGGACCTCGGACACTATGAGCGATTCATCGACCGCTCCCTGTCTCGCCAGAACAACATTACAACTGGCTGGATCTATCAGACGGTCATTAACAAGGAGCGCCGGGGCGAGTACCTCGGCTCCACCGTGCAGGTCATTCCGCACATCACCGACGAGATCAAGAACGCCATCCGCCGGACCGCGCCGGGACACGACGTCGTGATCACCGAGATCGGTGGCACCGTGGGTGACATCGAGTCGCTTCCATTTCTCGAGGCTATCCGGCAGTTCCGCCAGGAAGTCGGCCGGGACAACGCCCTCTTCATTCACCTCACCCTGGTGCCGTATATCGCCGCTGCGGGGGAACTCAAGACCAAGCCTACCCAGCACTCGGTGCGTGACCTTATGGAAATCGGAATTCAGCCCGATATCCTGATTTGCCGGAGCGAGCAGCCCTTGGCGGTCGAGATCAAGCGCAAGATCGCCCTCTTCTGCAACGTCGACTTCGGCTGCGTCATCGAGAGTCCCGACGTGAAGTCCATCTACGAGATTCCGGTCCGCTTCTTCGAGCAGGGGATGGATCGCGAGGTGTGCCAGCGGCTGCGGCTCGAGACCAAGGAGCCCGATCTTCAGGGCTGGAAGAGCATGACGGAGCGCATTCTCCACCCGACCAAACAGGTGCGCATCGCGGTCGTGGGCAAATACACCGACCTGCGCGATGCCTACAAGTCGGTACAGGAGGCGCTCACCCACGGCGGCATTCCCAACGATGCGAAAGTCCAGATCGAGTGGATTGCGAGCGATCAGTTCACCGATCAGCCAACCGCGGGACGCCTGCTCAGTGGATACGACGGACTACTGATCCCCGGAGGCTTCGGTGAGCGGGGGATCGGTGGCATGGTGGAGGCCATTCGGTGGGCCCGGGAGAACGATCTCCCGTTCTTCGGCATCTGTCTCGGCCTCCAGGTCGCCATCATCGAGTTCGCCCGCCACGTCTGCCGTCTCCCCGACACCAATAGCACCGAGTTCGAGCCCAACTGTCAGACCCCGGTCATTTCGTTGATGCGGTCCCAGCGTGATGTGTCTGATCTCGGCGGCACCATGCGGCTCGGCGCCTACACCGCCCGGCTCCGGCCCGGGTCGCGAGCCGCGCAGGCCTATGGCTCGAATGAGATCAGTGAACGCCATCGCCACCGCTGGGAGGTCAGCAACGCATACCGGGATGTGTTGGCCGAATATGGGCTGCGTCTTTCCGGTCAGTCGCCCGACGGTGGGCTGGTCGAGGTGATCGAGCTGCCCGATCACGCCTGGTTCATCGGGTGCCAGTTCCATCCGGAGCTGAAATCTCGGCCCACTCGGCCCCATCCGCTCTTCGCCGGATTTGTCGCAGCGGCCCTCCGGCGCCGGGACGCCGCTCCGGCGCGCGCCGCAGCCGAGGAGTTGGCCCGGAGTACGCGCTGATGGGTTGGTCGTTCGGGCGGACGCCCTTTCTCATCGCCGGGCCTTGCGTGATCGAGCCCGGCGACGTGCTGCTCACCGTAGCCGAGGCCTTGGCGCGCATCGAGCGCGACCTCGGCATCCCAGTCTGCCTCAAGGCCAGCTTCGATAAGGCCAACCGGTCACAACTCGGGGCGAACCGAGGTCCCGGTATGGATGAGGGACTCCGAGCCCTCGAACGGGCCCGCGCCGCCAGCGGCCTTCCGGTGCTCACCGACATCCACGACGCCGGTCAGGCGGCGCCTGTCGCTCAGGTCGCCGACGCGCTCCAGATTCCGGCTTTTCTCTGCCGCCAGACCGATCTGCTGATAGCCGCGGGACGCACCGGGAAACCAGTCAACGTGAAGAAGGGGCAGTGGCTGCAGCCGGAGGCCATGCGGGGAGCAGTCGAGAAGGTGCGGAGCGCCGGTGCCTCCGAGGTCGCGGTGACTGAGCGAGGCACCTTCTTCGGCTACGGCGATCTGGTGGTCGACATGCGGAACTTCGTACGCCTGCGCGAGGCTACCGGAGCGGCGGTAATTTTCGACGCCACTCACGCGGTCCAACAACCCGGCCAGGGCGACGCTGGATCCAGTGGCGGCCGGCGGGAGTTCATTCCTCCACTCCTAGCTGCCGCCGCCGCGGCAGGAGCCGATGGTTTCTTTCTCGAGACCCATCCCGATCCGCCGCGAGCCTTGAGCGACGCCGCGACTCAGTGGCCATTGGAGCGGTTGTCGGAACTGGTCGGCCAGACCCTCGATGTCTGGGGCAGGGCGAGAGTATGACATTCAGTGCCGCCGCTGCCGCTCGCATTCGGCTCCTGGGCCTGGATGTCGACGGGGTCCTGACCGATAACGGTGTGTTTATCGGCCCGGTCGCGGGCGCCCGAATCGAGCTCAAGCGTTTCGACATTCAGGATGGGCTGGGTCTGATTCTGCTCAAGACCGTTGGGTTCCCGGTGGTGTGGGTCAGTGGCCGGAGCTCCGAGGCCACTGCGCTTCGTGCTCATGAGCTGCGGGTGGACGAGCTGTTGCAGGTGCCAGGGCCCAGGAAGGCCGCTGCCTTTGGAGACCTCCTGGTGCGACGTGGCATCGGCTGGGACGAAGTCGCCTTCGTGGGCGATGACCTGGCAGACCTGCCGGTCCTTCGGCGGGTAGGCCTGCCGATCGCGGTGGCCAATGCGGTGCCGGAGGTCAAGGAGGTCGCGGCCTACGTCACTCGGGCCAGTGGTGGACATGGCGCAGTTCGGGAAGTGGTCGAGGCTCTCTTCCGGGCCCGCGGCGAGTGGCCGGACCTGCTCGAGCGCTATTTTGCGGAGCACGCCGCCGGTGCCGCATGACGATAAGGGTTTGCTCGAGCTGGGCCGCCGGGTGCTGAACCTCGAGGCCGCGGCGGTCTCGACTGTCGCCGAGCGCCTGGATGAGGAGTTCTCGCGAGCGGTACGGCTGCTGGCCGAGGCGCGAGGGCGAGTCATCGTCTCCGGGGTGGGAAAGTCGGGGCTCATCGCCCGCAAGCTCGCGGCGACCTTGACGTCCACCGGCACGGCTGCGTCCTATCTGCACCCGGTGGATTCGCTGCACGGAGACCTCGGCATCGTCGGTAAGGACGACGTGGCGATCGTGCTAAGCAAGAGCGGCGAATCGGAGGATCTCTTTGGGCTGGTGGGCTCGTTGCAGCGGCTGGCTGTGCCGATCATCGCCATAACCGGCAACCCCACCTCGGCGCTTGCGCGGGTGGCCACCGTGAATCTCGACGGCTCGGTGGCCGAGGAGGCCTGTCCCCACGACCTGGCACCCACCGCGAGCACCACGGTCGCACTGGCCCTCGGAGACGCCCTGGCTGTGGCGCTCCTCGAACTGAAAGGATTCCGGCGGGAAGACTTTGCCGCCCTGCATCCGGGGGGAAGTCTCGGCCGGCGGCTGCTGTTGCGGGTCCGCGATGTGATGCTGCCGGCGGGACGAGTGCTTCGGCCCGACGCCACTATGCGGGATGCGGTGGTCAGCCTGGCGCATGACCGAGGTCTCGCGATGATTTCGGAAGACGGACACCTGGCCGGGGTGCTCACCACCGGTGATCTCACTCGGCTGGCCGAGCGGGACCCGAAGTTCTATGAGCGCCAGGTGGCCGAAGTCATGACGCGGACGCCCAAGACGACCTCACCGGACGATCTGGCGGGTGCGGCGGTAGGGGTTATGCAGGACCGCGGCATTATCGTGCTGCCGGTGGTGGATGACGGCGGCGCGATCGTGGGAGTGGTGCATCTGCACGACCTGATGAGAGCCGGGGCCGTATGAGAGTGGGTGCTTTGCTGCGTTGCCGGCCCGCCGCCCCGCTGCTTCGCTTGCTGGCAATCATGCTGATGATTGGGGGCCTTACAGCATGCGAGGACACCGGCGTCCGGCCGACCACTACCGTCCAGGCCGCGGACAGTGCCGACCAGGTGCTCGAGGGGTTCTCGCACTACGTCACCAACGATGGAGTCCTGCGCAGCCGGGTGGAGGCTGATACCGCCTTCTTCTACGAGGCGACTCAGGTCACCGAGCTGCACAAGGTGAAGATCGTATTCTTCGATGTGAAAGGGGCGGAGAGCTCAACCCTGACCGCCCAACGGGGGATTTACCGGTGGCAGGACGGATCCATGCAGGCCTCGGGCACTGTGGTTGTGGTCGCCCCCGACGGGCGCCGACTCGGCAGCGAAACTCTCCGATATGAGAATGGCACCAATCTGATTATGACCGACAAGCACTTCACCTTCGACCGGGGTGAGGAGCATCTGGAAGGGAACAGCTTCCGCTCGGATCCTGATTTTCGCAATGTCGTCACCGATCGCCCGCGCGGCGTGAGCGGTAACGGTATGTTGCTGCCGGGACAGCAATGAAGCGGGGCATCGGGGCAGTCCTCGTGCTACTCGGCTGGTTGCCAGCCTCTGCGGCAGCCCAGAGCGACAAGTGCGTCTTTCAGATCACCAACGTCGATCGGCAGGGAAACGTCGTGGAGACGCCCCAGGGCACCAACTACTTCGCGGGGGGCAACGTTCGATTGGGTTGTAAGGCCCAATCAATCACGATGCAAGCCGACAGCGTGGCGGCGTACGGCGGTAACGTGGTCCACTTCATCGGGAACGTGAAGTACCGCGACTCCACGCTCACTATGGACGCCGACAACGGCACCTACTACAAGACCGGCGAGAAGTGGGAGGCCCGGGGACGGGTGGTCACGAACAATCTGCGGACCGGGTCGAAGCTGACCGGTCCGGCGCTGGACTATTACCGAGTGGTGAAGGGTGTCCGCGACACGATCGAGATGTACTCGACGGGGCGGCCGCGCATTGAGTACGCCAGTGACGAGCCGAGCGCCAAGCGGGCGGAGCCTTACATCATCGTGGCTGACCGAGTGCGACTCAAGGGAAGCGACCGTCTCTGGGCCGGCGGCAAGGTTACCATCGATCGGAGCGATTTTGCCGCTCGAGGCGATTCGCTTCGGCTTGATTCCGGCAAGGGGAGCGACGGAACGCTGCTCGGGGGAAGCCCGGGCATGCGAGGGCTGGGCCGAGACAGCTTCAACCTGACGGGGCGGCGGCTCGACCTGAAGCTCAACCATCGGGAGCTCACCAACGTGGTGGCCAAGGGCAAGGGGCACGCGGTGAGCAAGGAGTGGGACCTGGTTGCCGATACTATTGGTCTCGACCTCCGGAATCGCAAGCTGGAGCAAACCCTGGCCTGGGGGGACTCGATTCGGCCTTACGCCACCTCACCTTCCTACGCCATGCGGGCCGATTCGCTGGCGCTGGATACGCCCGGTCAGCAACTCAAAGAGGTGCGTGGGTTTGGCACCGCGTGGCTGGGAGGGACGATCGATGCCAGGACCAGCCAGCGCGACTGGATGCGGGGTGACACGGTGGTCGCCCAATTCGTCCAGCGCGATTCCGCCGGAACCCATAGCACCGCGTTGAGCCGCATCGTCGCGCGCAAGGGCGCTCAGTCTTATCATCTCGACGCCGATCAGAAGCATCCTGAACGGCCCGCCATCAACTATGCCCGGGGCGACGTGATCGTCATGACGATGAAGCAGGGCGTCAAGACCGGGGTGGACCGGGTAGACATCCGGGGACAGGTCGATGGCATTCAGCTGGAAGCATCCGATGCCACCCCCGCAGCCGACTCGGCCAGAACCCGGGCGGATTCCACGCCCCGGGTACGGAGACTACGGTGACCGCGCCGGAATGGGTGGCGGCGCTCGGCGATCGGGACCCGTCGGTCCCTATCGGCCTGGCCGCCATTGTCCGCGCCGCTGGTCCAACCGACAGCATCGCGTTCAGCGACCTGGTGCATGGGTACCGCGAAGCTTACCTGGCCTGCTATCAGCCTCTGGGCGATGCAGACCATGAGGTCTCGGGTGATGAGGTCCGCCATCATCTGAACGATTCCGTGCTGCCCCGTCTGGCCACAGAAGGGTGGATCCTCGACACCGCGCCGGGCTACTGGCAGACGGTGCGTCCTCGCGTCGCGTGGTGGGGACCGACGCCAGAGGAGCGACAGGCGGTGTACGATGCGCTGCTCGGATCGGCCCGGCGAGCCGTCCAGCGCGCCAAGTCGTTTACCAAGAAGCGCGCCAAGGCCAGCCTGCTCGAAGGACTGGACCTCTGCAAGAGCTTTAAAGGCCGGCCGGTGGTGGATCAGGTCAGCGTGCGGGTGGAGCAAGGCGAAATCGTGGGACTTCTCGGCCCCAATGGCGCGGGAAAGACCACAACCTTCTACCTTATTACTGGGCTGATTCTCCCCGACAAAGGCCGTGTTCTACTGGACGGGGTCGAGCTCACCGATGCGCCGATGTATCGACGGGCGCGAGCTGGAATAGGCTACCTGGCCCAGGAGCCCTCCGTCTTTCGGAAGATGACCGTCGAGGAGAACATTCTGGCCATCCTGGAAACCCGGTCGTTGGGACGCGACGAGCGCCATCGCCAACTCGACCGCATGCTGGACGAGCTCTCGATCAAGCATCTGCGTAAGAGCAAGGCCTATTCGTTGAGCGGTGGCGAGCGACGCCGGCTCGAGATCACGCGCGCGCTGGTATCGGATCCCAAGTTCATGCTGCTGGACGAGCCCTTTGCCGGAGTCGACCCCATCGCGGTGCACGACATCCAAACCATCGTCGCTGGCCTGAGACATCGCGGCATCGGGGTTCTGATTACCGATCACAACGTGGAGCAAACCCTCGACATCGTGGACCGGGCTTACATCATGTTCGAAGGCAAAGTGCAGGCCTCCGGCAGCGTGCGCGAGCTGGTGTACGACGACCGGGTCGCGCAGCTGTACCTAGGCCCCACCCTCACTGCGCGCCTCCGCGCCCGTCTTGAGGCTGTGGCATGAGAACCGGCCTCTCTCAGCACACCAGCCTCCGCCAGGAGCTCCGGGTCAATCCCCGGCTCTACCAGGCCATGGACATGTTATACATGCCCATGATGGACCTGCAGCAGCATCTCAAGCAGGAGCTGTTGGCCAATCCCTTCCTGGAGCTGCTCGAGCCCGAGGACGAAGCCACCGAACAGCCGGCGGCCGAAGAAAAGAAGGAGCAGAAGGAGAAGGAAGAGGAAGTGAATTGGGAGGAGATTCTGCTCAACGGTTTCGAGGTCGGCGGCACTCGCGAGCAATACGAGCAGCTGGAGTATACCGAGCCGGTCACGGTCGAAACCCGCAACTTGATCGACCACCTGCGGGACCAGATGCAGATGCTGACGCTCACCCCGCGGCAACTGCTGCTGGGCGAGGAGTTTCTGGGGAACATCAACGAGGAAGGCTACCTCGCCGCGTCGTTGGAAGAGATTCTGGGCTCGGTGAATCAACTGATGGCGGGGCATGTTGGGACGGCGGAAGATGAACCGGCGGACGATGAAGAGGCGGAAAGGGCGGAGGTTTCTTCTGGCGCCTTTCCGTCCGCCTCTTCCGCCTCGGTTTCTTCCGCTGCTTCCGCGGCACCATCGACCTCCTCTCCGCCGTTCTACACCATGCAAGAGGCCGAGGAGATGCTTGCCGTCATTCAGCGACTGGACCCCTCGGGTACCGGGGCTCGTGACCTGCGTGAGTGTCTCCTGATTCAGCTGGTCGAGTTGGCGGATACCGATTCACTGACCTACCGGCTGGTGTACGAGGCCTTTCCCGATCTCATCGCGCATCGGTGGAACGATCTCGCCAAGCGCTTCGGGGTCGAGCCGGGTGCGGTCCAGTCCGCGGCGGACCAGCTCTCCCGGCTCGATCCCAAACCGGGGCTCAAGTATTCGGAGCAGAGCGACGGCTACATCATCCCCGACCTGATCGTGGAGAAGATCGGCGGACGGTACCAGGTATTTCTCAACGACACCGGCATGCCCCGCCTCCGGCTCAGCCGCTCCTATCAGGAAATCGCCCGCGACAAGAAGAAGATGACCCCGGAAAACCGCGAGTTCATTGCCTCCAAGATGAACAGCGCCAACTGGATGATTCAGGCCATCGAGCAGCGCCGGCAGACCATGCTCAAAGTGATGAACTTCATCGTCGACCGCCAACGGGACTTCTTCGAGAAAGGGATCGAGTATCTCAAGCCGCTGACCCTCCGCGAGGTCGCGGAGGTGATCAATATGCACGAGTCGACGGTCAGCCGGGTGACCAACGAAAAGTACGTGCAGACCCCTCGCGGTGTGCTCCCGCTCAAGTTCTTCTTTTCCAGCGCTCTCTCCACCGCCTCCGGCGAGGATGCGAGTGCGCGCTCGATTCGCGCCAAGCTGGAGAAGATGGTCAGCGAGGAGAACAGCGCCAAGCCGCTCACCGATCAGCAGATTGTCCACCTCTTCCAGGAGCAGGGGATCCAGATTGCCCGTCGCACGGTCGCGAAGTATCGCGATCAGCTCGGCATCCTTCCGGCCCGAATGCGGAAACGGGTATGACCGCTGCTCCGGTCGAGGCGCTGGATGTAAGCGTGCTCGTCCCGGCCAAGGACGAGGCGGACAACCTGCCCGAGTTCATCCAGCGCTGCGCCCAGGCGCTCGTTCCCGCTGGCTTCTCCTTCGAAGTGATCGTAGTGAACGACGGCTCCCGCGACGGCTCCGACCGGGTACTCCGCGACCTCAGCCGCCAGTATCCCTTTCTCGAGGTGGTGACCCACCGGCGGCAGCGGGGCATTGCCGACTCGCTCCGCTCGGCCGGAGACGTCGCCCGGGGCGACGTCTTCGTCTTCTACCCCGCCGATCTCCAATATCTCCCGGAAGACATCCCGGCCTTGGTAGCGCCCATCCTGCAGGGCCGGGCCGACATCGTGACCGGGACCAAGCAGGGCAAGTACGAGAAGGCCTTCGTCTCCAACATCTACAATGGACTCTGCCGCTGGCTCTTCGGTGTCCGAGTTACCGATCTCAACTCGGTCAAGGCCTACCGCCGCGAGGTCATGCTGGGCGTGCCGCTGCGCCCCGACTGGCATCGCTACATGGTGGTGATCGCCGCGGCTGATGGGTTCCGGCTGACATCGCTCCCCGTACCCCTCTATCCCCGCCGTGCCGGCACTTCGAAATTCAACTGGAAGCGAATTCCCATCGGCTTGTTCGATCTGATCTCGGTCTGGTTCCAGCTCCGCTTCGGCCGGAAACCGATGCTGTTCTTCGGCGTCATGGGGGCGGTGCTGTTCACCATCGGCTTCCTGGCGGGAATCGCTGCTTTGGTTCTCCGCTTCGGATACGGCATCGGCCTCCGCCCGCTCCTCAACCTGGTCGAAATGATGGTGATCAGCGGCTTCGTCCTGTTCGGCTTCGGGTTTCTGGGAGAGATGATCGCCGGCATGCGCGAGGAAACCCGGGAGATCGCCCGTGGGCTCGCGCCACTGGAGAAGCCCGACGTCAGGGATTGAGCTGTGCGGGTCGTCCTCCTGACCCCCAGCTATCCTCGTTGGCCAGGCGACTTCTCCGGAGCAGCCCTCGGCTCTCTCGCCCGGGCCCTGCTTCGGCGAGGGGTTGCTGTTCGCGTCGTCGCTCCGAGTGACGAGGCAGGGGGGCTGACCGAGCTGGACGGTGTGCCGGTGCGCCGGGTGCGTGTCGCTGCGTCGCCCGTCGATGCCGGGCCGGACCACGATGGTTCCTCCGGCGGTTGGAGTGCGAAGCTGCGGGTGTGGCGGGCCCTCCGATCCGCCGCCCGACGGGAAATGGCTGCCGGTGCCGACCTGGTGCATGCCCACCGCTGGCTGCCGGCAGGACTCGCCGCTCCCGCCAGAATTCCGCTGCTGCTCACCATCGACGGCGCGGATGCACGCATGCTGCGCCGTTCCCGGCTTGCTCGTTCGCTCGCCCGGCGGGTTTTCCAGCGCGCGACCCTGGTGACAGCCGTGTCGCGTCAGGTGGGGGAGTGGGTTCAGAACTTTGCCGGCCGCCCCATTGCTTCGGCTCACATCCATCCCCTGCCTATGGAAACGAAGGGACGGTCATGGACCCGGGGTGGAGGCGGGGCAGTGGTGCTCGCCCCTCTCGTCGGCGCCGCGCGGGTGGACCTTGCCATCGAAACGGTGGCAGTGCTGGCCTCCTGCGGCCACGACCTGCCGCTTGCCATCGTGGGAGATGGCCCCGACCGTGGAGCGCTGGAGCAGAAAGCCGAGCGGCTCGGCGTGGCCGCGCTGGTTCGGTTCGCGGGCGACCTGCCGCCGGACCAGGCTCGCGCGCACCTGGGGAAGGCAGACTTGCTGTTGTTCACCGCTCAGGGAGATGGGGCAGCCCTCGCGGCCCTCGAAGCTCTGGTCACTGGCGTGCCTGTCGTCGCTTGTTGGGACAGCGGAGCGGCGGTGGATATCGTGCCGGAGTCCGGTGCCGGCCGGCTCACGTTGCCTTCGGCTGAAGCGCTGGCCGACAGTGTGCTCGAGCTACAGGCGGACGCAGACCGTCTCGCAATGGGTCGCCTGGTGGGCGAGGCGTGGCGCGCCCGGCTTGCTCCCGACAACGTGGCTGAACTGTGCGAGGGGTGGTACCGCGATGCCCTCGCCCGATAAACCTCTGCGCATCCTGACGATCACTCATAATTACCCTCGATTCGCCGGAGACCCCGCCGGCGCGTTCGTCGCGCGGGTCGCTGAAGGGGTTGTGGCTCGAGGTCATCAGGTCGAGGTCATCGCCCCTCACAGTCCAGGCACAGCCACCGATGAACCCGGGGCGGGAGTACGGCTGCGTCGCTTTCGCTATGCTCCGGAGCGGTTCGAGCGGGTGGCCTACACCGGCGGTCTCCACCAGGGAACGCTGCGTTCCCCTCTGGCCGCCCTGGCCTTTCCTGGCTTTTTGTGGGCCTTTTCGCAGGCAGTCCGCGGGGCGGTGCGACGGTTCGACCCTGACCTCATTCATGCCCATTGGTGGTTCCCGAGCGGTTGGTTGGCCAGCCGGCGGGAGGTGCCTTACCTGATTACTTGTCACGGCTCAGACGTGAGGCTGCTCGATCGAGGCGCTCTGGTCCGCCGGGCAGGGCAGGGTGTCTTCCAAAAGGCGTCGCGGATCACGGCGGTCTCCAACTTTCTGGCCGACGATCTGGTCCGGCTGGTCCCGGGAATAATCCCTCACCCAGCGGTGACCCCGATGCCCGTCGATGTCGCCAGATTTCTCGAGGGGACAGCGAATGCCAAGGTCGATCCACCCCGGATTCTGTACGCCGGCAATCTGGTGGCCAGCAAAGGGGTCGATGTGCTCTTGCGCGCCGCCGCCGAGCTCAAGCGCCGGGGGGTCAACTTTGAGCTCAAGATTCTGGGCCAAGGTCCGGCGCGGAACAGCCTGGAGACGCTGGCTCACGAGCTGGGCGTCGACGGCCAGGTGATCTGGTCGCCCTTCGTCGCCCAGGCTCTCATGCCCCGAGAGTATGGAACGAGTACTGTCACGGTACTTCCCACCCTGGGCCAGGCGGAGGGGCTCGGGCTCACCTTGGTGGAGGCGCTGCTCGCCGGATCCGCCGTAGTGGGCACGGCGGCCGGAGGCATCCCGGAGGTCGTGCTGCATGAACAAACGGGACTCATTGCGCGAGCCGGTGATGCTGTGGACCTGGCGGATCAACTCCAGCGATTGCTGAGCGACACCCTGCTGCGCGCGCGGCTCGCCGGCACAGGAAAGGAGCATGTCCTCCGGACCTATTCGCCTGACTCAGCCATCGGACGCTTCCTCGACATCTACCATGCCGTCGCCCATCATCAGTCGAACCGCTGAGCCTCCCGAGGAGTGGGGTCCGTTTGCCCGGGCCCACGGCACATTCTACCACCAGCCGGAGTGGGCGATCTGCCTCCGCGATATGTACCGGCTCAGGCTGGAGTGTTACTCGGCGCGCATGGATGGCCAGCTGCGCGGCCTCCTCGCGGTCGCCGAGGTGCCAGGTCTGCTGGGGCCACGTCGACTGGTAAGTCTGCCTTTCAGTTATGCCGCGGGCCCGCTCGCACTCGATGGCCCGACTGCTGATGCCCTCGCGGCGGCGGTTCGAGAGAGCGCCCAGGACCGGCGCTTCAAACGAGTGGAGATCAAATCGCGCGGCGAATTCCCCCCGGCGCCGGGATTTCAGCGGATCTCCCATTACGAGACCTATGAGGTGGCTACTGAGGCGGGTGAGTCCGCGGTCTGGGAGCGCTTGCATTCGGGCAGCACGCAACGAAGCATCCGCAAGGGTCAGAAGGCGGGGGTCGTGGTCCGGCGGGGGGAGACGGCTGACGACTGGCTAGCCATGGCCGAGCTGGAGGAGCGCACCGCGCACGGACACGGTCTCCCTTCGCCGCCCCGTCGTTTCTTTGTCGAGGGCTGCCGCCGCCTTCAGGCGGCCGGCCTGGCAGCGGTTTACCTCGCGTTCACGCCGGCCGGCGCGCGGGCTGCCGCGATCACGATATGGAAGGGTCCGCGCTCGTGGATATACGGCTTCGGCGCCTCCGATCCGGCTCACCTGGAGCACCGGCCCAATCATGTGCTCCTATGGACTGCGATTCAGGACGCGGTGGCCGCGGGTTGCCGATTCGATCTCGGGCGGGTGGCTCCAGAGCAGGAAGGCTTGTTGGAGTTCAAGCGCCGCTGGGGTGGACAGGCTATACCACTGGCCTATGATTACTGGCCGGAACCCGGAGGACTGAACCTGGCCCCCCGCGACCGCGGTGCACTGGCGGTCATGGGAAAGGTCTGGTCCCGCCTGCCCGCTCGGGTCGCGCGGCTGGGCACGGGCCTCTACCGCTACCTGGGATGAGCTCGTGAGCTTCGCCTGGCGACTTCGGAAGAAGATTCTCAAGCGGTGGGCTCGCAACGCCTTCTTTCCCGGCTGGCGGGTGCGACTACTTCGACTCTGTGGCTTCCGGATCGGGCGCGACGTGTATATCGCCGACGACCTCCTCATTGTCGAGGAGCTGGCCGACCGGGGCAACCTCACTATTGAGGATCGGGTCAGCATCGCGCCGCGGGTCACCCTGGTCACCTCATCCCATCCCAATCATTCGCGCATCCGTGGATTTGCCCCCATATCCCAGGGGCCGATCGTCATCGAGCACGATGCCTGGCTCGGGGCGGGGTGCGTCATCCTGCCGGGCGTACGCATCGGTAGCGGAGCGGTAATCGGCGCCAACAGTGTCGTGGCGAGCGACGTACCTTCGCTGCATGTGGTCGCGGGACAGCCGGCCCGTACCATCCGGCAGCTGACTCCCGAAGCGGGGTGGCAATGATCCTTCTGGATGGGACTCAAGAACAGCTGCGGCCGGCGGAGCGATACGGCCTGGAGGTCATGCTCGACCTTTCCCGGCTGCTCATCACCGAACAGGCCGACTGCAATCTGGTGCGGCTCAAGGTGGTGGAGCGCGACTCGGCCGGCTCGGCGGCGGCAGACCTGAGTTCCAAGGCGGCGCTCGAGATCGGCGATGGCGAAGTCCGGGTAACCACGGCCGCGCTCCGCGGCGTCGCCGAGGTGGCTGGCGGCGCCATCGAGCAGCGCTCGAGAGCGAGCGATCGCCATGGGCGGGTGCCCGCGGCGGAGAATCCGCTGGTCGCGGCTGGACAGAGCCGCCGGCCGGTGGTCTCCCTGCTCGGTGTCGAGCTCCGCCGGGCAGTCCTCACGGCCGCAGGGAGACGCCCCGTGCGGCTGCTGGCACCCTGGCCGGAAGGGCACCGCTGGGCCGCGCTGCTGACCCACGATCTCGACGTGGTGGACTGGTGGGGACTCTTCCCTCTGCTCCGGATGGCAGAGCTGAGCATGAAGGGCGACTGGGATCGCTTTCACCGGGTGGCCCGTGCGGCCAGGCGTAATGTCGGCCGGGACCCGGTCACTCGTAGCGTGCACTCCATACTCCAGCTCGAGGCGCACCATCTGATCAGGGCGACCTGGTTTGTGATCTGCCAGACTCCTGGCCTCAGGTCAATGCTTTCAGGCGATTCGACCTATCGGCCCGACGGCCCGGCAGCAAGCCGGATACTCAGTGCCCTGACTCACGCCGGCCATGAGATCGGCCTTCACGGGAGCTTTGCCACGGTCAAGGATTCAAAGCGCATGACTGGACAGTGCCGCACGCTCAGTCGTCTGGCCTCCGCGCCGGTCGCTGGAGTGCGCCAGCACTTTCTCCGCATGCGTCCCGGCGTCACTCAGCGAGCCATGGTCGACACCGGTTTCGAGTACGACGCGACGTGGGGCTTTGCCGATCGGAATGGGTTCCGTCTCGGGGTGGCCGACGTAGTCCCGGCCTGGGATGCCGCCCGGGAGACGCCGCTGCCGCTGGATCTGGTCCCGTTGATCTGGATGGACCGTGCGCTAAGCAAATATGCCGGCATCGAAGAACCCGGGCGGTGGATCGAGGATGCCCGGGAGCTGGCCCGCGAATGCAAGGCGGTAGAGGGAGCTTGGGTCGGTCTGTGGCACCCGAATACCTCGGAAGCGCTCGGATTCCCCGGCGCGGAGCCGGCCTTCGTGAGCCTGCTGCAGTCCCTGGCCGACGACCGGCCCTTCTTCGCCTCGGCTCACCGGATCGTTCAGTGGCGGCGGTTTCGTCGGTCGGTGCGGGCAGCCCGTGTTACCGCCGATGGCAGGGTGATTCTCCGAACCACCGGCGGCCAACGGACTGTCATCGCTATCGAGGACGAGTCGGGCGATACCACTCAGGTCCAGATAAAGTCGAAAGGATCGAGTGGTGCAGCGTAGAGTTTGGCGCATCCTGCAGTTTGGAGTTGGGGCGCTGCTGGTCGGCCTGGCCATTCGATCCATCGCAGTGAACTGGGAGAACCTCCGGGCTCAGCCGATCGAATGGCGGTTCTCTCCTGCCTGGATCGCCGCCAGCGTGCTGGTGGTTTTCGCGGCGTATGCCGTGCTCATCGAAGCCTGGCGCCGGGTGGTGCTGAGCATGGGGGAACGCCTGAGGTTCGGGCCGGCGGTCCGAATCTGGTTCCTCGCCAGTCTGGGGAAGTACGTTCCTGGAAAGGTCTGGGCGGTTGCCGGCGCGGCGGTCCTGGCCCAACGGGCAGGAGTGGATCCTTCGGTCGCCGTGGCAGCCGCCCTGGTGCTTCAGGCGCTCGCCATTGCCAGCGGCGCCGCGGCCGTGGCGCTCACGGCGCGCGACGCCTTTCAAGCGGCCGGCCCCGGCATGGTGCCGCTCGCGATCGTTGTGGTTCTCCTCTCGTTCGCCGGAATGATTGCCCTTGCCTCCCAGCCGGTCCTGGACCGGATAAGCCGCCTGCTGCCGAGCTCGATCCCTCCACTCCGCGCCGTGCCTCCAAGCAGGCTCGCGGTGGCGTTCGCGGCCAATCTCCTGGCCTGGTCCGCATACGGTGTCTCGCTGCTGTGCCTCGCACACGGGTTGCTCCCTGGAGTCGCATTGAGCCTTCCCCAGGCCATCGGGGTGTTTACCTGCTCCTACTTGGTGGGATTTCTGGCCTTGTTCGCCCCCGGAGGGCTGGGCCCGCGAGAGTCGGTGTTTCTCCTCATGCTCGCCGGCGACATCGGGCTCAAGCCTGCGGCAGCGCTGGCTCTGGCCAGCCGTCTCCTGCTTACCGGGACCGAGATTCTTCCGGCAGTCCCGCTGCTGCTCCGCCGCACTGCGCCGCGTCCCCCCTCGATTCGAGAGGCCTGAGTGGCTCAATCGCAGTCTGCCGACCTGGACCGGCTTCCTCGCTGGGCTCCCTTCGTGGTCATGGGCGTCCTGACCTTGCTCGCCTTCCGGCAATATCTCGTGAGCGGGGCAGGGGAAATGCTGCTGGGACAGGACACGGTGGCTGCCGGCATCATGTTCCGAAAATTCTTCGTGGAGCATATCCGCGCCCTCGGCCGGATGCCGCTGTGGAACCCTTATCTCTTCGGCGGCGTGCCTACCATCGAAGCGGGCAGCGGCGACATTCTCTACCCCGCGTCGGTGTTGCACTTTCTGCTGCCACTCACCAGCGCCCTGGCGTGGAAGCTCATCTTGCATGTGTACCTCGCCGGCGTGTTCATGTACCTGGCCGCTCGAGCGCTCAGGGCGCGCCGCTACGTCGCTCTCTTCGCGGGCTCGGCTTATCTGTTGTCCGCCAACCTGGTGAGCCTGGTCTGGGGCGGCCAGGACGGGAAGATGTACGTCATCGCACTCTTTCCCGCGGCGCTGTGGCTTCTGGTCACCGCGTTGGCTCGGCGGTCATGGCTCCGCTTCATCTGGCTCGGTGTGGTGGCCGGTCTGATGGTGGTGGCCCACCCACAACTCGCGTACTACGCCTACATCGCGCTGGCCGCGTACGCGGCAGGCAGCCTCTGGGTCCGCCGCCGGGAAGGTGGCGCCTTCATCGCAAGCAGTCTTGCGGGCGCCATGTTGGCGGCGGTGACGGCCGTGGGCGTGGCAGCCGTCGTACTTCTCCCGATGTACCGCTACCTCCGCGAAGATTCGCCTCGCGCGGGTCCCGGCCGCGGCTTCGAGTACGCGGCCACCTGGTCGTTGCATGCGGAGGAGGCGCTCTCGTTCTTCATTCCGGAGTTCTCCGGAACCGATGTCCAGTCGGAGACGTACTGGGGGAAGAATCCCTTCAAGCACAATTCCGAGTATGGGGGAGCCCTCGTCTTTGTGCTTGGGATTGCCGCCTTGGCTGGTCTCAAAGGCGACCGGCGGCGGTGGGGACTCGGGGCGATGGCGGCGGTCGCCCTCCTCTACGCTCTGGGAGCGGGCACTCCGGTGTTTCGGATCTTGTATTCGGTCGTGCCCGGGCTCAAGAACTTTCGAGCGCCGAGCCTGGCAGCATTCATCGCCATCGCGTCGCTCACCCTCCTCGCCGCCTTGTTGCTCGAGCGGGTGCTGGCCGACGGCGACTTGCGGGCCCGGAAGATCACTTCCAGCGCGTTACTGGCGGGGGCGCTTCTCGCGTTCCTGATCGGAGTGATCGCCCTCGCCGGCGGACCTGGCCTCTATGGTACCTGGACCTCGATCTTCGGCTCGGCCGAAGGCGGTTCTCGCGCGGCCGCCTTCGCCGCCAATGTCTCCCGCATCGCGGCGGGCGCCCTCATCGTCGCGCTCCTGTGCGGCCTGGCCTGGCTCACCCTGTTTCTTTGGGGCAGGGGAATCCTGCGGCCGGTGCACGTTGTAATGATATTGACTGGGCTGACGGTCCTGGACCTGCTTCGAGTGGACAGCCGGTACATTCAGATTGTCCGCTATGACGACTTTTTTCCTCCCGACCAGGGAATCGAGGCCCTTCGCGCTCGGCTCGCCCCTGGTGAGCGCGTGCTCACCGTCGGCGGGGTATACCCAGAGGGGCTTCTGGCCAGCTACGGCGTTCCCGAGGTGTTCGGGTACCATGGAAACCAGCTGCGCTGGTATAACGCCCTCACCCGCTATGATGTGCGACAGTCCGCTCGCAGCGCCGAGGAGCTACAACAGTACTGGCTCAGCTTCCTGAGCAGTGGCGCTCTCCGTACTTTGGCCGCGCGCTACGTGCTCTTGCCCGGGCAGGTGAACCTTCCTGGATTCAATCTCCTTGGTGCGGACCAGCGGGTGGCGGTCTACGCCAACCAAGCCGCCATGCCGGCCGCCGCTGTCGTGCCGGACGTGCAGGTCGAGCCCGACTCGGCCCGGCGGATCAGCATCCTGTGGTCGCCCACGTTCGACCCCACCAAGACCACGATCGTTGAGCAGCCGGTGCTCGCCATCGGCCAAGGCGGTGGGACCGGCACGGCCACCATTGAAGGCAACGGCGATGACACCGTGGCCGTTCGAGTCCAAACCAGCGGGCCGGCGCTTCTCACGGTGAGTCGAACCTACCATCCGTCGTGGATCGCGGAACTCGACGGTGCGCCTGCTCCGATCCTCCGAGCCAACCATGCGTTGATGGCGGTGCCGTTGAGTGGAAAGGGTGAGCACCACGTGGTGCTCCGCTACCGACCCCGGATCGTGTACCTGGCGGCCACTATCACGGTGGCGACCTGGATCATCGTCCTCATGGTGACGGCTGCCGGTGGGGCCCTCGCTCTCCGTGGACGTCGTGGCTGACCGGCTGTTAGTCGTGGTTCCGACCTACAACGAGCGGGCCAACCTGCCGTTGGTGGTGCCTGCCATCCTGCAGCAGGATCCGCGAATCGAGATTCTCGTGGTGGACGACAACTCGCCCGACGGCACCGGCCAGCTGGCCGACGAGATGGCCGCCTCGACACCCCGGGTGCACGTCCTGCATAGACCGTCCAAAGCTGGCCTTGGGAAGGCCTATCTGGCCGGCTTCCGCTGGGCGCTGGACCGGGATTACGACCTGATCTTTGAGATGGATGCGGACTTTTCGCACGATCCGAGATTCCTCGGCGACTTCGTGCGGGCCGCGACAGATGCCGATGTCGTGATCGGTTCGCGGTACCGAACCGGGGTCAACGTGATCAACTGGCCGATCTCGCGCTTGCTCCTGTCCATCGGCGCCAACGAGTACGCCCGCTGGATCACCGGCCTTCCTCTGGCGGACTCCACCGGCGGCTTCAAGTGCTTCCGGCGCGAGGTTCTCGAGGCCATCGACCTCGAGAAAGTGCGCTCCAACGGCTACGCCTTTCAAATCGAGATGAGCTTCCGCGCCTGGAAGAAAGGCTTCCGGGTAGTGGAGATTCCTATCGTGTTTACTGACCGGGTCGAGGGCCAAAGCAAGATGAACAAGCGCATCGTTCGCGAGGCCATCTGGATGGTATGGTGGCTCCGGCTGCAGTCGTTGATGGGACGGCTGTGAGAGGGACGCTCTTCTACAAGATGAGTGGCTCCGGCAATGACTTCATCATGCTGGACGGCCGCTCGACCACACCCGATCGATGGCCCCCGGCTCAGGTCAAGGCGATCTGTGACCGCCGCACCGGGGTAGGGGCCGATGGCCTGGTTTTGCTCACGCCGGCCACCCCCGACGCGGTTCGGATGAGCTACTGGAACTCAGATGGATCGCACGGCGCTTTGTGCGGGAATGCGGCTCTGTGTGGTGGTCGCCTGGCGGTGCACTTGGAGCTGGTGCCCGCCGGCGAATTTTGTCTCCTCACCGATGCCGGGGTGGTGCGGGTCAGCTCGCCCGCCATTGGGGAGGAGGCTGAGATCAACCTTCCGGATTTCGACGTCCCCAGCGAGTTCCGCGGCGCATCCCTGAAGCGGGGCGAGCGCTGGATGACGTTGCTGCAGGTGGGCGTGCCTCATCTGGTGATCCGGGTCGACGACATTGAAACGGTCGATGTGAGCGGCCGCGGTAAGTCGCTACGATTCGATCCCAGCATGGGGCCCGCCGGGGCCAACGTGAATTTCGTGAGCCCAGGAGCCACTCCTGGGGAGCCCTGGCGGATCCGGACCTACGAGCGGGGCGTTGAGGCCGAGACCCTGGCCTGCGGCACCGGGACCGTCGCTGCGGCGGCCAGCCTGGCCGCCAGGGGCGAGGCTACCCTTCCGCTGCGGTTTCGGAGCAGGGGAGGCCCCGACCTCGCCGTACGCGGCCGGCTAGACGGCGCACGGGCAAATGGCGTCTGGCTTGGTGGGCAGGGCCGGTTGGTCTATCGCGGTGTTTGGGAGGGTCGCTGAGGTTCGCCGCACGGCTGCTCTGTATCGCATTCTGCTGCAATTACTTCCACAACTAATCCTCGCCAAGTACCGGTTCTCCACAGTTTTCCCCAAGCGCACTTAACATAACATATCTTATACGTCGTAACCAAATGAGCTAGAAGAAAAGGGGCCTCGCCTGGCCCCCTGGTCTTCCAGGTCCTCAGCTACTGATCACATCTTCCCGCCGGTCAGCTCTGCCAGCCGCACCTGTGCCTCGGTAAAGCTGGGCGAGTCTGGATACTTCTCCATGATGCTACGGTATGCTCGTCTCGCTTCCTCGACCTTGCCGCCTAGACGGAAGGCGCGGGCCGCGTCGACTAGGTAGTTTGCCTTTAGGTATGGGACGTCGGCCGCGTTGGACGCTTGAAGATAGGCGTTCCCAGCCTCCGTCCACTCCTTGGAGTTCTCCAACGCTGCCCCCAGGAGACCGCTTGCCGGCGCCGCATATTTGGCCGGCGGCTTGGTTGCCAGATACTCCTTGAGCCCGACCGCGGCCAGCTCGCTTTGCCCGTTGACCATCCGTACCTGGTTGAGGGTCACGACGGCCTCGCTCGCGGCGTCGGTACCCTTATAAGTGGTGATGAGCCTCTGCAGTTCGCTCGATGCCAGTGGCAGGTTCCCTGCCTCCGCCGCCGCTCGAGCCTGATTGAGGCTGCGGGCCGCGAACTCCTCTTTGCGCTTACCGCTGTCCAGGACGAACCAGGCGACGATGGCTGCCGCGGCCAGAACCACCACCGCGGCCACGAGTTGCCGCTGCCGAGCCTGATACCAGGGTGTCGTGGCTTGAGGCGGAGGGGGCGTTTGCTCTCTGCTCTTGGCTTCCACGGTGGTGGCCATCGGTGTCCAGCGAAAAGGTGAAGAAAATAGAGCGCCGCTGCTCGAAAATGCCCCCGGCGTGACTCGAACACGCGGCCAACAGTTTAGGAAACTGCTGCTCTATCCATCTGAGCTACGGGGGCGTGGCAACAGCTGTCAACGCAGTGGCTTGCACTGACCTGGTAAAGTACTTCCTCAGGCCGTGCCTCCGAAGGAGCATGCGGTTCATCCGGAGCAGGGGAAAATGCCACCCCTGCACCGCCCCGGGCAAGTGAGCTGGGAACTCCAGCTACTAGCTGACCCTCGCCACGACCTGGCAGGTAGCGCCCTGCAGCCGTTCCCTCCCCCGCAGTGCTGCGATCTCCAGCAGAAAGCTCCAGCCCACTAGCTGGGCGCCCAACCCGCGCGCGAGCTGACCCGCTGCTCTCGCAGTTCCCCCCGTAGCGAGAACGTCGTCCACGACCAGGACCCGGCTTTCCCGGTTAAGCGCATCCCGATGCGCCTCTAAGGAATCGCTGCCGTACTCGAGGTCGTAGGCTTCAGTGGCTCGCTCCCAGGGCAGCTTGCCGGGCTTCCGTGCCGGCACGAACCCGGCGCCGAGGGCGGTCGCCACCGCCCCGCCGAGGATAAACCCCCGGGCCTCGATGCCCAGTACCTGAGTCACCCCCGCGTCCCCAAACGGGCGACACATCTCGGTCACCACGTCGCGCAGCAGCTCTCCATCGGCGAGCACCGGCGTGATGTCCTGGAACAGGATGCCCGGCTTGGGATAGTCCGGAATCGCTCTTAAGGTACGCAGCACTCGATCGGAGACCGTGGTCATCTGCGGCATATTGAATGAGACTCCGCTACATGATGTCGAAGCTCTTGCCCACCGGGAATGCCGCGGGCTCCGGCGATCGTTCCACGTCTTGTACCTGGGCATTCGCCGGTCCGGCGCGGAGCAGGCGTTCGAGCGCGGGAAGCCTTTCCTCCGGTCCGCTGACCACTACTTCCACTCGACCGTCCGGGAGGTTGCGCGCATAGCCGGCGAGACCCAGCGACCTCGCGTGGCGGGCCACGAACCAGCGGAATCCCACGCCCTGCACCAGCCCCGAGACCAGGTAACGCACCTCCGTCACTCGGCCGCTTTCGCGCGGGTGTTCCGCCGCCACAGCACATAGGCACCGGCCAGGATCAGCACTCCGGGGAGGACGTAGACCAGCAGAGTGTGGTGCACGTAATCGCCGATCACCGCCTCGACCTCTTCCCCGTGGCGCCCGATGACGTAGCCGAGATAGGTGAGCACCGCGCACCAGACGCCCGCGCCCAGAGCAGTGAACAGCACAAATCGCCGAAGGCTCATGCGGGAGACGCCTGCTGGAATTGAGATCAGGTGCCGCACCACAGGCAGGAGTCGGCCGATGAGCGTACTGATTTCACCATGCCGGCGGAAGAAGGCCTCGCTCCGGTCGAGCGACCGCCCGGACACGAGTGCGTACTTCCCGTATCTGCGCAGAAGCGGCTCACCGACGAACAGTGCCAGGCCGTAGTTTAGCAGGGCCCCGATCAGGCTTCCCAGAGTCCCGGCCGCGACCGCCAGAACACCGTTCATCTGGCCCTTGGCGGCGAGATACCCGGCCGGCGGCATGACCAGCTCACTGGGCAGTGGAAGGACGGACGATTCGATCGCCATCAGGACCACGATCCCCGGGTAACCGAGCGCGAGGATGGTGTCTGCCAGCCAGTGAAAAAAGCTCGTGAGCATTTGTCGTCCGTTATTCGTCGAAACCGAATTGACCCACGAGGGGCACAAAGCGTACGTCCGCGACGGTGCTGGTTCGCACCTCCCCGCCCCGGCGCTCGACCAGGGTGAGCGTCTGGGCCTCGCGATCGCCCAGAGGGATGACCATCCGCCCTCCATCCGCAAGCTGATCCACCAAGGGCCCGGGAATTTCGGGCGATGCGGCGGAAACAAGAATGGCGTCGTACGGGGCAAACGGCCGCCAGCCGAGGGTACCGTCGCCGACCAGGATGGTGACATTGCGGATTCCTGAGGCCGCGAGCGCCGTGCGTGCGCTCTGCGCCAGATGCGGCACCCGCTCGACGCTGAAGACCATGCTGGCGAGGAGGGCCAGCAGCGCCGTCTGATAGCCGGAGCCGGTACCGATCTCCAGCACCTTCTCCTTCCCGGTAAGCCCGATCAGCTCCAGGTATCTGGCCTGAACGTACGGTTGCGAGATCGTCTGTCCGCTGCCGATCGGCAAAGCGGCATCGTCATAGGCGCGATGGCGGACGCTCTCCGGCACGAAGAGGTGTCGCGGCACCATCCGGACTGCCCGCAACACGGCGAGGTCGCGCACGCCCTTCCGCTGAAGCACCTCGACCAGCCGGCCGCGGTAGCCACCGTAGCTGTCGCCCTCCCCTACCCCTCCAGCGACCATCCCCGAACCGTTTCTAGCAGAGAATAGTTGGTGAGATCCATGTGCAGTGGAGTAACCGAGATGTAACCCTCGGCCACCGCCAAGTGGTCGGAGTTCTCCCCGCCGGTCCAGGTGATCGTGCCGCCCCCGATCCAATAGATCTCCCGTCCCCAGGGATCCTTCATCCGGGTGAGCGACTCGGAGAAGTACCGGCTGCCCAGCTTGGTAACCTGAATGCCCTTGACCTGCGACGCCGGGACCCGGGGCAGATTGATGTTGAGCAGCATCTGTTCGGGAAAATCACGCACCTCCGTGATCCGCTGCACCAGCTCGAGCAGGAGATCGTGATAGGTGGCCATGGTCTCCGGCTGATTACCGGCAAAGGAAATGCCGATACCGGGAACGCCCAGCGTCACCGCCTCCATTGCTGCGGCCACGGTGCCCGAATACAACACGTCCTCGCCCATATTGGGACCGTGGTTGACCCCGGAGAACACAAAGTCGGGACGTTCGGTCATCAATGCCTGGATGGCCAGCATGACGCAGTCGGTGGGAGTTCCGTCGATCTGCCAACCCCCGTCGGGCCGGCGTGTGGGGCGCAGCGGCCGGTGCAGCGTGAGCGAGTGCGAAGTGCCGCTCTGTTCCCGGTCCGGCGCCACGACGGTGACGGTGCCTACTTTCCGGCACACGTCCGCCAGCAGCGCCAGCCCGGGGGCAAGAACGCCGTCGTCGTTGGTCACCAGGATGTTCATGGCTCACTGCTGACGGGTTTCTTGGGGGGCGTCTTCCCTTCGAGGATCCCGACAATCGCTTCGATATCGGCTCGGAGGTCCTGGGCCATCTCGGCCTCGAAGGCGCGCCGGGCCGACACCCGAAGCTCACCGGTCCGGCGATACTGGTCAATCCGCTGGCGGGCGCCGTCGATGGTGAACTTCTCAGTGTAGAGCAGGTGCTTCACCAGCATGATCAACTCCACCTCGCGGCCTTTGTAGACCCGGTTTCCCGAGCGGTTCTTTGCGGGATTGAGGAAGCGGAATTGACTTTCCCAGTACCGGAGCACGTGAGGCTTGAGCTCGGTCAGGTTACAGACTTCGCCGATCGAGTAGAACTCCTGGACCGGTCGAGGGGTGGTGGTCGTGGTCATTTCCACTGCTCCGACTTGAGTTCCCGTGCCATCAGCTCGGCGATCCCCTCGCGAGCCGGCTTTCCCTTGAACAAAACTTCACAGACTTTCTCGATGATGGGAAGCTCTACTCCCATCCGCTCTCCCAGCGCCGCGCCTGCCTTGGACGTGTTGGCGCCTTCGGCCACACTGCGATGCGCCGCGCGGTAGCTTTCCAGGCTCTGCCCCTGGGCCAGAGCCACGCCTAGCGCCCGATTCCGACTGAGATCTCCCGTGGTCGTGAGGATGAGGTCCCCCATCCCGGCCAGTCCGGCGAACGTGAGCGGGCTTGCGCCGAGGACTACACCCAGGCGGGTGATCTCGGCCAAACCCCGGGTGATCAGTGCTGCGCGCGGGTTGTGCCCCATTCCCAGACCCTCGAGAATGCCGGCGGCAATGGCGATGACGTTCTTCAGCGCACCGGCCAGCTCGACTCCCACGACGTCGTCGTGGGAGTACACCCGGAAGCGCGGGGTGGCAAAGATCCGCTGAGCGTCTCGCGCAATCGACTCGTTCCGGGCGGCAGCTACCACTAGCGTAGGCTGTCCCTGGCAGACCTCGACAGCAAAGCTGGGTCCCGAGAGCGCGGCGAAACGAGCTTCGGGAAGGCACTCCTCGAACACCGCCGACATGAGAGCCAGGGTGTCGGTCTCGATGCCCTTGGTGGCGCTGACGACGAGAGTACCTGGCTTCACTCCGCCCCGGATCCGATTTACCACTCCTCTGACTGCGTGACTCGGGGCGGCGGAGACGATGACCGGCGCTCCGGCCACCGTTTCTTTAGCGTCGCCATAGGCGCGCAGCCCCGAAGCCAGTGGAATGCCGGGGAGGAATACCGGGTTCTCGTGCCGCTGATTGATGGCCTGGACCACTTCGGCTTCGTAGGCCCAGATTCGCACCTCGTCGCCTTTGGCGGCGAGCAGGTTAGCCAGCGTGGTTCCCCAGCTTCCCGCTCCGAGAACGGCGACCAGCGTCATAAGCGGGTCGTGGTTGCCGCCCGCCGGCCAAACCGGTTCTCGGTCCCCTTCAGCAGCCGCTGGATGTTGCGCCGGTGGAGCACAATCACTCCGGCGGCGATCAGGGTGTCGATCCAGAGCAGCTCAGGCGTCCTCGGGTTCTCCAACACATAGACCGCCACGGGAAGCACCGCCGCGGCGGCAATGCTCCCGAGCGACACGTACCCCGTCAGCAGGACCACAACCGCCCACACCGTCGCCGCGACCGCGAGCGCAATCGGAGTCAGAGCCAGCATGACCCCCGCTGCAGTGGCGACGCCCTTCCCTCCCTTGAACCCGACAAACACCGAGAATACATGTCCCAGGATGGCAGCGATCCCGCAGGCGAGTGCAAAGAGCTCCGAGTCCGACCCCCGCGGGGCGAACACCAGGACGGGAATTGCGCCTTTGGCAATATCGAAGAGCGCAACCGGTAGGGCGTACTTCCAGCCGAGCACCCGATAGAGATTCGTGGCTCCGAGATTGCCGCTGCCGTGCCCCCGGAGATCGATTTTGGCGAAGGTACTGCTGACCAGATGGCTGGTGGGTATTGCGCCGAGAAAGTACGAAGCGAGAAGCCAGAGGGCGGCCGCCATTAACGTCGAGATCCCTTTCGGGTGAACTTGAGTCGGAGCGGGGAGCCCTGAAATGGCCAGGCCTCGCGAAAACCATGCGCCAGGTAGCGCTGGTATGACTCCGGTACCTCGTCGGGCCGGTTGCTCACAATGGCAAGCGTGGGTGGCGCGGTCCCGATCTGAGAGGCATAGAGCAGCTTCACCTCCTCGCCCGGCTTCTGGGGCGGCGCGTTTCGCTCGATTAGCTCCGTCAGCACCTTATTCACTTCCGCCGTGGGAACCCGCAGCTCACGTCCTTCGGCAACTTCGACGATCTGGTCGAGCAGCGTGCGGAGCCGCTGTCCCGTCAGCGCCGATACGTAAAGGAAGGGCACGTACCGGAGGAACGGCGCCTTAGCAATCAGGGCTTCCTGACCCTGGTGGGCTGTGTTGGCATCCTTCTCCTCGACCAGGTCCCACTTGTTCACCAGGACGATCAGACCCGCGCCCCGATCCCAGGCTTGAGTGGCGATTCGGAGATCCTGGTTGTGTAGCCCTAGCGTGGCGTCAACTACGAGAACGCAGACCTGAGCGCGCTCGATGGCGCGCTCGGTCCTGAGGGTGGAGTAAAACTCCAGATCATCTTCTACTTTAGCTTTACGCCGTAAGCCAGCGGTGTCAATGAAGTTGAGTGTTTTACCCTTAAACCGCAAGATGGAGTCTATGGCGTCGCGGGTAGTTCCCGCCTGAGGCGTAACGAGATGACGCTCCTCCCCCAGCAGCCGGTTCACCACCGATGATTTCCCCACGTTCGGGCGGCCCACCACTGCCACGTTGATGGCCTCCTCGGCCTCGGCCGGATCATAGGGCGGCAGACGCTCCACCACCGCATCGAGAAGGTCACCACTTCCCTTGCCTATCGCGGCGCTGACCCCTACGGGGTCACCGAAGCCCAGCGAGTAGAAGCCATATTGTTCGGTGCTTTGTTCCAGGTTGTCCAACTTGTTAACCGCCAGCAGGACGGGACGTCCCGCTTTGCGCAGCCGGTCTGCAATGGCGCGGTCCACCGGATTCAACCCCTCCCGCCCATCCACCACGAAGAGAACTACGTCGGACTCCGAAAGGGCGAACTCCACCTGCCGACGGATGGCACGATCCATCGAGTCTTCCGACTCGGGTACCAGCCCGCCTGTGTCCACCACCCAGAATCGCCTCCCCTGCCATTCCGCGTCACCGAAGTGCCGATCCCGGGTGGTGCCAGGACGCTCGGAGACGATGGCGGGGCGGCCGCCGAGGATGCGGTTGAAGAGAGTGGACTTGCCCACGTTGGGCCGGCCAACGATGGCGACTGTTGGCTTGCTCATGCCGCCACCGGCTCCCGCAGCGCGTCGGTGAAGTCCTTCGAAGGCCGGATCTCTACCGGAACCGACGCGGAAAGAAGGCTCAGGCTCATGTTGTCGATGAGGAGTCCGTCATCATTAATCGACTCACCCGGGATGAGTGCAAGATCGAGGTCTTCCCTTCCCCGCAGAGCCCGTTGCATTGCGGTACCGGGCAGGAGACCCGCCGTCGTCACGCTCGCGCCAAAGAGAGTGTTCACCACCGGGATGAGCTCGAACTGCGATCCGGTTATTGCGGCCAGGGGCTCAAGCACCATGGGCATGAGCTGGCTCATGGCGGTCCCGGTGAGCACGCCAATCCGCTTGCCCTCCCAGCTGCCCAGCCGGTCTGCCACTGCCTCGATTCGCTGCTGCAACCAGCGCACCGCCCCGACCCCGTTCTCCACCTGATCGAAGCTGTCGTAGATCTCGGCCGGGGGCAGCTCGACCCCTGCCCTTAGATAGAGCTCGTCGGCTCCGAAGGCCCAGTGGATTCCGCGCTGCGCCAGGGCGATTTCGCCGCGCGCCTCGATGAGATCGATGGCCGCGCGACACTCCGCGGCGGTGGGCTCCCGGACGAGATGGTGTTTGGAGTACTCAGTGAGCCCGACCGGCACCACCGAACACCCTAGAATGGCCGGGCCAAAATCATAGAGCTCGCTCAGCGTCTGCTCCAGCACGGACCCGTCGTTCACGCCTGGTGACATCACGATCTGGGTGTGGAACTCGATGCCATGCTCGGCGAACCCCCGAAGCTGAGGGATGATGTCGGGCGCAGTGGGATTGCGCAGGAGGTATCGCCGCGCCGTGGGATCGGTGGCGTGCACCGAGACGTACAGCGGCGAGAGCCGGTATTCGATGATCCGCTGGATGTCGTGGGGCTTCAGGTTGGTGAGGGTGGCAAAGTTGCCGTAGCGGAAGGAAAGCCGGTAATCATCATCGCGGATGTAGAGCACATCCCGTAAACCGTCTGGCAGACCGTCCACAAAGCAGAAGTCACACCGGTTGGCGCAGCGCCGGATTCTCGGGGACTCCAGACCGACGCCGAGTCCCTCACCCAGCGGGCGCTCGATATCGAACTCGATCTCCTCGCCGTCGGGGTGCCGGACATGGAGCAGAAACGCCTCGTCCGCGGTGAGGAATTCCCAGTCCAGGAAGTCCTCCAGCTCCCGCCCGTTGACCGAGAGGAGCTCCGTGCCCTCGCGCAGCCCGAGCTCGGCTGCAATGGAATCTGGGTGGACTGCGGTTACTCGAATCATCCGGCCGCCGGGAGCTGTGGAAGACGCTGCGTCTCCCAAGGGAAGCCGGGAAAGATCTCTTTTTTAGAGCCTAAATTCAAGCATCGGCGCCACTTCGTGAATCCCTGACCGCCTCGATGCTGCCGGAGGCGGCCGGGATGCGCGTCGTTTTACTGGAACTTGATGATCTTGCCTTCGGAGGGCACGCCGTTCCGGTTGAGAATGAACAACATGTAGTAGCCTGGCGCGATGTTTGGATTGGCCGGTGCGGTGATACTTACCCCGCTCGCCGTTGGAGTAAAGCTCAGGGTATTGGCCAACTGACCTGCGTCGAACGCGTGGGTTACGGCACCCAGCCGAATCCAGCGCACATCGGTCACCTGAGCTTTGTTCGGCGTTGCCACCTCGAACACATCACCGTGACTGACCGCGGCTGGTGCCGAGGTGATCCTCGGCCGGGTCCCTTTAAACAGGTACGGTGGCGAGAAGATCTCATGGTTTCTCTCCGAGGGTACCGGCACGCCGTTGTCCCCTATCGCGTCACCACTGGACCCGTGAAGTACGGTGCCGTCTGGTAGCAGCATTGAGACCGAATGGTAGACCCGCATTTTGCTAGCGCTGGAAAGACTGGTCCATTGCCCTGTCTTAGGATTCCAAAGTTCCGCAACCTTGACCGCGTCTCCGGGATTGATGTCGACGAAA
This sequence comes from Gemmatimonadales bacterium, assembly GCA_035997125.1. GTDB lineage: Bacteria > Gemmatimonadota > Gemmatimonadetes > Gemmatimonadales > GWC2-71-9 > CAVVWJ01. Next base: position 99,134 of record DASYIX010000052.1, read on the forward strand.
CCACCACCCCGTGTTCCGCCAGTGGCAAGTACTTGCCCGTCGGGCAGGATGGTGGCGTTCATGTGACGCCGCGGATTTGCCATGGGGCTGGTGTTTACCCACGTCGGGGTCCCCGCATTCAGATCAATAATCTCCGCCGTGGCCGTTGGGACGTTTCGCGTCGGGTCGGGTGTTGGCCAGCCCGGATTGCCGCCGCCTCCGACAACCAGAATCTTCCCCGTCTCATACATGACTGCCGAGCCGTAGTCCCGATTGAAGCGGTAGATGTGCGGGGGACCCCCTAACCACCTCCCCTGGCCAGTCACGTCGAACCAGCGCGAGTCGATGCGCTCGCCGGCGTTGAAAACCATTCCATTCTTCGGGTCGACGAAGTTCCGGGGGTAATAGGGAATTTCCAGGGCGCCGGCGCCCGTGAGCTGCGTCCAGTTTGTGCCATCCCACAGTTCCGGTGTCGTGACCACAGTTTTCGATTGGTCGCGCCCCGCCATGGTCAGTGCCCGGCCGTCCGGCAGCACGGTCACCGTCGGGTACCAGCGGCCATGCGCCATGTTGTTTCCGGGCGACCAGCCGCCGTCCTGAGTAAAGATTCGAGTCGTCGCAATGCCCCGGTCATCCTGCAGGTGACCGCCCGAGACGAGCAATGTACCATCGGGCATCAGGGCAAAGCCCGCACAAAAGAGCATGGTATCAACGGGAATCTTCGGAGCGCTGGTAGGAGGTCCCCCTGTGGGGTCCCAGATCCGAGGTACCCCCATCGTATCGGGCAGGACGTCTGTCTTGCCCCACGTGATGATTTTTCCATTGGGCATCAGGCTCATGTGCAGAGGCACGATGTCCCAAGTGACCAGGGGACCCCATGCTCCTACCGTAGCCTGATTCGGCAGGGCGGAGATGTTGATGTTATCCGAGTTTGTGCTTGCGGTTCCGGCGGTGAACTTGATGGTGGAGGAGCCGGCACCTCGGATGCCGAGGTCGCCGAAGGTGGCAATGCCGCCGGCATTGGTGGTGGCGGTGGTGGTGCCCTCTAGGGACCCCGAGGTGACGCTCGCTGCCACGGTGACGCCGGAGAGGGGACTGCCTCCATCGTCGGCCACCGAGATCACTGGCTGGGCGGTGGGATCGAATACTTCTCCGCTCAGAGCCGATGGGGGCGGCTGAGTGACTACCGAGATACCTGGCGCTCCGGTCACAACGGTCGCCAGAAAGGTGACTGGGGAGCCATCGAGCCCGGTCACGGTGGCCGTCGTGGCCTGCTCACCCAGGGTCGAGCCCAAGGTGCGCTGGATTGAGGCCTTGCCGTTCGAGCCGGTTTGGACGGTCGCGCTCGACACGCTGCCGCCGCCCTGCGCGCTCCAGCTCACACTCACGCCCGGCACCGCGTTCCCGGACTTGTCCGTGACCTCGACGACGAGCGGGTTCGCCAGCACGTGGCCGGCAGTCCCCGTCTGACCGTCGCCGCTGATCATGGCGATGGTGGTCGGGTCGGTGGGTTGAACGTCCGTGCCGTTGCATCGGAGGGAGCTCGCCGCGAGAAGCGCC
>DASYIX010000053.1:0-1800 GCA_035997125.1 Gemmatimonadales bacterium
CTCGAGGCGGCCAAGTACTCCACCACGATGTTCTCCTCCCTGGACGATGCCCGCGGCACCGTCCGGCGGGAGAAACCCGAGCTGATGATCCTGACCGGCGCGGTGCACGAAGCGCCGTCGCAGCAGCTCGCCGCGCTGGCGCACGACGCGGAGATCTCCACCCTCGCCCTGCTGGAGCCGACCGACTCCGAGCGCACCGAGCGGGTGGAACGGCTCCGGGCCACCGAGGTCATGACCAAGCCGGTGTCTCCCGACGACGCGGTGGAGACCTCCCGCCGGCTGATCGAGCGCCGCCACCTCCAGGAGCGCACCGGCATCGTGGGCGAGAGCGCGCCGATCCAGGAGGTGCTGGTCAAGATCGAGCAGATGGCGCCGGTCTCCAGCACCGTGCTGATCCAGGGCGAGAGCGGCAGCGGGAAGGAGCTGGTGGCCAAGGCGCTGCACGACCTCTCGCCCCGGCGGAACGAGGCCTTCATCACGGTCAACTGCGCCGCGCTGCCGGAGACCCTACTGGAGTCGGAGCTGTTCGGCCACGAGAAGGGCTCCTTCACCGGGGCGGCCGAGCGCCGGCTGGGGCGATTCGAGCTGGCGGATGGGGGGACCATCTTCCTGGACGAGATCGGGGAGATCCCGCTCTCCACCCAGGTCAAGCTGCTCCGGGTGCTGGAGAGCCGCACCTTCTTCCGGGTCGGCGGCACCGCGCCGATCAAGGTGAACGTGCGGGTCATCGCGGCCACCAACCGGTCGCTGAGAGACGCGGTGGCCCTGGGAGAATTCCGGGATGACCTCTACTACCGGCTCAATGTCCTCAACATCTATCTTCCGCCCCTGCGCGAGCGGCGGGGCGACATCCCCATCCTGGTCCGCCGCTTCATCCGGGAGTTTGCCCGGACCCACGAGCGCCCCTTCCGGGGGATCACGCCGGAGGCGCTGCAGCGGCTGGTGAATGCGCCCTGGCCGGGCAATGTCCGGCAGTTGCGCAATCTCATCGAGTCCATGGTAGTGTTGGCGCCCGGCGCGGAGATCCGCCCGTCGGACATCCCGGCGGACGTGCTGGAGGGCCCGGGCACCATGCTGCCGATGCGGCTGACTGGGGCGGGGTCGAGCGCCCCCTGGGCGGGTGGGGTCGCAGCCGGCAGCCAGGAGTTCGAGTTCATCCTCCGAAGCCTGGTGGACCTGAGGCTTCAGATCGAGGAGATGCGCCGCCGGCTGGACGAGCACCCCCAGCGGGTGCAGGTGATCGACCTGGGCGAGCACACCCAGGTAGGCGACCTTATGGCCGACGTGGAGCACGACGGGGATCATCCGGTGCTCTACCGGGCGGGGATGACCATGGCTGAAGTCGAAAAAGCTACCATCGAGGCAGCATTGCGGGAGTACAAGGGGAACCGCCGCCGCGCCGCCGACGTGCTCGGCATCGGGGAGCGGACCCTGTACCGGAAGATCAAGGCGTATCACTTGGAGTAGGCTATTGGCTATTCGCTATTGGCTATTCGGCTCCACTAACTCGAATAGCCATCGACGAATAGCGAATAGCCAGTCGCGAATAGCCGTGTCAACATTGCAGCATAATGCACTGGGCTAACTTCTACTGTACACTTACTTTGCAGCTTTCCATCTCTTGACAGTTGGGCTAGGTACCGTCAAATTGCAAAGGTTCCCCTCCCCCTGACGGAAACCAGACGCTTGAACTTCGTGATTGACGCCGAGCTATGCGTCGCATGCTTGGCTTGCGTTCGCGTCTGTCCTACCGACGCCATTGCGGTGGCGGCCGAAGAGCCGCTGTTGCTCCAGATAGAC
>DASYIX010000054.1:0-2903 GCA_035997125.1 Gemmatimonadales bacterium
ATACAGGAAGTACCCCGCAGCCACGTAGAGGCCGGAGACGCCGCCGGTGAACAGGACCTTCCGCTTGCCCGTCTTGATCGAGAGCACCTCGATGGTGGCCCGGTCGATTGGCGCCCGGTACGCGGTGAAGATGATGTGGTCGCCGTCGGGCAGGATCTGGGGCCACCAGTGACCCAGCTCGCCCTTGGCGGTGTCCGGTGCCGTTAGCATCCGCTCGTCGCCCCCGCCTTCGCTGACCATCCAGAGGCCGGTATTGTAGGACCGGCTGTAGACCAGCTTGCCGTTCCTGCCCCAGCTCCCGCCGGCCCAGTCGGACACCGCGAGGTCGATCGCCGGCCCACCTTCCACCGGCACCTTTCTCAGCTTGCCCTGCTTGAAATAGGCGATCCAGCGCCCGTCGGGTGAGACGAAGGGCCGGCTGTTGCCCGTCCCCTGGTCGCCCTGGCCGGCGCCGGGGATCACTGCCATCCGTTGCTGGTCGAAGGGGCGGCGGAACACCTCTTCTTTCCGGTCGACCATACCGGTGACGAACAGTTGCCGCCCGTCTGGGCTGAGGCGCACGACCGGGGTGAACGTGGGCTGCACTCCCGCGTCGTACTCGGTGCTGAATCGGACCGGACCGGTCGAAGGGGCTGCGCTCCGATCTTTTCGGAGACCGGTCCAGGCCAGACCGAGCAAAAGGAGCGCTGCGAACCCCCAGGGAACTGCGGAGCGCCGCAGGACTCCGCGACCTCCTCTGCTGCCGGCCAGGCTCGGATCGGTCAGCGCCTGGGAGAACTGCGCCGCCGACTCCCAGCGGTCGGCGGGGAGCTTATCCAACGCCCGGGCCACCGCGGCGTCGACGTGGGGCGGGACCGTCTTCCGTTTGGGAAGGAGGGAGGGGACCTCGTCCGACAGGACCTGCTGGAAGATCGCCTGGGCCGTGGCGCCGGTGAACGGCGGCCGTCCCGCCAGCATCTCGTACGTCACCACGCCGAGGGCGTAGACGTCGGTACGGGGATCCAGGTCGTGGTCGCCCGAAGCCTGCTCCGGGCTCATGTATTGGGGCGTGCCGAGGCTCACGCCCGCGCGGGTGAGGCGAGTCTTGCCGTCGCCCTGGCTCGTGGCCAGCGCGATCCCGAAGTCAGCGACGAGAGCGCGGCCGTCGTGGAAGAGCACGTTGTCCGGCTTGATGTCGCGATGGATTACCCCCTGGCGGTGGGCGTAGTCCAGCGCGGCGGCGATCTCACCGGCGATCCGGATGGCGTCGCCGATGGGGAGCTGTTTCTCCCGCTGCAGCCGGTTGCGGAGCGATTCGCCCTGGACGTAGGGCATGACGTAGAAGACGGTGCCGTCCACCTGGCCGGAGTCGAACAAGGGGAGGATGTGCGGGTGCTGCAGGTTGGCGGTGGTCTCGATCTCCTTCAGGAACCGCTGGGGGCCGATGAGCGACGCCAGCTCGGCGCGCATGACCTTGATCGCGACCTTGCGGTTGTGCCGCGGGTCGTGGGCCAGGAACACCGTCGCCATGCCGCCGGTGCCCAGCTCGCGTTCCAGAATGTAGCGGTCGGAGAGGGCCGCCTTGAGGTGATCGAAGGGCTCGGGCATTGGGTGAGAAGATAGCCAAAGGCGGACAGGCGGACAGGCGGACAGGCGGACGGAAATGATAGTGGACGCGGAATTCGGATGCCACACCAAGAACAATTGTACTGTAGTCCTTGAAGATGATGCCCTATGAGAAGTTCCAGGCCTGGAAGGCGGCCCACGAGTTGGCCCTGGAAGTCTACCGCCTCACGGACAGCTGGCCGGTATCCGAGCGATACCAACTCACTTCGCAGATCCGCAGGGCAGCTCTCTCTGTACCAACGAACATCGCTGAGGGGACAGCAAAACGAGGCTGGCGTGAATTCCGGAGGTACCTAGATATCGCAAGAGGTTCACTGTCTGAACTATCGTATCTTCTTCTATTCAGTAAGGATCGGGGGATCATCGATGAGGAGACCTTTGGCCACTTGAGTGAGGCTCGTCATCACGTGGGAAAGCTGACCTGGGGACTCTACGCCTCCCTTGCCGTCAAACCTCAATAATCCTACGCACCCGTCCCCCCGTCCCCCCGTCCGCCTGTCCGCCTGTCTTGCCAACGCCCGGATATTCGTCATATATGGTAGAAGGCGATTCGCCCTCGTTTCGTCTGAGGCATCCACCATGCGCCTCACCCTCCTGGAATCCGACCGCAGCTTTCTGCAGAGTGCGGAGTGTGCCACCGCGGCCATCGTGGTCCACGCCGGGCTGATACTCTTTGCGGTCAGCGCGACCCACGGCGCCCGACAGATGCCCACCGACGAGCGGGAGGCCCGGGTGTTCTTCCTCCTCCCGCCCGACCGGGTGGACGAGCGCTCCCGGCAGTTCAATCTCCTCCATGTAGGCAAAATCGGAACCGATCTTGAGGACGGGAAGGAGATCACCGAGCCGGACGAGGGGCTCCAGATTCGGGAACGGGCCTACGGTGCCCGGAGGCGGGGCGGCCGGACCGGCGCCAAGGGCCAGCTGCCCTTCGGCCCGCCCGCCATGTTCGTGCCCGACACGGCCTTCAGCGTGCTCGAGGTGGACCAGACGGTGGAGCGCTACGAGGGGACCGCGGCGCCGATCTATCCCCGGGAGCTGATCGCGCTGCGTATGGAAGGCATGGTCGCCACGTCGTACGTGGTCGACTCCACCGGGATGGTGGACACCACCACGGTGAAGGTGCTGATCAGCGACGATCCCCGTTTCACCGAATCGGTCATCACCGCGCTCGGCCAGGCGCGTTTCCGGCCGGCGATCAGGCGGGGGAAGACGGTGCGGCAGCTGGTGGAGCAGAAGTTCCGCTTCCGGATCCAGCCCGCGGAGCAGGTGGCCAAGCAGGTCAGCTAGACGCCCGTCTT
>DASYIX010000055.1:0-17091 GCA_035997125.1 Gemmatimonadales bacterium
GGCCGCGCCACGCCGAGGCTCGTACCGACGAGGAGCCGCTGCCCGGCGGTGAGACCGCTGACCTCAGCCAGTTCCGGGAGCGGGGGCTCGAGCTGGGGATCGCCGCGGTGACCGTGGATCATCTGCTCCGCCACTACGGCACCGAGGCGGCGGGCATCTTCAACCTGGGCGGTGCCGACCGGAAGCTCTTCCGCAGGCTGCTGGCGCCTCATCCCGCCATCGAGGCCGAGGTGGTCCATGCGGTCCGGCGGGAGCTGGCCCAAACCGTGGAGGATGTGCTGGTCCGGCGCTTTCATCTGTACTACGAGGACCCCGGCCACGGCGCCCCAGCCGCTCGGCGGGTGGCCGAGCTGATGGGGGAAGAGCTGGGCTGGGACGCGGCGCGGGTCGAAGAGGAGGCGGAGCGGTATCGCTCCTTCGCCAGTGGGACGGTTACGTGGCGCGGTACTGGAACTCCGGCATCGCCTTGAGGTTCGTCGGCTACCTCACGACGATGCGTCCGGTCATCTGCGGGCCATGGATTGCGCAATCGTATTGGTAGGTGCCCGGAGCCGTGAAGGTGAACTGGTAGGTTTTGCCGGGGCCGGTCTGGACCGCGCTGCTAGTGAAGTTCGGCGAGCCGGTGGACTCAACACTGTGCGGAAAGGCTTCCGTAGGGGCCCAGGTCCAGGTCACGGTCCCGTTGATGGCCACCGTGTCCACCGCCGGGTTGGACGACCCGTTGTGCGCGCTAGCGAAGAAGATGTCTCCCACGCTAACTGCCGCGGTGGTCGGCACGGGCACCGCCGCCGCTGCCGTGGCATTGAACGTCAGGGGTGAGCCGGTCAGACCGGCGGCAGTCGCGGTGATAGTGATGGGTCCGACGGTATTTCCCAAAGTGACGTTGACGGCGGAAACGCCTGAGGCATCGGTGGGCACAGCGGGCGCCGAGACAGTAGCGCCAGTAGTCGCCCACGAGACATTCACCCCGGGCACGCCATTGCCGAACTGATCTGCGACCTTAGCCTGCAGCGCGGCTGCCAGCTGAGCACCGACTTCAGCGGTCTGGTTATCACCGCCCGCCTTGGCCATGGACAGCGCTCCGTCTGGCGTAGCGGTGGCCGAGAAGATGACCGGAGATCCCGTGGCGCCGCTCAACGTGGCACTCGCGGATTGGGAGCCCGCAACGTCCCCCAGCGTCCACGCCGAGCTGGCAATGCCGTTCGCATCCGTGACCGCGGAAGCTGGATTGACCGAGGCGCCTGCCGCGGTCGTTGACCAGGTCACGGTGGCCCCGGCCGAGGCCGCGCCAGCGTCCGTAACCACCACCTTCAGAGGCAGTGCGAGTGCCTGTCCCACGACGCCGGTTTGCGCGTCTCCGCTGCCGGCTGAGGCCTTTGCGATGGCCGTCGTCGATGGCGTCGTGTTGCCACCACTTCCGCCACAGGCGGCGAGCCCGATCCCGAGCCCCACGACCAGAGGCCGTAAGTAAGCCCGATCGATTCCTGCCATATACCGTATCCCTTCGAAAGTGAGGAGTTGGGTCCTCCCTTAGCTTACCATTCGGGACCAGGCCTGCAAGATCATTATCTTTCCTCTGCATCTCAGTCAGGATTGACCCGTGGATCCAAACGTGTTCGAGACGGCCAACGCGGGCTTCGCTCAGGCCATGTACGAAGAGTTTCTCCGGGACCCGACCGCCGTCGGCCCCGAGTGGCGGCGTCTGTTCGAAAGTGGAGTGGTGGGTGCGCGGGGCAGCGGGGCAGATGGGCAGCGGGAGGGTAAGGCGGGGCAGCGGGGCAGCGGGTCCGCGGGGCAGGGAGACAGCGGGGCCGCGGGGCCGCAGGGCCGCGGGGCTGGGACACCTGTCATTAGCCAGGCCGGTGGGGACGGAAGCCATCAGGGCAGCCTCGACGCATCTCAGGCCGCTGAGGCTGTTGCTGCCCCGCCGCCCCGCCACCCCGCCGTCCCGCCTTCGGGCGTCAGCCCGATCAAAGGCCCTGCCGCCAAGCTCGTGGCCAATATGACCGAGAGTCTCACGGTCCCCACCGCGACGACCTTCCGGGAGCTTCCGGTCGCCGTGCTGGAACAGCGCCGCCGGGAGCTCAACGCCGCCCTCCAGGCAGCCGGCCGGCCGCAGAAGATCTCGTTCACCCACTTCATCGCCTACGCCATCGTCCAGGCCACCAAGCAGATGCCGGGGATGGGCCACACCCTCGTCCAAGTCGACGGGGTGCCCCACCGGGTTCAGCCGGAGGGGATCGCGCTCGGGCTGGCGGTGGATGTCCAGCGCAAGGACGGCAGCCGGGGCCTGGTCGTGCCGGTCATCAAGCGGGCTGAAACTATGGACTTCGCGGCGTTCCACGCCGCCTACGAGATGCTGGTGGAGAAGGCGCGCACCAATAAGCTGATGCCGGATGACTTCACCGGTGCCACCATGTCGCTCACCAACCCCGGCGGGCTCGGCACGGTGGCGTCGGTGCCCCGGCTGATGGCCGGCCAGGGCAGCATTATCGCGGTCGGCGCCATCGGCTACCCACCGGAGTTCTCCGGTTTGCCGGACGAGCGAGTCAAGGAGCTGGGCATCAGCAAGATCATGACGATCACCAGCACCTACGACCACCGGATCATTCAGGGCGCCGAATCGGGGACATTTCTCGGCATCGTCGACCGGCTGCTGCAGGGTGACCAGGGATTCTACGACTTGATCGCCGAGAGCCTCGAGCTCGCAGCGGTGAGCTATCAAGTCACCAGAGCCACTCCCGGTCCCAAAGTCAGCGATGAAGCCGTCGCCCCCGAGATGCTGTTTCACGTCGCGGCGGCCATGGCGCTGATCAAGGCGTTTCGGATGCATGGGCACCTCGCCGCCCGGCTCGACCCCTTGGGCACCGAGCCGATCGGCGATCCGGCGCTGAATCCGGCCTCGCTTGGCCTCACTCCCGAGGTCATGGCCGCAATTCCTTCCAAGGTGCTTCGAATCACGGTTCCCGGTCGGACCCTGGCCGAATCGCTGCCCTATCTCCAGGCGACGTACTGCGGCACCATGGCCTACGAGATCGAGCACATCTCCACCCATGAGGAACGGGTGTGGCTGCGGGAGAAGATCGAGACCGGCACCTATCGCAAACCGCTCTCCCCCGACCGGCAGCGTTGGCTCCTGCGCCGCCTGACCGAGGTGGAGACCCTGGAGCGCTTCCTCCATAAGGCTTACCTGGGACAAAAGCGCTTCTCGATCGAGGGTGTGGACATGCTGGTGCCAATGCTCGATCTCACCATCGAGAGCGCCGCGGAATCGGGCGCCCGCGATGTAGTGATCGGCATGGCGCACCGAGGGCGGCTCAACGTGCTGGCCCATACCGTGGGACGGCCGTACGAGACCATCTTCGCCGAGTTCGAGGGTGGCCGGCAGGTCGAGGGGGGACAACTCACCCCTGAGGGCGGAACTGGAGACGTGAAGTATCACCACGGAGCCGAGGGAGCCTACAAGACAGCCAAGGGTAAGGCGATCACCGTCAGTCTCTCGCCCAATCCCAGTCATCTCGAGTTCGTCGCCCCGGTGGTAGATGGCCGGGCTCGAGCCAAGCAGACCCAGCGACGGGGACGGGAAGCGCATCACGATCCCACCGCTGCCCTGCCGGTCGCCATTCACGGCGACGCCGCCTTTGCCGCCCAGGGAGTCGTAGCCGAGACCCTGAACCTGGGCGCCCTCAAGGGTTACCGAACCGGTGGGACGCTCCATCTCATCACCAACAATCAGGTCGGATTCACTACCGACATGGAGGACGCCCGTTCCACCAGGTACGCCTCCGATCTGGCCAAGGGCTTCGACATCCCGATCATCCACGTCAATGCCGACGACGCGGAGGCCTGCCTCTCGGCGGTGCGTCTTTCGATGGCGTACCGTGATCGATTCCATCAGGACGTGGTCATCGACCTGGTGGGCTACCGGCGGCATGGGCACAACGAGGGAGACGAGCCGGCCTACACCCAGCCGGTGATGTACGAGCGGATCAAGAACCTGCCGTCGGTGCGGGAGCTCTACGCCCGAACCTTGGTGGAGGCCGGGGCCATCACCCAGGAAGAGGCCGACCGCGAGGCAGCCGAGGCGTATCAGCGGCTGGTGGATATCCAGCAGAGCTTCAAGTCCAGCATGGCACGGCCCAGCCCCAAGGAACACTCGGTCCGTCTCAGCGGGCCGGGGCAGGAAGTCGATACTGCGCTCGCCCCCGAGTTCCTGGTGGCGTTGAACGACCAGCTGCTCAGCTGGCCTGAAGGCTTCACGGTCAATTCCAAGCTGCGCAAACAGTTGGAACGGCGCCGTGCCGCGCTGAGCCCGGAGGGCGGGATCGAGTGGGCTCACGCGGAAGCACTGGCTCTCGGCTCCCTCCTGACCGAAGGGGTTCCGGTCCGCTTTACCGGACAGGACACCGAGCGCGGCACCTTCAGCCAGCGGCACCTGGTGCTGCACGACGCTCAGACCGGGGCAACCGTCGCTCCTATTCGGAATCTGCCGGGTGCTCTGGCCCCGATGGAGCTGCACAACAGCCCTCTCTCTGAGTTGGCGACCCTGGGGTTCGAGTACGGCTACAGCGTGGCCGCCCCTGAGGCCCTGGTCCTCTGGGAAGCCCAATTCGGCGATTTCGTGAACGCCGCCCAGGTCATCATCGACCAGTTCATCTCAGCGGGACTGGCCAAGTGGGGGCTCACCACCCGGCTGACCCTGCTGCTGCCCCACGGCTATGAGGGGCAGGGGCCGGAGCATTCCAGCGCTCGCATGGCCCGGTTCCTCCATCTGGCGGCGGAGGGCAACATCCGGGTGGTCAACTGCACCACCCCGGCTCAGTACTTCCATCTGCTGCGGCGGCAGGCGAAACGCTCCCGCCAGCGGCCCCTGGTCCTGTTCACCCCGAAGAGCCTGCTGCGCCACCCGCTGGCCACCTCGAAACTGACGGACCTCACCACCGGACACTTCCAGCCGGTGATCGACGACGCCTTCTTCGCGAAGAACCCGGAGCGGGCCGGGCGGCTGCTCATGTGCACCGGCAAGGTGTACTACGACCTGCTCCCCGAGGCGGAGAAGCTGGGCGCTAACCGGCCCGCAATCATCCGGCTGGAACAGCTCTACACCTTCCCCTGGAACGAGCTGCGCACGGTGCTGCCCCGCTACAGCAATGCCAGTGAACTGGTGTGGGTACAGGAGGAGCCGCTCAACATGGGGGCCTGGCGGTATCTCGAGGCCAAGCTGCGCGAGCTGGTGGCGGAGGGGCACGGGATGGAGATCAGATACGTTGGGCGGCCCGAGCGGGCCAGCCCGGCGGAAGGATACCCGGCTGCTCACGCGGCGGAGCAGAGTCGGATTGTTCGAGAAGCCCTCGAATCAGGGCGAGTCAAAGCCCCAACCGAGACGATGACTAAAGCGGGAGAAGGACAGGGATAGAAAGTCCAAGGGCGGCCGTTACGGGCCGCCCTTTTCGTCTCTCAGTCCCTTTCGACGAGAGGTCGTTCCGAGGCCTGTCTTACCAATTCCCTGAGCGGCTCGGAGAGATGCTCTCCGTAGTGCAGCAGGAAGACCCCACGCGCTCGCCGTTGCATCAGGAACGCGATCAGCGGGGTGTCAGCCTTGGCCGCGTTGCAGTCTCTGCAGGCCAAAACCAGGTTGTCGGGACGGTCATAGGCCGTCTGACCCCGGCGAGGCCGGACATGGTCGAGGGTGATGGCTTCGTCGCTCGTCTCGGTGCCGCAATAGGCGCACACGGGACCATGCTGAGCGAGTAACCAATCGCGATGAGATTGCATTGAACGGCCGGGGGAACGACGGAAACTAGGGACGGAAACTGCGGAATGTCTTCGAGTTCTGCGTGCCACAAAGTACCAAGTTAAAGGTTGTCATGGACCTGGCTTTCCAGGTCGTGAGCTTGCACCATGAAACCTAGCAAGATTGACGCCAAAATGACAGGTGGGACGGGTTTAGGGCGCGGCGGACTGCCCCGCCACCTCAGGAGCCTGGACCCGGTATCGCCCTTCCAGCAACATGCCCCACTTCCGGTCATATGGGTGAACCGTGGCGGTTGGCCGGTTCTCCTCCCGGAAGATCGGCCTGCCTTCGTTGACCCACTGAAAGAGGCCCCCGGACAGGTTCAGGCCGTTGGGATAGCCGGCTTTGCTCAGCCAACTCGCCACCCTGGCGCCCCGATAGCCCACGGATGAGTAGACCACGATCGAGGTGTCACGGGGGAATCCCTGTAACGGCTTGAGGCTCGGCCGATAGGGATCGATCGGTATCGCCCCTTTCAGGTGACTCACCTCGAATTCGGGCCCCGTCCGGGCATCGAGAACTACCGCTTGGGGCTGGCCCGTGTCGTCGCGCCAGCGGGCCAGATCCTGGGTCGTGATCCATTTCACCTCGGGGAACTTGCTGGCAGTACGGCGCCGGAGGATCTCGAAGGCCACCGGCCGGCCGGCCAGCAGCAGGACCACGCCACCGATCAGTATGGGAAGCAGGATCATGATCAGGAACACTTTGACCCAACCTCGCATCGCGGCTCCTAGCTGGGAACCTCTTCACTGGCGCTAATTGCAACAAGTCTGCAACATAGTTGGTCGGCGTTCGCCAGCTATGCCAGGGCATCCCCTCAGCAAGGACCTCCCATGCGCCGCTACTTCCCCGTCAATCTCGATCTCGCGCTGCTGATTTTACGCCTCGTCCTGGCCGCGGTGTTGCTCTATCACGGGCTCCCGAAGCTGATGAACTTCAGCGCCACCGTGGGAGCATTTCAGAGCATGAACATTCCTGCGCCGAGCGCGACTGCGGGCTTCGCGCTCATCGCCGAGGTGATCGGGGGGGTCCTGATCCTGATTGGCATCGCAGTCGATATCGCCGCCATCCTGGTCGTGATCGAAATGCTCGGCGCCATTGCTCTGGTGCACTGGGCCAATGGATTCGACTTCACCAAGGGCGGCTGGGAACATCCCTTCACCGTGCTCGGCCTGGCCCTGGGATTGGCGTTTGCGGGACCGGGCCGGCATACCATCAAGCGCGCCTACAAGGGACCGGAACGGCGGCGGAGATAGGACGGGAAGGACGGGAAAGACGGGAAAGACGGGAAGGTCACTGCGCGTGGCATGCGGTGACCTTTCTTGCGAGCATGGATTTGTAAAGCAGCCACCCGGAACTCTTTGGGCCCTCTCTTGGCACAGCCTTCGGCAATGTTGGCAGCTACGGAATGGGCAGCCCGTCGAGCCTGAGAAGTGAGTCCATATCGTGGCGGCTAGTATCGGATTCTTGCCCTCGCCTGCTTATCCCTTTCCTTCCCGTCCTTCCCGTCTTTCCCGTCTTTCCATCCCTTCCCGTCTTTCCCATCCCTCCCGTCCTTCCCGTCATTATCTTCCCGACTCACCTCCAGCTGGAGCCTCCCCTGAACGTAGAGAGCCCCCGCGCTCGAATGGTGCGCCCGGACCCCTCGATGCCCAATCGTGACGCCGATCCTCGACCCGAGCTAGCCTGGCAAAGCATCAACGCCATTCGTGCGCTCTCGATGGATGCGGTGGAGCAGGCTCAGTCGGGACATCCCGGCACTCCCATGGCGCTCGCGCCCGCTGCCTACCTCCTCTGGACTCGGTTTCTGCGCTACAACCCGCGCAACCCAGCTTGGATGGACCGCGACCGCTTCGTGCTGTCGTGCGGCCATGCCTCGATGCTGCTCTACTCACTCCTGCATCTGACCGGCTATGACCTCCCGCTGGAGGAAATCAAGGACTTCAGGCAATGGGGCTCCAAGACTCCGGGTCATCCGGAGCGGGGGCATACGCCCGGCGTGGAAACCACTACCGGCCCATTGGGCCAGGGGTTGGGCAACGCAGTCGGGATGGCAATCGCCGAGCGCTTCCTGGCGGAACACTTCAACCGCCCGGACCACACCATCGTGGATCACCGGACCTGGGTCTTTGCCAGTGACGGCGATCTCATGGAAGGCGTCGCAAGCGAAGCGGCCTCGCTCGCCGGCCACCTGCGTCTGGGCAAGCTCGCAGTGGTGTACGACGACAACCACATCACCATCGATGGGGACACGTCGCTCTCGTTCTCCGAGGACGTAGGCCGCCGGTTCGAGGCCTACGGGTGGCGGGTTCTGAAGGTGGGCGACGGCAATGACCTCGCCGCCATCGCCGGGGCGATGGAAACCGCCCGCAGCGAAACCGCCCGCCCCACCCTCATCGTGCTCCGAACAGTTATCGCCGATCCTGCGCCCACCAAGCGCAACAGCGCCGAGGCGCATGGCGCTCCACTCGGCGCAGAGGAAGTTCGGCGCACGAAGGAGATCATGGGCTGGCCGATCGAGCCCAAGTTTTACGTGCCGGACGATGCCCTGACTCACTGGCGCACCGCCCTAGGCCGGGGAGCCGGGCAGGAGGCCGCCTGGCAGAAGCGCTACGATGCCTACGCGGCGGCCCATCCGGCGCTGGCCGCCGAGCTGCGGCAGTGGCACTCCGGCGAGCTCCCGGCCGGCTGGGATCGCGGCCTGGTGGAACTGACCGTGGCCGGCTCCCTGGCCACGCGGCAGGCATCCGGGCTCGCGCTCCAGTCGATTGCCGCGGCGGTGCCCAACCTCGTGGGTGGCTCTGCCGATCTGGGGGGCAGCACCGGCACCACCCTCAAGCAAGGCGGCAGCTTCGGACCCACCAGTGCGGGACGCACTTTCCATTGGGGAGTTCGGGAGCACGGAATGGCGGCCTGTCTCAACGGAATTGCCGCCCACGGCGGACTCCGGCCGTTCGGCAGCACCTTTCTGGTATTCTCCGATTACATGAAGCCGGCCATCCGATTGGCCGCGATCATGCGGCTGCCAGTCATCTACATCGGGACCCACGATTCCATTGGCCTGGGAGAAGACGGGCCGACCCATCAGCCGGTCGAGCACCTGGCCATGCTGCGCGCGATTCCCAACCTGGTCACGCTGCGTCCAGCCGACGCAACCGAGACGATCGAGGCCTGGAAGCTCGCGATGGAGCGGCGGGATGGACCCACCATGCTGGTGCTCACCCGGCAGAAGCTGCCGGTGCTCGATCGCAAAGTCACAAGTGCAACCGAAGGGGTAGGCCGGGGTGCTTACGTGCTGCTCGATGCTCCGGGTCCACCCGACTCGATCGTGATCGCCACCGGCTCGGAGGTAGCCATCGCACTGGAGGCGGCCCGCTCGCTCCATACGGAAGGCATCCGCACCCGGGTGGTGTCGATGCCGTCGTGGGAGCTGTTCGCGGCCCAGCCCCAGGCGTATCGCGATTCGGTGCTGCCGCCAGCGGTGCGATCCCGGGTCGCGGTGGAGGCCGCCGGCGGCATGGGATGGTCTCGCTGGACCACCGAGGACGGCGCGATGGTAGGCATGGTGGGGTTCGGCGCCTCGGCGCCGGGCGAGCGGCTGTTTCAGGAATTCAAGCTGACCCCGGAGCGGGTCGCGGAAACGGTCAAGCGGCTTCTGGCTTCAAGGAGGACTAAATGAACCCGCTCATCCGCCTGGGGCAGTTGGGGCAGAGCGTCTGGTACGACTACATCACCCGGGACCTGATCGCCTCGGGCGAACTGGCTCGGCTCATCACTGGCGATGGGCTCCGCGGGATGACATCGAACCCGACCATCTTCGACAAGGCGGTGTCGGGAAGTCGGCTCTACGACGCCGACATCCGGCGCCTGGCCGACGGGGGGAAATCGTCCACCGAAATCTTCGAGGCGCTCGCGGTGGCCGATGTCCGCGCAGCCTGTGACGCCTTTCTCCCACTGTATCAGCGCTCCGGGGGCAGCGACGGCCTCGTCTCTCTCGAGGTCGCACCCACGCTGGCGCACGATGCCGACGCCACCGTTCACGAGGCCGAGCGGCTCTGGAGCGCGGTGGACTGCCCCAATGCGATGATCAAGATCCCGGGCACGCGGGCGGGGCTCGCCGCGATCACCCGCGCCATCGCTAAAGGGATCAATGTCAACGTGACATTGCTGTTCTCGGTCGAGCGTTACGCCGAGGTGATCGAGGCGTTCCTTGCCGGGTTGGAGCGGCGGGTGGAGCGGAGTCTCCCGGTGGCCTCGATCGCCTCAGTGGCCAGTTTCTTTGTGAGCCGGGTGGACGGCAAGGTGGACCCCATGCTCGATCAGACATCCGGCGGGGATCCGCTCAGAGGAAAGGCCGCCATCGCCAACGCGTGCATGGCCTATCGCCTGTTCGAGAGCAGCCTGTCCCAGCCCCGTTGGAGCCGCCTGGCTGGGGCCGGGGTCCGTCCCCAGCGCCCGCTCTGGGCCTCGACCAGCACCAAGGATCCTCGCTATCCCGACATCTATTACGTCGAAGCGCTGGTCGCGCCCCGCACGGTGAACACGCTTCCGCCGGAGACGCTCGAGGCCTATCGCGACCACGGCAAGCCCGCGGTTCGCATCCAGGACGGCATCGCCGCCGCGCCGGAACAGCTCCAGGCGCTGGCCCGAGCCGGTATCGATCTGGCGCAGGTCACCCGTGAGCTGGAGGAGGAGGGGGTGGAGAAGTTCGCGGCGTCGTACCGATCGCTGCTCGCCGCGATCGACGCAAAGATCGGTCAGCTGGTATGACCTTCTCCCTGCGGCGCCTCTCCCTCACGCACTGGATCTTCGTGGGGATGGCCGCAGGGATTCTGATCGGCTGGCTGGCTCCGGAAAAGGCGGCCCAGCTCAAGCCGCTCTCGGCCGTGTTCCTCCGAATGATCAAATCGGTCGTGGTGCCGATCATCTTCGGAACGCTGGTCATCGGCATCGCAGGACACGGCGACGACCTCAAGCGCATCGGCCGTCTTTTCATCAAGGCGATGGCGTACTTCTGGGCCATGACCGCGATTGCGCTCGTCATCGGCCTCGTCGCCGTCCATCTGACGCAGCCCGGCGTGGGCGTGGTATTGCCGCCGCCCGATCCCCACGCTGCTATCCCCAAGCCGGCCCCCACCACCTTCGATGGCTTCCTCGAGCACATCGTGCCCAGCAGTTTCTTCGAGGCGGCGGTGCACAACGAAGTGCTGCAAGTGGCCTTCTGGGCTACCCTATTCGGCATCGCGCTCAGCCAGGTGCAGGGCCGGCCCAGGGAGGCGATGCTCGGCTTCTGTGAGGGCCTGACCCAGACGATGTTCCGCTTCGTTGCCATCGTGATGAAGTTCGCGCCAATCGGTGTGGGCGCCGCGATGGCGGTGACAGTGAGCCACAGCGGCCCTGGAGTGCTCAAGAACCTCGGGCTACTGGTCGCGACGCTCTATGGGGCGCTGATCGTCTTCGCATTGGTCGCTCTGCTGCCGGTAGCCCTGCTCTCCCGGGTTCCCCTCGGGCGTCTCCTCCGAGCGGTGAAAGATCCAGCCATCATCGCCTTCACCACCACGTCGTCCGATGCGGCGCTGCCGGTCGCAATGGAGCGGATGATCGAGCTCGGCGTTCCCCGCCGGATCGTGGCCTTCGTCGTGCCCACCGGGTACTCGTTTAACCTCGATGGCTCCACGCTCTACCTCGGCGTAGCGTCAATCTTCGTGGCCCAGGCAGCCGGTATGCACCTGGATCTGGGAACTCAGCTGGCGATGATGTTGACCCTGCTCGTTGCCAGCAAAGGGGTTGCCGGAGTTCCCCGAGCTTCTCTGGTAGTTCTGTCCGGCGTACTCAGCGGCTACGGACTTCCGGCGGCAGGTGTCGCGGTGGTCCTGGGGGTGGATGAGCTGATGGACATGGCGCGGACCACCGTCAACGTGGTGGGGAATTGCCTGGCCACCGTGGTGATCGGCCGCTGGGAGGGCGAGTTTGAGCCGAGTATGGAAGAGCCCCGAGCGGTTGCAGCAGAGCGGGCCGTCGGCGGAGTTCCTGTCATCGCTACCAGACCGGACCACAAGCCCTAAGGCTGGAGGCCATCCGAGGTAACTCGGGCATGGGCCTACCCGCCCCTCTGGAGGATCGGGCATGACCGTGGCGGGGAGCAGGGCACCGGGTGCGAGACATGCCCCAGCCGCAGGCGCCGGATTGAGTCCCGGAGGCTGAGCGCAAGGGGCAGGGCGGTGGGAAGTCTGGCGCTTGAAGCCGGAGGGACTCATCCGGCGCCTGCGGCTGGGGCCAGCAAACTTTCCCGCTACTATGCCCGTCATAGGTTCATGCTCATGCCCAGGATTCTCCATGACTTCCCCACGAATTATCCCCAGTGTTCTGCTCTACGCTCTGTCCTGGATGGCCACAGTGGCTTCCGAGGCACAACAGAAGACACCTGCGATACCGGCCGCCCTGCAGTCTGCTCCAATCTCCAACCTGCGATACGACCTCACCTTCGACTCCACCACCGCCCGGGACCGCATCATCAAGGTGGCGGCGTCGTTCGACGTGAAGGGGGACGGTCCGGTCCTGCTCTCATTCCCCGCCTGGACCCCGGGTGCCTACGAGCTCAGTTTCTTTGCCCGCTGGGTGCTGAACTTCGCGGCGGCAGCCGGAGACAAGCCGATCGTCTGGGACAAGCTCGACTACGACACCTGGCGGGTGCAGCCGCGGGGAGCCCGATCGGTCACCATCCGCTTCGATTATCTGGCCGACACGCTCGACAACGCGATGGCCTGGGCTCGACCGGACTTTGCCCTCTTCAATGGGACCAACCTGCTGCCCTACCCCGAGGGTGCCGGGTACGACTTCCCTGCCACCGTCACCATCAAGACGGAGCCCAGCTGGCTGGTGGTCACGGCGATGAAGCCGGCGGGCGCGCCACGGACTTACACCGAGTCCAACTATCACGATCTGGTGGACAATCCATTCTTCGTCGGGCGGTTGGATTACGACAGCATGCAGGTGTCAGGACGCTGGACCCGGCTGGCCACCTATCCCGCCGGCGCGCTGCCGGCGGACCCCCGGAAGCGGCTCTGGCAACAGATCGGCAAGATGATTCCCGCCGAGTCTGCCGTGTTCCGGGAGACTCCGTGGAACAGCTACAACGTCATGATGATCTTCGACCCCCGGTATGGCGGGGCAAGCGCGCTGGAGCATCAAAGCTCTCACGTGGGGATTTACAACCCCGGCATCATCGCCAGCCCGCTGCTCGCCTCCATCACCGCGCATGAGATCTTCCACGCCTGGAACGTGAAGCGGCTCCGTCCCGCGGACATGTGGCCCTATGACTATCACCAGGCGCAGCCCACGCCGTGGCTTTGGGAGAGCGAGGGGGTCACCGATTACTACGCCGACCTTGCGCTGGTGCGGGGCGGGATCATCGACTCGGCCCAGTTTATGGCGCTTACCGCCGACAAGGCCAGCACCGTCTCGGAGGCGCCACCGACGGCGTTGGAAGACGCCTCGCTGTCTACCTGGATCCATCCGGAGGACGGGAGCGGGTACCTCTATTACCCCAAGGGCTCTCTGGCCGGGCTCATGCTCGACATCACCATCCGCGATGCCAGCGACAATGCCCATTCGCTGGACGACGTGCTCCGGCAGCTCTATCAGACGACCTACAAGAAGGGCCGCGGCTATACCGGGAACGACTGGTGGCCCGCGGTCAGCCAGGCGGCCGGAGGCCGGTCCTTCGCGGAGTTCAACGCCCGCTACATCGACGGCAGAGACCCCTATCCGCTGGAGCAGATCTTGCCGCTGGCCGGCATGCGGCTCAAGTCGGACACCGTGAAAGTGCCCCGGCTCGGCCTCCAGACAGTAGCCGATTCGAATGGGATTGTGGTTGCGGGGGTCCTCCCGGGAGGGCCGGCCCAGGAGGCGGGAGTCCAGGCGGGGGACCACCTCATTGCCCTGGGCGATCTCTCAGTGACCAGCCCGGATTTCGGCCCTGCGTTCCGGACCCGTTTCGGCAAGGAGGAGGGCGCGCCGCTGCCGATCAAGGTCCGCCGCGGCGCCGACACGCTCACGCTGAATGCGAAAGTGCGTTTGGCCACGCGGCTGGAGCGGCGAATCGTAGCGGACTCGGCGGCCAACCCGAAGGCGGTTCGCATCAGAACCGGAATACTGAAGGGCATCACCGGCCGCTAGCCGGCGGGTCAGTGGAACAGCTCCGCCAATTGATCGGAGCGGAGCTCTCGCGGCCGGTCCAACAGGCCGGTGAGATGAGCGGCCAGGCCGAGCACTGCGCCGGGCTTGATGCCGGCAGCCCGAAGCTCCCGAATTCCGGTCTCACCATCGGCCTTGCTGAGCTTCACACCGGAGGCGTTGGAGATCAGCGGGTGATGAAAGAAGGCAGGTGGCTCTGTCCTCCCCAGCATCCGCGCCAACCGGATCTGCCGTCCGGTGGAGCCGAGCAGGTCCTCTCCTCGAATGACCAGGTCCACGCCCTGGCCCCAGTCATCCACGGTGACCGCGAACTGATAAGTCCAGTTTCCCCGGCGGTCGCGCAGCAGCAGGTCCCCGCACTGCAGCGCCGGTTCCTGCTCCTGACCGCCCAATTTCGCATCGGTGAACCGTTCGACTCCGGGTGGGAACACCACCCGCATCCCCCGTCCCTCACCCGGCTCCAGTTCCCGGTCCCGACAGCGGCCGGAATACCTGGTCTCCTGATCGGGGACGTCGGAGACGGACGAGACGTCTTTGCGGGAGCAGTCGCAGGGATAGACTGGAGCATCCTGCGCGAGCCGGCGGAGGGCGGCGGCATAGACCGCCTCGCGATTGCTCTGCCGGTAAGGGGAAATATCGGACCGGAATTCTGCCGGTTTGCCGATATCCGGTTCCAGCCCCAGCCATTCGAGATCCTGGAGCAGCGCCACCTCGTACTCGGGCCGGCAGCGGCCCCGGTCGTGATCCTCCAACCGCAGAAGAACTCGACCCTGCAGTGCCCGGGCTATGCCCCAGACGTAGATCGCATTGGCCACGTGCCCGAGGTGAAGGTATCCGGTGGGACTGGGCGCGAATCGGGTAAGCGGTTTGGGAGGGAGAGTGCTCAGGCGTCCTCGACCCGGCTCAGGATTCCGCTCCAGCTTCGGTCCCTCGGGCGACCGCCGCGGAACTCGAAGTGCTCGTCCACCAGGATCCTCCGGGTGAACTCCCAGGTGGGCTGGGCCTGAAGCCGGTTTCGCAGGGCCAATGGCACCAGTTGCGCCGCCACGGCCCACACCCCGGGCTCCAGACCAGGATACAGGTGTGCCCACTGGGGCAGGAGTCGGGCTTCCCGCACCGCCATGACAATTGCCCACGTTTATGGCCTGCGGAGATACCGGCGGGGAGCCGGGCCTTCCGCGAACGGCATGCGCTGACACATTCGAGGCCCCGGTAAACGGACGCAAGGATGTATGTCACACGAGCGGCTGGGGGCTATGGGCTATTGGCTACTCCGAAATGGGTTTTAAACTCCCTGGAGGATAACCTGCAATCAATAGAGCCGAGAGCAAGAGCCTTCTCCAATGTCGATCCCTGAAGTCGTCGTACGCAGCCTGGGAGACCTGATCGACAAGGTCACCCCAACCGAGCCGGACCCGAGGACCGGACGGCGGCGCGATAGCGGAGTTTACCGGGGGGACCCGGACGCGTGCTGGCCTCTGCTCACCAGCCTGGACAAGCTGGGTGGCGCCGAGTCACCGCATAGTAAGGCGGAGCTGGAGGAGCACATCCTCCGGAATTT
This sequence comes from Gemmatimonadales bacterium, assembly GCA_035997125.1. Taxonomy (GTDB): domain Bacteria; phylum Gemmatimonadota; class Gemmatimonadetes; order Gemmatimonadales; family GWC2-71-9; genus CAVVWJ01. The sequence continues at coordinate 15,552 of DASYIX010000055.1, forward strand.
CACTCGGTACTCGCGGCCCTACTTCAGCCACCCGCCGGTGAACGATTGGGAGGTGCTGGTCGCTGCCCAGCATCATGGGCTGCCTACCCGGCTGCTCGACTGGACCTACTCGCCGCTGGTAGCGGCTCACTTTGCCACGGTCGACAACGAGCGCGAGTCGGATCGGGTGGTCTGGCGGCTGGACTGGAAGAGCGTGCACCGGTTTTTCCAGCTGCCGGAGCTCGCCCTGTTGATTCAGGATCTGGAAGGATTAGGAGGCGAGAGGCCGATGACACCTTGGGCCCTTTTTAACGCCCCCGCTGCTGCCCCACAGTTTGCCTGCATGCTGGAGCCGCCGTCCTTGAGCCCCCGGATCGTGGCCCAGTCGGCGACCTTCACTCTCTGCTCCGACAAGCGGCAGCCGTTCGACCGTTTTCTGGAGACGCACGGGCTCGGCTCGGCGCTGACCAAGTTCGTCATTCCGGCGGCCGAGGCCGCGCGCTTCCGCGACCAGCTCGATCTGGTCAGCGTGGACGAGCGGCGATTGTTCCCCGACCTGGACGGCGTGGCGGCGGAGATGCGGCGGTACTACTCCTGACTCGGCGGGTGGGCTCGGCCGCTCAGTCTGGCCTCGGCCCTATCGTAGTCGCCGTGGGTGAGCAGGATATCGTAGTTCTGCACCGGCGCTGGGACCGTTCTGATCACCACGAAATCACCGGGCTGCCAGCTCGATGCCACCGGACGCTGCGGCATGCGGATCTCCCACACGCTGCCGTCTTCCAGAGTGACAAAGCTGCCACCGTCAAGGACCTCGCGGACATACAGTCCATACGGCAGCACGACGTGGTAGCAGTTCCAGACGCAGCCGCGGAGCTGCGGTGCAGTCTGCGCCTGAGCCGCAGCACGGTCGAAGGTGAACAAGAGCAATACTGGGAGCAACGCGGGAATTAGGCGGAGCAACTTCATGGGGGCACCCTGGGTTGGTTTGTTGCTCTAGTATGCACCCGATTTTGAGAGTCTGCTGTGAGCTATCGTACTGCCGCCGGGCCACATAGCGCAGATTTCTGCACTCGGGTGACTTCCCTTAAGTGCCTGGTGGCACTACTGTATAGGGCTGCAGAAGTCCATCACCAGTACCGTTAGAGGAGATCGAGATTGTGAATCGCAGGGGACCAAAGGTTAAGCTCGCCCGCCAGCTCGGCATTCCGCTCACCCCCAAGGCGCAACGGGTGATGGAGCGGCGGCCCAATCCACCGGGCCAGCACGGCGCATCGCCCCGCCGCAAGATCAGCGGCTACAAGAAGCAGCTGATCGAGAAGCAGCGGCTCCGGGCCCAGTACAACCTCAGCGAGCGGCAGATGAGCAACGCTTTCGCCGAGGCCATTCGGCAGCCCGGTAACACCGGGGTCAGGCTGCTTCAGTTTCTCGAGTTTCGGCTCGACGCCATCGTGCTCCGAGCGGGCTTCGTCCGCACCATCTACGCGGCTCGGCAGGCGGTGACCCACGGTCACCTCCAGGTCAACGGGAAGAAGGTGGATCGGCCCTCGTACCGGCTCAAGCC
>DASYIX010000056.1:0-6959 GCA_035997125.1 Gemmatimonadales bacterium
ACGCTACCGTCTGCGAGCCCGTTACTACACCTTGGTGCATATGACGCGCGGCAGGTGCGTGCCGTGTCCCAAAAGTCGGTCGGCCCTACCGGCCGCCGGGCACTGCCGATGCCGAGTCGGCCGGGGTGACGAAGTCGCCGCCGAGGGCCAGGTGGAGGTTGATCCGCTGCACAATTCGATCGGTGCGGACTCCGAGCAAGGTCGCTTCGGCACCGTAGAGACGCACCCGCTGCTGCAACACGGCCAGGAGGTCTGACTTGCCAACCCGGTAGCGGGTCTGGGTCACCGCCACCGCGCGGGTCTGCTCCCCGACGACCTGGGTCAGTATCGACTGCCGCTGGCTGAGGACCTGTTCGGCGGCCAGGGCGTTCTCGACGTCCTGGAACGCCGCCAGGACCGCCGCCCCGTACGTCGCCACCGCCTGCCGCTGCTCGGCGGTGCGGATGTCCACCTGCGCCTGCAGCCCGCCTGCGTGGAAGATCGGGGCGAGGAGTGACGCGCCGAGCGAGGCCACCGGGTTGCTGAAGTCCGCCTGCAGCGCGAGAACCTCGCTGTTGATCGCCCCGAAAGAGCCGTTGAGGTTGAAAGCCGGCAGCTTGGCAGCCACCGCCTGCCGCCTGGCGTAGAATGCGCTGGCCACCCGCTGGCTCGCGGCCGCCAGGTCCGGGCGCCGCGCGATCAGGCTCGATGGAAGTCCCGCGGGGACGGCGGGCACCTCCGGAGGCAGGCTGTCCCGGACCGCGAGCGTCCCCGCAGGGTATCGCCCCAGAAGGACCTCGAGCGCCCGCACCGCCTCCCCCGTGCTCTGCTTTAGCTGCAACTCCCGGTCGCGGTAGGTCCCCGCGTCTGCGCGGGCCAGGGCCACATCCTCGTCGTTGGCCGTGCCGACGTTCCGCTCCACCCCCACCAGCTGGAGGAGCTGGGCGCTGGCGCCCGCCATCGCGGCGGCGAGCCGGGCCTGCATGCGAAGCTCGGTAATCAGATACCAGCTCTTCGCCACCAGCCCCGCGAGCGATTGCTGGGCATAGACCAGGTCCGCGCTGGCGGCACCCTGCCCGGCGCGCGCCGCAGCACGGCCGTAGCGCACGCGGCCCCACAGATCCGCCTCCCACTCCGCCCGGACCAGGACCGCGTTGAGTCCCGAGCCGTCCCCCCCGGATCCGATGCCGCCATGTCCAACCAGGTCCACTGCAGGGTACAAGCGAGAACTCGCCAGCCGCAGCTGTCCGGTCGCCGCGTCGACCCGGGCCGCCGCCAGACGGAGGTCGGCGTTCTGCTCCAGCGCCTCCGTTACGAGGGCGAGCAGAGCCGAGTCGCCGAGGGTGGCCAGCCATCCGTGCACGACCGGCGTCGTGTCCACTGGTGCCGCTTTCCATCCCGGAGGCAGTTTGGCGGCCGGCAGCGCCTCCGCAGCGACCTGGTTGTTGGACGGCGGCTGCTTCAAGGCACACCCGACGAGCGCGCCGACGGCGGAGAAGAGGAGGAAGGCGGGCCGGAATCGAGCCGGGCGGCGCACGGCTGCCATGCTAGTGGAGCTTGAGGATGAGGTAGTCGAGCTTCGCGCTGACCCGGACGATCACCTTGCGGATGAGGTGGATGGGGACCACGTGCTCGGTGTAGATAGCGCCCTGGCCGCGCGCGCCTGCCGCCAGGAATACCGTGGAATCCTCCGGCTCCAGCTGGACGGCGAACGGACCCGGAGGGAGGTCCCGCTGTTGGGGCTGCGGCAGCTCGCCGCTCGGCGACAGCTGGCCCTGGCCCTGAGCCCAGATCACCCAGAGAACCTTACACTTGATGAGCTTCCCGGGGATCGTGTTCAGGGAGATCTCGGCTTCATTGCCCGGCCTCACCTTGCTCAGCTCGTTCTGGGCGAACAGCGCGTACACCTGCTGCTCCTTCTCCACGAACGTCATCACCGGCTTGAACGGCAGCTGCACTGCCATCGTCCCGGGGCGGACCTGCACGTTGATGGCCCAGCCGTCCGCGGGGGCGAGCACGGTGGTCTGACTCAGCTCCCAATGGGCCCGCGCCAGCTGGGACCTGGTCTCGGCGATCTCGGCCTGCGACCCACCCGCCCGAGTCCCCAGCCGCTTCCGCACCTTGGCCTCATCGGCGTTGGCCGCGGCAATCCTCGCCTTCGTTTCCTCGACGTCGCTCTGCTCCGACTCCAGGTCGAAGCGGTTCCCCGCGCCCGCCTTCACCAACTCCTCATGCTGCTTCACCCGCCGCTCCGACAGCGACAGCTGGGCCTGCAGCGATGCGGTACTCCCCTGGGCGGCGGCCAGCTCCTCTCGGGCCTGAGCGATCCCGCCTTCGGTGCTGGCGAGCTGGGCCTCGAGTTGTTGAACCCTCAGGACAAAGGGGACGGAGTCGAGGCGCAACAGCACCTCTCCCCGGCGCACGAACTGATTGTTCTGCACCGGCACTTCCACGACCTGCCCGGTTACCTGGGGCACGATCGGCACGACATAGTTGATGACCCGGACGTCGTGCGAGCTGGGCGCGACCACGTTCAGGACCAGGATCATGATGGTCAGAGCCACGATGGGGATCGTGACGACGATCACCTGGCTCACGAAGGTCCAGGGGAGGAGCTTCAGCTTGATGAAGATCAGCCAGACGAAGCCCGAGTAGATCGCAAGGAGCAGTATTTCCATGCTACCTCCTCAGGCGGGGAGGCCGCTGCGCGGGGTGGCCTCGAGTTCGGCCACCCGCCGGCGCAGGCGCAGGATCTCGGACTCGTCGGCCTCGACGTCATGAGCGTCGGACCCGCCGGGTCCGTGGGGCTCCACGCGGTCCTTACCGTAGGCGAGCTTGTACATGACGGGCTTGGAGTAGGCCCAGATCCACGCCAAGGGCCAGAGGACGCCACCGAAAACAAGCGAGAGCAGGCAGAGGGTCTTGATCGCATCGAGCTGCGGATGCCCCCGGTTCTCGGCGACCTTTTCCGGGAGGATGTGCACCGCCAGGAAGACGCCTATGCCGATCACCGGCGCGAGGACAAGTACCACCCACACCAGGATGTCGGCGAGCTTGTCCTCGAAGTGACCCCCGGATGCCAGAAGGGGCTGGGGGAGCAGAACGAGTGTGGCCGTCATGGCCGTCGCGCAGGCACGAGAAAACGTCCGCACACGCATGGGCAACATGGGTCAACTTGGAAGAGGATGGGTCAGACTGAAACGCTTGTCACCGACCGACCTGGTACGGAACGCCAAAGCAAAACTGTCGCGTGCACCCGCTACCCGCTAATAGACCTTGGTGCAGGTTACCCAGGGCGGGCTGCCGAGCGCGGTACCTCAGCCGCGTAACCGCGCCCAAGGTGTGGTTGGCCGGCAGCGCTACAGAATCAGCTTCGCGGCCAAGCTAAGCAGCTCCTTCAACGGCAGGATCGCCAGCGCGATCGGCACGAACGGGAGCAGGGTCGCGACCACGAGCGGGATGAGCATCCGCACGTTGAACGGCAGCAGCCGCATTGCCCCGACGTTGGAGACCACCTGGTAGAGGTCGGTGGTCGCGGAGAAATCCTGCACCGACAGCGCCTCGTCACCCACCGCGCCGGGCCGACCGAGCCACCGCCGCTCGAACTGCCGCCCCATCGCGGCGGCGAGCTCCCCGTAGGCGAAGATCCCACCGATCCGTGCCCGCTGCAGAGGCGGGACAAAGACGAGCAGCGGCAGGGCGAAGAGCGCCAGCACCAGGATCACTAACCCCGCAACCGGGAGCTTGAACCCCTCCACCGGCCGGCCGTCGACGAAGACCGCCTGGGCCACGCCCGCAGCCACCGCCGCGCCGAGCCCGAAAGCAACCGGCGCGAAGCCGCGCAGAGAGGTAGCGACGAAACTCAGTCCGCCGGTGAGGTCAGGATGCGAGGGGAGCAGGCGAAGGTTGAGCCGCGACAGCTTCCAGAGGAGCCGCGCCCAGAGCACGACCCGCCAGAGCCACATCGCGATCAGGAGCTCATACAGGGGCTGGCTCACCAGCAGCAGCCACCAGCCCGCGAGCGACCAGGAGCGGGTGCCGTCCCTGACCGGAGCGACCCAGGTGGACACCGCCGCCGGGTAGAGAGTTTCGCTGGTGGCCAGGGTCCCAATGTAGGCGACCATCAGGAGGGCCAGCTCGATCTCGGGCTTGACCAGGAGCGCTCGCGTGGAGGCCAGGAGCGCGTCGTAGCGCGGCCGCTCAGCTTCAGCCACCAAGCCGGCGTCGAGGAATTGGTGCGCAATCCTGCCCAGTTGCGGGAGGCAGACCGCCTCCGCCACCACGAAGGTCGGGATCGCGACCAGGTAGCGCACGTATGCGGAGATGTCGAGCAGCTGCGACTCTCGCGTATTGGCGGTCAGGGCGAGGCCTTGTATCGCCGCGAGGACTGCCAGCGGCACCCACGCGATCGCCGCCAGCGCCAAGGCGCGGTGCCCAAGCCAGTGAGGATCCGGCCGGGCCAAGCGGAGGGCCGGCCGCACCCGGCCGTAGGGGCCGGAATCGAACGGAGCAGGGGCGGAGGCGGTCACCGGGAGAAATTTCGGTCCGCCGCCCTGGCCCGAAATTGCACTTTGGTGTAGTGCGAGGATCCCGGGACTGGCGAGCACCGGAGGGCTGTCGCGGGCAGCATTCTGTGCGCTGCACCAACGTCCAGTAGCGTCGGCATCGGATCCTGACGTACCTCTAAGGATCTAATCTCGGTACCCGGCACCGACCTGAATGCCCACGAGGCCGAACAACCTTTGAATCAACGCCGCGCAATCCGGCTGGTGCTCATCGCCGCGGTGGCCTGGAATGCCCCGGCCGTGGCACAGGATACGATCGCTGTTGAGCGCCCCGCGTTCGCAGAATCCGCCGCCGAGCAGCCCACCGCGCCCGTGGTCGTGGACGGTGTCACCCTCTTCCGGGTGCGCGGCGTCTCCGCCTACCCCGCTGAGCGGCGCGCCGCCGAAATCGCGGACCGGATCGCGGCGCTTGCCTCGGATCGGACCATCCCTGCCGAGTCCCTCGTGGTCCGGGAGTCGCCACTGGCAAGCGATCTCGTCGCTGCCGGGCGCAGGATGTTTTCGGTACTCGAGGCTGACGCCCGGCTCGAGGGCATCAGGCGTCAGGTGCTGGCCGAGGTCTACCGGCGACGGATCGCCGAGGCCATCGACAGATTCCGCCACGACCGGGAGGGGCCCGTCCTGTGGCGCAACGCTGCCCGCGCATTGCTGGCGACGCTCGCCCTTATACTGGGACTCTGGCTCGGGCGCCGGACCCTCCGCCTGATCCGGACCACCCTGGAACGGCGCTACCGCTCTAGGCTCCGGAACGTACAGTTCCAGACGGTCGAGATCGTGCGCGCCGAACAGCTGTGGCAGGGCCTGCACCGAGCCCTCGGGATTGCCACCGCCCTGCTCGCATTTTTGGCGGTCTACCTCTACCTCAATTACGTCCTGCTCCTCTTCCCCTGGACCAGGGCGCTCGGCCGCAGCCTCGCCGCCACCCTTTTCGGGCCGCTGGCCACGCTCGGCGCGGGCGCGCTCCAGTTTTTCCCTGATCTGGTGTTCCTGGTCATTCTCGCGCTGGTCACCCGGTATCTGCTGAAAGTGTTCCGGCTCTTCTTCCGGCGGGTGGGTGACGGGACCATAACCCTCTCCGGGTTCGACGCCGATTGGGCGCAGCCGGCCGACCGGATCGTGCGGCTCTTGGTGATCGCCTTCGCGCTGGTCGTTGCCTACCCCCACATACCGGGCTCGGGCTCGGAGGCTTTCAAGGGCCTCTCGCTTCTGTTCGGCATCATTTTCTCCCTCGGATCAACCTCGATCATCGGGAACCTGATGGCGGGGCAGAGTCTGGCCTTCCGCCGGGCCCTCAAGGTGGGGGACCGGGTGAAGGTCGGCGAGTATATCGGGGAGGTGACGCAGATACGTCTCTTGTCGACCTATCTGCGCTCGCCCAAGAACGAGCAGATCGTGATCCCCAACGCGCTCATCCTCAACGGGGAGATCGTGAACTTCAGCAGCCTGGCCAAAGACGCGGGCCTGATCCTCCACACCATCGTCAGCATTAACTATGAGACTCCCTGGCGCCAGGTGGAGGCGATGCTGCTCGAAGCCGCGCACCGCACGCCGGGCTTCCTGCAGGAGCCCCGCCCTTTCGTGCTGCAGAAAGCACTGGGGACCTTTGCGGTAGACTACGAGATCAACGCCTACTGCGACAATCCACGCCTCATGCTCCTGCTGTACAGCGCGCTCCACCGGAACATCCTGGATGTATTCAACGAGTACGGTGTGCAGATCATGACGCCCGCCTACGAGGGCGATCCGGAGCGGCCGAAGGTCGTGCCCCGGGAGCAGTGGTTCGCTGAACCCGCTGACTCGGCACCGGCCAGCTCGAATGGACCCAACCGGGCCGGCGAGGAGGCGCAGCGCTTGGCGTCCCTGGAGGCGAAGGAGGTGGGCACCTAACTGCCGCTCCCGCCGGGCGCCCGATACAGCGAGGACATGAATCCCGGACTATGCGCTGACCTGCACGAAGGTACAGTTTCCGGCCCCCTTCATGCGCCTTACCCTGCAACGCATCCTGTCCGGGACCCGCAGGAGGATCGCGTATGATGACGGAAGCCCGCTCGCCGTCGTTGTAACCGCCCTCGCGCTGAGCACCCTGCACCAAATGAAATGGATGGCGCAACCTCATCTGGTGAGGGCGTTGGTGGCTTCGGTCCAGTTCACGCTCAAATACGTCTTCTCCAAATTCTTGTAAAGGGTAACGACCATGATCAGGACTCCGCGCGCAGTACTCACCCTGTTCCTGGCCGCCGCTGGGGCCATCGTCGCTTCGGCTCCCCCGGCGGGAGCCCAGGACCAGTCCATCGCGACGGTCCTGAGCGAGACCTATACCAAGTTCAAGAACCTGCAGGAAGGAAAGAACGCCGACTATATCCCGGCGCTCGCTAAGGTTGACTCCAAGATCTTCGGCATCGCGCTGGTGACGAC
>DASYIX010000057.1:0-30503 GCA_035997125.1 Gemmatimonadales bacterium
GTTCATTCCACCCAACTGCCTGACGCCCGCCTCACGCTGCGGGCCTCACCTCGCCTCCTGTTGCCGGCGGACCTCCCTCCGGCTGCACCACCGGCCGCCCCGGCTTCCCCAGCACCGTGCTCGCACTGATCCAGGACCCCAGCAACTGCTCCTGGTCGGCGAACCGCTGCCGGTTCCGGGCGTCCATCAGCCGCACGGTCCGGACGATCTCCCTCGCGAACGACCGGAGCTCGCGAGTGGCACCAATGTGCTCCGTCCGCCCTTCATGCCCCAGGACCACGGCCGCGTCGAACTGGTCGAGCATCACGATGAACTGATCCAGCACCGACTGGGAGAGGCCGTACTTGGTGAGTAGCTCCCGGTGCTCCTGGGCGGCTGTGAGCATACTCCGCGCGGCGGTCCGGAACGCGAACGAGGTGGAGGCACCCGGCCTGAAGGTGAACGTCTTCCCCAGCTCGTGCACCTCCCGCGCAGCCGCCCGCCCCACCTCGCCCAGGTGTGGGATCGGACCGGCCCGCATCTGCCGCTGGAGCTCCTTCTTCCGCGCCGCGGCCGCGTGCACGTTAACAAAGCCGTCGCGCTGCACGGTCGCGGTCGCTTTCGCCTGCGCCAGCAGCTGCTCCAGCCTGGCCACCGTGGTCGCCATGGTCGGCTCGGTGTCGGGGTGCGCTTGACTGAACTCCAGCGCGCGCACCCCCATCTCAATTTTCCTGCGTGAATCCCCATTCATAACTACCTCCCTGCATTTGGCCGGAGGATGGCCGGGCATCACGGCACTGGTGATGGTGAAGAATGATGAGAAGACCAACCCGCGTCCGGCGCGGGTCGATCTATGGCTCCAGAAGGCATCAGTTGTGCCAGAGGTTGCGCTACTCAAGAAAACGATCGCGATCGCGCTCGGGATCGTTGCGCATCAGCTCGAGGTCGTCCCGCGCGTAAAAAAATTGTGTCACGCGCTCGCGGGATCGTCGCGATCTCGGAAATGATGCCGCGCGTCGGCTCCAGACGCTCGCGCACGCGCCCGGAGAGCACGCGTTCGGAAAAAAGGCGGGCCGTCGCCGATTTTTGGCGGCGCGATGCGATCCAGGATTGTCGCGATTCGGTAAAATGTGGACGCGAACGCGTCCGGGGAGCTTGCGATGCTGTCGCGGGACGACGCGAATCGGTTTAGGGTGCGCCGATGTCGCCGCAGGTGCGCCCGTTCTCGGCCAAGATGCTCGCGAATCGGTACCAGGTGGGCCCGCGCGCCACCGGGATGCGTCGCTCGGCCCCAGGATCGGAGCGATTGCATTCCAGGCGCACGCGGTGACATCCCGGGAGCACGCGATTACGTCTCGGGAGCTCGCGATCGCAGCTGCGATTCTCGCTCCGTTTCCGCCTGTCCGGCCTTCCGCCTTCTCCGGCCTGTCCCCTGGAGTGGACACCCCTCCGGCGCGTTCCGACACGCTCCGTCCACCTGTTTGAGCCGACCAAGGTAGCTCTGCGATGGTCGAGGGTCCCGCCGGTTGCGAGCTAGGATGGGAACCCCGGCGCCAAGGGGCCGGTTATGCGTGTTATGACAACCATCGAACTGGGCCTGGACACCTTCGGCGACGTCACCGCCGACGGCCAAGGCCGCCTGCTACCGCAGGCCCGCGTCCTCCGCGACGTGATCGCCGAAGCCGAGCTGGCCGACCGGGTCGGCGTGGACTTCTTCGGCGTCGGGGAGCACCACCGTCCCGACTTCGCCATCAGCGCCCCGGAAGTTTTGCTCGCCGCCATCGCCGGCCGCACCCAGCGGCTCCGGCTCGGCACGGCCGTCACCGTACTCAGCTCGGATGACCCGGTCCGGGTCTATCAGCGTTTCAGCACCCTCAACGCCGTCTCCAACGGGCGGGCCGAAGTGATCCTGGGCCGCGGCTCGTTCACCGAGTCGTTTCCCCTGTTCGGCTATTCGCTCGACGATTACGACGTCCTCTTCGAGGAGAAGCTGGCGATCTTCGCGGCCCTCCGGGACGCCGACCGGACCGGCCAGCCGGTCCATTGGAAAGGAACCATTCGCCCGCCGCTCGATGGCGTTCGGGTCTTTCCGCCGGTGGAGCACCCGCCCCTCAGCACCTGGGTGGGGGTGGGCGGCAGCGCGGAGTCGGTGGTTCGGGCCGCCCGCTACGGCTTTCCCCTGACCCTGGCGGTCATCGGCGGCGATCCCCGCCGCTTCCAGCCCTACGTCGAGCTTTACTACAAGGCCCTCTCCCAGCTCGGCCGGGAGACGCTGCCGGTCGGGATCCACTCGCCCGGGCACATCGCCGCAACCGACGCCGAGGCGCGGGAGCAGCTGTGGCCGGCGTATCAGGTGATGCGGAACCGGATCGGTGCCGAACGCGGGTGGCCCAAGATCAGCCGGGCCGAGTTCGACCACGAGATCGCGGAGGGCTCGCTGTACGTCGGCTCGCCCGACACCGTAGCCCGGAAAATCGCGCGAACAGTGCAGGCCCTCGGCGCATCCCGCTTCGATCTCAAGTACAGCGCGGGCACGCTGGGACACGACCCGATGCTGCGGAGTATCGAGCTCTATGGACGCGAGGTGATTCCGCGGGTGCGGCAGCTGGTTGGCGAAGGGAGTCATCCCGAGAAACCGGTCATTTCGAGCGCAGCGCTAAATCGGACGGCCTGACGTTTTGGATGGAACTCGTGACTCGCGACTGGTGACTCTTACAGAAGCTTTACAATCCACTCGCCTACGAAATAACCGATCGCGGCCACCCCGGCGCCCACCAGGAACATGTCCAGCCCACTGCGGAACACCCCGCGGCCGGTGAAAAAGCTCCGGGCCGCACCTACCCCGAAGTGCGAGACCATGGCGAGCCCGAAAGAGGTCCAGATGGCCCCGCGTCCGGCGTCGAAGAGCAGCGGAGCGACCGGAATAAGGGCGCCGAATGCGGTGGCGATGCCGGTGACCCAGCCCTCGCGCATCGGCGTGCTGGTCGCCTCTCCGATTTTCAGCTCCTCGCGAACCTGCTCCTCCAGCGCTCGTTCGGGATCGCGCATCACCTGGGTGGCCAGCACCTCGGCCTGCGACTCGGGAATCCCCTTCGCCTGGTACAGCAGGCTCAGCTCTTCCCGCTCGAGCTCCGGCATGAGCCGGATCTCTTCCTTCTCCATTGCGATCTCGTGGTCAAATACCTCCCGCTCGCTCTTGGCAGCCAGGTAGCCTGACGCGCCCATGGACAGTGCATCGGCGACCATGCCGGCCAGGCCGGCCACCACCACCGCATGCTCCGCCGCGAGGAGATTTCCCTGCGCTCCAATCATGCCGGCCACCAGGCCGAAATTGGCGGTGAGCCCATCGTTGAAACCGTACACCACATTGCGGAGGAAGCCGCCGGCTCCCGTCTTATGCCAAGGCTCTCCCTTCCTGCCGCTCATCCGGGACAGGGTCTCGGCGTGCTCCTTGGATTCCTTGGCCAGCAAGAGCGCGGTGGGACCGGCCGTCCCATCCGGCGATCCCCGGTACATATTCAGGTATCCCTTGACCTCGCGGCCTTCCTCCTCGAGCAACATGGGAAGCAGGACGCCGCTCCCGAGCCGGTGCGCCAGCCACGCGCGGAGCCGAGCTCCCCGGGAAGGCTGTGGGACACCCACGGTGTGGCCGTTGTCAGCCAAGAGCTTACGCCACATATCGACGTGCCGGTCCTCCACGGAGGCCAGCCTACGATAGATGTCGGATCTCCCGGGGTCTCGTTCGGCCTGGGCCAGCTCCCTATAGAGGAAGGCGGCATCGGCCTCGTCTTCGAGGTGGTGGATCCATTCGTGGGGCGCGGCGGAACTGGTAGTGGCCATGGGGGATTTATAGTAGGGTGAGAGGTGGGAGGTAAGAGGTGGACCCCGACCCCTCCTGCAACGATCTAAACCACCCCTGCATCCTTAGATACGCCATGACCGGGACGCTCTTGATGGATTCCTCGCTGCTCGCCAACGCAGAAACGGTCGTCGCTCGTGCCCGCACCGGGGATCCCGAGGCGTTGGGCACTCTTTATCGGTCTTTCCAGGTGCCGGTCTACAACCTCGCCCGCCGGATCTGCCGTACCACCGAAGACGCCGAGGATGTGCTCCAGGAGACCTTTTTCGAGGTCTGCAAGAGCATCGGACGGTATCGCGAGGAAGGAAGTCTCTGGGGCTGGATCCGAACCATCGCCGCCAGCAAGGCGCTCATGCGGATCCGGCGGAACCGGTATCGCGAGACCGAGGAGCTACAGGACCATGTCGTCGGGAAAAAGCAGGAAGACAATCACCTCCGGATGGATCTCGAAGCCGCATTGGAACGGCTCTCCGAAACCTCGCGCGCGGTCGTCTGGCTCCATGACGTGGAGGGATATACCCACGAAGAGATCGCCACGATGATGGGAAAGACCCCAAGCTTTTCGAAGTCCCAGCTGGCGCGCGCGCATGTGAAGCTGCGCAAATGGCTCGGCGAAGAGGTCGCAGCGTGACCCATCTCTCCATGGAGGCCCTGCTCAGCCTGCGGGAGCCCGGCACCGAGCCCGGGGCTGCGGCGGCTCGGGAGCACGTGAATCAATGTCCCCAGTGTCAGGCCGAGCTGGACCGGCTGCATCAGCGGGTGGCCCGCCTCAAGTCGCTGGCACCACTCAGCCCCAGCCGGGACCGCTGGCCGGAGACCGCGGCTAAATTCCGGGCCGAGCGTCGGCAGCGCCGGAACCGGGTTGCCGGTTTTACCGGGCTCGCCGCCGCCGCATCGATCGCTCTCGTGCTATCCGTAGGGCGCCTCCCCCATCCCCCGCTGGCCAACGCCGAGCAACTCAACCAGGCCATGGAGCGATCCCGGGCCCTCGAAAGCGCCTTGAGTGCCTACAACCCCGAGGGCCGAGTACTCGACGGACGCACTGGCGGGATCGCACAGGAGCTGGAGGACCGGATAGCCCGGGTCGATCGGGAGCTGGAAGTAGCCGAACTCTCCCGCCAGCAGGCCCCCGATGACGAGCTGCTCAAGCTCTGGCGCGAGCGCGTGGGACTGCTGGATGCGCTGGTGGACGTGCACGTCACCCGCGCCAGCAACGCAGGCCTCTGATACCGGGGGGAAGCTTATGTCTCGGCGTTCACTGATCGTGGCGACGCTCGCCTTAACCGGCATGGCTCCTTGGAACGTTGCGCTGGCCCAGGAGCCGTCAGAGGCTCCGGCAGGAGAGCCTTTCGAGCTCCGCCTGGACCGCGGTCCCGAGCGGGTGATGCAGTTTGTGATGAACCGGAGAGCCCGCCTGGGTCTCAAGGTTAACCTGAGAGCCAGGAGCACCGACTCGGTGGGTGCCTATGTGGACGCGGTCACCCCCAGTGGCCCGGCGGCCAAAGCCGGCATTCAGTCCGGTGACCTCATCACCAAGGTGGACGGCAAGTCGGTGCTCACCAGCCGGCCGTCCGACGCACAAGCCGACCAGCAATCGCTGCCCGGGCTCCGGCTCATCGAGCTGGCTGCCAGGCTCCAGCCCAACGACACCATTGCAGTCGAATTCCGCCGGGGCAAGGAGCGGAAGACCGTCTCTGTGGTCACCGCCGACGAGCCCGACATCTACTTCCAGGCTGCACCCGGCGGTCCCGGCGGCCGGTCATTCGCCTTCCGGCAGATGGGCCCCGATGGTCCCCGGCCCATGGCCATGCCATTCGAGGACGATCTCGAGCCCCATCTCGGCGGACCCCTGTTTCTCTATGGCTCACCGCTCGCCCGACTCGAGCTGGCACCGCTGAATCCCGACCTGGGGCGATACTTTGGGGCCACCGACGGGGTGCTCATAGTGAGCGCCCCCCGGGACTCGGCGCTGGGCCTCAAGGGCGGCGACGTTGTCCTGGCGGTAGACGGCCGGAAGCCGGCCACTCCATCCCACCTGCTTCGTATCCTGCGGAGTTATGACAAGGGTGAGAGCTTCAAGATCGACGTCCTGCGCAACCACAAGCGGGAGACCCTGGTCGCGAAGCTAGGGGAGAAGGACTGAAGGAAGGGAGGGACGGTCCTCCCACTGTGCTCCCGCTCACAGATGCCGAACCCCCTCCAGAGGTATATCTACGGTCCACCTTGGAGGCAAAGGAAACTATGGGAATCCTGTGGACCTTGATCATCGGGTTGGTTGTAGGTGCTATCGCCAAGCTCATCATGCCCGGACGGGATCCGGGCGGGATCATTGTAACGATGTTGATTGGTGTGGCCGGCGCCCTGTTGGCGGGGTTCTTGGGGCGGGCACTGGGCTGGTACAGTGATCCTGGCACAGGCCCCGGGATCATCGCCTCCGTCATCGGCGCTCTGATTCTGCTGTTCCTGTACCGGGTATTCACCGGTCGCAGGGGTACGACAGTCCCATAGTCGGGAAGGTCGAGAAGACGGGAAGGACGGGAAGGAACTACTCCTCCCGTCCTTTTCTTTTATCGGCCTACTCCTATCCGCCGACTCCCTACTTTCCCGTCTTTCCCGACCTTCCCGTCTTTCCCGATCTGTCTTGCCAGCTCCCGGAACATTGGGAAGTCCAGACTCTGCGCTCCGTCGCTCATTGCCTGAGCCGGGTCCGGGTGAACCTCGATAATCAGTCCGCAGGCCCCTGCTGCCAGGGAGCCGAGACTCAGTGGGATCACCAGGGAGCGGAGCCCTGCCGCGTGGCTAGGATCGACGATCACCGGCAGGTGGGTGCGCTCCCGAACCAGGGCCACCGCATTGAGGTCGAGAGTGTGGCGGGTGGCCCGCTCGAAGGTTCTGATCCCCCGCTCACAGAGAACAACGTGCGGGTTTCCTTCGGCCAGCACGTATTCCGCCGCCATCAGCCATTCCTCTATAGTGGCTCCCGCCCCTCGCTTGAGCAGGATCGGCTTTCCGCTCCGGCTGGCCGCCCGTAAGAGGCTGAAGTTCTGCATGTTCCGGGCTCCGATCTGGAGCATGTCGGCAAAGTGGGCCACCACCGGCACCTCTTCCCAGCTCAACACCTCCGTCACCACCGGTAAACCGGTCCGCTCCCGAGCGTCCGCCAGATACCGGAGCCCCTTCACGCCCAGTCCCTGGAAGTCGTAGGGTGAGGTGCGGGGCTTGTAGGCCCCTCCTCGAAGCATGTCGCCGCCGGCTTCCGCCACCGCCTCAGCGGTCTCCAGGATCATGGCCTCGCTCTCGACCGAGCAAGGGCCGGCGATGAGGACAGGGGAGCCCCCGCCGAAGCTGAGGTTCCGAACTTGGACCACGGTGCCTTCGGGGTGACGGCGCCGATCGATCAAGGGCACGCTGGGCTTCTCCACTCTATGGGCGGGCGGCGGTACCGGAGCCGAGAGGCGCGAGCCCTCGGTCCATGCCTCATAGCTGCCCAGGACGATAAGCTTCGCCGCGAGCGCCTCGATCTCCTCGAGCGCCTCCGCGACGCGAGGGTCGTCGGCCGCGCCTTCTACATCTACGTAGAAACGGTAGGTCCACGGAGCCGAGCGTTCCGGGCGGGACTGCAGGGCCATCAGGTTGACTCCCCGAGCCCCAAACGCTTGCAGGGTCAGCGCGAGCATCCCAGGCTTGTGGTCGACCAGGACGATGAGCGAGGTCTTGGACCGGGTGGCGCCGGCTGAGCGGAGGCCCTCCGCCAGCTCGGCCCGGGTGAAGGTGAGGAACCGGGTTTGATTGGTCGGGTCATCCTCGATCCGCTCGGCCAGCGCAACCAGGCCATGGGCGTCCGCAGCCGGCCTCGCCGCGATAGCCGCCAGTGCCGGGTTTTTTTCCTGCGCCACGATCTCCGCGCTTCCCGCCGTATCCCATGCGCTCACCAGCTCGGCGTCGGGCAGGTGCTCCGAGAGCCAGATCCGGCATTGCCCCAGGGCGACGGGGTGAGAGAGAACCCGTCGGATGCCTGAGAGCGGAGCCCCTGGGAGTGCCATGATGGTGTGATGAACCGGATGCAGGATCTCGTGGGTCAGGCGTAACGTGCCGTCGCCAAAAGCCTCGTGGAGGAGATCGTAGGTCGTGGTGACCGAGCCGATCAGCGAGTTCTCGATCGGCAGACACCCGGCGTCGGCTCGCCGCTCCCGTACCGCCGCCACGACGTCCTTGACCTCGCGGCAGGGCAGCACATCGAGGTCGGGCCACCGGCGTCGGGCCGCGGCCTCGCTGAACGATCCTTGAGAGCCCTGAATGGCGACGCGCATGAGTACGCTCCAGATGGAGACCAACAAAAAGCCCCGCCGGCTGAGTCCGGCGGGGCGTCGATGTGATGTTCGGGCCGATGCGGCTAGCGCACTCTACCAGCACCCGACGGGCATCGAGCCTCGCCGGCTTGGGTAAAGAAGAACCGATAATTACGTCCGTGAACCATGGAATGAACCTACGGCCTGTCGGAAAGGGTTGTCAAGAGCAGGTTTATCTTCCTATCGTGCCCCGCCCGCGCAGGTGCCTCGCCTCATTGGTCTTGCTGGTCCTGGCGCTGGTTGCGCCGAGGGCCGGCTACAGCCAAGGTCTTCCCGAGCTCGCTCCCATCAATCCGGTCGCCACTGCCCGCAGCGGACTCTACTTTCAGCCGTTTCGGGATCCGGCCCCCGGTCGCTGGACCACCCGCCTAGCCTTGGATTATGCCAGCGTCATCGAGTACAACCGGCCTCCCCAGGCGGACTACGTCCTCGACGCCGAGGTCATGCGATTCAGCCTGGAGCTGGCCCACGATCTCACGCCGCACACCTTCATAGCTCTGACGAGCTCTGTCGAGGGCGCGTACGCCGGGTTTATGGACGGCTTCCTCGACTGGTATCATGGTCTGTTGGGGATCACGATAAGTGAGCGGGAGAAACGGCCGCCAGACCAGTTCCTGTACACCATTACGCTACCGGATGGAGCTGGGGTCAGTCGAGCTCGAAGCAACCTGTTTCTTCAGGACCTCCGCGTGGGGCTGGGAATTCGCTACACTCCCAGGCTTCAGTCCGTGATCTCGCTGACCCTGCCCACTTCCACCGGACCTGAGGGCTATGGGAAGGGCGTGGTTTCCGTCGCGATCCTCAACACATTTCGCGCGCCACTCGGCTCCCGGGTGACCTACGAAGGCAGCTTAGGGCTGGGCTTTACGCCGACCCACGGCAGTCTGCCGCAAAGCCAGCGGGAAACCTTTGCCGCCGCCAGCTCCGGCCTGAGAGCTCGCGTCTGGGGCCGGCAATCACTGTTTGCGAATCTGTTCTACCACTCCCCTTACTATCACGATACCACCTTGCCGGCTCTCGACCGGAAAGAGTTGTCTCTGGATTTCGGCTGGATCCTGCGGACCCATCGAGGGGGAGAGTGGCGGGTAGGTATGACCGAGGATCTCGAGCCGGCGGGACCGGCCGTGGACCTGGTATTTCGATTTGCTGGGAGCTTCTAGGGACTGGGATCTTGGAGTTAGGAGCTCCCGACTCCTAACTCCTAGCCACAAACAGAAACTGCTCCATGTTCTGAAACAGGAACTCTTTAGCCTTTGGCTCACGGAGGTTGAGCCCGTAGTGGTTGATCAGTTGCTGCTGGGTCTTGAGCCACTCGCCCCAGCACACTCCGCAGATCTGATCGAAGGCCCGGCGCCCCAAGTCATTTTGGAACGGCTGAAATGCCATCCGCTCGCGATCCTCACCGCAGCGGACGCAGTGTAATGTCGTTGTCATGGGGGCAAGATAGATATCCTTAATAATGTGATCCAGTCTATTGGGGGATCTCCGCCAAAGCAGTAGTATGAGCTAGGAGGTGAGCCGGCGGCGACCTGGGTCAGCGTGTCTGAGCGCTCGAGCTCCGCTGGCGGTGCCCAGGGCCGCTCCAATCCCGAAGACCAGGGCCGTGGTCACGGTCACCAGGGGCAACAGAACGGCGGGCCAGGCAATGAGGGCAGCCGCGATGCCGGCGATAAGCGGGGCGACGGGGGAGTGGACAGCATCCACGAAGCGGAGTCGGCGGCGCACAAAGCTGCGCGTCAGGATGAACCCGATTGCACCAGCAGTCAAAGTGACAAGAAGTTGTAGCATAATCAGGGTCCCGTATAAGGGGTTGCGTTACATTACGAAACATCAAGGATGAAAGATTCACCGGAAGCCGGGTCTTCATTGTGGTATGCGAATCGCGGGCTGTAATTGTGTCCTTGGCTAAGCTCTTTCACCGGAAACCCGAAGGAGCCTAACAATGCCTAGACATCCGACCGTTCAAGTGCCGAATATCGGTCCCATGGACCACGCCTGGGACCTGCTCGGCGAGTGGCAGGCCGAGTTCGAGCTCCCCGAAACTGAGTCGCCGGTGCACGGCAAAGTGATGTTCAAGTCCTGGACCGATGCCGAGCTACAGCTGGATCCCATCGAAGCCGCAATCGCCGGGATCCCGTCCAGCGTACCGCTCGAGCGGGCCAGCGAGATTCACCTGACCGATGCCGGCGGTGGAGCGCTCCAGTGGGTGCTGCATGCACCTTCTACCAACTGGTCGCTCCAGGCGACCCTGTGGCCCGGCTCGTTGCACCTCTTCGTGCACGATGCGGATGATGACGAAGAGCAGCTCTATCGGGCTCGCGCCACCCGGGATCAGGCGTATTACCGGCGCAAGTACCCGCTCGACACGAAGTGACCTGACTCATTGCCGCCCGCCACCGCCTTCGGTGACGGGCGGTTTTTTCATCTCATCCTTCAAATTCCGACCGCAAGGAGACATGGAAGTCCGCTCGCTCCAGGGTTCCCTCCGGGGTTTCGGCGCCAAGCCAGCTGTCGCTTATCTCGAGGTCAACACTCTCACCCTGGCCGATCGTCTTAAACGGGCCGGGACCATCTTCGGCTTGGGGGTCGTGCTCGCCCTGATCGCGATTCCCATTCCCATCGTTCACTTCATATTGGTACCCGGCGCACTATTGGTGGGAGCGGTGCTCGCCCTCATCAGGCTGGGACAGGCGGAGGTCTTCCGAACCGCCAGGGGACGTTGTCCCTTCTGCGGCACGGAGCAGAGCTTCAGCGTGATGGGCCGGTTCCGGTTGCCAAAGAAGCTCTACTGCTCGTCGTGTCAACGTCAGTTGCTGCTGGAGGAGCCTACCATCGCACGGCAGCACTCCCCCACATGAAGCCGGAGCCGAACGCGGTCATCACCAGCAGATCCCCGCGCTGGAGCCGCCCATTGCGGACGCATTCGTCCAAGGCGATGGGGATAGTGGCGGCCGTCGTATTCCCGTACCACATGATGTTGTTGTAGACCTGGTCATCGCGGAGTCGCAGCTCTTTCTGTATCATCTCCGCGATCCGGAGATTGGCCTGGTGCGCCAACAGCAGGGTCATGTCCTCAGGCGTCTGCCCGGTGGACCCCAGGACGGCACGCACCGATTCCGGCATCCGTACGACCGCGTGACGAAAGACTTCCTTCCCATCCATCTCGAGATACTGCCGGCCGGCTTGGATCTGTTCCGGGGACACCCTGGGGTGATACATCGAGCCCGGCGCATCTACCCAGAGCTTCTCGGCGTGGGTGCCCTCGGAGTGGAGATCGAAGGCGAGGATGCCGCTGTCGCCGGCTTCGGCCGGGCCCAACACGACGGCGCCGGCCCCGTCGGCAAAGATCACTGCGACGTGGCGGCCGGCGGAGGATATCTCCAGTCCGGTGGACTGCACCTCCCCACCGACCACGAGAATGTGGCGGTACTGTCCGGCCCTGATCCAGGCATCCGCCACCGAGAGCGCGTAGATGAATCCGCTGCACTGCGCCCGGACATCGAGCGCCGGAATCGTGTTGGTGATACCCAAGAGCCGCTGGAGATAGACCCCGTTCCCCGGGGCAAAGTGATCGGGACTGGAGGTGGCGTAGACGATGGCGTCCAGATCGCCCGGCCGGAGACCGGCCATTTCCAAGGCACGCTCGGTGGCCTTGAGCCCTAGCTCGGTTCCAGTCTCCCCCTCATTGACCCAGTGCCGCTGCTGGATCCCCGTCCGGGTCCGGATCCACTCGTCGGTGGTGTCCATGAGGCCGGAGAGCTCATCGTTGGTGACCACCCGGTCGGGCACGGCGAATCCGGTTCCCAGAAATTGGGTGCGCATCAGCCTATCTTGCTCCCCGCTGAATCGGTCCGCAAGTGAAATCGCTGCCTCGCCTCTCACCTCTCACGTCGTACCGCGCGCAGCACCGGCCAGAGCCAGATCCACGCCAGCCACGAGATGGTCAAAGGCCACCCCATGCTGCGCCAGGTCTCCCAGACCACTCCCATGGGGGTGAGCCACGCCGGCCACCAGTCGTCGGGGCGGAGCCGGTGACGTTCGATGACTCGGACTGACCGGAAGCCGGTCTTGAGCCTGCGCAGCACCGCGCCGCAAATGCCGTCAGCGTTCGAAGGGATAGGAACCAGATTCCAGACCATGCTGGTGGCACCCCACCCGTGGCTATCGCTGACACCAACCACGAACCGGTTGCTCGTCTGCGCGAGCGCGATGACGGAATCCCGCTCGGCCCGGGTGAATTCGTTAGCCTTGGGGGCCGCGTTGACGATCTCGAGCCCATCGAGGCCGGCGGCAACGAGGGTGTCGAGCCGAGCCCAGTGGTTTCGCCGGTACTCCGGCAACGACGCGACGGACAGCGCCCCGTAGGAGGTATCGCTCACTTGCAAAAGAGTGAGCAAAGCGCCGAGCGAGCCGTTGAATCGGCCTTGGTCGACGGGGAGGGTATCGCCCAGAAGCACGATATGAGCCCGCCAGGCGCTCACTTCAATCCCGGGACACAGCACTGGGTGCTTGCTCTGGCCCGTGAGCTCCGTTCCTGGATCCCTGCTTTTCTGTCCTTCGATGGTATTATGGTCGGTGACGAATACCGCATCGAAACCGGCTCGCCCATGCCAACGCCGATTTGCCTCCCGGTCGTAGCCGCGCATCAGGGTGTTACGAACGTCGTGAGAGACGTTGGTGTGGCTATGAAAGTCGACCACGAGTTCGCCGGGAGGGACGCCTGCCAGCGACCGCATGGGCCGGTGCCAGAGCGCTCCCACTACAACAAATGTCACCAGCAGCAAGCTCGATAGGGCCAGAACACCGAGCTCCCTCAGCCAGAAGCCGCGCTGCCGCAGCTCACCGGGACCTGCGCTCCGCCAGACATGAGCGATCCGCCACGCCAGGTAGAGCGGGGCCAGTCCGATGAGAAAGCCCTCCAGCCGGCCCATGCTGAGCATCGAGACTCCGTCCCACAGCGTGAAGATCGGGGCGAAGAGGAGGTACAGGACCGGAGTGGCGAGATGGAGGCCGGGGGGAGTCAGGCCATGAACGGGATCGGTGAGCTCGGGTACAGCCGCCGCCCGTGCCGCCACAAGAATGAGGCTCAACCCGATTCCTAGACGCTGGATACGACGATGAGCTTTGGAGATGATGAATTGGATGAGGAATTCCCTCTGGGCGACGGCACGGCCGAGACCGGCGCGACGGTATCCTGTCCCTATTGCGGCGAAATCAACGAGATCGCCTTAGATCCGGGAAGTGGCAACGAGCAGGAGTATGTGGAGGACTGTCAGGTCTGTTGCCGGGCCTGGCAGGTGACGGTGGTCTATCTCCCCGACGGGAGCGCCGAAGTATCGGTTGAGCCGGAGAATCAGAGCTAGACTCCCCCGAGCCAGGGATAGCCTTGATCCTCCCAATACCCGCCGGGCCGATCCCGGGTGAATGTCATGGCGGTCAGATACTTCGTCAGCTTGTAGCCCAGCTTGATGGGAGAGTAAAGCCGCAGCGGAGCACCGTGGTTCATCATCAGGGGGCGGTCGTTCCAGGCGTACGCCAGGATGGTTTGGGGGTGCATTGCGCTGGTGAGGTCCCAGCCGTTGTAGTATCCGCTATCGAACGAATCAAATCGGAGATAACGCCCTTCCGCGGTAGGCTGTACCATCGCCGTAATAGTGGATAAGGGCACACCGGTCCAGGTACCCACCGCGGTCCAGCCCTCTACGCAATGGTGCTTGACCGTGTAGGTCAGACTGGGCAGCGCCTCGATCTCCCGCCGGGTAAGCCGCACCGGCTTCCGCACCATGCCGCCCACGTTCAGCGACCACTTTGCCGGATCACTTACTTCCGGAAACGACCCGGTCTGATTGTAGGTGATCGAATAGGCCGGAAAATTCTCCATCGCGGTTCGAGCCGAAACCGGATACTCCGGGGCCAGCCGGGCTGGAGAGAGCAGGATCTTTTCTCCGATCCAGTCGTTGATCCGGCTGAAGGCCCTGAGCCTGGGCTCCAGCGAAGACCCTCCATCCCAGCCGCAGGCCGCAACCAGCGCGGCCGGGCCCGCCACCGCACCGAGGCGCAATAGGTCGCGCCGCGTAAGGCCACGCCTCTCTTCAGTCATGACTGGGGAACCTCCCCCGGTACCATCCGGTGATCATTCCTCTCAACGATGCCGGATCCACCAGCAGGACCAGGGTCACGTGAAGCAAGGTGAACCCCACGAAGAGCCAGACTGCCACAAAGTGCCAATAGCGAGCGAGCTCGTAGCCGCCGAACAGAGTGGTGAGCCAAGCCAGCTGCACCGGCTTGTAGATAGCAAATCCGCTCAGCACCGAAATCACGCCCAGAACCACGATGAAAGTGTAGGCCCCCTTCTGTAAGGCGTTGTGCTTTCCCTGAGCTGGGTGGTCCTTCCGAAGATGCAGATAGTAGAGCTGCATCTGCATGGCGGGGCCGATGTCCCGGGGCCGAAAGACCAGCGTCTTCCACTCGCCCGAAAGCACCAGGAAGCCGAGATAGACCAGCCCGGTGATGACGAAGGGCCAGGCCAGGAAGAAGTGCCAGTTCAGTCCTCCGGCCAGCCAGCCACCCAGCCGGGCCCACTCCGGGACCGGCGATCCGTCGAGCGGATTGGGCAACGGGTAGGTGTTGCCGCGGGGTCCGAAATGGGCGTAGCCGTTGTAGATCTGGAGCCCGCTTGCCACCATACCTACCAGAAACACCGCATTGAGCCAGTGAGTCAGTCGCACGACCCCCGAGTAGCGCCTGACGAGGGGCCTGCGGACGGTGAGCTCCGCCGGTTGTTCAGAAAAGGGCTGGGATGGAGAACTCATGAGAGATCAATGCCGAAGGGTGGACTCGGGTTCCAAGAGCGCGGCCGCGGTCTGGAAGCCGGAGGCAAGGGCGCCCGGTACAGTAGCATTCCGGCCCGGCGGCGCTACGGCTTCACCGGAGAGAAAGAGCGTACCTGCAACTGGGGTGCAGAGGGTCTCCCGAGCGGCCGCGGCGCCGACCCCGCCGTAGCTGTAAGCACCCCCCGAAAACGGGTCGCTGGCCCAGTCATGAGTGTAGGCCGTCCGAAGCCAACGCTCCAGATCCTCCGCTGCATATCCGAAGACGCTGGCGGCCGATTGCAACGCCAGCCGAATCAGCTCCTCCTGACTTCGTCCGGCCAGCGGCTTAGCCCGAGGTCCACCGGCCCAGCCGGTGAGAAACGGCAGCTCCGGAGGCGTCGTGGTCCACCAGACGGGGAACGGCTCACTTCCTCCGTGCACGAAGCCCGGCGCGGGCCGATCTCGCTTTATCCACCATGCTGTCTCGAACTGAAGCTCGATTCGGTGTGCCAGGCCCATCTCCAGCATGCCCAGCGCCCGGTCCCAACCGTCAGGCTCGGGGTCAAGCAGGCCAGCGGCTGAAGCACTGCCCGCCTTGAGGGTACCCAGAGGCAAGGTCAGGACTGCCTGGGAAGCGGTAAACTCGATGAGGTTGCCGGAACCCGTACGGGCTTCGACGTTGACCTGACCCGGCTGCCAGTGGATCCGCGTCACGACCGCCTCAGTGTGCACGTCGGTGTGATTCAACTCCATCCGGGCGGCCAGGCGCGACACCAGGGCTCCGTACCCTCCGGCCACTCGGAACATGCGATCCCCATCCGCCCGCTGGGCAGCCTGGTTCTCGGCCAAAGCTGCTGTTCCAAACCGGTCCAGGTCGGCTCCATGAAAGCTCTCGAGAAAGGCTGTCACCATCTCGAGCTCTTCAGCAGTGAAATGCGCCTTTGCCCGCTCGCGGATGAGCCGGGAGACCGGGACGTCTTCCAGGTCGGGAGTACGGAGGTCGAGGAGACGGTCTACTAACTCTTCAATGTCCGATAAGCCCCGCTCGACCCCCTGCCGAGCGCGCTCGTGCCGCTCGGGCACCTCGTAAAGCTCGAGTCCCATCGCCTTGATAGTTCGGAAAAATTCCTCCGGCTCGCCCTGAACGAATTCGGCGCCGAGCTCCACGGGATGTCTGAGTTCCGGATCGAAGACCGTGTGGACCCGCCCTCCGAGCCGGGAACGGGCTTCCAGAAGGGTGACCTTGCGTCCGGCTTCGGCGAGGCAGGCTGCCGTGGCCAGACCAGCCACACCGCCGCCCACCACGATGACATCGCCGCCCATATCAGGAGGTGTCAGGCACGATCTACTCGTACCGAAGCGCTACGATCGGATCCAGCTTTGAGGCACGCCGTGCGGGCCAGAGCCCGAAGAAGAGGCCGACGGCCGCGCTGAAGGCAAACGCCACCACGACTGCCATGGGCGAGATCAGCGTGTTCCACTGCATGAACTTGGACAGCAGAATGGCGGTGCCGATACCGAGCAGTATGCCGAGGGTGCCTCCCAGAAGACAGAGAGTCAGGGCCTCGATCAGAAACTGCATCAGAATGTTCAGCCGGGTGGCGCCCAGCGCTTTGCGCACGCCGATCTCGCGGGTGCGCTCGGTGACCGAGACCAGCATGATGTTCATGATACCGATCCCGCCCACCAGCAGGCTCACGGCCGCAATGCTGGCCAACAGGCTGGTGAACACCTGAGTCGCCTGCTCCTGGGTCGCCAGGACATCCTGTTGATTCCGAATAGTGAAGTCGTTGTCGCCGCCCGGCCGGATCTTGTGCTCCCGGCGAAGAACCCGCTCCAGGTCCACCATCCCCTGCTCGATCGGGACGTTGTCCTTCACTTGAACCGAGAACGCACGCAGCCGGTTGCTGCCGAAGACCCGGTAGCGCGCCGTCTCCAGGGGAACGAGAATCTGCTCGTCAGGGTTGCCAAACCCACCGGCCGAGCCCTTCTCGCTCAGGACCCCGATGACTTCGAAGGGAATGCCCCGGATGAGCAGGGTCTGGTGAATCATTCCAGCGGGATTGCCGTTCAACATTTTCGGCACCGACGCACCTAGTACCGCGTACCGCTGCCGCGCCTGATCCTCGCCCTCGGTGAACATCCGGCCGTACGGGATGGTGTAGTTCTTCACGTCGGGGTAGTTCGACGTTGTGCCAATGACGTTGATGTTGCTGTTCTGGTTCCCGTACTTCACCTGCAGCGATTGCTGCATCTCGGGCACGACGGCCTTGAGCAATCGGGCGTCCCGCCGGAGCGCATCGTAGTCGTCGGTGCTCAGGATGGTACGGTCGGTAGTTCTGACTCCGCCCACACTCGCCTGGCCGGCCATTACAGTGAAGACGTTTGCGCCGAGTGCGGCGATCCGGTCCTGGACCGCCTTCTGGGCGCCGTTACCCAGGGCGACCATCGTGATCACCGCGCCGACACCGATGATGATGCCGAGTGCCGTGAGCACCGACCGCAGCATGTTGGCCCGGATCGACTGCAGTGCGACGGCGATGGTTTCCCCGAGCAGCATCGCTACGGCCTCGCGGTCCCCGATGGCTGCGCGGTCTGCTGCTTCATACCCGGTACCGCGCCACCACCAGTCGCCCGATTAAAGCGATCCCGCATGTCCTGTTGCGATTGTACCATGCTGGCGCTGGGAAGAATCAGCACCGAGTCGGAAGCGGTCAGACCCTCCAGCACCTCGCTGTAATCCATATCGGTCAGGCCGGTCCGGATCCAGACCGGGGTAGGCTGGCCGTTGCGCTTGACGAATACGATGTACTGGGAGCCCATGCCCTGAGGTTGGCCTCTGCCACCGCGGGCACCTGCCCGGCGTGACGCCGACTGGCTGGTTGCCAGCGGGGGTGCGGCGCCCAAGGAGGCGTGGCCCGCTGAGTCACGCCCGGCCATCGAATCTCGGGGGGCTGTCCCGGCGCTGCTGCCGGCGGCGCCTCGAGGGCTCGGTCGGCTGGCCGCGAGCTGCTGCTGCACCGCGGTGGGAGAGAGACCCAGGACCTGGGCCGCCGAGCCCACGTCCTTCTGGGTGCGAAGCGCTGCGGTCGGTACCGCGAGCACGCTATCCCGCTGTCCGACGTGGATCTCCACCTCCGAGTTCATTCCTGGTCGGAGCAGCCCTTGCTCGTTACCGATACGCACCACCACCGGGAACATGGTGACGTTTTGATTGGTCGTTGCCTGGGGCTCGATTTTGACCACCGTACCCGAGAACGGCCGGTTGGGATAGGCGTCTACCGTTACCGTGGCCCGTTGGCCCGGCTGAACCTTTCCGATGTCGGTCTCATCGACCAGGGTCTGGACCTGGACCTGGTTGAGGTCGGCCATCTTCAGCAGCGTCGTCCCACCGCTCACGTTCGATGTGGCGGATGCAATCACCGATCCCCGTTCGACATCCTTCTCCAGAATCGTTCCCGTGATGGGAGCCCGCACGTCGGTGTCTTCCAGCTGGATGCGGGCGTTGTCGACTGCAACCTGGCTGTTCACCACTTGCGAGCGCGCGTCGGCATAGTCGAGCACCGCACTGTCGTGCTCCTGCTGGGTAATGGACTGAGACTTGTAAAGCTCGTCGGCCCGACTCTTCTGGCTGGTCGAGTTGGCCAGCTTTGCCTTGGCGACGTCGAGGTTCGCCTGGGCCTGAGCCATGGCATTACGGGCATTGCGCGGGTCCACCTTGACCAATGACGCCCCTCGCTTCACCACCTGTCCTGTTTCGGCATTCAGCTGCAGGATTTCACCCGAGGCCTTGGATTTCACCTCTACGGTGGTGTCGGGCTGGACCGCGCCGGAGGCTTGGGCTGAGACTATAATGTCGCGCCGCTCGACCGGCACCGCCTCATAGGCAACCGGCGCCGCCGCCTTCTTGCAGGCGCCTGCCGAGAGGAGAATTGCCGCCGCAGCTGTCATCCTGAGGGAGCGGCGCGACCGAAGGATGTCCAAGCTCATGCCCGTCCCGCCGTGTCGAAGTCCCGCTCCACCTTGCCGTCCTTGAGGTGCACCTGCCGGCGGGCGTGCTCCGCGATATCGTGTTCGTGGGTGACGAGAACGATGGTCTGGCCATCGACGTGCAAGGCCTCGAAGAGCGACAGGATCTCTTCGCTCGTGGCGCTGTCGAGGTTCCCGGTCGGCTCGTCGGCCAGAAGAATGCTCGGCCGATTCACCAGCGCCCGGGCGATGGCCACGCGCTGACGCTGGCCGCCCGAGAGCTCGTTGGGACGGTGATTCATCCGATCTGCCAATCCCACTTTGACCAGCGACTCCGTCGCCAACTCGCGCCGCTCCTTTGACCCCACACCGGCATAGATCAATGGGAGCTCCACGTTGTGCAGGCTGGTAGCCCGGGGAAGGAGGTTGAAGGTCTGGAAGACGAACCCGATCTCCTTGTTGCGGATCCGGGCCAGCTGGTCGTCCTCCAGCTCGGAGACCCGATGCCCGTTAAGCCAGTACTCGCCGGCGGTGGGACTGTCCAGGCAACCGACCAGGTTCATCAGGGTCGATTTCCCCGAGCCCGAGGGACCCATGATGGCCACGAACTCATTCTTGCGGATCGTGAGATCCACCCCGCGGAGTGCCCGCACCACCTCGCCACCCATATCGTATTCCCGCTGGAGATTGCGGGTGACGATCACCGCGTCCCGGGGGACGTCGGGCGGCAGCATGGCCATGCGCTCTTCGGTGTTGGGCAGGGTGCTGGTCAAAGGTTCCGTCCAATCAGCGCTTCGATCTGCGCTTTGGCGCGAAGGTAGTCGAAACGGGCATTCACCACGTCCACCTCCGCCTGGTTGAGAGCTTCCTGCGACGTGAGCAGGTCTACAATGGTCGACGCACCCAGCCGGTACCGCTCCTGTTGAACCCGCAGATCCTCAGTGGCGGCCGCGACGCTGATGCCTGTAATCTGGATTCTCTGTCGGGCTGCGTCCAATTGGGCCAGGGCAGTGATCAGTTCGGCCTGGACCTGCAGCTGAGCATCGGAGGCGTTGGCCTCGGCCAGATCCTGGTTTCCCTCTTGCTGCGCGATGTTCAGCTCCCGCTGAAAGCCGTTGAAGAGAGTCCAGCGGACTCCGAGACTCACCTGCCGTTGGTTCTGCAGGTTGTAATCACTTGCCCGGTTCCCATTCCAGCCGGTGTTGGCCGAGAGCGAGAGGCTTGGCCAGTAGGACGAGCGGGAGGCACCGACGTTCGCCCGCGCCTCGGCCGCGGTAGCCACCGCGCTCCTGACTTGGGGCGACTTCGACTCGGCCTCCCCGCGCAGCGCCGCGGTGTCGACCGGGGGGAGAACACGGTAAAAAGCGGAATCGTCGGCGGCCTGCACCCGGCCGGGGAGGCCGGTCAGCCGGCCCAGGTTTGCCTCGGCGGCGGCGAGCTGAGCCTGAGTCGAAATCAGGTCGAGTTGGGCCGTGCCGAGCGTGACCAGAGAACGGAGCGAGTCAGAACGGGTGGCAGAGCCCGCCCGTAGCTTTGCCACCGAGACCTTGAGCTGCTCCTCAGCCCGGCGCACGCTGCTCTCCCGCACTCGCAGCAACTGGGACGCGGCCAGAGCGTCCAGGAACTGATTGGTCGTGGTGAGTGCCTGCTGAAAACGGGCATCGATCAAGGAGGCGTCAGCAGCTTCCTGGCCGGCACGGGCGGCCCGCATATCGGCCCTGCGGCGGAAACCGGTAAAGAGATCGACGCTGGCGGAGAGGGAGGTACTGAGACTGCGGTTGGTCGAGCCGCCCCCCGCGATCTGGCCGGTGATCGGGTCGATACGCGGGGCGCCCTCGGAATAGAAGTCGCTCGCCGAGGAATTGGCCGACACCGTAGGGAGGAACTCACCCACTGCGCCTCGGCGCCTGGCCTCGGCGGTCCGAACCCCGGCAGCCGCCTGCACGACTCCCGGCTGGACCCGCCCCGAGAGGCGAATCGCCTCATCCAGGGTGACTGTGCGCACCCCTCCCTCTGCTCGGGGCGAGCTCTGAGCGGCACCGGCACCCGCAGTAGCCAGCGACAGGCAAGCAATGGCCAGGAAAGGACGTAGGATCATCAAGTAATTACGCTCGACCGGCCTCGATTGTTGGGCTCAGGGTCCGACGCATCGCTCCAGTGAAAGTTTCAAAGGGGAACGCAATCGTTACCGGTCGGCCCGCCGGCGGAACGCTTCCCGCGCCGTCCCCAGGGCAAACCAGGCGCAGAGCACTGCGAGGACGTAGGCTGATACCCTGGGCAATGCCACCAGGAGAATGCCCAGCAGAATGAAGATGGCACTGATGGGAATGAATACCGAGCGTCGGGCGTTGCTGGCGATGGCGCGGAGCGCCAGGACCGCCCGTCGACGGGTCTCTCGGCGGCTGCGCCGGTGCGCCGTCTGGGCCACAACGGGATCCTGGTGGGTCAGCGCCGCTGGAAGCGCCTGGCTGATGCGTCGCGGCCCCCGAACCGGCCGGCTGGCCACCTCCCGACTTCGGGCGACGTCGTGGCGGAACTGGTCCTCCATGGCCTGAGCCAGACCAGGGTCTTCGATCAGGACGTCCAACTCGTAATTGCCCAGCAGGCTGGATGGATTCAGGTTGCTGGATCCGATCCGGACCCAGCGGTTGTCACACATGATGGTCTTGGCGTGCAGCATGGGACCATCCCACTCGTAGATCCGCACTCCGCTGCGGAGCAGGTCGCGGTAGCCGATGCGGGAGACATTTCGAATCAGCGGGATGTCGCTCGAGCCGGGCACCAGCAGGCGAACGTCCACGCCGTCCCGCGCCGAGTCCCGCAGCGCCTGAAAGAGCCGCGGCGGAGCGACCAGGTAGGCATCGGTGATCCAGAGCCGCTCGACACTGCCTACCGCCAGCAGCTCGATGACCCGGTAGGCGCGCTCCCGCCCCGGCTCCCCGCTGATCACCCGGACTTCGGCGCCGCCGGCCGGGGCCACGACTCCGGCCACCTGGTCCGGCGGCACCTCGGTACCGGTCAGGTCCCAAAGGTTCACGAAAGTCTGGTCCAGAACCGCGGCGGCCGGACCTCGAATGTCTACCGCCGTGTCTCTCCACGGCTGACCGCCGGAATGAGTCTCGCCGGTCCACTCGCAGCCGATACACAGGCCGCCGAGGATGGCACGAGAGCCGTCTGCCACGACCAACTTGCGGTGGTTGCGGGAGAGGTTGGTGACCGCATCGATCAGCTGCGGCCGATGGAAAGCGCGGACTTCGACACCGGCGCCGCGGAGGTAGCGCCAGAAGCCTCGGCGGGTGCTGACCGAGCCAAACCAATCGTACAGCACCCGGACGTGGACCCCGGCCCGGGCGCGTGACGCCAGCAGCTCGGCGAATCGCCAGCCGGCCGAATCACTGCGGATGATGTAGTTCTCGAAGTGAACCCAGTGCCTGGCCTGGGCGATGACCTCCAGCATGGACTGGTAGGTATCGGGGCCGTCGATCAGCAGATCGACCTGGTTGCCGGGCACGGGGCGCCCGCCGGCCGCACGGTTGATCGCGCAAGCCACCGACTGCTCCGCCGGAATTAACCGCGGGCCGGTCACGCTCCGCCGAGTCCCAGCCTTCCCTCGTGGGGTCT
The DNA here is from genome assembly GCA_035997125.1 of Gemmatimonadales bacterium. Taxonomy (GTDB): domain Bacteria; phylum Gemmatimonadota; class Gemmatimonadetes; order Gemmatimonadales; family GWC2-71-9; genus CAVVWJ01. Next base: position 22,590 of record DASYIX010000057.1, read on the forward strand.
CAGCGCGCCGAGCACGAACGCGATGTGCTCATCGAGTGGGGCACCCAGCTCCTCTGCGCCACGGATCACGTCTTCCCGGCTGACGCCTCGGGCGAAAGCCTTGTCCTTGAGCTTCTTCTTAACGCTGGAGACCTCGAGGTCCTGCAGGCTGCGGGAGGGCCGCACTAGAGCGCAGGCCACCAGGAATCCGGCGAGCTCGTCCACCCCAAAGAGTGCCCGAGCCATCGGAGTGTCCCGGGGCACGGCGCAGTAGTTGGCGTGGCCGAGGATGGCGCGTTGCATCGGCTCGGGCAGGCCCTGTGCGGCAAGGAGGCGCACGCCCTCGGCCGGGTGGCCCTCGGTGGGCGAATGTTCGGCGTTGGGAAACCGCTCATAGTCGAAGTCATGCAGCAGGCCGGCGATGCCCCAGGCCTCGGGGTCTTCCCCCGATCGCTCGGCCATGGCCCGCATGGCGATCTCGACCGCGTACATGTGCTTCCGAAGGGCATCGGAGGCGGTGTACTCGTGCATGAGTTGGAGCGCGCGCTCACGGGTCCAGGTCATGGCTTAGTGCTGCTGTTGTTGTTGCTGGGGATACCCTGCGGAGAGTGCCACTCGATTGGCCAACTCCCCGTCCAGGCTGATCTCGAAGGCGTATTGGCCGGGACGGGGAAGGGGAACATCAAACACCAGGACTGCTCCGGCCTCCACGTCGACGACCCCCGCCGGGGGCTCGCCGAACTGCACCGTGCCTTCACCGCCCAGCAGCTCGCTCCCACTGTCATCCACGAAGCGAATCCTGATGGTGTGCACCCCGATCTCGGTGCGCCGGCCCCGGACTCGAAGTACCAGATGAGTGCGGGGATACACCGCGGGAAAATTGGATAGCCACACGTGCTGGAACATGCCCAGCACGCTGAGCTTGCCCTGCTGGTCGATCAGGGCGTAGTCGGCGACGACGGCAAAATCGAGATGCAGGGGTCAGACGACCCGGATAGAGGTGATGACATCGTTCTGTCTGATCTGATTCACCACATCCATTCCCTGGGTCACCTGCCCGAAGACGGTATGCACCCGATCGAGGTGCGGCTGGGGGGAGTGAGTGATGAAGAATTGGCTGCCACCGGTGTCCTTCCCAGCGTGAGCCATCGACAAGGTGCCGCTGGTATGCTTGTGGGTATTGAGATCAGTCTCGCACTTGATCTTATACCCCGGTCCGCCAGTGCCGACCCGAGGATTGTTCGGCTCCTTCGAAAGCGGATCTCCCCCCTGGATCATGAAGTTGGAGATAACTCGGTGGAACTTGGTTCCATCGTAGAACTTGCTGTTGGCCAGCTTCTCGAAGTTGCTGACAGTGCCCGGTACTTCGGTATCGAACAACTCGGCCTTTATCGTGCCCTTGCTGGTTTCGATTGTCGCGCTCTTAGCCACGGATGTCCTCTGGATGAAGATTAGCCGGCCGGAAATGTAACTGCCCGCCTCGTCAAGCTCACCGCCGGGTCAGGCCGGGACGGCCACGCGAATGGATTCCAGCGTGGCACGCCAGGCCTCCAGATCGCCCGCCGGTTGGCTGCAGGTGGCCCCGGTGCAGGCAAAGCCGCGCGGGCCGTTGCCGCCGCTCAGCATCCCTCTGATGGCCGGCGGCAGGGTCCCGCGGTCGGTTTCTCCCCCGTCAACCAGCTGGACCAACCGCCGGGGCACGAATCCACTCAGCGCCCCTCGATGCATGGCCAGCGTGGCGGGATCTCGAGGGTTGCCGACCACCACGAGGTGAGTGGCAGGATTCACCTGCCAGTCCACCGCCAGGAGATAGGTAGCCGCGTGAAGTCCCAGCTCCGCGGCTCGGCCGGCGAACGCAGCAACCAGGGCGGCTCCCCGTTCCTTCCACCGGGGCTCGCTGGTGAGCTCGTGCAGCCGGGCCAGGACGAGCGCGGCTACCCCATTGGCGGAGGGCGCCGGTGCGTCCTGGATCGGCTTGGCTCGAGCGGGGAGCAGGCCCAGCTCACCGGTGCGCTCTCGGGCCGTGTCAAAGAGTCCACCGCCGGACTCGTCCCGGTAGTCCCCCCACACCCGATCCATCAGGCCGCAAACCCAGGCGAGCCAGTCTTGGTCTCCGGTGCTCTCGTAGGCGTCCAGCGCAGCGGCCGCAGCCTGAACCTGGTCGTCGAGCAGCCCGGTTACGCCTCCCGGCGTGTGGGCAACCGCATCCGCGTCGGCGTTCTCCCGGCGGATGCGTCTCAGAGTCAGGAGCGCGTGCTCGCGGGCCCAGTCGTCGCCCAGCACCGCCGCAGCACGCAGCATGGCCGAGGCGAGCATGGCGTTCCAGTTGGTGTATCGGGTGCGGTCCACGAACGGCGCCGGCCGGAGGGCTCGGGCGGTGCGCAGCTTGTCCTGAGCCGAGCGCAGCAGCTGTTCGGTGACCGCGACGCTGCGTCCGATTCGCAGGGCGATCTTGGGCACGGTGGAGGCGATGAAGAGCACGTTCTTTCCCGGATCGTGCTGCATTTCACCGGCAGTGCCGATGTCGTAATACGCGGCGGCAACCTCAAGCTCTTCCGGGCTCAGGACCGCGGCCGCCTCGTCCCTGGTCCAGGTGAAGTAGTCGCCGTCGTCGTCCAGCCCGACGTCGGCGTCCTGGCTCGCGGCGTAGCCGCCCTGCGGATCGGCCATGACCTCGCGGACCCAGTGCACGATCCCGCGCGCCACGTCGGCATACTCCTGCGTCCCCAACAATGAGTAGGCATCGAGATAGGTCTTGAGCAGCTCGGAATTGTCGTACGACATTTTCTCGAAGTGGGGCACGATCCACCCTGCATCCACGCTGTAGCGATGAAATCCACCTCCGAGCTGGTCGTGTACGCCGCCGCGTCCCATGCCCTGCAGCGTTCGATCGACGATGGTGCGAATCTGATCGGTCGGCTGATCGTGCCAGCGATGCAGCAGCAGCGTTATCGCCCCGGAATGGGGAAACTTGGGCTGGCTCCCGAAGCCGCCGTTTACCGGATCGAAGAGGCGGATCATCTGGGACACCGCTTCGTCCAGCAGGGCCTGGGAGATCTCGCCCGGGGCTGCCTCGTCGAGGTGCTCGTCCAGAACCCGGCGAATCGCGCTGGCCTGCGTCTGCACCTGCTCGCGGCGACTGCGGTAGGCGTCGAGCACGCCGGAGAGCACGCTGCGGAATCCGGGACGGCCGTACTTGCCGTCCGGCGGGAAGTAGGTGCCGCCGAAGAAGACCTCACCTCGAGGGGTCAGGAACGCGGTGAGCGGCCAGCCACCCTGCTGGGTCAGCATCTGTACCGCCCGCTGATATCGCGCATCCACGTCGGGACGCTCGTCCCGGTCCACCTTGATGCAAACGAAATGCTGGTTGAGGAATTGGGCCAGCTCGGGATTCTCGTAGGATTCGCCGTCCATGACGTGGCACCAGTGACACCAGACCGCGCCGATGTCGAGCAGCACCGGTTTATCGGCTGCCTCCGCCGCTGCGAAGGCCTCCTGACCCCAGGGATACCAATGAATTGGCTGATGGGCGGCGGACTGGAGATAGGCCGAAGGTGAGTCGGCGAGGCGGTTGGCGGTCACGCTGGAAATCTACCCGCCCCCGCAACCAGCGTGGTGACTTTCGACCGTGCAGGGCTAACTTAATGGATGCTTGGACTAGACGAGCTGATCGCCCGACTGGGCAACAGCGGGCTGATGGCCTTCGTGGTCGCGCTCTTACTGGGGCTCAGGCACGCCACCGACCCGGATCATCTGACGGCCGTATCGACCCTCTTCCTGGCCGACTCACGGAATGGGCCCCGCCGAGCGACTGTACTTGGCTTGGCCTGGGGACTGGGCCACGCGACCACACTGTTCGCTTTCGGACTTCCGGTCGTTCTCTTCCGCCGCTACCTGCCAGATCCGGTTCAGCGCGCGGCGGAGGCGGCCATCGGCCTGGTCATCGTGGCGCTCGCCATTCGCCTCTTGATCCGCTGGCACCGCGGCTATTTCCACGTGCATCCTCACAGCCACGGCTCGGTCCAGCACGCCCATCCCCATGTGCACGAGCACCGGCATGAGGCCGCCACCCAAGCGGTCCCTCACACCCACCCTCATGCCGAAGGGCTGGGCCGGTCTCCGCTCACTGCCTTCGGGATCGGGATGGTGCACGGCGTTGGTGGCTCGGCCGGGGTGGGGCTGCTTTTGGTGGGCGCGGTGTCGGGTCAGATGCAGGGGGTGCTGGCCCTCGTGGTCTTTGCCGCGGCAACAGCGGTATCGATGGCGCTGGTCTCCACCGCGTTCGGCCACGCGCTGGCTCGCGGCACGGTAAAGCGCCGACTGGCCGAGCTCGTGCCCCTGTTGGGTGCCGCCAGCCTGCTCTTTGGGGTGTGGTATTCGCTTGGCGCGCTCCGGAGCCCGATGTAGCCGGACCGGAGCGCGCCAGGAGGAGAGCTACTTGTGGCTCAGTGAGTATACGTAAGCAGCAACCGCCTTCACATCGTCATCACTGATCGTGCTGCCACCTTTCGGCGGCATGACAATCCCACTCTTCGACTCCTCCTTGGTCACTCCGTGGATCACCTGCGCCGTGATGTCGTCCAGGGTCCCCTTGCTATGGATCCACTCCGCGTCGGTGAGATTCGGTCCCACCAATCCCTCCGCGTTGCCACCGTGACAGGCATAGCAGTTGCCGGCGCCGTGAAAGATTTTGTCGCCCTGGGCGATAAGCTCCGGGCTGACCGCCGTGGCAGCTGCCGGCCCGGCGGCCTCGGCGGGTGCGGGTGTCCGCTCGGTCTGCGAGGTGGTCTGGGCCGACGCCGAGGCGGCCCCGGCAGTCACGAACGCGACAAGCAGACCGAGACGGGTCTGGGTACTCATGGAGGAACTCCTAAGGGGAAAGTGGCACGTCCTTTAGGATACCCGCGCTTGGGGTCTGGTCAAGCCGCCCGGCCAAGCCCGATCAAGGGCCGGACGAGAGGGGCTTGACCTCGACTCTGCGGTTGGCGGCTCGTCCCCGTGGAGTGGTGTCCGGCGTGCGCGGCACGGTCGAGCCGTAGCCCCGCGCAACCATCTGCTGGTACGGCACCCCCTTGGCCACCAGGTAGTTCCGGACGGCCTCCGCGCGGAGTGTCGAGAGGTGTTGGTTGTCCGCGGGTGAGCCGGAGTTGTCGGTGTGGCCGCCGATCTCGACCCTCATCGCGGGGCTGGCGATGAGCACCTTGGCCAGAGAATCGAGCTCCACGTACGAGCCGGACTGCAGTCGTGCGCTGCCCGATTCGAAGGTGACGCCTTCCAATACGAGGAGACCAGCTGGCAAAGCCAGCGCCTTTCGAGCCGCTCTCGCCTGGGCCGAGGTGTCAGGGGTGGCCGTGGGCGGGGGGGCCGCCGGTGCGTTGGCCGGCTGCCTGATTCCCTGTCCCACCGGGCATCCGTACGCATTCACCGTCGCGCCGATCGAGGTCCGGGGGCAACGGTCGAGCCCATCGAGGACTCCGTCGGCGTCCTCGTCTCCGGGGCAGCCGAGCGCGTCTACCGTAGCGCCCTTCGGTGTATCCGAGCAGCGGTCGAGCCCGTCGGGGATGCCGTCAGCGTCACTGTCTTTGGCGCACCCGGTACCGTCCACCAGCACTCCACCGGGCGTGTCCGGACACTTGTCTATGCCGTCGGGGATGTTGTCCCCATCGCTGTCGCGGGTGCAGCCCGTCGGGTCCACCGTGGCGCCAATCGGCGTGTTGGGGCAGCGATCGATCCCGTTGGGCACACCGTCGCTATCGTTGTCGAGGGGACAGCCGAACTCGTTGACCTGAGCTCCAGAAGGCGTGTTGGCGCACCGGTCGCGATTGTTGGATACGCCGTCGCCGTCACTGTCGGGGAGTGGCTTGCTCCCCAACATCAGGCTCAGGCCAAGATTGACCCCGTAGTTGGAGAACTTTGTCGTTTGCGGCGCGGGAGGAGTGCCTACATTGCGCGTGGTCTTGTTGAAGTTCACCATCCCTTCGGCTCGCGCCATCACCAGGGGGCTCAGGGCGAGTCGAAATCCGATGCCGGTAATCACCGGTTTGGCCGTTCCGCAGATCGTCGGAGTGTTGCAGGGATCCTTTCCATAACGCGTCTTGCCGACACCCAATTTGCCGTAGACCCAGGATCTCGTGCCCAGCGGCAGGTTGTACAATGCCGATATCGAGATCGTCTTGACGCCCACGCTCAGGCCGGGGCCTTTGGCCTTGGGACTCGCAGTCGAATATTCGCCCTCTAACCCGAAATTCAGCGGAAGCCATACGCCGATCCGGCCCACCGCACCGGCCGCGCCACCAAGGCCGGTCGAATCCCCGAACCCCTGATATCCGCCCGCGGCGCCCACCTCGAAGAGATAGCGGCGCTCCTGCGCCGAGGCGGTCTGGGCAGTGCCCAGGGCATACACAAGAGCGCCCAGGAGCAGCAGCACCCGGGCCAAACCCCCGTGGGGGCGTCGGTAGGTCAGCATGGCTCAAATAGATATGACCGTCGGATTGGCCTGACAAGGAGCGCCGTCACAGCACGCAGCCGCCCTTGGCATCTCCAGCCGAGGCCACTACGATTCGCGGCGGTCCTGCCTTGAATCTCTGAAGCGAGTGTCGTACACATGCAAGTGACGATCCAATATTGCGTTGTCTGAAACTACAAGCCCCGAGCCGCCGGTCTGGCGGCTGAGCTGAAGCAAGCATATCCGGATGCTGAAGTCCGTCTGGTGGAGTCGTCCGGTGGCTTATTCGAGGTGACGGTGGACGGCAATCTGGTGTTCTCGAAGAAGGCAGTCAGGCGTCATGCGGAGCCGGGAGAAGTCCTGAAGGCAATCGAGCGGGTGAGAGGTTCAAAGTGACCCATGCGCATTGCCATCTCAACCGGCGGCGGTGACGCCCCCGGGCTGAACGCTGTCATTCGCGCCGTCGTCCTTTCGGCGCATCATCGCGGATGGCAGTCCTACGGGATTCAGCGCGGGTACGAGGGTCTGCTCAGCTTCGACGGCGTCGTGCCGTTGGGTCCCGCCCAAGTGCGCGGCATCACCCACCTCGGCGGCACCATTCTCGGCACCACCAATCGCGGGAACCCTTTTCGTTACGTCAGCCGGGACTCGGAGGGTCGGGAGCAGGAGATCGATCGCTCGGACGACCTGGTCGCCGCATTCCAGGCCAGCGGATTCGACGCACTCGTCTCCATTGGCGGAGATGGAAGCCTGCAGATCTCGTATGAGCTCTGGAAGAAAGGCCTTCCGGTCGTCTGCGTCCCCAAGACAATCGACAATGATGTGAGTGGCACCCAGCGCTCTTTTGGCTTCGACACCGCGGTCAGCACCGCCACCGAAGCCATCGATCGGTTGCACTCGACCGCCGAGAGTCACGACCGGGTGATGGTGGTGGAGCTCATGGGGCGATATGCCGGCTGGATTTCTCTCTACAGCGGCCTGTCCGGCAGCGCCGACGTCATACTCATCCCGGAGATTCCCTTCGACATCCAGAAGGTCTGTGCCAAGATCCGAAGCCGGGAGGCTGCCGGCCGGCGATTCAGCATCGTAGTGGTGGCTGAAGGGGCCCGGTCCGTGGACGGCAACGTAGAACTGGTGGAGCGCCGGGGGCCCGGTACCGTGGATCGGCTGGGCGGCATCGGCAGCAAGGTCGCGCGCGCCATCGAGCACTATACCGGCAAGGAGACTCGTACTCTGGTTCTGGGGCATTTGCAGCGCGGAGGGTCCCCCACTACGTATGACCGGCTGCTTGCCCTTCGGTTCGGTGCGGCCGCGGTGCGCGCCATCGCTGACGGCGCATTCGGGGTGATGGTCGGGCTCAAAGGGCCCGGTATCGAGCAGGTCCCTTTGGAAGAGGTGGTGGGCCGGCCGAAGAACGTGCCGCTGGACTCGGACACGATTGCAACGGCTCGCGAATTAGGTATCAGTTTGGGAGACTAGAGCTCCTCAAC
>DASYIX010000058.1:0-9565 GCA_035997125.1 Gemmatimonadales bacterium
CGCCGCCACACCCGGCGAGGAACGCGAGCAGGACGACGGATGGGGAACGAGCGCGCGTTATCGACACTTCCTAAGCCCGGCGGACTTGGGGGGACTGGTTCACGAGATGTATCGCCAAATTACTGACTGCGCCAGAGAGCGATAGATTCTCCGAAATGGTCCACTATGGCCCAGGACTGTCGGCTGGGTCGGACGTTGAAACCGGGGCCGGGCCGGCCTCGTGATGTACCCATGTCGATTCCCGACCGTCCCGAACGACTATCTAGCGTCCACAACGTCACCCCATCTCTGAGGATCCCATGAAATACCTCTGCCTGATCTACGAAAACGAGAAGGCTTTCGAGACCATCTCGCCGGCCGAAGGCGAAGCCATCATGACCGAGTACTTCACCTTCACCTCGGACATCCAGAAGAACGGCAAGTACGTGGCGGGCGAGGCCTTGCAGCCGACCCAGACGGCCACGACTGTGCGGGTGCGGAACGGCAAGGTCTCGACCACGGACGGCCCCTTTGCCGAGACCAAGGAGCAGCTGGGCGGGTTCTATATGATCGAGGCCAAGGACCTGAACGACGCCATCCAGGTCGCGGCTCGGATCCCTGGTGCCCGGTACGGCTCGATCGAGGTCCGGCCGATCATGGATTTCTCCAAGGAAGCCGCGGCCCGGCAGCAGGCGGCCGGCGCGACGGCCTGAGGTAGGCACGAATAACTACCGTGAAATACCTCTGCCCGACCGGCTAGAAGAATTATTCCGCACCGAATCTAGGCGGGTCCTGGCGACGCTGATCCGGCTCCTCGGCGACTTCGATCTGGCCGAGGAGGCGTTGCAGGAAGCATTTGCCGCGGCGGTGGAGCGCTGGCCGGCTGAGGGGATCCCCCGAAATCCCCGGGCCTGGCTGGTGTCCACCGGGCGCTTCAAGGCCATAGACGGATTGCGGCGGCGGGCGAGGTTCGATGCCTCGCTCGCGGTCGTCGCCGAGCGTCTGGGCAACGGCGTCACCCCGCCGCACGAGCTGGACGACGAGAGTGTTGAGGATGACCGGCTTCGGCTCATCTTCACCTGCTGCCACCCTGCCCTGCCACCCGATGCGCAGATCGCCCTGACCCTGCGTGAGGTCTGCGGCCTCACCACCGAAGAGATCGCCCGCGCGTTTCTCTCCCCGGCGCCGACCCTGGCGCAGCGGATCGTCCGGGCCAAGGCGAAGATCAAGGCCGCGAAGATCCCCTATCAGGTCCCCGCGAGAGCCGACCTCCCCGAGCGGCTCGGCACCGTGCTCCACGTCATCTATCTGGTCTTCAACGAGGGCTACGCGGCCTCATCGGGCGATTTTCTGGTGCGGCAGGATCTCTCGGCCGAGGCGATCCGGCTGGGCCGGCTGCTGGTGGAGCTGCTGCCCGAGCCGGAGGCGCTGGGACTGCTGGCGTTGATGCTGCTGCACGAGTCGCGGCGAGCGGCCCGCACCACGGCCAACGGCGAGCTGGTGCTCTTGGCCGAGCAGGACCGGTCGCGATGGAATCGGGAGCAGATCGGGGAGGGCCTGGCGCTGGTGGAGCGGGCATTGAGGTCCCGTCAGTTCGGCCCCTACACCTTGCAGGCCGCGATCGCTGCGATTCATGCAGAGGCTGCGACTGCAGACGCGACCGACTGGGAGGAGATCGTGGGCCTGTACGACGTGCTGCTCCGGGCGGACCCGTCGCCGGTGGTAGAGCTCAATCGGGCGGCTGCGGTGGCGATGCGGGATGGGCCCCAGGCGGGACTCGAGCTGATAGATGCCATTCTCGCCCGGGGAGAGTTGGGCGACTATGCCCCGGCCCACTCGGCGCGGGGGGAGCTGTGCCGGCGGCTGGGCCGAACGGCCGACGCGATCGAATCCTATCGAAAGACATTGGAGCTCACCAGACAGGAGCCGCAGCGGCGGTTCATCGTAGGGCGGCTGGGAGAGCTACAGGTGGCCATCTCCTCTCCCGATCTCTAAATTCCGGTCTCCTTCCGGACCGTGAGATCGTGAGCAGCAGCCTTCAGGAACAACTTCAGCGGGCCCTCGGAGATGCCTATCTCCTGGAGCGCGAGCTCGGCGGCGGCGGGATGTCCCGCGTCTTCGTGGCGCTCGACCGCGCGCTCGGCCGCAAGGTCGTGGTGAAGGTGCTCCTCCCCGAGCTGGCCGCCGGCGTCAACGTGGAGCGGTTCCGCCGGGAGATCCAGCTCGCCGCCCAGCTGCAACATCCTCATATCGTCCCCCTCCTCTCGGCTGGCGAAGCCGAGGGTCTGCCGTACTTCATCATGCCGTTCGTGACCGGGGAATCGCTGCGGGCTCGAGTGGCCCGGGAGGGAGAGTTTCCGATTGCGGAGACCGTACGAATCCTGCGCGACGTCGTGTCCGCGCTCGCGTATGCCCACGGCAACGGCGTGATCCACCGCGACGTGAAGCCGGACAACGTGCTGCTCTCCGGTGGGGTCGCCGTGGTCACCGACTTCGGCGTGGCCAAGGCGGTCAGCGCCTCCTCGGACGCCGCCGGCACCGGCCTCACGTCGCTCGGAGTCGCCCTTGGCACCCCGGCGTATATGGCTCCGGAGCAGGCCACCGCCAGTCCCAACACCGATCACCGGGCCGACATCTACGCGCTCGGCATCGTGGCGTACGAGATGCTCACCGGCGCGACACCGTTCGTCGGACGCTCGGCCCAACAGGTGCTTGCCGCCCAGGTGGTCGAGGAGCCGGAGCCGGTCGAGCGCCGCCGCCCCGCCGTTCCGCCGATGCTGGCCACGTTGGTGAGGGAATGTCTGGCCAAGCGGCCCGCGGATCGTCCCCAGACGGCGGGCGAGGTGATGCATGCGCTGGATGCGATTGCCACGCCGAGCGGGGGAATCACAGCAACCACAGCGGTGCGGCTGCCGGTCGGAACGCGAACCGAGATTAGCCGGCGGAAGTGGCCGCTCGCGGGCGCGCTGGTAGCACTCGTGCTCTTGCTGGGAGGGGGAGCACTCTGGCTGCGACGCACCTCGCCGGACGCGAGCAACGCGCCAGGCGCTTCGGCCTCGGCCGATACCGGCCAGGCCATGCCGCCACCGCAGCCGGCCGTAGTCGAGCCACCTGCCCCCAGCCGACCGGCAGTAGCAGCGGTACCACCTCACCCAAAAGCGACTCGGCGCGAACGTCCCCGGGCTGAGACACCCAAGCCGGCCGCGCCGGTGGCGCAGGAATCCCTTACCGCCACGCCAGCGTTTGAGCCCCCGCCACCGAGGGAATCCGTACTGTCGCCGCCCGCTCCTCCGTCACCGCCCGTAACCGCAGCGGCCCCGGCCCCGAAGGCCACTGACCCCGCGCCGGAGATCCGGGGTGTCGTGGCGGAGTATGCGAGCGCTATCGAGGCGAAGAGCCTTCCGGGCCTGCAACGGGTCTACCCCGCGATGACCGGGCTTCAGGCGAGGGGTTGGGAGCAGTTCTTCCAGCTGGTGCGCGACGTAAAGGCGCAGCTTTCGGTCGGTCGGCTCGACCTCTCCAACGGAGCGGCAGACGCACAGGTCGCCGGCACCTACACCTACCTCAATACCAGCACCGGGCGCACCGAGAGCCAGCCGGTGTCATTCCACGCCTCGTTCAGAAATGAGGGCGGAAAGTGGCGTATCAGTCAGGTGAGGTGAGGGTCCCTCCAGCGCACTGCTCTCCGCTCACCCTAGAAGTTGTACTCCAACCCCGCCGTCCAGATCACATCCGGCCGTAACCCGCCGCGATTGAGCGACCACACGCTGTTGCCCACTACCGTGAGCCCTGGAGCCGCCGTCAGCTTCAAGCCAACCGATCCGGACACGATATCGTCCCGGCTGTCGGGAATCACTGTGGGGATAATCACGCGGTGGTAGGGTGCCTCGATCATGACTGGGCCGGGCACCTGGAGCGGGCTCTCGCCCACCTGGAGCTCCGAAAGCACGTCGATCGCCAAGGTGGCCCAGGGGGCCATGAGGTGGTCAAAGCCGACGGTCGCGAGTACCGCGTCGTTCTCGAACTGGCCGCCGCGGTAGAGGTAGCCGAAGTTCGCGTGGGGTGAGAAGGCGCCGAAGTTGGCCGAAAGGATGGCAAGGCCTCGGGCCGCCCACGCGCCGGAGCCGAGCATGTCGCTCTCGCTGCCGGTGGGGAAGCGGACGTCACCCAGTACGGAGACCGAAAGCGGCTCTCCCCGGCGGAGGTTCACCTTGACCCGACCATCGACGTCGCCCAGGCCAGCGGAAGACCCACCCACGGTCCGGGTGGCGGTGAGAATGGGATCGTCCGGTGTTCCACCGAAGAAATGCACCGCGGGTGGCGGGCCGAAGGGGTTGATCTGCGCGTTGCTGGTACCGTCGAGTGAGACCGACACCAGGGGGAGCTCGACGCCCACGTCGATCCGATCGCTGACGCCATAGGTCAGCAGGAACGACGTGACGGTGAGCCGGACGTCCAGCGCAAGGTTCAGGTCTATCGTTTCGTTCTCCAGGGTCGGGACACCCAGGAGGGAGCAGTCTCCGCCGGCAATCGAGTCGCACCCCGGGAAATCCGTATTGGCGTGGGTGAAAGTGAAGCGCAGATGGTCGAGATCCACTCCCCGGAGCGTCTTGAAGTGCACGCCGGTGCGGGCCAGGCTCGCGAGCACCCGGCCCCGGCCCAGCGTCTGGGCCCGCTCGCCCAGGATTGGGCCCGACGAGGTGGAGGTCCGGGTGGGCACGCCACCCTGAAAGCTGAATGTCGAGCCGCTGCTGGTGGCGCTTACCGGGACGTTGGAGACGTTGCTGCCGATGGAATTGGTCAGGAACGAGATCACGGTGCCATTGCTGGCCACCGCCGCCGGAATGAAATGGTCTCCGTGGATCCGGATGGACTCCGGATTATTGGGGCTACTGCTTCCGCCCAAGTTGAGCGGGATCCCACCGGTTCCGAAGATGAAGAGCTCGGAGAGTTTGTCTCTGAGGTGCTGAGCGTGCAGCGGCCGACCGGCCAGGAGGGCGAATACGGCGGTCACCAACAGGCGGCGCATGGGTACATGTTGCCGCCCTGCGCGGCGGCCCGCAAGCCAAGGCCGTACTACGGGCCGACCGTCACCATCTTCGCTACTGAAGGGGTGCCCGACCCATTGATCAAGAAAAGCATGTAGGGGCCCGGGGGCGCGATGGTCGCATTGGGCGGGGCGGTGGCGCTTACCGCCGACTGCCCCGCGGCCGTGAAAGCCAGCCCATAGATCAGCTGGCTCATGTTGAACGCGTGGGTGACGGAGGACAGCCGGATCAGGGTCCCCCGGGTCACCGATCCCGCATCCGGGGTCTGGACGGTGAACGGCTGGCCATAGAAGAGCGTCGCCGGGGCCGAAGTGATGCTGGGCCGACCGGCAGGGCTGCCATCGGAGTTGAACAGATAGGGCGGGCTGAACACCTGGGCCGAGAACTGGCTGCTGGCGAACGGGATGCCACCGCCCTCGCCACTGCCGCTCGAGAGCACCTTCCCGTTGGGCAACAGCAATGCAGTCCCATGATAGGTTCGGGTCTTGCTCTCCGCAGCCATCATCGTCCAGGTCTCGGTCTGCGGGTTCCACAGCTCGGCGTCGTGGACTGCACCCGCCTGGCTGTTGAACCCAGGGCCGCTGGTGCCGCCGGTCACCAGCACACTGCCGTCCGCCAGCAGCGTCGCATTCATCTGGCGCCGGGCGAACGCCATACTCTGGACACTACGCCAGGAGGGGGCTGGCTGGTTGAGATCGATCACCTCGGCCGACGCGGTGGGTGGGTCGCCACCGCCGGCGTACAGGATCTTTCCGGGGGCGTACATCACCGCTGATCCCATCGTCCGATCGGCCACATTCCGCTCTGCCACCGGGGTCCACTGGCCGGCTCCCGTGACATCGAGGTACTGAGAGGTCTGGGGGAAGCCCGCGAGGAACACCTTGCCGTTGGGCGCCACGAACATGGCAGGGTAATACGGATTGGGGATCGCCAGCGGGGCGCCGGTCAGCTGGCGCCAGGCACTGCCGTTCCAGACTTCGGGGACGGTGACGTCGGCCAGCGTGGTGTCGTGGCCGGACACCGCCAGCACCTCGCCGTCGGGCAAGGCGGTGATGGTCGGATAGTAGCGGCCCTGCGCCATCGAGCTGGTCGCGCTCCAGCTTCTGGATACTGGATCGAAGACCGTCGCCAGCCGCAACCCTCGGGTGCTGGGGCTGGTGCCTCCCACCACGAGCAGCCGGCCATCCCGGAGGATGGTGTGACCGCTGCAGTACATCCTGAAGGTCTTGGTGACCGGGGTGAAGCCCCCACTCGGATTGGCCGGGTCCCAGAGCTGCGCGTCGCCCTGGTCACCCCACATGAGCACCTTCCCGGTCGGCAGCAGATGCATGTGCACATCGACCACCGGCGTCGAGAAGGCCCCGTCCCATCGCCCCATTCCGGTGCTGGCCCCGGTAGCAGTATGAGTAAAGGTGAGGGGAGAGCCCACCAGGCCGTTGGCGGTAGCCACAGTCGTCTGCTGCCCCACAGTACCGCCCAGCGTTCGGGTGACCGACGCCTGACCATTCGCGCCGGTCAAGGATGAGATTTCGCTGAGACTCCCACCGCCGGTGAGGCTCCAGGTGATAGCCGCCCCCGGGACCGCAGTGCCAAAGGCATCGCTGACTTTAACAACCAGCGGAGCGCCGAGCACAGAGCCGACGGGGCCGGTCTGGGCATCCCCAGAGACCTTTTCGAGCGTCGCGCCACCGCTTTCCGCGCAGGTGATTGCGAAGCTGATATCGCTGGTCACCCCGACAGTCACCGAGACCGGTCGGGACAGCCCCTCAGCCACGCTACAGTTGGCAGCGAGATCGCTCAGCGTGACCGTGTGACTGCCGGCCGAAACTCCGGCGAAGCTGACCGCACCAGCGGTCGCGACGCGCTGGCCCGGACTATTCCCATCCAGTTGCACGGCGTAGCCATCGGGGTCGGTGGATGTGCCCGAGGTGGCGACGTTAACCCGGATCCCACCGGAGGCCGAAGCGCAGGATACTTGAAAGCTGAGAGCTGCAGTGGCCCCAGGTGCCAGAGTAACGGACCGGGGATTCGTTCCTTGCACCGAGCAGTTACCAGCCACTGCGTTAAGCAATACGGCGTGAACGCCGGGCGCAAAATTGGGGATGGAGGTTACATCATTAGCACCAATCGGCTGGTCGGAGCCTCCATCAACCGTAAATCTGTACCCGTCGGTGTCTGGGTCCGGACCCGTCGTGACGGTCGTGATCTGAAGCGTGCCTGAGTTAGGGGGTGGGGCGGAGCAGGTCACGTCAAAGGCGACGGTGACGTTTGTTCCCGCGATGATCGTTACGTCCCGCAGGTTATCCCCCTGCACCCGGCAGTTCCCCGCAATACCGCCGAGGCCGACGACGTGGCCTCCCGGAGCCAGAGCCGGCAGGGTGACGGACCCATTTACCCCCAGAGCTCCCCGGTCCGCGCCGTCAAGCGTGATACTGTAGCCATCGGGGCTGAGCGACGGACCGCGCGTGGCGACGGAGACTTGAAGACCGCCAGTCGTGGCAGCACAGGTCACCGCGAAGGTGAAGGTCGTCGTCTGGCCGGTCACGACACTGACGCTATTGGGATTCGCGACCGCAACAGTGCAGTTCGGCGCTATGCCAGCCAGCAGCACCGAGTGCGATCCCGGAGTAACGGCGCGGGTGAGAGACCCGCCCGACGCCACTGCCTCGGGGGGTTGTGCGTCCACCTGGACCGTATAGCCGTCCCCGTCGGGCTCAACACCCTCGGTCGTGGTGGTGATCTGCAGGGTTCCGGTGCCGGGCGGGACCACCAACGAGTCCCCTCCAGCACAGGCCAGCAACCCAAGGACCAATGCGCGATTGAGGAGGTGGAGGTTGCGACGGGTTACGGTTGGGCTCATGAAACCCACGCTGTGTTGCAGGACGGACCGGACTGCACTCTAAACTTACGGCAGGCCCCGCTGTCCGTTAGAGCGAACAGTGACCCGTTCCGGACGGGTTGGCCCGTTGCCGAAGGGAGCCTACGGAGCGGCGGTCAAGCCGGCGTCAAGTGTCGGTGGGCGACCCTTCTTCCAGGGGAAAAAAGAAACCCCTACTTGTGGGATGCAGTCCCGCCGATAGGTTGAAGATCTCTGCAGTGGGTACTCACTAACGCAACGCAGCAAGGCGCTTCATGCAGGTCCGCCCGCGCCTGGCAGTCGCTGGTCTTTCAGGCCGGGCCCGCAGTCCGCCGTATCCTCGTCGTAGCTAGGAGCTGGGAGCTAGGAGCTCCGCGGCTCCCGACGCCCAGCTCCCGACTCTTAGCTCCCGACTCCCAGCTCCAGCTCCCAGCTCTCCTCCCTCAAGGAGTTCCCCATGCGTCCGTTCTATACCCTCTCCATGGTGGCGGTCTGCGCGGCCTTGGTCTCCAGCTGCAGCGACAACAGTCCCACCGCTCCTGACACCGCCCAGAGCACCAACCTCATTTCCTTCCTCCCCAGCCACAACGGTCTCCGCAGCAAGCTGCGGGAGATCCTCACCGAGCAGAACGGCGGCCTCGGCTTCGGCATGTGGGCCACGATTCTGGATCGCGACGGCAAAGTGGTGGACGTCGTGTTCAGCGGGAACAACCGGGGCGACCAGTGGCCCGGCAGCCGGGTGATCTCGGCCCAGAAGGCCAACACCGCCAATGCCTTCAGTCTGAAAGGCTTTGCGCTCAGCACCGCCAATCTGTATGCCGCGGTGCAGCCGGGCGGGAGCCTCTTCGGTCTGCAGGAGAGCAACCCGGTGGATCCCGACGTCGCCTATGGCGGTAACGCGGGGGACTTCGGCACCACGAACGACTTCATGATTGGAAAGCGGATCGGCGGGGTCAACGTGTTCGGCGGCGGGCTGGCGCTCTATACCCCGGCCGGCCGGCTCATTGGCGGCATCGGCCTGAGCGGCGACACCGCCTGCACCGACCACATCATCTCCTGGAAGTTGCGGCACTCGCTCAACCTGGACAACGTGCCGGGCGGTGTGGCCGCAGGCAATCCACCTAACGGCACCGACAACCTCATCTTCGCGGTGGGCTCCATCGACGGGTTCGAGCACCCCAAGTGCTTCGATCTGGCCGGCCAGGGGAACCACGTGACGATCATCAACAACCTGCCGACCACGCACCCGGTGGGTCCGGGGGAATAACCCGTAAGCAATGCGGCGCCCGGCTTCGGCCGGGCGCTGATGCCCGCAACGTCGTCAGGGGTCCGCTGCACTCGGTCGGGCCTCCACTGCACTCGGTCAGGCGTCCGCTGCACTCGGTCAGGCGTCCGCTGCACTGCGTCAGGTCTCCGCTGTACTCGGGTCAGGCCTCCACTGCACTCGGTCAGGCCTCCACTGCACTCGGTCAGGCCTCCACTGCACTCGGTCAGGTGTCCGATGTACTCGGTCAGGTGTCCGCTGCACTCGGTCAGGTGTCCGCTGCACTCGGTCAGGCGGCCGCTGCACTGCGTCAGGTCTCCGCTGTACTCGGTCAGGCCTCCACTGCACTCGGTCAGGCCTCCACTGCACCCGGTCAGGTGTCCGATGTACTCGGTCAGGTTCCCGCTGCACTCGGTC
>DASYIX010000059.1:0-22010 GCA_035997125.1 Gemmatimonadales bacterium
TCTCATAGAGTACCGCGCCGAGCGCGTACACATCGGTCCGGGCATCGAGGGTGCGGTCGCCCGCCCCCTGCTCCGGGCTCATGTAGGCCGGGGTGCCCACGCTGATGCCCGTTTCCGTGAGCCGGTCGCCACCTGCACTCAGCGCTCGGGCGATGCCGAAGTCGGCCACGAGCGTGCTGCCATCCTTCGTGAGGAGCAAATTCTCGGGCTTGATGTCGCGGTGGATCACGCCGTGTTCGTGGGCGTACTGGAGGGCGCGGGCCGCGTCCGTGGCGATCCGCAACGCGACCTCCACGGGTAGCTGCTGTTCGCGCCGAAGCCGGTCGCGGAGACTCTCCCCTTCGACGAAGGGCATCGTGAACCAGAGTTGCCCCTCGGTTTCCCCGGAGTCGTGCACGGTGAGGATATGCGGGTGCTGCAGGCGGGCGACGGTCTCGATCTCGCGCTGGAAGCGCTCGGGGCCGACGCTGGCGGCCAACTCGGGGTGCAGGACCTTGAGGGCGACGTGACGGCCGTGCTTGAGATCCCGGGCGAGATAGACTGTAGCCATCCCCCCGCGCCCGAGCTCGCGCTCGATCAGGTAGCGGTCGCGCAGAGCGTCAGCCAGTTGGGAAGCTGTCCCCTTGATCACGGCGAGACCTGGGGTTGGGGGTTCTTCGAATCTGCGCCGACGAGACCATCCTAGCCAGCAGGGGCACTCAGGGCTGGGTTGGGGGCGGAAGGAGGTTAACAAACTCTAGCATTTGAGTGAGTAAAGTACGGCAAAGTCGAGCATGAAACCCAGCAAACTCCAGCATCGGGTGACACGAACTCGCATTTTAGTAGCAAGTTGCTGGAATTCGGCTGGTTACGGCGGCCCCTCTGGATCAGGAGAGTCCTGGTTCGAGCCCAGGAGGGGCAATGCCCAGGGTGAAAACCCTGGGCTTTTTTTGGGGCCTCGTCCTTCGGCACTCTGCGAGTGCCTCCGGATCGAGCCCAGGAGGGGCAATACGGCCGCAGAAAGCGCGGCCGTTTTTATTTGGACTCGGCCTTCATCGGCGTGTTCGTTAACATTCCGGCTAGGCCGGCACTTGTAATGCCAAAGGAAAGTCGGGGTTCATCAGGGAGCTGCCACCATCGACGGAGATGGTTTGTCCGGTGAGAAAACCGGCCTCCTCGCTGCACAGTAACGCGCAGACATTGGCGATGTCCGCCGGCGTGCCCAGCCTTCGCATGGGCGTCCAACCGGATTCCGCCCAGTCCTTGACGGCATCCTGCACCGCTTGAGGCGTCTGCCCCAGAACGGTGGTTTCATCGCAGCATCCGGGACTGACCGCATTCACGGTGATCCCCTGACGGCCCAGTGCGACGGCGAAGTACCTGCACATGCTTTCGAGGGCGGCCTTGGCGGATCCCATGCCAACCCATGGTTGCCACCCACCGGTCCGCCCGCCGGTTGCGTATGAGATCGCGAGGATCCTCCCGCCTCGGGTCATGTATTTTGCCGCAGTCCTTGCGCAAATAAAGAATGCTCGCGCCTGGGTGTCGAAGGCGAGTTGCCATTTGGCAAGCGGTACCTCTGTGGACAATGTGTGCTCGTAAATCTCTTCTACCGGAGGGACGACGCTCAGGATGAAAATATCGCAGCCACCAAGCTTTTCTGCGGCCTCCTTGACGATGTTCTCCGCGACAGGGGGGTCTGAGACATCGCCTTGCACGAGGATACCAATAGCGCCGGCTCCTTTAAGCTGAGATAGGGTCGTTTCTGCTTCCTTCTTACGGGTACGATAGTGGACTGCGATTTTCTGTACTCCCTCTTTTGCCAGCTTCACGGCAATCCCACGTCCAATCCCCCTAGAGCTCCCAATGATGAGGGCAGTGTTGAACGGTATCTTCATGTGGCTCCTCCATTCTAAGGGATAGATGAGAGGAAGGGAGTTGGCGTGAGTTCAATTGGGAAGCGTCCGGAGATGCGCATCCGCTGGGACGTTCATACGGAACAGATTCTCCAAGATGGCCCGGCTTCGCGCCACTGGCTAGCCGACGCGGAGGTGGAAATTAGACCGTTAGGATCGCCGCAAACTCTGACATTTGAGCGAGCAAAACACAGCAAAGTGCGGCACGAAAGGCATCAAATCCCAGCATTGGGTGACACGAACTCGCATTTTAGTAGCAAGTTGCTGAAATTCGGCTGGTTATGCTGGCCCCTCTGGATCAGGAGAGTCCTGGTTCACCCCAACAGGTGGCCTTCGGCTCGAGCCCAGGAGGGGCAATACGGCCGCAGAGAAGCGCGGCCGTTTTCTTTGGGGCTAGGCCTGTCGGCTACAGACCAGGGGGCAATGCCCAGGATGAAAATCCTGGACGTCTTTTTGGCCTCGTGCTGCGGCGCCCTGGCGAGCACCTGCAAAGCTCTGAACCGAGGGGTGTTCCTCAGTCCGTCAAATGCCGGATCTACGGCGAGGTCCATGAGCCAATCGGAACGTTGCTCCCTATGCTTTCTCAAGATGCACAAAGGCTTCGTGCGAACGCTGGAGATTGGCAGATATCCTTGCGATGAACTAGGCTGGGATATACGCACCGGGGCGGGCCGCCACGACCGGCAATAGCCAGGCGGCGGGGAACGCGGCGTTGTCGGGTCTCCTGTCGAACTCATGACCCCTCGTTCGTCGTGTGGGTAGAGGGGTGCGAGATCCGGATGGCGTTCGCCCTTGGCGCACATTTGCCGGTCTCATCTCTAACCGGAAGGGAAAAGCGATGGCTGATCATAAAATCGGAACCCGCGCGGAGTGGCAGGCGGCTCGCGACGTACTGACCAAGCTGGAGGCGGAGCACGCGGAACGCAACGCGGAGATCAAACGCAGGCGCCTGGACCTGCCGTGGGTCCCGGTCGACAAGGAATACGAGTTCGAGACCGAGGCCGGCCGCAGGACGCTCGCGGATCTCTTCGAGGGGCGCTCGCAGCTCCTCGCCTACAACATCATGTTCGGGCCCGATTACGAGCTCGGCGCCTGCCCCGGATGCTCGAACCTGGTGGATCATCTCGACGCCGCCGCGCTGCACCTCGGACACCGTGACGTGACACTGATCTTGTTCTCGCGTGCGCCGATCAATCGGCTCATCGCATACAAGCGGCGGATGGGCTGGCAGCTCCCCTACGTCTCGACCTACGGAACCGATTTCCCGCTCGATTTCGGGCTCGCGTTCACCAAGGAGCAGGCGCAGGAGATCCCCGAGATCACGGCGATGCTGGACGCGCCTCCGGAGTGGCTGCAGGACTGGGGCAAGCAGATCGGCGCGAAGCTCGAGGACGGTCTCCGCGAGAACCCGAGCTGGATTGCGTTCGCTCGCGAGAACGAGATCGTCTATCACACCTACACGGTATCGGCGCCCGATCCGTTCGTTGCTCCCTACTACTCGTTCCTGATGGAACGGACGGCGAAAGGTGCCGACGAGTCCGAGCCGCGAGCGTGGCGCAAGGACGAGTACCCGGATTTCATCGGAGCGCCGCGATGATCAGCCCGCGAAGAACTTTTGGTGGCTACTCGATAATGGGCTTGCAGAGCGACTGCGGCAAACTCTAGCATTTGAGCGAGTGAAGTACGGCAAAGTCCAGCATGAAAGCCAGGGAAACTCCAGCATCGGGTGACACGAACTCGCGTAAGGGTTAGCAAGTTGCTGGAATTCGGGGTGTTCTACTGCCCCCTCTGGATCAGGAGAGTCCTGGTTCGAGCCCAGGAGGGGCAATGGCCGGTGCAACCGCACCGGCCTTTTTTAGGGGTCTCGTCCTTCAGCGGCTTCGCCGCCTCCGGGTCGAGCCCAGGAGGGCCTATGCCTACGGTGAACAACCGTGGGCACACAGGGACAGGGAACGCCGTCTGGTCACCGCGGCCGATCAGTAGTTGCTCAGGGCCGCCTCCTGCGGGCTGCCTCTCCCGGCCACCCAGCGCGCCAGTGGCATGAGCACGAGCATGCCGACCACGGCGACCACGACCACCATGACGACGACCTTGGGATCGGCGAAGTTCTGGCCGGCGACCACGAGCGCCGCGGCGATGTTGCGCTGGCTGGTGCCAAGGGCCAGCACGCTCTTCGTCTCGTCAGCCGGCCCGCCCAGCAGCCATCCGACGCCGAACCCGACGATGAGAAACAGGATGCTCGCCAGGACCCCGCGGGTGCCGAACAGATCCAGGATGTTGCGCGCGTTGGTGACGAGCTGCAGCACGATCATCACCCCAAGGCTCAGGGTGGACACACGGTTGAGGATCGAGGCGCCTTTGGCCGCCCCGACAGCATAGCGCGACCGCACGGCGAGTCCCACCACCAGCGGTAGCAACATGAGCAGTACCAGCGAGCGGGCGATCTTGATCGGATCGACCGAGACCCCTTTCAGGAGAAGCGGCAGGACGAGCGGCATGTAGCCCACGGTGAGCACCATGAGCAGCACCATGAGTCCCACCGCAAAGGCGAGGCTGCCCTTGGCCACGCTCGCCAGCTTGGGCAGGAACGGCGCGCCGGCCGCCGTCCCCAGGAGGAGAAGGGCCACGCCGAGCGGCTGGTCGAGCCGGAGCAGCCGCGCAATGCCCATCGCCGCTAACGGCATCAAAACGAAGTTCGCCAGGAGAGCGAGCCCGACGAGCTTCCAGTTGCGGAGGGGAGCCAGGATCTGCGCGACCGACAGGCTCAGGCCCACGGCCAGCATGCTCGAGACAACGAAGCACAGAATCGCGACTGGGACTGCCTTGCTCAGGAGCTCCATGGTCTCTCAGACGCCTGCCTTAGAGGTGGTCGCAGCGGCCGCGGTTGTGACTCTCCCACCCGCTCTCATCCTCGCCAGATTCCTCCAGAAATTCGCCAGACTGTCGGTACCGCCGAACAAAGTCGTGAAGATCGTCGAGTCCGCCATCACGATGTGCCCGGCCCGCGTGTTCTTCGGCGGCATCCAGAGGCAGGAGTTGAACTCCCGGTCGCCCGCGGCCGTGAACGGGTGCGGGCGCTCCAGGTCCACGGGCTGGCGGGTCAATACCTGGACGGACGACGCATTCCCGTTCGTCACCGCATAGTGCGGCAGATGCAGATGGAAGTTGAACGTCGTGACCCCGTCGAGCAGCCCGAGCTTGTCCAGGTCCTTGTTGACCGTCAGCGGCGCGATCTGCTTAGTGCCTTTGACCACCGCCGGCCGCAGCCCGAACTGGTTCATCACCGGCACTTCGAGTGCCTTCATCAGCGACCGGGTGTACTGCCCGAAGCGCTGCTGGCGGGGGACCAGCTCGTCGCCGTGATGGCGATACTCCATCTGGCGCTGCTTCATGTCGGCGGTGAAGCCCACGTCGTGGTGAGGCCCGATGAGGAGACAGGTGTCCTCGCGCTTGAGCCACTCCTGGATGGCCGCGATCTCCTCCCCCGAGGCCTCCTGCTCGGAGACGAGATGGTCCAGCCCGAACACCAGGAGGGTGTCGGTGTCCGCCAGGATCCGCTCGTCGATCGGCAGCTTGTAGCCCGCCTGGTCGATGCGCTGGAAGACGGCAACCGGATGCCCCGTGACCTCGCCCACCGCCTTCTGGAAGTCGAGCGTCGAGCGGTGGAACAGCTCGAGCGTGCCCGCGATGCCCTGGAGGAAGTTCATCTCGTCCCACTCAGTACCCTCGTAGGCCGGCCACGCGACCCGCCGCACCTCGGTCATGGTGGAGAAGCGGTTGTCGAGCTCCGCCGTGTTCCGGTTGGCCTCCCACGGGTAGCTCCAAGTCCAGTAGATGCTCACCCGGCGTTTGCCGCGGGTGTACTTGCGGGGGACGTGGTCCTGGTTGTAGGTCCGCCCGGGAAGCCTGGTTCCAGCCATATCACTCTCCGTTTCCTGCCCCGTGGGCTCGGCCGTCAGAAGGCGACCGAGCCGGAGATCTGCAGGGCATAGCCCTGGAATGTCGATCGGTTCGAAAACTCCTTGTAATACTTGAGGCCGAGCGTCACGCGTCGCTCCGGGAGACTCAGGTTACCCGCGAAGCCCAGGGCGTTGACCGCATAGCGCGCCTCGGCCTGGTCCTGGGTGATCCCCGGCCCGCTCTTGTTCGTCGTCTGCCGCTGCTCATACCCGACCACTCCGACCTGCAGCGTCATGTCCTGACCGAGCGGGAGCATCCGCGTCACCGAGTAGTCCAGGCTTAGGGTCTGGCCCGGGTGGATGCCCGTGCCTTCTTGCGTCGTGTGCCACTCGTACATCTGAAACGCCGAGATCGCGGTCCGTTTGTCCTGCGTCAGATAGACGGTCTGGCCCGATGCCAGCACGTGGGTCCAGTAACCCGAGCCGACGTTGTCATCCGCCCCGAACTCGAATCGGCCGGTTGGAGCCAGGAAGCCGTAAATGGCCCGGATCCCGGCGCGCTCGGTCCGCCAGCCCAGGATGACGGGCTGATAGTATGAGTCGGCGAGGCCGCCGCCGCCGCTGATCGCACCCGTCGCGTTTGACGAGAGCGAGTTGTTGGCGAACGGGATAGTCGCGGACGCCGAGTACGTGGCGCCTAGGATCTTCTTCCGACTCACCCAGATCAACGAGTTCATGTCCATCAGAACCGAGTTGCTTCCCGTGGTCAGGAGCTCGCCGTCCGCTCCCTTCGATTTGTCCCGCGCGTACAGGATGAACAGGTTCGAATAGGTGAATCCGGGGGCGGGCGTGACGCCGGAGTTCGTGGCGTTCATGCCCAGCGGATACACGCCTCTATTCTGCGCCCAGGCGTTGCCGCACAGGGCGAACGTACCCGCGGTGGTCAACGCTCCGACGGCGATGATCCACGCACGGCCGACCAGGTGTTCCAATTAGGAAGCTCTCCACCGGGGACGCGTGCAACTCTCGTTTCAGAGCGGGGCGACGACCCTCACGACCTAACCTGGCCATTTCCGGGCGCCGAGAGGTAGCGAAGGGCCTTGAGGCCCGGCAGGAAGAAGTAGGCGCCACCCCGGACCGTGGTGAACGACGGCAGGCCGGTGATGCGCTTCTTGATCGGTCGCTTCGGGATCTTGAACTCGAACGTGCCGTCCTGCGTGCCGATGATCGGATCGCGCTCGTTGCCGAGCTCGTGAAAGTTCGGGTCGTTGATCCATACGTTCTGCGCGAACTCGAACTGGCGGATCAGGCTCGCGCAGATGACGAAGGCGGCGATCCCACGCTCGACGCCGTCTTCCGGCGCGCCCTCGGGGAGCGGCGGACCATAGGTGGCGCCTCGGCGGATCATCCGACGGCGGTTCATGTTGTGCGCGGTGTCGCGCGGATTCATCCGGCGGCAGTGCGAGCCTAGCGGCATCGCGTACCCATGGGGATCGGTTTCCTTGAAGTTAAAGTCGTTGTTGCGCTGCATGTCCGCGCCCAGCACCGGATCGTCCTTCTCCGGCGCCAGCACCAGCGGGGCGCCGCTGCGCCAGCGGCCCATGAGCTTCGCCGCCACCAGCTCCTGCTCCTCCGCGGTCTTCCCGTGCTGGCGGAGAAAGTCACGAAACGTGCCCACGTGCTCCTGCAGCCGGCGATAGGCCAGGTAGCTCCCGTTGCGGGAGAGGACCTCGGGCTGGGGGAGGTTTGCCGGGGGACCATCCTCGTCGGGATAGCCGAGAATGAACTCCCCCGGCTTAAGCGGTGCCCCCGATCCGGGCGTCGGTTGCTCGCCACTTCCTTCCATGACGGGTTGTGACAGCCGGTCGCGATACCCGAAATGATCATGGGCGTAGTCGAACGGCGGCGTCGCCTCCAGCTCCAAAGAGGAAAGCACCTCGACCCCTGGGCACCGAGCGAGGAGCTTCTGGTGCTCCGACAGACAGCGGACCCGCTCGGCGCCGTCGCGGGCGAACAGGATAGCGATGGCATGCAGGTCGGGGCTGGCCAGCCCACCAACCCAATTGTCGGGCTGGTTGGTCCCGGTGTCTCCCAGCATCTGGGCGCGGGCGACCATGCCCTGCTTGAATTCCTCGGGAAAGGTCGCCAGCGATGCCTCATCCACTCCTAGCGCCCGCAAACCGTTCCAGGTGAAGGCCAGGGTCACCCATCGCTTGCTGGACGCGACCGATAACTCGACCTCGGCGGCCGACTGCACCTTGTCGAGGAGACTAGTGAGCCAGGCCCTTCCACCTGCCACGTCCCGGAAGGAGACGAACTCGTATTGTCCCGTGAGCGCCGGGGTCCGGGTCAGTAGGAGGTGCTGGATGTCGCCCAACTCGAGCATGGCTCTAGTCCCCAGGGTCACTGCATCTGGTCGAGCATATCCGAGAAGGCCGCCTTCAGCTTGAGAGCCTTCTTGATCTCGTCCGCGGTGACATAGGGATACTCCCCGTACTCCAGGAAGCTCGGCCGCTGGTGCTCCCGGACGAACTCGATGAACGCCGGCGTGTTCGTCTTCCAGTCTGCCGGGAATCCTTCCAGGTTCTCGAACACGGTATTGAGCCCGTACTTGGAGAACAGGGCCACGGCATCCTCGGTGTACTTGTCGAAGTCGGTGTCGAAGATGCCCTGGTACATGAAGTAGGTGTCCGCCCCGATGTCGAACAGCACCCAGCGCAGATAGTGCAGCTTCAAGACCGCGAGCCCATCGGGCAACCCCGCGATGGTCTTTTCGATGGTGTTTCCATACTCGCGGATCGCGGCTTCCCTTCCGGGCTTGATCTTCGCGATGATGGTGAAGCCGTAGCAGGCGGGGGTCCTGGGATAAATCGCGCCGTATCTGCCCTGCTCCAGCTTGAAATACCCCTCCTTCGGAATGGCCATTGCGGCGGGCTGGGTCCAGTCGGGGGGCGTCGAAGTGGCCGGTGCCGAAGTGGCCGGTGCCGAGGTGGCTGGCGCTGATTTGGTCGGCTTTGCTGTGGCGGTCATGTGGGTGATCTCGAGGCTGGCGGTGGTCGGTTGAGTGATGCGGACCTTGTATTCCAGTTCGCGGGCCGCACTGAGCACCAGCTCCGCGTGACCCACTTCTGCATCGTCCGGGCGAAAAAGCGTGGCCCCAGGGGTAGGCAGGCCTTCAACGTAGGCGACGGACCAGGAGGGATCTCACGCGCCCGCGCGCGGGCCCGCCGGCTCTCCTAAGCGAGCGCCTCTGTATTGCACCGGGATTAAACTTGGACGACCTCGGACTATAAGACCCATTGGACCAAAGTGCAGTTGCTTTGTTTTTGGGGTTTCGTCTTGCGACGCCCTTTTGCCGCCTCTCACAAAACGGGTGCACTTTAGGTTGGGAGCGAGTAGGAGGTAACTATCATCCCTGCAGGCCATGAGCACGCCCCGTATGCCGCAACCATTCCACTACGCCTTCTTCGTTCGGGATCTCTCCTCAACCCGCCGGTTCTACGGCGACATCCTTGGCTGTTCCGAGGGGCGCAGCACCGATACCTGGGTCGACTTCGAGTTCTTCGGAAACCAGATCTCGGCACACACTACCGGCCCGGTGACGCCGACCCAATATACCGGGCAGGTCGAGGGCATTCAGGTGCCAATGCCACATTTCGGGGCGCTGCTGGAGTGGGATACGTTTTCGGCCCTGGCCGATCGCATCCGCGGCGCAGGGACTGCCTTCGTTCTCGAGCCCAGAATCCGCTACGCGGGACAGCCGGGAGAGCAGGCGACCATGTTCCTCCTCGACCCCAGCGGCAACGCGCTCGAGTTCAAAAGCTTCAGACATCCGGAGCATGTCTTCACGGCATAGGGTTCGCCACTCCCTCACCCGACGTCAAGCTCCCCAGATTGGCGCCCAGCACACCTATGCCTGACCATGAAAGCAAAGGCCCACTGGGCAACTGAGACCCTGTCGCAGGCCGTGAGCGTACGACCTGCACCAAGGTGGAGTAGGCTTCTGGCAGCGCTGAGTGAATGATATCTCTCCCTTTTGCATTCTGGAGAATAGCGATGCGCCGGATCCTGCCATGCCTCCTGGCCCTGTCTTTCGTGGTTACTTCCGCCGAGGCCCAGTCCCAGGCACCGGCCAAGCAGGCGTCGACGACCAGCGCGTCAGCGCCCACGGTGGAGCAGACCCTGACGGCCATGCGGGAGGACATGCAGAGCAGCAGAGCGGACATCATGGCAAAAAACCTGTCGCTCAGCGCCGACCAGGCGGCAAAATTTTGGCCCGTCTTCAACGCCTACCAGAAGCAGCAGAACACCATCATGGACAACCAGCTCAAGGACATTAAGAAGTACGTGGACAGCTACGAGACCCTGGACGATGCAGGTGCGCTCGCCCTGATGCGTGCCCACCTCGATCGAGATGCCAAGATGACCGCCCTGCGGCAGAAGTGGCTCGGCGAATTTCAGAAGGTGTTGCCCACGAAGCTCGCGGTGCGGGCTATGCAGATCGACCGGCGGCTATCCCTGGCGGCTCAGATGGAGGTCGCGTCGCAAATTCCCCTGGTTCACTGAGGGTTGACCTGTCCTAGCGATGTCTTTCGCCTTCCTGCGAGCCTCGAATCGAACTGGCCCGCTGGAACTGGTCTAAAGTCCACTACGCACCGCGCCCACCGGACCTTAAGCTGGCGAATGGGCGTCTCGAACACCCATCACTGTCACTGACCCTCTGCCACTTATGGCCCTCCTCCACGTTGCCATTAGCGGACGCGACGAGCGTCACCTCACCGCCCTCGGCCCCAAGCTCCGGATCGTGGTGGTCAGCTACAAGGAGACCAAACGCGGCATTACCGTGGATGCCTATGTTCGCTCCGAAAAGGTCGAGTGGCTGAAAAAGCAGGGCTACGGCGTCGTCCCGCTGGAGAACGTGGAGCCGCACGATCGGAAGCGGCAGGCGGAGGAGCACGCCGCGGCGAAGCGGCGCCTCGAGAAAGGACGTTACGGCGACGTCATCTGGAGCGGCGGCTATCTCACCGCCGACGAGGTCGAGGGCGCCATCGCCCTCGGCGCCAGGAATCACGCGGGCTACTTCGAGCCGATCCCGTTACCCCACCTGACCTGGGAAAATCGCCGAGTCCACGGGGTTCGGATCGGAAAGGGCAATGGGAAGAATCGACCGGCGGTCTGCTTCATCGGCGGGGTGCACGGGCGCGAGTGGGGTGGCCCCGATATCCTGGTCTATTTCGCGGTGCGGCTCCTCAGAGCCTACCGGGACAACCAGGGTTTTCGTCTTGGCAAGCGCGTGGTTTCCCCGGCGCGGGTCCGCCGGTTGGTGGAGACCATGGATATCGTGCTCCTCCCCCAGGTCAATCCTGACGGCCGGCGTTTCAGCATGGACCGCCACCCATTCTGGCGAAAGAACCGGCGGCCGGCACCACGGGGGAAGGACCACCGATCCATCGGGGTCGATCTCAACCGGAATTTTCCATTCCTCTGGCGATACGACCGGCACTTTGCCCCAAAGACCGTCCAAAGCTCTCACAAACCCGGCGACTACGAGACTTACGTGGGCCCTCGGGCGGCTTCCGAGCCCGAGACCCGCAACGTGATCTGGCTGCTCGACCGATTCCCCAATATCCGGTATTACGTCGATCTGCACAGCTACGGCGAGACCATTCTCTACAGCTGGGGCAGCGACGATAACCAATTCCGGAACCCGGGGATGAGCTTCCGGAACCAGACCTTCGACGGCAAGCGGGGCCGGATTCACGACGAGGGCTATCGCGAATACATCCCGACCGCCGACCAGGAGGAAGCGATCCGGACGGGTCGCCAGATGGCGGCGGCCATCGAGCTTGTGCGGGGAAGGAAATACCAGGTGAAGCAGTCGGTGGGCCTCTATCCGACTGCGGGCGCGTCAGACGATTACGCCTACAGTCGCCATTTCGTCGATCCCCGGAAGGGGAAGGTCATTGCCTACACGATCGAGTGGGGCCGGAGCCACGCGTCCACCCCGTTTCATCCCCCCTATGCCGAGATGCGCAAGGTCATGAGAGAGGTGAGCGCGGGGCTGCTCGCGGTCTGCCTGCGCGCGTTGGCCAAGCACTCCAGTGGATGAGCAGCGCATGAGTTGTCACGGATCAGGGGTCAGGAAAAGAGAAGACAGAGGGCCAAGTGGGTCGCTGCCTACCTCCTAATGAAAAGCGCCCGGGTCAACTGACCCGGGCGCTTCTTTGAGCTCGACTCTACTTCTTTTTCTTCTTCTTTTTCTTCTTCGTCGTCGTCGTCTTGGCCATCGGATCCCCATGGTCAGAGGAGACTGGGCCGTTTCGTTGTGAAGCGGCCATGGGTAAAGCGACCGTACTACAGAACCAGCTTAAGCACCGTTTCGACCCGCGCCATTGCACCTTGGTCGAGGTCGGGGCTCCGGCTTCACCTATCTGCGCGGCTCACCTCACCTCTGTGTCCTGCGCTCGTACAACAACCGCTGAAGACATTCTGCACGCCCAACATGGTGGACTGCGCTACCTCTCCACTGACCATGACGAAGTGCTGATCGTCCGGCGCCACGTCGCGCTAGCAATGGATTCTGCCGTCTCCCCCTGCTACCGTGCTACCCGATTCAGCCGCGTCAGTGCCGCCAGAACCACGGCGGGCTGCTCTTCCTGAATGAACTGACCCGCCCCGCGGACGGTTTCGGTGTTGAAGGTGCGAAGCTTGGTCTTCAGCAGCTCGCGCTGTTCATCCGGCACTTCTGACGGGTGCGCCACTGTTCCCACCAGCAGCAGGACAGGAGCCAGGCACTGATGGAGCCGCTCCGCCAGCGAGGTGCTCTCCTTCGACTTGGCCATCTGGTGAAATGCGTCGATGGACCCGCCGAGATCGGCCGTTTGCCCGGCCGTGTAGCTGCGAATCACTGCGTCGGTCACCCAGGTGGTGTCTCCGGAATTCTTGACGATCTCACGCCGCACCTCGTGTCGCAGCCTGGATTCATCCATCGTGAGCTTGACCAGGCCGCCGCCGAACTTGAATGCCTTCTTCATTCCCGGCGTGGCCGCGCTCTCGGCGGGGCCCCCGTCGATGGAGAGTAACCCCCGCACGAGATCGGGCCGCTTGACCGCGAGGCGAAACGCAATGGCGGCACCGCTGGACTGGGCGACGATGAGCGCTCGCTTAATGCCGATCTGGTCGAGGGTGCGGGCCACGCGCTCGCTCTGCGCCTCGAACGAGTAGTCCGCCTTCTTGGGATGAGAGGAGGAGCCATAGCCGAGCGGCTCCACGACGATGGTACGGTAGCCCTGGGCGACCAGGGGCCCGGTGATCTTCCGATACCCGAACGCGCCACCAAAGAGGCCGGGAATCAGGACAATTGGCTGACCGGTTCCGATCGAAGTGATGCGGAGGGTCTCACCGTCGGCGACTTTGATGTCCCGCACAACAGCGCTGTCGACCGGGAGCGTGAGGAGAGCCAGGCTGAGCAGGAACATGGAGGTCTCGCGATGAGGGAGAGCGCCACAAGAAGTTGCGACGCTGGCCGCGAATAGCGGGCGGCCGGGTACGCCTCAACCTAAGTACTCCGGTGCCTGGGCGCCGGTGATGGTTGGCCGCACCGCCAGATTCGTCAAACCCGTCGGCCCTGGCAGTGGGACGACCTTTCATGCTCAGTGCCCGCCGACGCCCGCAGCGGTCTCGGCACTGTCGCGGGCCCGTCGGCGCTGTTCGAGCAGATTGTAGGTGAGATAGTATTTGTAGATGTTGCCGACGTAGTCCACCGTCTCCCGGCCGATCTCCTTTGCTACCACCACCTCCACATGCTGGAACCAGCGGTTCGGATCCAAGCCGAGCACTGCGGCCTGGCGCCGCAACTTCGTGATCCGGGCGGGGCCCGCGTTGTAGGACGCCAGGGCGAAGATCTCCTTGTCGAGCGGCGTAATCGCTTCGTCTCGATAGTAGCGATCGATGATGAACCGCAGGTATTTCGCCCCGGCGCGCACGTTGTTCTCGAGCCGGTCCACGCCGCTTATGCCGATGGGAGCGCCGGCGGCGGTGGATGGCTTGATCTGCATCACACCGATGGCGCCAGCGTGGCTGCGGCGGCGCTGATCGAGGCCCGATTCCTGGTAGCCCTGCGCCAGGAGCAGCAAGGGGTCGAGGTCGAACTCGGCCCCGTACTTCCGGAATGCTCCGGCTACCTCATCGAAACGATGCCTGTCCTCCGGCCGCGTGGGATTCCTGATCCAGGGGTTGTCCCGGAAGTAGCGGCGAGTCACGACATTGCCAAACGTGGTCCCCACGCGATGGCCCCGCACAAACTGGTCGACCTCGGACCGGAGCCGGGGGGTTCCCTTGCGCATCGCCCAGGCGAGCATTCCGCCGGAGGCGATCTCCAAGTCCTTCCGGATGGTGAGGTTGGGGAGAAGTTTTCGGTAGAACTCGGCAGCAACGCTATCTACCACCGTGATCGGCACCACGCCGGTGTTCACCATCTCCAGAATGTCGCCATCCTCCAAGTTCTCGTCGGCCGGACGAATTACCACCGGCTCGATGCCCCTGCTCCGCCATCCGCCGTTGAGCCGGCGCAGATGCTCGGCATAGCTGCTGGAAGCGCGGACGTAGATCTCACGGCCCGCGAGGTCCTCCAGGCTCCGCAGCGGGGGCGCTCCAGGCCCGGTGACCACGATCTCCCGCACGCCCTGGAACACCGGTTCGGAGAAATCCACTCGGAACTGCCGTTCCGGTGTAACCGGGATGGCGCCGACTGCCAGATCACCGCGCCCAGCGGCCAGCCGGGAGATGAGCTGGTCGCGCGGTACCGGGATCAGGATGCATTCGATCGGGAGCGCTCCGGTCTGGAGCTTCCGGTTGAGGCTCCGCTCGAACTCCTCGACTGCTTCGTACGATGCGCCGCGGAGGCGGCCCCGATCCTCGAAGTACAGCATCCTGCTGGACGCGACGAGGACGCGAATGGTCCGCCGCTTGACCATGCTGTCAAGATCGAAGACCCAGCGTTGCGAGACCAGCTGGCTCACTTCGGTGATCGTCGGACTGGAGAGACTGTCGTGGGTGACAGCCGGTGGTACCCGCTGGGGCCGAGCTTCGGCGGGCGATGGGGGCCGGTCCGCGCCGCACCCAAGCGTGGCCGCGACCGCCAGCATCCAGGGGATCCGCTTCAGGCCTGACGACCTTTCGAACTTCCGCCCCCGTTTGTTGGAATGCTCAACACCGCGGGAACTCAACCGCCCAGTGCGAACGCCTACCGCTTCGCGCCGGCTCAGTGAACCAGGGGAATTTGCGACGCGACCTCCATCTGGGCCGCCAAGGAGAGCCGCCGATCGATCTGCATCGCTCGCACGGCCAGCTTCGTAGGCAATACCTTCTGGAATTCGCCCAGCCACTTCTGGCGCAGGGCGTTCATCTTGGCATCTCGTTGCATATGGGCCTTCATGAGGGAGAGCGCGGTCGCGTCGTCCAGGGTCTCATAGCGCTCTGCATACTTCTGGATACCCTTGAGCTGAGCGTCCATGATGGTGTTCTGCTCCTTCTGGTAGGCATTAAAGACCGGCCAGAACTTTGCCGCCTGCTCAGCGGTGAGCGTCAGGTTTTTCGCCATGATGTCCGCTCTGCTGCTCTGCAGGTCTTCACGCAGGGTTTTCAGAACGTCGTCCACCGTCGGTGCTGACGCTGTGGTCGTCGAGGCCTGCTGTGACGGTGCCTGGGCCTGCGCGGAAGCGACGACGAAACACATGACCCAGAGGCATGGTAAAGTCCGGTGCATCGCTATTCCTCCAGAGTGCAAAGGGGGGGCAAACGGGTATGCTGATCCTGGGACATCGAATCGACGGGTGCAAGTTGGACCTTAGTCGAGGACGGGTTGCCGATCCGACACCCGATGAGGCGCCCGGGATCGACGCGCAGCCAGCGAGACGACAGCCCGAGCACGCGGCTATGGCGTCGGAGTCGGTTTGGGGTCCGGTCTATACCTGGAAGATCTCAGGAAGACGGTGAGGGCCTGCATCCTGCCCGATCGCCTTTAGCATCGGGGGGCACGAACTCGCGTAAAGGGTGGCAAGTTGCTGGAGTTGAGGGGGTTACTACGACCCCTCTGGATCAGGGGAGTCCTGGTTCGTCGAAATTTCGATTGTTTAGGGCCACTCCTCCAGCTCGGCCGGTGGGGGGACCAGTAGTGGCCCGGGATCGGAGGTAGCATTGGAAGGGTGAAACACATCCTCTCGCTTCCGGCGCTGCACTGCTGCGCTCCAGACGTAGGCATGCCCGTCGTATCTCGCACCCGAGTACCAGAAGACGATGTCGTCGCTGACCGGATCGTAACTGAGTGTGCTGCGATACACGACGTCGGCAAAGGCCGGTATGCTGCCTTTGGCCAGGAGGGGTTGATCGCGGGGTGTCCAGTTTACTCCGTCCGGACTGGTTGCCAGAAACACCGCGGGTGTGGCGCAGCTGCCGGCGAGCTTCACGTTGTACAGGGCCCAGAACTCGTTTCGGGCTGCTATCCATTGGACATCGATGTGCCAGGGGAAGAAGCTCGCTTGACGAAGATCCACCGGACCGGGCGGCGACCAGTGCTCGCCGTCCTCCGAGTGGCGGACCTCCACACTGGCCGCGGCGCCCTCGCAGCCAGGACCGCCGTTGACCGCCCACATCCACCAATCCTTCGGGCCGCGCCGCACCACCGTGGGAGAGATGATCTCGTGGTTGGGCGCGCTCGCGACCTGCACCGGTGAGCTCCAGTGAACGCCGTCCCGTGATCGGACCAGGTGGATCACGTTGGATCGGGTCACCTCACGATAGTACAGCCAGAGCTCTGCCGTCTCGGCGACATAGACCAGGTCGGGGTCCGACAGGTATCCGGCACTCGGAGTGAGGATAGGATTGGGTGCGCCTTCTTCGAGCCGCCAGTTCAACGAGCTTCCGCCGCCAAACACCGAGGGGTTCTCCCAGTGCGGATCGCCGAAGGGGTAGGGGGTGATGGCGAGATGGCCGGAATACTGGAACGGGCCCCCGGAGCTGACCGCATAGTCCGGATGCACCACCTGACCCGACCCGTCGTAGGTGGGAACCTTGAGCGGGTACAGCTCATCATACCTAAGTTCGGATTCTAGGGCCGTTGCTTTAAAGACCGCCGGGTCCAGATCCGCCACCGCGGCGGTCGCCTGCAATGCCCCTGCCGTAACACCGAGGGTCCATCGCACCTGGGCCTTCCCCTCGGCATCCGTCACCGTGGAGCGTGGTGCCAGCTGCCCCCCGGACACCGTCCACCGAACCTTGGCGCCTCGGAGTGGGGTCCCCCGGGTATCTACGACCGTCACCGTCAGCGGCGCGGGTAAGGTGGTGCCAACCCGGCCGACCTGGCCATCGCCCGACGAAGCCCGCAACTCCGCGGGGTCTCGAGGAGCGGTGCTGTCACACGCCAGAGCCAACGTAAGGAAGAGAACGACGCGCGGGCGCATGTCAGGGAGACGAGCCCTCCGCATCGGCCCAGCACAAGGTCAATTCTTGAAACGTTCAGGGAACGGTTGACCCCGGTCGCTCCCGGTCGTACTCTAGCTGCACGCCTCTGGTCAACCGGAACGGCGCCGAGGGCATCTATGAGTGTGAACGCACTAGCCCGCTGGTCGCCTCTCGCACTCGGCCTGACTCTCCTCGCCTGTGGTCCTACCCGCGTGCGCCGAACGGTGGTGCCGCCCTCCCAGGCCTCCACACTCGACCAGAAGTCGCCTTACCTGAAGGCCCACCTCCGAACCGGCTACGTGTACGTGCTGGACTCCTGGCAGGTCGATACCTCGGGTACGCTGGTCACCGGCCGGGGTTCGCTGCTCACTCCCAACCGGGCGCTGGAGAGCGAGGGAGAATTCCGCCTGCCGGTGGACTCGGTGGCGCTGTTCGAGACCAATCTGCTCTACCGTGGCGGCGCAGTCACAGCGCTCTCGGTCATGACGGGGATCACGGCCGGGGTGACCGTGGTATGCATCGCGGATCCCAAGACCTGTTTCGGCTCCTGTCCCACGTTCTACGTGGACGACAGCAGCGGGCGGTTCCTGCACGCCGAAGGCTTTTCCGCGAGCATCGCACCTGCGCTGGAGGCGGTGGATGTCGACGCCCTGTATCGCGCACGGGTGACCGGCCGCGAATTCCAATTGCACCTGAGGAACGAGGCCCTCGAGACTCACGTCATCAGATACGCGGACCTCCTGGCCGTGCCGCGCCCGGCCGAGGGACGAGTTTTCATCACCCCAGGGGGCCAGTTCCGGCCCGCCACCGGGTTGCTTCCACCCGTGCGATGTACCAGTGGCGGTAAGGACTGCCTGGAAGCGGTCGCCTCCTTCGACGGCCGGGAGCGAACCAGCCTGGCCGACTCGCTCGATCTCGCCTCTCGGGAAACGATCGATCTCGAGTTCGCCTCCCGCGGCTCGGGCAATTTGGGGCTGGTCATCACCTCTCGTCAGTCGTTGATGAGCACCTACCTCCTCTATCAGACGCTCGCGTACCTGGGCACCCACGCTCCTTCCGCCCTCGCCGCTCTCGCCACGGGAGGCCCGGCCGCACGGGCCCGGGCCGAAGGCATTGGTCGGCTGCTCGGCAGGATTGATGTGCTGGTTCCCGGCCCCCGAGGAGAATGGGTCCGGGCCGGGAGTACAGGCGAGACCGGACCCCTCGCTCCCGATACGAAAGTGGTGCCGCTGCCGCTCGCCGACACTGGGCAGGTCCGCGTCCGGCTGCAGCTCACCCGCGGCCTGTGGCGGATCGACTATCTGGCCCTCGGCCATATTGGTAAGCCACTCCGGCCGCTGCGCCTCCCTCCCGTCCGCGTCGAGCGCGCCGGCGTGGACGACCCCGCCGCGTTGCGTGCCCTGGTGGATACCAGTAAGTCACTCGTCACTTTACCGGGCGACGCGTACGACCTCGAATACCGACTTCCGCCGCACCCGGGGCGGTACGAGCTGTTTCTGGAGGCAAGAGGCTACTATCTCGAATGGATGCGCCGAGAGTGGCTGGCAGAGGAGAACCTGCCAATGGCCGCCCAGATGCTCCTCGATCCGGCAGGCGCGGTGCGAACCCTGGCCCCCGCTTTCAAACGACGGGAGCCGGAGCTGGAAAGACTCTTCTGGAATAGCCGGTATGTCCGCCATTGAGCCGGCATCGTGGGTGAGTCTCGGCGTCGCCGTCGCCTGCTGCGCCTGCGCCAGCAACACGGCGCCAAAGGGGTGGTTGCCGAGCCCGAAGGACGCACAGGCCGCGGCCTACGGCGGGTGGATCGAGCTCACCTCCGACCAGGCGGAGCGCCGCACCGCCGGGGAGCTGATCGCCGTGAGTGCCGAAAGCGTGTGGGTCTTGAGCGGTAGCCAGGCACTGGTGATCCCGACTGCCACAGTGAGGACCGGTAGACTCACGGCCTATGCCGCGCAGACGGGTGGGCTGACCGGATGGGCGGTGCTGGGAATGATCTCGACCATCTCGAACGGAGGATTCCTCATCTTTACGGCACCAATGTGGATTGTCGGCGGGTCGCTCGCCGTCGCAGGCGAGTCGCACGCGCCGGAGCGGAGGCACCCGCCGCTTAGCTGGTTGGAGCTCGCGCCCTTCGCCAGATTTCCCCAGGGTTTCCCTGCTGGGATGGAGCTCACAACCTTGCAGCCGAAAAAGGATTACGGGCCAGCCGTCGTAGCCCCTCGACGGTGTGGCCCCCCTCAACGAGCTTGTCCTTCGGCGGCACCGGATTAGTTATTCAGGGACGTTCCGATTGCACAGGGAGGTCCCATGAAGGCACTCGCCATCACGGCCGTGCTCCTGTCTGCACTATTGGTTCAGGCGCCCTTCTCACCCCGGCATACCGCATACACCTACCAGGGCACCGTGCAGGCGGTGCATCCCAAGACCGCATCATTCGATGTCGTCGTCGGCGTGGGCTTTGCGCTGCGCGTCGTGCACATGCGCACCTCGCCCACAACCCAGTTTGCCAGCGAGAGGACCAAGCTGTCGTTGGCGAATCTCAAGCCTGGCGACATTGTGCGGGCGGAGTGCCGGATGACAGCGACCGGCCTGGTCGCCGATCGGGTCGAGAAAGTCGAGCCCCCCCTCTCGAAGCGCGAGCCGGTCCAGTGATCCGGGGGGCCGGGCGCGCCGGGGCAGTTCTGCTCTGCGTCGTGGCCTGTCAGAAGCCGGTCAAGCCGGGCGACCCGGTGCGGGGCTTAACGAAGGAGCAGCGGGCCAGCTTCGACCGAGGAAAAGTCGTCTTCGATAGCACGTTCACTCCCGAGACGGGGCTCGGGCCGCTGTTCAATTCCGACGGCTGCGGTGAGTGCCACGAGGATCCGGTGAAGGGCGGGGTGGGCGACGAAGTCGAGCTGCATGCCTCAGCATTCCAAGCGCCGGTATGTGATCCGCTCGCCGGAGAGGGAGGCTTCGTCTTCCAGTTGAAATCGACCCCGGCGCTAAAGGCCGCGCTCGGCATTGACTCGGAGCCTGTGCCGCCGGACGCGACCGCACGTGCCCGGCGGACCACGCCCGTGCTCTTCGGACGCGGACTGCTGGATCTGGTGCCCGATTCGGTCATTCTTTCTTACGCGGATCCGGACGACCGGAACGGCGATGGCATATCCGGCCGACCCAATCACTTCGTGGATGGCCGAGTCGGGCGCTTCGGCCGGAAGGCCTTCGTCCCCCGGCTGGACGAGTTCAACGACGGTGCGTTCTCCGCCGAGATGGGTATCACCAGCCCGGCAGTGCTGACCGAGGAGACCATCGGCGGAAAGCCGAGTCCCCTGGGGGTCGATCCGCTTCCTGAACCCGAAATCAATCAGGAGGCACTCAATCGGACGAACGATTTCGTTCGGTTGCTTGGGGCTCCGACCCCGCTGAAGGCGAGCAAGGATGCCAAGCGCGGTCGTAGGATATTCGCCGATATCGGGTGCACGGGGTGCCATCTTCCCACTCTGCGCACCGGGACCTCTCTCATCGCCGCCCTGAGTCCCCAGGAGATTGCCGCCTACACCGACCTGCTGCTGCACGACATGGGTCCGGAGCTTGCGGACATGTGTCTGGGCGAGGCAACGCCGGCCGAGTTCCGGACCGAGCCTCTAATCGGCGTACGGCTGAAGCCCAACTTCCTCCACGATGGCCGGGACACCACGCTCGAGCAGGCGATCCAATCGCATGGCGGGGAGGGCACCAAGGCGCGTGATCGTTTCCTGGGGCTCGCGCCGGCTGAGCGGGTGGCGCTAATCGCGTTCTTGAAAACGCTGTAGGATCACCAATCCGTCGGCTGGTAATCCTTCAGAAATTTCCCCCACACATGCTCGCCGGAGTTGAACCCGGCAATGATCGGGTCCACAATGCGGGCGGCGCCGTCGACGATGTCCAGCGGCGGATGAAACCGGTGCTCGGCGACCTTTCGCGCGGCGAGCTCGGCCGGATCCTCGTCCGTCACCCAGCCGGTATCCACGCTATTCATGTGGATGCCGTCCCCCTCGTAGTCCGCGGCGGCGGTGCGGGTCATCATGTTCAGCGCCGCCTTTGCCATGTTGGTGTGGGGATGGCGGGTGGTCTTAAAGTTCCGGTAAAACTGCCCTTCGACGGCGGAGACGTTGACGATGTGCTTGTCACGCTCCGGCGTGGTGAGCATCAGCGGTTTGAGGCGGGCGTTGAGGATGAACGGCGCGATCGCGTTCACGAGCTGCGTCTCCAGGAGCTCGACGGTGGTCACCTCCGCGAGGAGCAGTCGCCACGAGTTGCGGTCGCGCAGATCGACCTGCTGCAGGTCCTGGTCGAGGACACCTTCGGGAAAGAGATCTCCCCGGCCGAGGACCTCGTCCGGCAGCAGCGGCAGCTGCGACAGCTCGGCCGCTCTCGTCAGGCCGACGAGTGCGGGCGACGCACGATCCTCGGCAGCGGCGGGGAGCATGTCGTAGCGGCGAAGGCCTTCGTAGTCGCCGAGCAGTCCGCCCACGTGCTCGGGCATGCCCTGAAGGGACGCCGTCTCCAGCTCGAGCATGTGCCGATAGAACTCCGGCGGTCGGCGGACGGTCTGACACGCATTGTTGACGATGAAGTCGAGGCGGTCCCGGCTCGTACCGAGGTGACGGCAGAACGCCTCGACGCTCGGAGTGTGCCGCAAGTCGAGGCCGAAGATCTCGAGGCGTTCGCCCCACTCCTCGAAGTCGCGTTCCTGCGCGTATCGCGCTGCAGCGTCGCGGGGGAAGCGCGTCGT
>DASYIX010000060.1:0-112362 GCA_035997125.1 Gemmatimonadales bacterium
GGGGCGGACGCCTCGGCTGGGGTGAGGTTCAGGAAGACAAATCCTCCCCAGCTCGCGACTCCCACCGGATAGAGGGCGAGGTCCGCCTGGCTGAAGCCCGATTCCTCCTCGAGAAAGGGGGCGGCCCGGAGGCCGCCGTCCAGCGAATACGTCCAGGAGTGGTAGGGGCAGCGAATGGCGCCGGTGAAGCTGCCCCGGGCGCCTTCGGGCACCAAACGGGAGCCCCGGTGGCGACACACGTTGTAGTGCGCGGCGAGCCTTCCTTCCCGGGTTCGCACCACCAGGACGCTCTCTCCCAGGACATCGAGCGCCTGGTAATCCCCGGAATTGGGCCAATCCTCGTCTCGGCCGGCGCAGAACCACTCCCGGGAGAAGATGCTCTCGGCCTCCCGCCGGAAAATCTCGTCCGAGAAGTAGAAGTCCCGGTGGAGGGTCCGCTCCATCATCGCTTTGCCTCCCCACCCTCCGGGCCGTAGAAGAACACCCAGACCACCAGGTCATCGGTGAACTCTTCGAAGCGATGCTCGACTCCGGCGGGAACGAAGAGAACATCTCCCGGTCCGAAGCGATGGCGTTCTGGTCCGTTCCGAAACTGGCCCCTGCCCTGAACCACGGCGTACACCTCATCTCGGGTGTGCGGCGACTGGGGATCGCGGCCCCGCGGCGCGTAGAGCTCGACACTCAGAGTGCCGTGCCGCAACAACTCCACGAAGCGTTCGCCTTCCGGGCCTGGCAGTCCCGCCATGCCACCGCGGACAGTCAGCTGGTGCCGGGGCATCAGTTGGGAGAAGCTCTGCGGCGCATGTCCCGAAGGATTTCACGAGAGGCGTTGTAGCCGCACGCGCCCATCACCCCACCGCCGGGATGGGTGGCGGCCCCGCACAAATAGAGGCCCCGGATCGGGGTACGATAGTTGGCATAACCCGGCACCGGGCGCATGAATGAGAGGCTGCTCAACGACATTGAGCCTTGCATGATGTTTCCCCCGGTGAGCCCGAACCGCCGCTCCAGATCGACCGGGGAAAGCACCTGCCGCCCAATCACCGATCGCCTGAAGTTGGGGGCGTACTCGTTCATGAGGTCGAAGCAGCGCTCCGCGTACTTCTCCTTCTCCTCCTGGAGCGACAGTCCGGGCGCCAGCTTGTAGGGGAAGTACTGGGTAAACATCGACATGACATGTTTGCCGGGTGGTGCCAGGGAATCATCCAGCACCGACGGAATGGTTGCCTCGATGATGGGATACTCCGAAGGACAGCCGTACTTCGCGTTGTCGTAGGCTCGCTCGATGTACTCCATCGTAGGCGAAATATGGATGGTGCCTCGGTGCTGCGGGCCGGCCTCGATGCCGGGCATTGCCTTGAAATCCGGCAGCTCGCTCAGGGAGATGTTGATCTTGAGGCTGGCGCTGCTGTAGTCGATGTTGCGCACCGCCTCGACGAACTCGGAGGGAAGGTCGGCGGCATTGAGCAGCTTGAGGAAGGTCACCTGCGCGTCGGCTCCCGATGCCACCCGGCGGGCTCGAATCTCGGTACCGTCCTTGAGTACCACCCCCGCCGCCTCGCCCCCTTTGACCAGGATCCGACTGACCTCCGCGCCAGTGCGGATCTCGGCGCCACTTTCCCGAGCGGACGAAGCGATCGCGTTGCTGATGCCACCCATCCCCCCACGCACGTACCCCCACACGCCACGAATCCCGTCGCACTCGCCCATGACATGGTGGAACAACACATAGGCAGTGCCGGGCATCGAGGGCGAGGCCATGGCGCCGATGATCGCGTCAGTGGCGAGGGTGACCTTGAGCTGCTCCGACTCGAACCAGCGGTCGAGGATCGGGGTCGCCGCACCGGTCAGGATCTCGACCGCTTTCTGCCCATCGGTCCCCAGCCGTGCGAAGCTGAGACCCAGACGTGCGAGCTTCATCAGGTTCCCGGGACGGAAGGACCACGGGTTGGGTGGGGTCTGGATCAGCGTCGGCTCGATGAAGGAGGCTATCCGCTCCAGCATGCGCTCGTACCGGGGTAACGCGTCCGCGTCCTTAGCCGAGAACTTGGCGACCTCCTTGTGGGTCTGCGCCTTGTTGGGTCCCAATAACAACGAGCGGCCATCGGGAAAGGGCGTGAACGAGGATGGGTTGCGCGGCAGCATCTTGAACCCGTGCCGCTTGAGGTCGAGGTCGCGGATGATCTCGGGCCGCAGCAGGCTGTTGACGTACGCGGCGGTCGAGACCTTGAATCCGGGCCAGAGCTCCTCGGTCACGCAGGCCCCGCCGAGCACCTCGCGCCGCTCCAGAACCAGCACCTTGACGCCGGCACGGGCAAGATACGCGGCGGTGACCAGGCCATTGTGGCCACCGCCGATGATGATGACATCGTATGAGGACGACATAACTCCCTATGTTCCGAGCTGGATTTCCGTCCTGGCGTAGACGTACCGCCCGTTGTACCCGAACGGTGAGGCGGCGGCCCACGGGAAAGTGCCGAAGTTGTTGTTGAACTCCTTCGAAGTGCCCCCCAGACCGGTGTCGACATTCGAGCTCGGCTGATCCGGGTAGATGTCGAAAATGTTCCGCGCACCCAGGGCAAGCTTCACAAAGTCGAACGCGTAGGCAACCTCGGCGTCGAAGAGGCTCTTGCCCCCGTAATTCTCGCGACACAGGTCACAGAACCCGGGCTGGGCCGAAGAGAAGCCGCCGTAATACGAGTATCGCCCCAGAGCGGTGAAGCGGCCCATGGTGTAGTTGGCCTGCAGGGTTCCGCGCCAATCGGGTCGCTCGTCTTCGATGCCGATCGCGGTGACCGAGTCCAGCAGTCCCGGCTCGGTCGAGCCGGCCGCCACCAGGACCGCAGGCAAGGGATCGACCCGGATGATCTTGTTTTTCGTGTAGTTCACCGCGGCGTTGAAATCGAAGGTGCTGCCCTTTCCCGACGGGACCCGCAGGTTGGCGGTCACGTCCACGCCCTGGGTCCTGGTGTCCAGCCCGTTGGTAAAGTACTGCACTCCCTGAATGGTGCTGAACCCGGCGGCGCTCAGGATGGCCAGGGTTGCGGCATCGTCGAAGGTGGCACCCAGCAGAATGCGGTGCTTGATGTCGATGTGAAAGTAGTCGGCCGTGATCGTGAGATTTTGGGCGGGGGTCACCGCCATGCCGCCGCTGAAGTTGACCGAAGTTTCGTCCCGAAGCGGCTTCGATCCCAGGGCGAGGGAGGCCGGGTGGTCCACCGGGAAGATGCCGAAGTCGATGAAGCTGCCGCCGATGACGTTGGTCGTGACCTTACCGAAACCGACCTGACTCAGGCCGGGAGCGCGAAAGCCGGTGCCGATGGCCCCGCGGAGGGTCAATTGCCGGGATGGCTGGAACCGCAGCGCAGCCTTGCCCGTCACCCGCGACCCGAAGTCACTGTAGTTCTCGTAGCGCCCGGCGATGTTGGCCAGGACCTTGGCGCTCACGTTGGTCTCGGCGTCGGCGTAGAAGCCGAAATTGTTCCGGTGCCGATCGGTGGCATCGCTGGGGGTGAAGCCGGGGAACACCGACGATCCGGCGGGCGCCACGTCCGAGCTGTCCTGCGCCAAGTGGAAGCCGTTGATATAGGACGCGAGCTCTCCATTCCGAATGGCATATCGCTCACGGCGGAAGGTGGCGCCAAAGGCGAGATTGACGGGCGCCGGCAGCCCCAACTGCACCGGTTTCGCGATATTGAAGCCGGTCACTAGCTCTTCCCGGAGCACGCGCCCCGCGAAGAACGACGTTTGATTCGGGATCCCAGGATCGTCCGTCGTCCCCAGGACCCCATCCGGACCCGGGGCGCAAGGAACTCCGAGGCAGGGACCGAGCGAGGCATTGTTGCTGTTGGTGACACCGTAATCGAAGTGGTTGTGGCCGAACTCGGCGCCCAGCTCATAGCTCCACCCGGAGGCTACGCCTCGCACCCCACCGGCGGCGGAGTAGTCGCTGGCCTTGCCTTCGATAGTGGGCAGAAAGCCCAGGGGGTAGATCTCGGGCCAGTTGCGTGGGCTGTCGAAGTACCGCCGGTAGCCGTTCCCGCTTCCGTCCCGGTGACTGAACCCGCCGAAGCTGTAGAGCTCGGTCGTACCCGCATCGTTGAGCGGCAGCCGGAAGTTAACAAAGCTCAGCAGGTCCTTCTCCACTCCGTCGCCCCAGTGCGCGTTGGGTTGGTCCACCGGGTTCCGCTTCACCACCACCTGGCCGATGCTGTTGATCGAGTCCGCCAGTCCGGTGCCGGCGATCTCAAAGGGATCGGCCCAGGCGCGATTGGTGGGCTGGCGGTCGCGGAATTCACCGAAGAGTCCGAGCGAGCCCCGGCCCAGCTTGAGACCCCACCCGCCGTTCACGTCCACCGTGGTGCCATCATCGGGATAGTCCTTCGGGGTGTAGCGCCCTGCATCAGCATTGAGGAACGGGGCGAACTGGCCATCCTTGATTACCAGGTTGACCACTCCGGCAATGGCGTCGGATCCGTACTGCGCCGACGCCCCGTCGCGCAAAACTTCGATCCGGTCAGTGGCGCTCGCCGGAAGCGCGTTGAGGTCCACGCCGCTCGATCCCGCACCCATGCCGTAGGTGAAGTTGTTAACCAGTGCGGTCTGGTGCCGGCGCCAGCCGTTGACCAGCACCAGCGTATGATCGGGACTGAGGCCGCGTAGCGTGAAAGGGCGCACGATGTCGCCGGCGTCGGTGACGCTTTGGCGAGGGAAGTTGATCGAGGGGGCCACCGACTGGAGAATCTGGCTGGTCTCCATGGTCCCCTGCTGTTGCAGCCGCTCGGCGGGGAACACGTCCACCGGAACTGCCAATTCCTCAGAGGCCGTGTGCCGGGCACGGGACCCGATCACGACGTCGATCGGGGCCAGCTGCACCGTACTGCGGCCGAGGCTGAAGTTCAGCCGGGTGGCATCGTTAGCGACCACCGTGACGGGAGAGGACACGGCCTGATAGCCGATGAGACGGGCCCGCACTGTGCGCCGGCCGGCCGGCACCCCCCGGATCTCGTATTCGCCGCCGCTGGCGCTCGTGGCCCTCAGCTCGGTGCCCTCCACGGTGAGGGAGGCGTTGGGAAGCGGGGCGCCGCTGCTGTCTGTCACACTCCCGCGGATGCTGCCGGCCTGCGCCAAGAGCGTTGCCGGGAGCAGCAGCAGGAGGCCCACGATCATCCGGACGACGGGTCGTATCATAGGACCTCCTCTGGAGTCGACTTCATGCGTTTCGGTCGAGGCAGCCGCTCACCTTGGGGTTGTTCGTCTCGGTGGCAGGCAGGGGCAGGTTCACCCCGGGACCGTACGTTAGCCCGCCCTTGAAGTAGAGCCCG
The DNA here is from genome assembly GCA_035997125.1 of Gemmatimonadales bacterium. Lineage (GTDB taxonomy): Bacteria > Gemmatimonadota > Gemmatimonadetes > Gemmatimonadales > GWC2-71-9 > CAVVWJ01. The sequence goes on from DASYIX010000060.1 coordinate 5,325, forward strand.
CTCGGAAACACCGAGTCAGCAGGACGGCCGTACTGCCGGACCAGCCGGCGCAGGTCACCCAAACGGTGGCCGGTGGCGAACAGCCAGAACGCCCGCTCCCGAAACAGCAGGTCGACTCGCCCTGCCGGGGTCCCCGGGTCGGTCGTGTCCGCCAGTCCCGCGCCGGCCCGCAAGGCGTTCAGAATGCCAAGCGTGCCGGGGAAGTTTGCGGCCTGAAGATCGCTCTCGGCAAGGATGAGCTGGGCCTCGAGATAGTCGGCGGTTGGAATCGATGCCTCGAGGGTGGGATACTTGCTGGGGATCCAAGTCGGCGTCTGTCCATCGGTGCCGGTGCCCGAATCTCCCGTGACCCGAAGGTCCTGAGCCGACACAAAATCGAGACCGGTACCACCTTCGCGATCGTCCACCCCGAAGTTGCCGCCGGACCAGGCCAAGCTCACGGAGTTCTGCAATGCCGAAGGACTGGTCGCGTGCTCGGAGCTATAGACGAAATCCGCCGGCACTGCTTGGACCGCTAACCCGGCCCCGACAAAGTCACCCGAATCCACCAGTGCTCGACCCAAGCCAACCGAGGCCAGCGAGTGGATGGGATCGCCGGGGACTATGCTCGGGTGGGCCAGAGCCGCCTGAAAGCGGACGATTGCGGTATCGATCAGCTGAGCCGTGGTGAGTTGATCGCCGTACTGGATGACCCCTCCGACGGTACGACTCACGGGAACGCCGGAGCAGAAATCTTCGGCAAAAAACAGGTAGGTGAATCCGGCAAGCGCCAGCATCTCGGGAATGCCGGTGTCGGCGGCCGGGTCGGGGGAGAAGGTCTGGAGCGACGTTGCGGCGTCCTCTGCCGCGGCGCGCGCCCGATGGAGTGACCGAAAGAAGTCGGAGATGGTCACGTTATTCGGCTGGCCCTGCCTGAGATCGATTTCAGTCCGGGTGGGGATGAAGCCGGGATTCACCAGCTCATCACTCAGAACGCCGCTGAGAAGGACGTGGCCGTCGCTGTTGTCGTTCGATATCGGTGGGGTGGTGCCCGGGATGTTGACGAAGTTATAGTCGCCGTCCTTCGCCAGGGTGAACTGGCTGATGGCGCCCAGCCGCTTGGTCGCCGCACCGGCGGGACTGTCGAGATTGCCGGCGTCCACGATGTTGGGATTCTGGGTGTCCAGCGCACCGCAGCCAACTCCGATCAGCGCTGTAAGCGCAATACCGACAACCGGACGCAGGCAGTTGGAAACTCGAACGGGTAACGTGATCATGTCTGCGCGCCTCAAAAGCCGAGGTTTGCCCGCAGCATCCAGTAGCGCACCTGGGGCTGCGAGAAGAAGTCGGTGCTCGAGAAATTAGCCTGCCCGAAGCCGTTTACCTCTGGGTCGATCCCGGTGTAATCGGTAATGGTCCAGAGGTTTCGTCCACTCAACGTCAGGCTCAGGTTGGAGGCGTGCATTGCGCGCGCCCAGTCGTCCGGCGCGTTGAACGTCAAGGAGAGCTCCCGAAGCTTTATAAACCATCCCGGCTCGAAGAAGCCCCACTCGGTGGTGCGTCCTTGAGCATCGGGATAGGTGGCCGCTGCGGCCGCCGCTTGCATGGCCAGAGGTGCGGTGCGATCGACCAGGCCACGGCAGTACACGATGCCGCCCGCGCAACGGAAGGACTCGGTGGCGTTATCCACGATGTGCCCGCCCCGGTAATCGAACTGGGTGCCGATGCGGAACCGGTTCTTCAGCAGCGAGATCCCACTGTTGAGCGCCAGCTCCCGGGTAGGAATCGGCGAGCCGCGATAGACCGCGGAGTCGCCCAGGGTATACTCGCCTTGCTCGATAACGCCGTCATTGTTGGCATCGTTGAACGACAGGATCGGCACCGCCCAGAAGCCACCCAGGGGGAAGCCTTGGACATGCTGTTGGGAGAAGCCCAGGGTGATCGGTGCCACGCCTTCGCCCAGCCGATCGAGGTTATTCCGGGTAAAGGACCCGCTGAAGGCCAGGTCCCATGCCACCGTGTTGCCGTCGAGGATCTGGGTATCGATCCGAAACTCGAAGCCGCGATTGGAGACCTTTCCCAAATTGAAAAACTGGCTGACCGTTCCCCCGGTAGACGGCGCAATCTCCCGCCGCACCAATGCGTCGGCTGTAGCCTTGTAGAAGAAAGTCCCCTCCACCGTCACCCGGTTGCGGAACAGTCCGGCATCGAACCCGGCCTCGATCTCCTGCGACCTTTCCGGCTTGAGATCGGGATTCCCCAGGTTTGCCAGGCTCACGCCACTCTCGGAGGTTCCCTCGACCCGTACCGCCGCCTGGGTATAGAAGCGCCGCGCGTCGTTGACGCCCGGCTGCTGCGAGGATTGCCCATAGGCGGAGCGAACCCGGAAGGTGTTCAGCACCTCCTGACTCTGGTCGTCGCGAACCAGCCAGGAGACACTCGCCTTGGGCAACGGCTGGGCACTGAAGTTTTTGCCGAAAGAGCTGTTGTTGTCGATCCGGAGTCCCGCCGTCAGGAAGAGCCGGTCGCGAAGGCTCATCTGCTGCTCGACAAATCCTCCGATCGAGCGCGACTCGATGTAATCGTCTGAGGCCTCGGTGGTGGCCGCGCCGAAGATCGACCGTGCCCCGCGGGAGAGTCCGCGACCGCGGGCAAAGCTGCTGGTGGCCAGATTGCGGAAGAACTGCCCGCCGACCGAGGTCTTGGCCCCCCACGTCGACGACACTCTGTAGGTGGCTGAGGCACCCAGATCCACCGAGAGCTGCGAGGTCTGCCCCCGGGTCACATTGAGCTCGCCGGTGTTCTGCTCGGGGTAGAAATCCGGATTCACCTCACCGGTGGGCCAAAACTGGGTGTCCTCGCGATTGGTAACGTCGTAGCCGAACGTCGCCCGGCTGTTCAGCCAGGTCATCGGTCTCCAGTTGGCGGTAAGCGCTCCGGTAAACCGGCCAATCCCCTGCTTGTTCCGCTCGGCAAATACCTGAGCCGGGACGATGAACCATCCCCGTCCGATGTCCGGCGGCACCCCACTCCCATCGGCGCTCCCGACCATGGAGTTGAGAGTATTGTCGTTCTCGGTGAGCCTGAGCTGGCTGGTCAGGTAACCCAGCGAGATGTTGAGGTCGGCATTGGAGGCGATCTTCGCCACTGTGTTCGCGCGCAGCGACAGGCTGCTCAGCTTATTGGGCCGGAGTTGCTCCCCCGGAATATTCCCCAGCGTGGCCTGACTGACCGAGTCGAAGTCGAATCCGCGGAGTTGGTAGGGCCCCATCTGATCGTTGAGATCGGCGGATGCATAATAGGTGGCAAAGTCGCTGCCACCTGATACGCTGGCTCCGTACTGCTGATGCCAGCCCGAGGCAAACTGCCGCTGCGCCGGGTCATTGAGGGGATTGTACTGCTCCACCCGGGTCTGGGTGCAGAAGCCGTCGGCCACGTTCTGGAGACTGCAATAAGGGTCGATCGGGAATCCGCTGGTCGGATCGATGTCGTTGGTGCGGCCGAAGAAGCTGGTGCGGTAGGTGTTCTTGTCCTGGGTGGCGCCCTGCTCGGTATACATGTTCCAGCGGGGCTTACCCGCCGCGCCCCGTTTGGTCGTGATCAGCACCACGCCGTTGGCCGCTTGAATGCCGTAGAGCGTGGCCGCCGAAGGGCCCTTTACGATCTCGATGTTCTGGATATCGTCGGGATTGAGATCGTTGATTCGCGAGGTAGACTGCCCGCCGATATCGTAGGCATAGTCCTCCGAAGTAGCGTCGATGCGGATGCCATCCACGTAGTACAGCGGCTCGTTGGAGAGGGAGACGCTGTTGGATCCCCGGATCCGGATCTTGGTCCCGGTGCCGACCACGCCGCTGCTCTTGAGCACCTGCACCCCGGCCGCGCGCCCCTGGATGAGATTGCCGAAGTCGGTGATCGGCGCCTCCTGGGCGACCTTCGAGGCGTCGATGGTGGCGATGGCATTCCCGATTTCCAGCTTGCTCTGTTGGCCGGTTGCCGTAGTGACAATCTCCTCCAGCTGCACCGGCACCGGTGTCATGCTGAAATCGAGCGTGTCGGTCTCGCCCGCAGCCACCGTCGCCGGCTTGACCTGGGCGCTGAATCCGATCGCCACCACGCGCACCTGATAGGCTCCGGGCTTGAGGCCCCGAAATAAGTAGCCTCCATCCTGCGCGGTGCTCTCGATCCGAGGAGTGCCCGTCAACAACACGCGCGCGGCAGCGATCCCCTCGCCGGTGCGCTCGTCGGTCACCCGTCCGGTGAGCTGGCCTTCCTGCGCAACGACTGCTGTGGCCACGAGATTAGCGGCGAGAACGACGCCCAGGCGAACCAAACGAGTCAGATGCATGTAAACCTCTATGCGGAGCGGCCGACCGTCACCTGCTGCAAGACCAGTGTTACGCCAGCTCGGGCGTACTGGTGTGCGGATTGTAGAAAGAGGAAGGAAACAAGGGCGCCGGAGGCAGCCCCGGCAAACGTGCGCGGAAAGGGGAAAGGTGTCAATAGACCGAGAAGCTGGAGGCATCCAGGTCGTTCTCCAGCGTCCAGCTGATGACCTGGCCCGGCATAACCAGAATCGTCTCGCTGGTGAACGCGCGCCCGGCGACGGGAAGGGCTCGGAGCCGCACGCCGCCGCTGGTGTTGAGTCGGTGAGAGGGAAAGTCAAAGGTGGCGCTGCTCAATGCGGTGACCATCCCCAGCCGCTGGGGAAGGCCGCCGGCCATGAGATAGACCGTGATGTCGTTCCAGTTGTGGCTCTCGACCGCGACCAACACCAAGCCCCTTTTCGGGTCTGAGCGATCCGGATGGTGGGACGAGAGGAGACCACAGCCAGGGCAGGTGGCTATCACCGTGACAGCGAGCGCGAGGCGAAGAATGCGCATGGGCTTACCTCGAAAGCGCCGGTGCATAAAATACCTGCCGGGCCGTCCCCTCCGATAGGCGCGCTCCATTGACGCCTCTGGGAGGACGCCGTACAATCTGCCAGAGCGCGCGCCTGACGCACTACGAACGCGCCGCATCCCTTGTGACAATTCGAAACACTGCAGGCCCCGCCACGCAGGACCTAGCACGTTCCCAGCCAGGTATGGAGGACGAATCGTGCTCAACCGTCGTCAGACTCTGATTGCCGCCATCGCTCTCGTCGGACTGGCAACCTCCGGCGCGGCCCAACAGCCCATCACCCTCACCGGCCATGTGAGGAGCGAAGAGGGCACCCCGCTTGCCGGGGCCACCGTTTCCATCCCTTCCTTGCGCGTCAGTACTACCTCGCGGCCCGACGGCAGTTATGGCCTGCTGGTGCCGGCCGATCAGGAAGGCCAGCCGGCGACGCTCACGGTAAGAGCCATCGGGTTCAAGCCGCAGACCACCGAGATCACGATTGCCCCAGGCGGAGCGGTGCAAGACTTTAGTCTAGCCGCCAATCCGCTTCAATTGGGCGAAATCGTGGTGACCGGCGCCGGCACCGTCTCCGAGGTGGAGAAACTCGGCAGCGTGCGCAATAGCGTGGACTCGTCGCTGATCAACCGGAGCAACGAGACCAATATCGTGACGGCCCTCTCCGCCAAGGCGCCGAACGTGGAGGTGACTTCCACCTCGGGCGACCCAGGAGCCTCGAGCTCGATTCGGATCCGCGGAGCCAACACGCTGGGGAGCACGGGCGAGCCGCTGTTCGTGGTGGACGGCATCCCGATCGACAACTCTACGGTAACCACGACGACATTCGACGGTACCGGGTTCGGCGGTCAACAGGGCACGTCCTCGCCCAACCGTGCCTCGGACATCAATCCGGCGGACATCGAGTCGGTCGAGATCCTTAAGGGCGCGGCTGCCGGCTCTCTCTACGGTGCGCGCGCCGGGCAGGGCGTCATCCTGGTAACGACCAAGCGGGGCCACCCTGGCCCCACCACATACTCGCTGACGTCGTCGCTTTCCGTGAGCGACGTCCGCCGGGCCCCCGCGCTCCAGCAGATCTATGGACAGGGAGACGCCGACAGCACCGGCGTTCCGACCCCCGATCCCTGTGTACCGGGCGGCGCGCTTGACTGCAGCGGGACCGGCGATAGTTGGGGGCCCGCGCTCGCTCCCGGAACCGCGACGTTTGACCACGCCAACGAGATGTTCCACAACGGCCTAGGCACCGATAATACCCTGACCGTCAGCGGCGGAAATGACCGCACGGCCTTCTACATTTCCGGCTCGTACACCAACCAGGACGGCACCTTCGTCGGGCCGCAGAACGCTTACAAGCGCTACTCTTTCCGCTTGAAGGGTTCCCAGCGGGTGAACGACAACTTTACCGTCGGCGGCAACGTGGCGTACGCCAACAGCAGCGGCCGCTTCGTGCAAAAGGGGAGCAACTTCAGCGCCCTGACCCTCGGGGCCTGGCGTACCCCGCCCGAGTTTGATAACCGGGTCTACCTCGACCCGACCACCGGGCTGCACCGTTCCTATCGCTTTCCCAACCCGTCAGCATCGTCCTTCGGCGACACCCGGGGATACGATAACCCGTTCTTCAGCGCTAACGTCCCGATCAGCACCGCCATTGCGGACCGGGTGTTTGGAAACGTCAGTCTGGGCTATGTGGCAACCAGCTGGCTGCGATTCGACTACACCCTGGGCGTCGACTACTCCGGCGATGACCGGCTGCAAGGGCAGCCCCAGACCTCGTCCAACACGCCGAGCCCGCTGGGACAAGTGGTCAAGGTCAACATCGTGAACCAGCAGGTGGATCACAATTTGACCGGCACCGCCACGTACAAGCTGAGCCCGAGCCTGGGCGGATCCTTCACCCTGGGTCAGAACCTCAACACCCGCAGCCTGCGGGAGGTCGGCGGGGTCGGCAACGCGTTGCTCGCCCCCGAGCCGTTTAGCCTGACCAACACTGCAAGCCAGCTTCCGCCCATCGACAACGAGACCAAAGTCCGGATCGAGGGATACTTCGGACAGGGCACGCTCGACATCTCCGACCAGCTCTTCCTCAAAGCGGGGGTGCGCTATGACGGCGCGTCGACCTTTTCCCAGGACAATTTGCGCAGCTGGTATCCCAGCGGGAGTGCCGCCTGGGAATTCACCAAGGCCATTGGAGATTTGGGTGGCATTCTCACCTACGGCAAGCTGCGGGGAGCATATGGTGAGGTGGGCACCCAGCCGAACCCCTATCTGACGGTATTCAGCTTCCTGAGCGGCGGGAGCTTCCAGGACGGGTGGGGTGGAACCCTGACCGCTTCCCAAAACGGGTTCGGCGGGCTGTTCAGCGATACGACCCGCGCCACTCAGCTAAAGCCGGAACGTACGCGTGAGCTGGAGTTGGGCACCGATCTCGGCCTCTTTCATGACGTTGCCGACCTGAGCGCCACCTGGTATCAACGCACGTCGAAGGACGTCATCCTGACGTTGCCGGTGCCCGCCACCACCGGGTTCATCAACGCGGCCAGTAATGGCGCCGAGATTCGCAATTCCGGCACCGAGTGGGCGCTCAACATCCGCCCCATCACCAAACGCGACTTCTCCTGGGATCTTGGCTTCCTGTTCTCGACCAATCGCAATCGGGTAGAGAGTCTGGCGGGCGCCCAGTTCGTCAACTACGGCGGAGTGGGAGGGTTCGCCATATCAGTGGCCGAGGTGGGACAGCCGGTAGGCGCCTTCCGCGACTATGACTACATCCGCTGTGGCCGGGGGATCACGGTTCTGGATGCGGCCTCCAACGAGGTGAACGTGGACGCCCTCTGCGGCGCCGACGCGAACAGCAAGCAGGCCCTGTTCATCAACGATGGCAATTACTCCAATGCCGGCCTCGATGCCGGCGCCGGTGCGGGATATCCCCTGCTCGATCCCAACAGCCGGATCATCGGCGACCCCAACCCCAAGTGGACCGGATCGATCCGCAGCGGCCTCCGCTACGGCAAGTTCTCCGTATCCGGGCTGCTCGACATCCGTCACGGCGGTCTGGTCTACAACGGCACCCGCGGCGCACTGAACGCCATCGGCACATCGAAGGAATCGGGAGACTTGCGCGGCAAATCCGTGGTCTTCGGTCAGGACTTCATGAAAGGCGCGGTGGCCGGACCGGGTGTTGGCACCAGCGCGGTCCTGGATCAGAACTGGTTCCAGAATTACTACAGCACCTTCACGTTGCTAGGACAGCCCTTCTACGAGAGCGGCAGCTTCGTGAAGCTGCGCGAGATCTCGCTAGGCTACACCCTGACGGGTGGCTTCGTGAGCCGGACGCTGGGTCTCGCCAGCATGGATCTCCGGGTTGCTGGCCGTAACCTGGCGGTCTCGACCTCGTACACCGGAGCCGATCCTGAGACCAACCTCTCGGGTGCCGATACCGGGGCTCGCGGAATCGACTGGTTTAACAACCCCCAGACTCGATCGTTTGTGTTCTCCGTCACCCTGAACCGCTGATGCCCACCCGATCACTCGAGGTTTCTGCCATGCGCAACCGTTTCGCAACGGCGCTGCTCACTCTCGGGACCGGCCTGGGGCTCTCCGGCTGTGGGGACTTTCTCACCGGTCCCAAGCTCTCCGAGAATCCGAATCGTCCGGTCACCGCCACGAACGCCAATCTGCTGGTCGCGTCTCAGACCGGTCTGTCCTTTTTCCTCGAAGGACACCTGGGGCGTACTATCTGCGTCTGGATGCAGCAATGCGCCGGCACCCGACTGCAGTACAATAGCCTCGGCATCTACATCGTCGGCGACGACGACTACATCTTCTCCTGGTACAACGTCTACGATAACGGAGGTCTGGTCGACCTCCGTCTCCTGCAGCGTCAGGCGCTCGCCACCAACGACTCCGCTTATGCCGGGGTGGCCAAGGTGCTCGAGTCATGGCTGATCGGGACCGCGGCCGACGTCTGGGGTGACGTTCCCTATTCCCAGGCAGCCGATTCCACCGTAGCCGCGCCGGCGCTGGATCCGCAGCAGCAGGTCTATGCGGCATTGGAGTTGAAGTTGGATGAGGCGATCGCCTCGATGAACGCGAGCAACCCGGGTAGCCATCCGCCGGGCGTCGAAGATCTCGTCTATGGCGGAGATCTGGCTAAATGGACGGCATTAGCCAACACCCTCAAAGCCCGGTATTACCTGCATACCGCCGAGGTCCTGGGAACTCCCGCCTATACGGCGGCACTGGCGGCGGCGGCAAATGGCATCGCAGACCCGTCGGGTGATTACCTGGCCTATCACAGCAGCGCCTCGACCGAGAGCAACTTGTACTTCCAATTCACCACCTCCTGGCCGGATTATCTGTCCGCTGGGAGTGCGTTGCTCAATCTCTTGCAAGGCACGCTCGATGCCCGGCTGAGCGAGTATTTCGCGCCCAACGACGCTGGCAGTTTCGTCGGAGCAGATCCAGGGGACATTTCTACCGGCGGATCACGCTCAACCCTGAGCCCGGCCCGTCTCGATCCTGCTTTTCTCCAACCGCTGGCCACCTGGGCCGAGAATCAGCTCATTATTGCGGAAGCCGCCAACCAGACGGGCGACGATGGCACCGCCCGCACCAGTCTGAACGCGGTCCTGGTGGACGCAGGCCGGAGTCCGGTTGGCAGCGGTGTCAGTGGAGCTGCCTTGCTTCAGGCAATTATGACCGAGAAGTACATCAGGCTGTTTCAAAACCCGGAGGTCTGGAGCGATTACCGGAGGACCTGTCTTCCCGCGCTGTCACCGGCATCCGGGACTACATCCATTCCCGCGCGTTTGGCCTATCCCCTCAGCGAGCGCAACGCGAACCCCAGCATTCCGGATGGCGGGCCGCTGCAGAACTGGAACGACCCCAACCCCTGTCCCTGATCTAATGAACGGCGACGCTGGAGTGCGAGAGATCGCTCTCCAGCGTCCACTGGATTTCCTGTCCCGGCTGAACCGGGAAAGCGTCGGTAGTGTGGCTGTCCGGAGCCCCGACTGCGTGCCCCCGGAGCTGGATTATGCCGCTGGTTCCGAGTCGGCGGCTGGAAAGGACAAAGGTCGTTGTCTTAACCGCGATCGCGAGTCCTACCCGGTCCACCACCCCGTCATGCAGCACCGACACCACCACGTCGTTCCAGTGATGATTTTCCACCACGAGCGCGATCTCGCTGGGTGCCTCTGGCCCGGCGCTACTCGACTTCCCCGAATGCCCGGCACAGCTGACCGAGCATAGGACCAGGAGAGCGGTAAGCGTTGATCTCAGCGGGGTGTCAGTGCGTCGCCGCATTCCCCGGCTGAGTCTTGAGGTGGCGGTCATACCAGTCGACATATCGCTGCAGCCGGTCGCGCCGATAGCTCGGCTTTCGGATGTCATGGTACTCCCCCGGATAGATGACCAGCTGGGTCTCCCGTCCCAGACTCCTCAGCGCCTGGTACATCTGCTCGGAGTTGAGCAGGGGCACGTTGAAGTCCTTCTCACCGCAGAGGAAGAGCGTCGGAGTCACGATCCGGTCAGCATGGAGGAAGGGATACGAGACCTTCAGGTACGCCGCGGTGTTCTGCCAGGGCGTGCCCAGCTCGGCCTCGTATTCGCGGACGTACTGATCGGTGCCGTAGCCAGCCAGAGCGTTGGCGGTGCCCGCGCCGCTGACGGCCGCTTTGAATCGTTGATCCCGCGCAATGACCTGGTCGGTGAGGATGCCGCCGTAGCTCCAGCCGCCGACCCCCAGCCGATCGGGGTCCGCTAATCCCTGCGCGACGGCAAAATCCACCGCTGCGAGCACGTCCTGCCCGTCCTTGTTTCCCCAATCGGCCCAGATGGCGGCGGAGAACTTCTCTCCCCGGCCCGAGCTGCCCCGAGGATTGGCCGCCACCACCACGTAGCCGTTGGCAGCCAGGAGCTGCCAGTCGAAGGCAAAGTCGTTGTAGAACTGCCAGACCGGACCACCATGAATCCGGAGGATGGTAGGGTAGCGCTGACCTGGACGGTAGTTGATGGGCTTGACCATGAAGCCATGAATGTCGGTTCCATCTTTGCTCTTGAAGCCGATCTCTTCCACCGGTGCCAGGCGGACCTCCGAAAGCCATTGGTCGTTCTGCCCGGTGATCTTGCGAAGCCGCTTTCCCTCGACCGCAAAGATCTCCGCCGGTTGCGCGGGCGCACTCGCGAGCACCGCGATCTTGCCCTGCGGGCCGGCCGAGAAATCGCTGACGACCCGCCTTCCCTCCACCAAGCGCTCCACCGGTCCGCCGGAGACCGGCACCCGGGCCAGGTGAGTCACCCGATCGTCCTCCAGCAGGAACAGGACCGATGCACCGTCACCCGAGAGTGTGGGCGAGAGCGGGTTTCGGTCCAGTGTCTCCGTGAGCACCCGGGCCGCACCGCCGACAGAGGGGACTAGCGCGACCTTCTGTCCCGCGTAGTAGAGCAGCTTGAGCGGTCCTCCCTGGACATAAGCGATGGATTTGCCGTCCGGACTCCAGGAGGGGGGACCCCCTCCCCAATCGGGGTCATTGTCCGGCCCCTCGAACGTGGTGAGCTGCCGGGGAATGGCGCCCGGGGTGGTCTCCATCACGTAGAGGTCCCAGTTGTCGGTTCGATCGAACTCCGGACGACGCTTGCTGACAAAGGCGATGCGCTTACCGTCGGGCGACCAGGCCGGCGCCTGCTCGTTGAACTCCCCCGGCGCCAGCAGCACCGCCTTACGGGCGGCGAGGTCGAAGAGGTAGAGATGGTCCCGCCGGCGGCCGAGATATCCCGTCTCGTCGGCCTTGAACTGGAAGCGGTCGATGACGATTGGACGGTGAGTCCGCTTGGTTGTGTCCGGCGTGACGGTCGCAGAGTCGGGATCGGGATCGGAGGCGATCAGCGCCAACCGCTTGCCGTCCGGCGACCACGCGTAGTCCGAGACGCCGCCGGGAAGATCGGTGATCCTCTCGGCCTCGCCGCCGGTCCGGTTCAGCAACCAGACCTGATCCACCTCGCGGGCATCGTCCCGGCCGGAGAGAAAGGCGAGATACCGGCCGTCTGGGCTCCATCGGGGCGTGTGCTCGCTGGCCTTGCTCGTCGTGAGCCGCACGCTGCGGCGACCGTCCCAGCTGGTCATCCAGACATCGCTGTCCGACTGGTCCTTTGAGGTGTCGGGCACCGAGACCGTATACGCCACCCATTCGCCTTCGGGAGAGATCTCCGGGCTACTCACTTCGCGGAGGCGGTAGAGATCGTCGAGGGTGATCGTGCGAGAGGCACTCTGACCTGCAGCCGTCCCCCCGGACAGCGAAAGTAGCACCAATGGCAGGTAGACACGATTTCGGATCACAGTTGCTCCTTGCTTAGCCGCTCAGGGCTTTCCTCTCACCTCTCACTTCTCACCCTTGAGTCCCGGCCCAGAAGGGCCGGGCTCCTTGTACACCGTCCCGCCCTTCATCACGAATGCCACTTTCATGAAGCTTCGGAGATCGGCCAGTGCGTCGCCCTGGACGGCAATGATGTCGGCGTATTTTCCTGGCGCGAGCGAGCCGACGCTGTCCTTCCACTGCATCAGATCGGCAGCCGATATCGTGGCCGACTGGATGGCCTGCATCGGGGTCATGCCGTATTTGACCATGTAGGGCAGCTGCATCGCGTTGAGTCCGTGGGGATAGAGCCCGCTGTCGGTACCATATGCGATCTTGACCCCCTGGGCCACCGCCTTCCGAAAGCCGGCCCGCTGGAGCTCGGTGGTCTCGGTGTTTTTCTGCAGGATATCCGAGGGCCATTGTTGTTGCCGCCCCACGCTGTCGGTGTAGTCGCCATTCCAGATATCGGCCACCAACCAGGTCCCTCGTTGCTTCATGAGGGCGATGGCTTCGTCGTCCATCAGCGACCCGTGCTCGATCGAGCGGACTCCGGCCCGCACTGCCCGCTTGATCCCCTCTGCGCCGTGCGCGTGGGCGGCGACGAACGTCCCGTACTCGGCAGCCTGCTCCACCGCGGCCCGGATCTGGTCCTCGGTGAATTCGGAGACGCCCGGCTTGGTCCCCCGGGTGAAGACCGCACCGGTGGCAATGACCTTGATGAAGTCGGCCCCACCGTTGAGTAGCGCGCGAACCCGCTCACGCACCTCATCGGCCGAGTTGGCCACCCCGAATCGAAAAGCAGCCGGTAGGGTCACGTCGGGGGCGGCCCCGACCAGCTCGCCCCCACCGGTGGCCACGGTCACATACGCCCCGGCCACCTTCATGCGAGGGCCTATCACGGTGCCGACGTTGATGGCGTCTCGCAGGGCCGCATCGACGAAGGCCCGATAGGTCCCCACATCACGCACCGTCGTGAAGCCGGCGAGCAACGTTGCGCGGGCATTGCGCACACCGCTGAAGGCTTCCTGCGCCTCGGAGCGTTCCAGCGGCTGGAGCACGTCGGCGGTCGTTGCGTCGCCAATGAGGTGGGTGTGACAGTCGATGAGGCCGGGAAGCACGGTATAGCCGGAGAGATCCACCAGTCGTGCCCCGGCCGGGATCTTGTCTGTGCCCGGCCGGATGGCCTCGATGCGGTCACCCCGTACCAGCAGGAGCTGGTCCCGACGGACCGTCCCCCGCTCGACATCCACCAGGCGCCCCGCCCGAATGGCCGTCACCGACTGCGCGGCGGCCACCGGCGCGGAGCACACGGCTGCCACCACCATCACGGCGAGCCGCGAGGTCAGCCGCGGCATGAGAAACTCCAGGGCATAGGAAGGTAGAGCCCCGCGGGAGGGAATGAACCCCGCGGGCAGGCGCAAATATATCGCGGGACTTCTAAGTCAGCGAACTACGGCTTCGCCTTCTTGACTTCGACCTTCGGCAGGGTGACTTCTTTCTTTTCCGTCGTCACGGTCGGGACGTTCACCGTGTCCTTCACGGTGCCAGTCTCTACTGTCGGCGTGTGAACCGTATCCGTCTCGGTTCCAACCACCGGCTTCTGCACCTCGTACTGCCCTTCCCCAGTCTTCTTGCATCCACTGAGCGTCCAGAGTGCAGCAATTGCTACGGCCAGCGTGACCTTCCGCACATGACCCTCCTTGAGGAATCTGTAGAGTTAAAATCTGTGGCATGAATATCTGCTTTGGTGCGGATTCGGCCTGTGTTGCGGATCACTCCATACGCGGTTCAATCGACTCCGAATCACCAACAAATGTAGAGGATGTTGACAAATTTGTTTGTAAGTTCCTCTCTATCAATGTGATGCCCGTCACATAGGTGCATAAAATGGCGTCGGGTGGCAGCAAAAGACCCTCCGCCTGGAGCAGAGGGTCCCTGGTGCTACGATCCTGCTGCTTACCCTGACCCGCTTCCCGCCTAGTTCTGCACCAAGATCAGAAACTTCGACGCCGACCAGAACTCTTCGGGCGAGGAAATCTCCACCACGCCCTTCACCTCTCCATTTTCGGAGACATCACCCATCAGGTATTCCGGGCTTTGCCGCGATACGATCTTGTATTTCTTGTCCGTGCGCGGCAGCGAAATGGAAAGCGTCTGGGTCTTGTCGATCATGGTGAACGCATCGAGGTTGGGCTTCCGCGCCGGCTCCAGTCGACTGCCACCGAAGAATAGGAACTTGGCGCCCTCCTTGATTACCACCCCGTTCTTGATCAGCTCGTCCTTGGTCCCCACCGCGTAGTAGACCCGGTTCTTATAGGCCGTCAGATGGACGACGGTGTCCCGGAGTGACGCTGCCGTCACGTTGAGGTTATCCACCTCCCCGGACAGCGTCGCGATCTGGTTTCTCTGGTCCGCGATAATGGCCTCATTCTCGGCCCGCTGCTGTTCGGCAGCTGTCTTCAGATCCTCGACCGTCTGCTTGTAGGTGGAGATCTGCGCCAGCAAGCGGGCGTTCCGGATCTTGGCGCTCTTAGCCTTGTTCTCAGTCGCGATCAGCCGGGTTTCACTTTCATTGAGGCGGGCAATTACCGACTGGATGCGTTCCAGGGTTTCCTGGCGTTCCGCCCGGTCCTGCTTGGCTCCCGGGAGACCGGGGTCGGAACCATCGGAGGCCACCGAAATGGCCTTGGCCTTGGCCAGTTCGCTGTTGAGATCGCTCACGAATTGAGTGGTCTCGAGTACCTCAGTCAGCAGGCTGTCCTTCTGCGCCTCCGCTGCCCTGGACTCTGCCAGCGCTTTCGTCAGCTCCCCCCGACTCCGGTCACAGCCGGCGGTGAGAACCGCCAGCATCATTATCAGCCCCGCGTACCGCATGCGATCCTCCGCTCGAACAGATGGAGACTCACTTGGAGCCGGCCGCTGACCCATGGGGCAGACACAGAGCTGTCGCACCGCGGGGGCCCGCGCTCGGCATTAGCCCTCCGGACAAGTATCGGCCGGAGGGCCGGAAAACATCGGCAGTGAGTTCGGATTCGCCAGCGAGATTCTACGTTAACCTAGCGGCCTTGGGATTGGCAGCGGTGCAAATCGTTGCACTCAGTCGTTGTCACCGTCGCCGCCATGGCCGCGGCCTTTGCCGGGTTTGCCGGGCTGCCCGCCGCCCCCATTCTGCGGCGCGACCGCAGTTATTCCGAAGGTCGTGAGCAGGCCTGGGGAGGGGCTGGCCCCAACGGCCGCCTCGATCGTTTGGGAGCCGGCGGTCGAACCGAGAACCACCTGGACCGAGGCAAACCCCGTGTCATCGGTGGCCACGGCCGACGGCTCGAACCGGGCGCCGGGTACGTCGCTCTGGAACCGGAATTCGACGGGGACTCTGGGCACCCCCCGCCGAGCTCCGTCGGTCAGGCGAACGACGAGGGGAGCGGGGAGGGGAGTGCCGACGGTGCCTTGTTGCCCACTTCCGGACACGGCCTGTAGACTGGCCGGGGCTCCGTCGGCCGGCAGCGTGAGGTCGCCGGCCCCGCAGGCGGCGGCGGTGGCGGTTAGGACGAGGCAAAGCAGTTGGGGAGGAGAGAAGGTGCGCATAGGACCGATCCTGCTGGGTAGAAGATTGCTCCTTTGAGCGCAGACGACTAAGAGATGTTACCTCCTCAAAATCGGTCGGGATAGGACCTGGCTCACATACGGGAGGGGCGGAGGGCGGACAGCAGGCGGAGGAGTCGGCGAGGCAGGTGGCGGAGCAGGAACACCATCACTTTATAGCGCAGACCGGGTATGCAGACCACCGGGCCCCCGCGTTCCAGGGTCCGGAGCGAGGTCTCAACCACCTGACCGGCCGAGAGCCACATTCCGCGGGGCAACTCGCGCACGTCGGCGTCCATCCGCTGATGAAATTCCGACCGAGTAAAGCCGGGACATAACGCCTGGACTCTGATGCCCGTGCCGGCGAGCTCCGCCGCCAGCCCCTCGCTGAAGCTGGTGAGATATGCCTTCGTGGCGCAGTAGTTCACGTTGCCGGCGGAGTAGAGGAAGGAGGCCACGGAAGAAACGTTGACGATGGCCCCCTTGCCATTCTTCAGGAGCACGGGGAGGGCGGCTTGGGAGAGACGCATCGGAG
The DNA here is from genome assembly GCA_035997125.1 of Gemmatimonadales bacterium. Lineage (GTDB taxonomy): Bacteria > Gemmatimonadota > Gemmatimonadetes > Gemmatimonadales > GWC2-71-9 > CAVVWJ01. The sequence goes on from DASYIX010000060.1 coordinate 21,672, forward strand.
CCAGCGTGTGAAGCCGCAGCATGGCCTCCTGGAGCGCCGGGCTGGCATCGGCCAGGGTTCCCCGGGTTCCGAAGCCGGCGTTGTTCACCAGCAAGGCGAGCCGGGGTGACCGGGTCAGTCGTTCCGCCAGCAGACTCACGTCCGTATCGATCGTGAGATCAGCCGGAAAGACCTCCACCGCAATACCGTGTCGCTGCTCGAGGTCCTGCCTCAAGGCCTCCAGCCGATTTCCATCCCGGGCCACCGCGATGAGATCGTATCCTCGGCCCGCAAGCCGCTCGCAAAATTCCTTGCCGATCCCCGCGGACGCGCCGGTCACCACCGCCAGCGGCCGGGTCCCGTCCACCGGGTGGGAGCCGTCCATATTCATCGCTGTAGACCGCTGCGCGCCGACGCTTCCCGGCCGCGCTTAATGGCCTCGGACGCTGCGGAGCCCGACGACAGTGTCCGCAGCCTCCGGGCCGCTTCCAGCAGAATGTCGTCCGTCTTACAGAACACGAAGCGAACCAGTCCGCGGCCGCCACCTCCTTCGCGAAAGAAGCTCGACCCCGGAACCGGCGTCACCCCGACCTCTCGGGAAAGCCACACCGCGAACTCGGTATCCGACATCGGCGCTGCCGGGCTCGGCAGGACCAGCTGGGAGAAGTCGGAGAGGATGTAGTAGGCGCCCTCGGGCGGCGTGCAGCTGAACCCGGCGTCGATCAGCGCGGAAAACAGCAGATCCCGTCGCGCCCTGTACCCCTCCGCGAGGTCATGGTAAAACGACGGCCCCAGTTCCCTCAGCGCTACCGCGACGCCTTCCTGCAGTGGGGCAGGAGCTCCCACCGTCAGGAAATCATGAACCTTGCGGATCGCGTCGGTGAGCTCCGCCGGCGCCAGGATCCAGCCTATTCGCCATCCGGTAACGCTGAAGGTCTTGGAGGCACCGCTGATGGTGATCGTCCGGTTCCGCATGTCGGGCAACGTCGCAATGGGGACATGGTCTCCCTGAAATCGGATGTGCTCGTAGATCTCGTCGGTCACCGCCAGGGCCTCGTGCTGGATGCAGAGGTCGCGGATGGTCCCCAGCTCCGTCCGAGTGAGTACCCGGCCCGCGGGATTGCTGGGGGTATTGACGATGATGGCCCGGGTCCGGGAGGTGAATGCCGAGGCGAGCCGGTCCAGGTCCAGCGGCGTCCCTGGCTCCAGCGGCACGTACACCGGCCTGGCATCGGCCAGAATGGTGTCGGGTCCGTAATTCTCGTAGAACGGCTCGAAGACGATCACCTCGTCACCTGGGTTGACGATGGCCAGGAGGGTCGAGATCATCGCCTCCGTTGCCCCACAGGTGACCGTAATCTCCCGCTCCGGATCCATATCCAGCTGGTACCACTCCTGGTATTTCTCCGCGATCGCCTCGCGCAGCCGTTGGGCTCCCCAGGTGATGGCGTACTGATTGATATCGTCGTGAATCGCTCGTGCCGCCGCATCTTTCAGCAGCTCGGGCGCGGGAAAGTTAGGAAAGCCTTGTGCCAGATTGATCGAGCCATACTCCCGGGCGAGGCGAGTCATTCCCCGAATGACCGACTCCCGAAAACCATGGGTACGGCGGGCGGTATTCACGGCGGCTCCGCTAGGGTGGTGTGGGCGATTGGGGTTGAAGACTAAATGAAGTTCGAGCCGGCGGCTACGAATGGCCCGATCGTTGCCTTAAACTCAGGTCATGACCGACGTCACCGATCCGGCTATCGCCATCGTAGACCTGCATAGCCATCTCGTTCCTGGGGTGGATGATGGCACCAGGACCGTGGCCGAATCGATCCAAGCGCTCTCGGGCCTGTATGGTGAGGGCGTGCGTGCGGTGGTCACCACTCCCCACCTACTCGTTCCCTACCTGGACAGCGACGCGGCCATTCAACGGGAACTCGATCTCCACCGCAGGGCTTTTGACGGGCTGGTAGTGGCCTGTAAGGACCGAACCGATCTCCCCTCGTTGTGGCTGGGTCAGGAGATCCTGGCGCCGGACGCCGGGAGCGCCAATCGGGTGGCGCGCCGCACCGAGGTCGGATTGCCGGGCAGGTTTCTGCTGGTCGAGTTCGGGTTCGAGCTCCAGGGCAACCACAACGATGTCATCCGGTCGGTTCTCGATGCTGGCCGCCAGATCGTGATCGCACATGCGGAGCGCTACCATTATCTCCCCGGTCACGATGCGCTCGAGGTCATGCGCACCTGGCAGGAGCTTGGGGCGCTATTGCAGGTGAACGTGGGAAGCCTGACGGGGCACTATCGCGGCTCCAGCCCACGGTCGGAGCGTCTCGCCTGGGAAATGATCGGCTCGGGACTAGTGGACGTTCTGGCCACCGATCACCATGGCCCTCGTCGGTCGGGAGTCTCCCCCCGCGAAGCCCTGGATACGCTGATCGCCCGAGGCGAGCTGGCGCTGGCCGAGCGGGCGATGGCGGACATCCCGGGACGAATCCTGCGAGACGATCTCGTCGTCTCAGGTCTCCCGCGGTAGGGTCGAGGTCCCGATAGCCTGAAGCAAGAGGCGGGTCGCGCCGGGGGAGGTAGCAGCGCCAGCGCTCACCGCAGCATCGACCTGCTCCTTGATCCGGCGGCGCAGTGCGCCGTACGCTTGCCCCGCGCTGGGATCCTCGAAGGCGATGGCCGTCCCTCTGATCTTGTAAGCCCCCGCCTGAGCATCCAGAACACCAAGGATGCTGTCGATGCTGGCCACCAACGATCCGCTGAGAAGCTCCAGCGTCGGGGACTCCTTTCGAGGCGTCCGCGAATACCACTGCCTCACTTTCGCTGGCGCCCACCCATACTGTCTGGCGAGCACGGTGACCGAATCCTCGTACCCCGTCTCAATCGCGGCCTGTTGTTCCCTGAATACGCGAATGAAGTTGGCTGCTCCAGCCAGGCTCATCCGGGTATCGGTGACTCCGCCGTGGGGATTCAGCCGTGAGGCTGCGAAGAGCTGCCCCAGGCGCGCCACCCGGATTCCCGTTTCCACCCGAGTCCACGCGGCATCATGAGCCGCGGCGTAACGGGCAGATATGCCCTCGAGCGAGTTGGCGTCCACTGCACCGGCTGAGCCCGAGGCCAGCGCATCACCTAGAGAGACCGACCGCAGCCTCGGTGCTCTAGGCAGCACCCGCGCGAACTCCCGGACTGTCGCTGGGGGCTCCGGGCGCACTGCGTTCGTGCTGGCCAGGGACACCTGCATCGTCTGCTCGATTTCCTCCGTCCTTGTCGTCCTCAGCGTCCTCTCAGGCCGAACGCTCATGGCCGCTGCGCGGGCCTTGCCGGCCCATGGTGGCCGGGGTCCCGAGAAGGCGAGCTTGACGCCCGACATGAGCAGCACCCCGGAGAGCCCGAGAGCTAGGGGACGGCGCCAGCGGTGCAGCAGGTTGTTGCCGTTGGAGACCGATCCATCGGAAGAAGGAGGTTCAGCCGCGGTGGCGCCGCCGAGGATACCCCATCCCCGTCGCGCCGGGCGGGCTGGGTCTTCCTTCGCCGCCGCCATGATCGCCTTGTACTGGGGATGGAGAGTGATCGAGATCCACTTGGCGGTGGCCCGGTGATACACCCGGGAGCGCGAGTCGACGTCGCCGCTACGGATCGCTAGGGCGAGCTCATCGCTCGACCGGTAGAGCTCTTCCTTCCCAGGTCTCAACTCGACGAGATACATCCAGCACACTCGGTAGTGTCTCGAGCCCTGGCCGGTGGCCGGGAGCTCTGGTAGGCGCGGGGTGCTCCTACGGGTGCCAGTTCCGTGCTGAGCCGGTTCGTCTCCCGCCTGGCCGGCTGCGTAGCGCTCGGACTGCCGCCCTAAGTGTATGTGACACAGAACCTTGGACTCGTCATGACCGGCGACACTCTCGCCCGCCTCGGGGGTTGGGGCCACTCTGGGCGTCCCTGGTGTCAAAAGTGTGAGGTGCGTTTTTCGACCGCAGATTGTGTAATGCAAGATGTTTCCTTCCTCTGCTCTATTGATTAGAGTTGCCAAAGGTCCGTTTCGGGCAGGCAGGTCCGGAACCCAGCAGTGCCGACTCAATCGAAGCTCGCCCCCCCTGCCCGGTGGCGATTGGAGGGTTCATGATCACACAGCAGCGCGGGGTCGACGATCAGATCGATCCCTGGTCCACGGCTCGGAGTCGCCGGGAAGCGCCCGGCGGTGGCTCGCTTTTTCTGGCCACCTTGCTCGGCGTCGGCATCGGTCTGCTTACCGCCCCTCAGCCGGGGAGCAAAACCCGCAAGCTCCTCTTGAAGCGGCTCGCGTCGCTGAGTGAGGAGGTAGGCGAAGGTCTGGAGGACGTCGAGAAGGTCAGCAGCAAGGCAAGGAAACGGGCCAAGCAGCGGCTGGCCAAGCTGCGGGAGAATGCCGAGGATGAGTGGGGGGACGTGGAAGAGCGCTGGGAAAAGGCCAAGGGTCGGATCGGCGATCTCGACTTCGGGGAAAAGGATCACTCGAGCCCGGTCGTCGGCACCATCGCAGCAATTGCTGCCGGCCTAGCGGCCACCTATTTCCTGACCAGCGATCGGGCGGCACCCGTGCGTTCCAGGGTTCAGGAGGCGGCGTCGGACGTCAAGCGCAGAGCCACCGACCAGTGGGATCGTTTCCAACGCGGTGGGACCAGTGCAGGCCGCTCGGCCAGCCGCGAGGCTCGCTCCGAAACCCGGGCCGGCTCGGCATCGGCGGATGAGGCTCCCCAGGCAAGCTGACTCAGGTGGGTTCCTTAGAGCAGCAAAACGGCCCCCGATGGGGGCCGTTTTCGTTGCTCCGCCCTTCCGACTTTCAGCTTTCAGTCTGGGACGAGCTGGCGACACCGGCCTTCAGCTTCTCCGGAGGGAGATACAGCAGCAGCTGATGCCGGATCCGGTCGGCCTGCTGCAGCACTTTTGCAGGATACCGGCGGCAGGTGTGTGTGCTTCTGCTTCGGACGCAGCCGTTGTATCGCAGCAGGGCCGAGCGCACGTCTTTGGTCCGCTTCAGGTACCCCGCGAAGACCCGGGCGCCATGGCAGATGTTGGCTTCGACCTGAAGCAGGTCATCGGAATCGCAGTCGAACACGCCCGCGTGAAATCGCATTACCTGCATCAAACCCACCGCACCACGATTGCTCACCGTCTCCGGCTCCAACCGCGAGTTCTCGGTCAGGAGCACGCCGGCCAGCAGGCTGGGTGAGAGCTGGAGTTGCCGGGCTTCCTTGACCAGTGCCCGGGCGACCCGGTTGGCGATCTCTGCGTTCGCAGTGCGGCGAAGAATCTGGGCGAGTGGCAGGTGGTCGTAGCGCGCTACCACCTCTTTCTCAAGGTTGGTGCTGTCCAGTGGCGTGACCACCGGTTGAGCGTCAGACAATTCGGTTGGCCGCCCCTCCGAGATGGTGCTCAACGACGGAGTTTCCAGGTGTCCGGCGGGTGTCAGTAGCAGTGCACCGACCATCCCGGCCGCGGCCAATGAGGTCAGGAACGGCCGGCTGGGCCGGGCGAACGGCTGTAGCAGTGCAGTTCTGACCGAAGCGGGAATGTCCGGCTCCTTTCCCGAGGTACGGGGGATCGCGAGCCGTGCAGGTACGCAAGAACCGGGCACATCATCTGTAAAGGAAACTGACTGGGTCGCACACTTACGGTCTACCAACGAGTTGCAAACCAGACGTGTCGTATCGATACGGGGTTCGGCGGCCAGAAGCCAACCCGGACCGGTGCGGATCTGCGAGAAGGGAGGCGGGCTACATCATCGATCGGAGCAACTGCATCATCGCCAGATCATAGGGATCAGCAGCCGGGTCGTCGTCCGGGATGTCGTAGTTCTGCTCTGGGGTCTCCAGAATCAGGGGGATATCCTGCGCTCGCCGGTCTCGAAGGAGCCACCCAAATGGCTCCCGCCCGATTCGCCCATCGCCGATAAGCACGTGGCGGTCCTTGTTGGAGCCCAGTCCTCCTTCGCTGTCATTCAGATGGAAGAAGGACGGCGGACCTTCAGCAGCTGCTTCGAATTCATCGAGAATCCGGGCGAGGTCACCCTCTGACTTCGTGATGTCGTGCCCGGAAGAGAACAGATGGCAGGTATCGAGCCCGTAGCCGGTGCGATGCCGCAGCCGCTGGGGGACTGCGTGGAGGATCGCTCCCACCTCCGCGGGGATTCGGCCAAAGGTGGTGCCGGCTCCCGCGGTGTTCTCCACCAGCAGCCGGGCGGGGCCTTCCACTGCCTCCAGTGCCTCGGTGATGGCTCGGGCAACCCGTTCCGCCGCTGCCTCGCGATTGCCGCTGGTCGCCGCGCCGGGATGAAAGCAAACGCTGCCGACGCCCAGTGCGGTGGAGCGTTCCAGCTCCTTTCGGAGACCGGCTCGCGCGCGGGCTGATTTGGTCTCGTCTTCGGTGGCGGTGTTCAGCACGTAGGCTGCGTGCACCACGACGTGATCGGGCCGGATGTTCGCGCGTTCCAGCGCCGAGCGAAACCGCTGCACCCGATCGGGGCGCATGGTGGCTTTATCGCCGTAGTACTGCGGCGGCGCGGTGAATATCTGCAGCGCCGTCATGCCGGCGTTCCCCGCTCGCATCGCGGCCATGCTGATCCCGCCGTTTGCTACCGTATGGGCGCCGAGAAACCGAGTCAACGAGACTCTCCTGAAGAGCCGTGGTGACCGTCAGCACAGACCCGCACGGTCCACGAGGTAATTCTATGCGACCAGTACAAAGCCGGCGATCACATCGCGAGACCGACCGCCTGGTCGGCCGACATTCATTGCTTGGAGGTTAACGTGGGACGCAACCGGGAAGAAGCGATCAACAGCTACGTCACCGACATGCTGTCGCTGGAGGAGCACATCGAGAAGGCCCTGCGTGGCCAGCTGGAAGACTTGGAGGATTACCCCGAGGTCACCCGCGACCTGAAGCAGGTGCTTCGTACGGTCGAGCACCACCTCTCCGACCTCCGGAGCTTAAGCGAGCGGCGGAATACGCGTGGTCCGACCGACGCCATCAAGCGCGCGGGATCAGCCTTGCTCGGCCTGGGAGCGGCGGCGATCGATCTGGTGCGCAACGAGGGGCTGCCCAAGAATTTGCGGGACGACTACACCGCATTCAGCCTGGCGACTATCGGCTACGTTATGCTCTACACCACGGCATCTACCCTGAACGATCCGGAAGTGGCGGATCTGGCTCGGCAGCACTTTGCCGATTACGCGCAAGCCGTCACCCTGCTGCACAACGTCATACCTGGTGCGGTGATCCGCTTCTTGAAGGAGGACGGTCTGCTGGTTCAGGAGGATGTGCTGCCTGAGATCAGCCGGACGATCGAGGAGATCTGGCATTCCCAGTCGGCCCAGGCACCGCGGGCTGCAGAGACTTCCGTCGCCCAGAACCGTTAGCCCCAGCTCCATTGCCATCCGCCGTTGCGCACCCAACGTGGTGCCGGCAGTAGAACAGCCGGGCCGGCATCACGTTGAGCGGCTCAAAATCCTGATACACCGAAGCGAACACCCGCTGGAGGTAGGGTAGCACCGTGCGGGTGAACTGATAGACCAGGAACGCGCCGTTGGGGTCCAGGACCGCGTGGGTCTTCCGGAGAATGACGTCACGGAGCTCCGGGGGCATGGTGGTGTAGGGAATGCCGGAGATGACGTAGTCGGCGTGGGTCAGGGCCAATTGGCGCAGGGCGGCGTCCGCATCAGCCGCCGACCCGTGGATCACGTGGAGGCGGCTATCACGCACTCGGCGCCGTAGAAAGCGCACGAAGTCGCCGTTGGTCTCCATGGCGATCAACAACGCGTCCGGCCGCATCCGGCGGAGGATCTCGGTGGTGAAGGTACCCACGCCGGGCCCGTACTCGAGAAACACCCGGGCCTGAGCCCAATCCACTTGCGCCAGTACATGGTTGACCAGGAAGCGGGAGCTGGGAATCAGACTCCCGAGCATCTTGGGATGCTTAATGAAGTTGCGGCCGAAGAGCAGGAGCTGCGCGGTGCGTTGTGAGGGCACGATGGGGACAGTCTGCCTTTCGTGAGGAGTCTTGCGAGACAACCTGCCCGGCGCCGGTCTTGCCGGCGCCGGCGGGCGGATCACCGAGTGAGCAACGCGCCCGGGAAGGTGACTACTACTTAGCCGAATCCCGCTTGACGTCCCCTTCCTTCTTGGTCGTGTCCACCTTCACCGTGGTGTCGCTGGTGACGATGGTGGTGTCCTGTGTGGTCCGGGTGGAGACGCTCGTATCAGCCGACTCGCCTACCCGACCCGTCTCCTTGCCGCGATCGCTGCATGCGGCAACGCCGGCGAACAGCGCCAATGCTGTGAGTACTGTCCTCATTGACCCCTCCAAAATGATGTAGATACCCGCCTTCGCTTCGGCCCCATGAGCCCTGCCCTGCCATGCCCATGGCGTCGAGCCTTTTACCCTGTCACCCCTCCGGGTCCTGGTGCGGTGATTTGTCTCACCCGGCTCGACCGGCCGCTGGAGAGGCTCGCAAGTTTACTCCCGAACTCGTTCGGCTGCAACGGTATATTGCCGCATGGCTGGGGCAGGGAGGATTGGGATCGGCACGTCGGGCTACGTATACCGGCACTGGCGCAAGGGCGTTTTCTACCCGGTCGGGCTCCCGGTCCGCGAGGAGCTGGCGTTTTACGCCAGCCGATTTGGCACCGTCGAGCTGAACAATCCCTTCTACCGCTTGCCCACAGCCGAGATGTTCAGCCGGTGGCGAGAGACCACGCCCGACGATTTTCAGTTCGCGGTAAAGGCCAGCCGGTACATCACTCATGTCAAGCGGCTCCGGAACGTCACCGATGAGCTCGCCGTGTTCATGGAGCGCGCCCGCCATCTGGGCCCCAAACTCGGCCCGGTCCTGTTCCAGCTTCCGCCCACCCAACAGCTCGACCTTCCTCGTCTCACCGCCTTTCTCTCCTTACTGACGTCCGGCCAGCGCTGGGTGCTCGAGTTTCGTCATCCCACCTGGCATACCACCGAGGTCTACCAGCTGCTGGCAGCACACGAGGTGGCGCTCTGCATCCCGGTAGGCGGCGGGCTCCGCCCCGACCGGATCACCACGGCGGCATTCACCTACGTTCGCATGCATCGGGGCGGCGAGCCCCGCGGCGGATTCACCCGCGAGCAGCTGAAGGCCTGGGCGGCACAGGCGGACGCCCTGAGCAGTGTGGGGAAGGACGTGTACACCTATTTCAACAACGACTGGGAAGGATTTGCTGTTCGGGATGCGATGACTCTCCGGGAGTTGGTCGGTATCCGGCGCTGACTACTCGACCCACTGCGTGAGCTCCGCCACCGATTTCCGCCGCCGCGGCGGCTCCTCCGCGGCCGGGTATCCCAGCGAGACGATCGCTACCACCCGGAAGTTCTCGGGAACCCGGGCCAGCAGCAGGAGACTTGGATCGCGCATCACGCCTCCGGTCTTGAGATAGGTTCCGAGACCCAGCGACTGAGCCGCGATGATGAGGTTGGCGATCGCCATCATCGTGGCGGCGTAGTCCTCCTCCCGGGTGATCTCATCCGGATTTTGGGCTGCCATCACAACTATATAGGCCGGCGTCACCCGCGACTCGTCTCGCACTTTGTCCGCGGCGGCCCGCGCCTCGGCGCTGGAAGGATCGGCAAAGCGCTTGAGCCGGTGGCTGGCGCGGATGTCCGCGAGTCGGTCTCTGGCTCCGCCGGTCAGCACGCTAAAGCGCCAGGGCTCGGTCAGCTTGTGGTTGGGGGCGCGCACCGCGCAGTCGAGTAACTGCTGGATGACCTCGCGCGGGACGGGATCGGGGCGAAACCGCCGAATGGAGGTCCGCTGGGTAATGGCGGCGATGGCATCCATAGAGCGAATCTAGTCCCTCAAGCCGCCGGCCGGCGGGCGACCCATAGCAGGGCCACGAAGTCGTACAGGGTGTGGGTGACGATGGGGGCCAGCAGACTTCCCTGGAAGAGGAACAAGGCTCCCAGGTAGACGCCCATAACGCCGGCCACCGCTGCGTAGGCTCGGCTGGCACAGTGGACCAGGCCGAACGTCAGGCTTGCGGCGATGAGCGCCAGCCAGGCGGGAACCGCACGAGCCAGTCCCGTCTGCACCACACCGCGAAAGAGAATCTCTTCGCCCACCCCGGCGGCCAGCGCCAGAAGCGCCAGCTCTGCGACTGAACAGCCCGCTATTGCAGGCCCGATCTGCTCGGTGACGAGCGCAACCAGACGGCGAATGGGGGACCAGCTCGTGGTGAGCATCCAGGCGAGTCCGAGGCACAGTGGAAGGAAAGCTGCGCCGCCCCAGAGGAACGCCGTCATGCTGGGCCGAATTTCCTCCAACGGCGAGATTCCCGCCCACCGCGCCAGGGCCCACGCCAGGAGGAGGAGTCCGGCTTCGCCGGCCAGGGCCAGCCGAAGGAACCCGGGCCCCTTTGGTACCGGGGATCCGGCGGGTGGAGAGGCTATTTGGCGCGCTCGAGGTAGACGCCCTCGCGCGGGTTCACCCGCACCCGTTCCCCTTCGCTGATGAACTCAGGGACCTGGATCATCACCCCGTTACTCAGCTTTGCCGGCTTGGTGCTGGCCGTCTTGGTGGCGGTCTTCATAACCGGCGCGGTTTCCACGATCTCCAGCTCAGCCACTGCGGGCAGCTCGATGGCGATCGGCCTGCCGTTGAGCCACTCGGCCTGAAAGTTCATTCCCGGCTCCAGCCATTGTCCCTGGTCCCCGGTTATCTCGGGATCGAGCGTAAACTGGTCGTAGGTTTCTCCATCCATGACGTGGACCCCGTTGGCGTCGCGATAGAGCACTTGCAGCTGCTTGGTGTCGAGGCGGGCCTCCTCTATGAACTCCGTAGCGCTGAACCGGTGCTCAAAGGTTGATCCGCTGTTCAGATTGCGCATCCGTGCCTGAACGAAGGCGCGGAGGTTGCCGGGAGTCCTGTGGGTGAACTCCATGACCCGGCAGGGCTGGCCCTCGAAGAAGATCACGTGGCCACGGCGGATGTCGGTTGCCTTCATTGGGTCGGAGCTCCGGGTAGCTGGCGAATAGGAAGCCGGACTTGATTCGTGCCGGCAAAGCAGGAAAATACACCAGGGTCCAAGACGCGCTGGGGTGGGGTGACCCGAGTCACATCTGCTGCTTGGCCGCGGCCTCTACCTTCGCGACAGACGGAGCCTGGTAGCCGCACAGCGTAGCTTCTCCAGGAGAAGGCGAGGAACCGCGTGGTGATGCGGAGGAAAGGCCTCGGTGGCCCATCAGGGGCGAGTGGGCAAGGCGGGCTGGAGCCTGCGGGCGGGAGAGCCTGGGGTGAAGCCCCTGGCGGGCTGGAGCGGCGCACGCCGGGCAGCTCTCAGCCGGGCGCCGGCCCTCGCTTTCAGCGGCGGTCGGATGACAAGATCCGGGAAGAGATCTGGGACCTGCTCAACAACAATGAGGATCTCGATGCCAGCGAAGTCGAGGTGCACGTGGACGGTGGCGAGGTCACGCTCAGTGGGACGGTCGACAGCCGGGACGCTCGCTGGCTGACTGAGGACCTGGTCACTTCCGTCTCCGGCGTGCGCGAGGTCTACAACCAGATCAAGGTGGCGCGGTAGCGATTGGCCAGTCCCGCCGACTTCCGACTCACGCCTCACCACGACGATGAGCGGCTCCGGCTGGAGCGGTGGCGGCGTAACGTCGGCACCCCCGTCGCCCTCGACCTGGTCCGGCCCACTGCGGCATCGGAGGGTGCGCCTGACCGCACCCTCGTGGTCTTGAGCTGGAATGTCTGGATCGGCCGGGGAAGGCTGCAGGAGGTCGTTTCCCGCATCCGTGAAGGTGACTTTGCTGAGCAGGGCGCCCACCCCGAGTCACCGCTCGTCATCCTCATTCAGGAAGCGTACCGCAGCGACTCCACCGTTCCTCCGATTTCAGCCGGTCGGGCCGGCCGGGTGCTGGTGGCACAACTGAAAGCTCAGGAGGATGTAGTCGAGGCTGCACACGGGTTGGGTCTCAACCTCCGGTACGCCCCGTCCATGAGAAACGCTGCCCTGCAAAGCGACCGGGGGAACGCCATCCTCTCGAGCTTGCCGCTGGAGGAGGCCCACGCCACCGAGCTGCCGCTCGTGCTGCAGCGCCGGGTCGCCGTCTCAGCATCCATTGCACTGGGGGGCCGGAGAATCCGGTTGGTCAGCGCCCATCTGGACCCGCGAGGTCCGCCCGGGCACCGGTGGTTGGGTACGACCGGTCGCGCCGCTCAGACTCGCCATCTCCTCGCCTCGATACCCGAGGACACCGTGATCCTCGGCGCCGACCTCAACCTGGGACGCGGCCGGTACGAACCCGCCTGGAAGCTTTTGGGCCAGGCAGGCTTTACCTTCGGGGTGCCGCACTCGACGCCCGCCTGGCGACACACCTTCCATGCGTTGCCCCGGCTGGTGCTCGACTATCTTCTCGTCCGCGATCGCGGAGGCGTCATTGCCCAGGCTCGAGTCCACCGCCTGGATGAACATCCCCGCGACCGGGGACCCCGGGTCTTTGGCTCCGATCATCACCCGCTGCTCGCCCGCATTGAGCTATCCCCCATCAATGGAGCGACTGCGTGAGCGAGCTGCTGGGATTCGGTACGGATCTCCCCTGGTGGGGGTGGACCCTCATGGTGATCGGTGTGGTCGCCATCGTGTCGGTCATCGGAGCCCTCTTTCTCCCCGACTGGCCCAGCGATGATTTCTCGCTCGGGTTCAAGGCCGATCCGGGGTCGTCCGAGTTCGTCGAGTGGACCTCGTCTCTCCTGAACAGTCCGATTTTCCAGGGCGGTGAGGTCACCCTACTCCAGAATGGCGACGCCTTCTATCCCGCCATGTTGGACGCGATCCGGAAGGCCGAGGATTCGGTCAACTTCGAGGTGTACATCTTCGAGCCGGACGAGATCGGCCGGCAGTTCATCGACGCCTTCAAGGAGCGGGCCCGCGCGGGAGTGGAAGTCCGCTTGCTGCTGGATGGCTTCGGCGCCGCAAAATTGAAGAAGCGCTATCGGGAGGAGCTGCGGCAGGCTGGGGTGGCCGTCAGCCGGTTCCGTCCTCCTAGCCTCCGCGATCTGGTACGGTTCTACCGGAGATCGCACCGGCGAGCCATCGTCATCGACGGCAAGATCGGCTTCACCGGTGGCGCCGCCGTCTCGAAGAAGTGGAAAGGCAACGTCACCAACCCGCACGAGTGGCGCGACAGCATGACCCGGGTAACCGGCCCCATGGTCACTGGAATCCAGTCTGCCTTTGCCACCAACTGGGTCTACTGCACCGGCGAGGTCATCGCCGGCCCCCGATTCTTTCCCCCAATCGAGCGGGGCCCGGGGCCGTGCGCCCTCTCTGTGGTCAGCTCCCCGTCGGACGCCTTACAACCCATCCGGCTTCTCTTCTGGATCAGCTTCATCAACGCCCGCCGCCGTCTCTGGATCTGCAACTCCTACTTTATACCCGATCAGCGGCTCCGCGATGCGGTGGTCGCGCGGGCCCGGGCGGGTGTCGACGTGAGAGTCCTGGTCCCCGGAAACCATACCGATGCCGTGCCGGTCCAGGCGGCGGGTCGAAGCTATTATGAGGAGCTGCTCAAAGCCGGCGTGCGGATCTTCGAGTACCAGCCTGCCATGATGCACGCCAAGACCGCGGTCATAGACGGGGCCTGGTCGATTGTCGGGTCGGCCAACCTCGACGAGCGGAGCATGGAGCTGAACGAGGAGAATGTGCTGGGGATTGGAGACCCGGACTTTGCCCGCTCCATCGAGGAAGGGATTATTGCAGATCTCGAGCGTTCACGGGAGATCCAGCTGGAGCAATGGCGAAAACGGTCGATCTTTCAGCGCGGGTTCGAGAGCTGTGCCAAGGCCTTGATCGAGCAGTATTAAAGAAGCGGTGTGCTAACCTCACACCGGCCCGTTGAAGGCGGGATCACTGACCCGGGTCCGCAAGTCTGTCTCCATACCACGGCTCCAGCCACCGCGAAATTCGAAATGCCGCGTGTCCAGAAGTCGGCTCCCCAAGGCTGCCGTTCCCTGCTGCTGGAGCTGCCAGAGCAACACGCGGGCGCCGATTTCGGCAGCTGGCTCCCACACGTCGGGGGTCAGCGGAGGATAGAGCGCAGCAAATTCCGGCTTTAATCGGGCCTGGCGGGCCGTCGAATCCATACCTGCTCCGAGTTTATGCTGAGGCCACACCGTAGGAGGCCAGAGATAATGGGGGCTCCAACACCAACGCACCAGGGGTCGTAGATCGTGGCGAATCCTACAGCAACACCCGGGCCGCGTTCTCTCACCAAGCGCGAGTTTCTCGCCGGACTGCAGTGCCACAAGCAGCTGTGGTGGCGGGTTCATGATCCGGAGGCCGGAGAGCTGATCCCCGACGAGAATGCCCGAGCGGTCATGCAAGGAGGCCGGCAAGTTGGGATCCTGGCTCGCGATTACGTCCCCGGTGGACAGCTGATCAGCTTCCGGCATCAGGCCACGGCTGGGCGGGTGGATGCGACCGGCGCAGCCATGGCGAGCGGGGTGGCCGTCCTCTATGACGGCACGTTTGCGCGCGACGGCATCGTGGTACAGGTCGACATGCTGGAGCGCGGCGCTGACGGATGGACCCTCATCGATGTCATTTCGAGCCTGGATGTAAAGGAGAAGCAACTGTCCGATGCAGCCGTTCAGGCGCACGTGCTTCGCCGCAGCGGGGTGGGGCTCCGCCGGGTGGAGATCATGCACTTGAATCGTGAGTGCCGGTTCCCCGATCTGTCCAATCTGTTCGTCCGCGAGAATATCACCGAGCGAGTGGTTGCCCTGGAGCACGAGATTGCCGCCGAGGCCAGAGCGCAACTCTCCACGCTGTCGCCACCCTGCAGGTGGCAGCGGTTCGGACCGGGCAGATACAGGTCGAGGCGAGCCTGGCCTCAGCCCTCGCGACCTTCGTCGGCCCGCTCGCCTTTCTGGACTTCGAGACGGTGTCGCCGGCAATTCCGCGTTGGCCGGGCTGCGGCCCCTACTGCCCGGTTCCGGTTCAGCTCAGCTGCCACTTGGAAGATGGTGCCGGTCGTCATCGACACGTGGAGTGGCTCGCGGAAGGACCCGGTGATCTTCGTTTGGAATTCACCCGCTTCCTGGTCGAGGCCTGCGCTGGCGCCCGGACCATCGTCAGCTACAACGCAGCCTTTGAAGCGGACTGCCTTCGGCGTCTCGCCGAGGCCTTGCCCCAGCTAGCGCCGGAGCTTACTGACGTCGAGCGCCGGCTGGTCGATCTGCTCCCCGTGGTGAGAGACCATGTTTACCATCCGTCCTTTGATGGCAGCTTCAGCCTGAAGCAGGTCTTGCCTGCTCTGGTGCCTGCGATGGGTTATGGCGGGATGGACGTGGCGGAAGGCCGGGGGGCGAGCAGGGAGCTGACGCAGCTGTTGCTCGGGGAGCCCACGGATCCGCAGGAGCGAAGCGTCATCCGGGAGTCATTGCTCGCCTACTGCCAGCAGGACACCTGGGCGATGGTGCGCTTGCTCCAAAGGCTGCGAGAGCTAGCGATCCATGGAGGCTGAATCTGCCGATTCATCATCCAGGTCGGTGCTACCACCCATGTGGGTATCGAGCGCCCCGCTCAGATTGACCCCTTCGGCGCCGAGCAGACGGAAGAGCTCCCATTGGGCCGCGCGCGCTGCGTGGATCCGCCGGCCGTTGTACATCAGCGACAGCACCAGCACTCCGTCGGGACGACCCAGGTACCCGGCCAGCGTTGCCACATGGTCGAGAGTACCGGTCTTGGCATGTACCACGCCCTTGGCCATGCCATCCCGCAGACTGCGAAGGGTGCCAATTCCGTTGGCCGGGAGCAATAACGGGAAGCGTTCGGCACCTCGCCGCTGGGGATAACGGGCGAGGTAGAGCATCTGGGTAAGCGGGCTGACTCGGTCGAGCTCGCTCAGTCCGCTGCCGTCAACCAGGCGGACCTGGGCTCTCGGGCCGACGACTTCGCGCACGTGTTGCGTAAGCATTGCCGGACCCGCAGTCTGACTTGCCGCGGCCCACTGGAGCACCAGCTCGGCGCCGATGTTCAAGCTCCGCCGGTTGATTTCGACCGCGACACTATCGAAGGGAGCCGACTCCACCTTAGCCAGCACAGCTGGAAGCCCCGGCCACGCCGGCGGGGGAGCATTGCGGTTGATCCATTTAATGCCGGCACGGTCCAACGCGGCCGCCCAGGCATAGGCGAGGACGCTCACCGGATCATGGGCCACGGCCGAGATCCCCGCCGGGCGAGCTGAGATACCGAGCTTTCCGCCCAGGGTCCAGCCACCGTCCGATTCGGGAGTCAGGGTTAACCGGCGGCGGCTTCCGCCCACTGTGGTTGCGCTCATGCGCACCAGGCGCTCGACCCCCGCGGGAGATGCCGAGACCAAGATAAGCGGCGAGCCAACATCTCCTCCAGGACGATACGTCAGGGAGATGGTGTTCTCATGCAGCGTGACCGGTCCTACCGGCGGCGCGTAGAGCTGTCCCGCGAACTCGGCCGACCACACCGCTGGGTACCGAGAGGCCGCCGGTCCTGTCCTGCTGGTGAGCGTCAAGGGACCCTCGAGGGTGCGCACGCCCCGGTCGCGAAGCTGGCGAGCCAGCTCTCGGAGGGTCGGTCCCTCACGGCCGGGGCGATCCAGCGTTGGATCGCCTCCCAGCTCGAGTTGCCAGCCCCCCTGCCAACGTCCAGTGGCGGAATCGAGGCTGCCCCTGCCGATCACCCGCGTGGAAATTCTGGCACCCCCACCGGCGCGCGCGCGGCTGAACCCAACCGTGAACAGTTTGGCGGTCGATGCCGGAATGAGCTCCAATTCGGGGTTCAGGCTCCACAACACCCGGCCGTCCATGGTGCCGATGGCCACGCCCCATTCGCCATCTCCGGTCCGTCCCGATGTCCGCCGATACCAGTCATCGACCCGTTCCAGCTCGTGGGAAGTCAGTTCTTGGGCAGCAGCGTGGCTTGCGGGGATGAAGCCGCTCAGAGAGGTGATTACCAGCGTCCTGAACAGACGTCGGCGCATTCGGCGGCTCGATTCCAGTCAGCGGTTTAACAGCAGAAAACGGGGACCAGACGCCGGGAAACAGGAGCAATCGGTAAGCCAGGGGCCATGCAGTTGCGATACAACTACTTGCAGCTTTCGACCCGGGATATCTTCCGGGCATTTCGCGGTGCCGGTTCGGGCGCGCAAG
The DNA here is from genome assembly GCA_035997125.1 of Gemmatimonadales bacterium. GTDB lineage: Bacteria > Gemmatimonadota > Gemmatimonadetes > Gemmatimonadales > GWC2-71-9 > CAVVWJ01. Next base: position 38,822 of record DASYIX010000060.1, read on the forward strand.
ATGAAGACCGACCTGGCATTACGTCTTTGTACGCTGGATCTTGATACAGATTATGCGCGTTGCCGTCGTTTTTGACACTCCATACTCGGGTTGGGATCATCCCGACCACGAGCGGCAGATGGAACTCGAGGTTGCCGCCTGGAAGGCGAACGAGCCCGAGATGGAATACCAAATTGCTCATGCCTTGGGTGAACGGGGACACGAGGTACGGCTTCTCGGCGTGAGCGACGACCTCGAGTACCTAGTACGCCACCTGAGTGAATGGCGCCCCGACCTGGTCTTCAATGGCGCGGAAGCGTTCAGTGGCGACGAGTCATTGGAATATCTCCTGCCGGGCCTGCTGGAGGCCGAGGGGTACCGCTATACCGGGGCACCGCCGCTGGGACTCCAGGTGACCCGCAACAAGGCAATCAGCAAGAAGATTTTGACCTATTTCGGGATTCCGGTGCCGGGGTTTGTCAGCTACCGGTTGCACGAGGAAGTCACCAGCCCCCCGGGCCTGGTGTTTCCACTCATAGTCAAGCCGCTGCAAGCCGATGCTTCCGCGGGAATATCCCAGGCCTCGGTGGTGCAGGACGTCGACGCGCTGGCCGATCGGGTTTCTTTCATCCATCAGCGATTTGGCCAGGGCGCCATTGCCGAGGAGTTCGTTGACGGCCGGGAGCTCTATGTCAGCATCATTGGGAATGACGATGCGCTTGAGGTACTCCCGATTACCGAGATGGTATTCGATAAGCGCAGGTCGAAGCCCGAGCAGCGGATCGCCACCCAATTCGCCAAGTGGGACGAGTCCTACCGGGAGCGAAGAGGGATCCGAAACGTCCTGGCGCGGCCCATAGCCAAGGCGGTGCGGGAACGCATCGTTCAGACCTGCCGCACCGCATATCGAGCTCTGTGGCTGCGGGACTACGGCAGATTGGACCTCCGGCTCACTGCCGACGGCCAGGTGTGGGTCTTGGAAGCGAACGCGAACCCCTTCATAAGCTACGGGCACGACATGGCCAACTCGGCCGCCAAAGCGGGCATGGAGTACACCGATTTTATCCAGCGCATCGTTGACGCGGCGGTGGCCCGGTATGACCGCGCGTAGGAGACGGGTCCGGGCCTGGCCCCGGCGGGCGCGGTGCGTCTGCGGACAATGGGTGCAGCGCTACCGGGGATACTGCTCCGACTGTGGGCGGGCCCACCGGTGGGGCGACTTCGGCGGGCTTACCGGCGCGGAGTGCTACAAGTGCGGCTGGGCGGTATCCGACAAATTCGCCTGCTGCCCCTGGTGCGGCGCCAACATTCACGAGGAAGGCTATTCCAGTGAGGAGCCCTTGAAGGCGCCGAGGGGGTTCCGGATGGACGCCCGTTGCGACTGGGGCTGCGGCGGCGGAGTGCAGTACCCAATGCGGCATTGCCCCTGGTGCAGCCGGAGCCAGAGATGGAACGAGGACCGACTCTTCGAGGGGGAGTGCCCCCACTGCGCCCGGGGGGTGGACGACCTGATGAATTTCTGCCCGTGGTGCGGCGGCGACTCCACCGGCCGCGATCTCATTCCTCGGGCCCTCACCCGGGTTCGCCGGCTGCTTCTCGTCGCCCGGATCAAGGATTGGGACTATCGTATCCTTCTGCGCCCGGGCGTGTCAGGTGTCGATCCCAAGTATCCCGACATGGTCGAGATCGAGCAGCGCTACGTGGTGGGAAAGCGCCGGCGGGATGAGATTCCGTGGACCATGCTCGTGGGACTCATCACCCATGAGCTGGGACACAGCTTTCTCTACCATCATTGGGAGTGGGCCCGCAGCCGCCAATTCCGTCGCGCCTTCGGGGAAGTGGACAAGGCGTATCGGGGCATGGACAACACCTGGGTCTACTTCCAGCGCCGACGAATCGCCATCGCACCTTCCAATTTCGTCAGCGCGTACGCCGCCAAGCATCCCCAGGAAGATTTTGCCGAGACCTTTCGGTTCTACGTCACTCGCAGGGGGCGGTTGCGCGATCTCTTTGGCGAGTTCGGACGCAAGCGCAAAGGAGTCATCCTATTCGAAAAGTTTCTGGTGCTGCACGACTACGTGCGGGCGCTCCGCGGCTGGGGCAGCAACTCCCTTTGATCTTCCTATCCATAGCACGAGCAACGTAGCGGGCATCACCGACGAGCTCTATCCCCTCACCCAAATTGGAGGCACATTATCGGAAGAGGCTGCGGCCTTTCTTTGCGGCGGATTTGCTTGAGGAGAGCTTCCTGTGCGACGCACCCTGATCTTGGCCGGGCTGACGAGTCTCATTCTCAACCTGGTCAGCTTCGGCACCGGAGCCGTGTCTTTACGCGAGGATTCCAGCCGGGCCGCGCTGGCAACCCTGGGCCGGGAGTACGGTGATCTCCAGCAGTGGGCTGCCGCAATCGCTGCAACAACTGACACTCTGCCGTCGGTCGACTCCGAACGGGCCCGGGTGCTGGCACAGCAACTGGCCCAGCTGATCGAGCCGCTGGAACGGGATTTTGAAAATACGACCGCCGCCTTATCGACGGCCCAGCTGGAGGAGGTCCTCCCGCTCTGGGAACGGATGGCCTTTGCCCACGCCGGTTTCGTCATGCTGCAGGAGCAGGCAGTGGCATTGGGGGGCGATCCCGCCCTTGAACCCGACGAGCTACACGAGCTGGTCACCCAGCTGTCGGCCGTGCTCGACCTTGCAACCGAGATGCAGCGCCAGGTCCTGATCCGGCTCACCAGCCCGAGCCAGACCCCCATTCGCATTACTTAGACGAGTGTTACTCCTTCTTCCAGCCGGGTGGCAAGCTTGCCATCCGGTGGGGAAGCGAATTGTCAGGGGGCCGATGGGTGACCGAACGACTCTACTACGCCGACTCCTACCTACGCGACTTCAAGGCCGCCATTGTCGCGCTGGCAGATGAGGGCCGCCGGGTGTACCTGGACCGAACCGCCTTTTATCCAACCTCGGGCGGCCAGCCATTCGATACCGGAAGGCTCAACGGTATCGAGGTCACTGACGTGGTGGATGAGGGCGAGCGGGTTGCGCATCTGCTGGTCCAGCCGGTCACCGGGAGCGAGGCCGCAGGAGAGGTCGACTGGCCCCGCCGTTTTGACCACATGCAACAGCATACCGGACAACATCTTCTCTCTGCAGTTGTCAGCGATCTCTACGGTTACGCAACGGTAGGCGTGCACTTTGGAGCGGAGGGCTCGACGATTGATCTGGACGGGCCCGGACTTACCCCTGACCAGGTCGGGAAAGCGGAAGAGCGGGCCAATCAGATCGTGGTGGAAAATCGGCCGGTTGAGGTGAGCCTCGAGGACTCTGCAGCAGTCACTGGGCTGCGGAGGCCGTCCGAACGGACCGGTACGCTCAGGGTTGTCACCATCCGAAACCTCGACCGAAGCGCATGTGGTGGCACGCATGTACGGGCCACCGGCGAGGTCGGGCCGGTCTTGATCGGAAGAGTCGAACGGGTTCGTAAGGGTATCCGAGTCGAGTTTCTCTGCGGGGCACGATCTATTCGCCGCGCGCGTGCCGACCATGCCCTGCTCTCCCGCCTGGCCGGTGACTTCTCAGCCTCCACCGAGGAGCTGCCGGGATTGATCAACGGTCTGCGGAGCGATCTCAAGGAAGCGAATGCCGCCCGCCGCGACCTGGAAAGCCAGCTGGACGCCTACCGGGCGCGGGAACTTTACTTCGCCGCCTCACCCGATACTACCGGCATCCGTAGAGTGGTGCTGCTGGAGGAGCATGGGTCGTTGGAAGGGCTTCGGGGAGTCGCCCAGGCCTTCACCTCGATGCCCAGAGTGATCTTTGTGGGCGCGGCGGCGAAACCGCCGGGCCTAGTGATGGCGACTTCGGCGGATTCGGGGGTAGACGCCGCGGCGGTGTTGAAGGGGCTTCTCACGTCGGTCGGTGGCCGTGGAGGTGGCTCCTCCAGGTTAGCTCAGGGAACGGTGCCCAGCAGGCAGCAGCTGGAACAGGTTATGGCCTCAATGTCCGGATAGAGCAAAGGCGCCTAAGGGCTTAGGCCCTTTGACGCCTTTGGATAGACTTCCTTTTGCGAACCCTTCCCGACTATGCTGCCAGTTCCCTCAGCTTATCTCCGTGCTCTTCCTTGAGTTGGCGAAGGGCACGATCCCGGAGCTGCCGAATCCGTTCCCGGGTCACTCCCAGCATCCTCCCGATTTCCTCGAGGGTACGGCTGTTCCCGTCGTCCAGGCCAAAGTAGAGCCGAAGGACCTTGGCGTCCCGGGGTGGGAGCGCCGCCAGCGCGGTCTCCAAGTCGCTGGTCCGGCTGCTGGCCAGGGTTGACGCATCGGTGCCTTCCTGGGTCAGCGGGACGAACCGCTCCAGGCGCCCCCGGTCCTCCCCTTCCCTGACCGGCTGGTCCAACCTCAGGGCCTCGATGTGGAGAGCGCCGAGGGAGCGCACCGCCTCGGGTGTAAGGCCGGTGGCGGCCACCAGCTCTTCTGTAGTGGGCACCCGGCCGAGCCGTTCGGTGAGGAGCGTGGTCACCCGTCCCAGCCGGGTGAGGTCCGCGGTGCGGTTGAGTGGCAGACGCACCGGCCGGCCATGACGTGCAATGGCAGCCTGAATCGCCTGGCGAATCCACCACACGGCGTAGGAGATGAACTTGACCCCCCGGTCCGGATCGAACTTCCGGGCGGCCGTCATGAGGCCGACGTTCCCCTCACCAATCAGATCCATGAGCGGCACCCCGCGATTCTGGAACTTCTTGGCCACGGAAACGACGAACCGCACGTTGTGCCGGGCGAGCTTCTCCTGGGCCTCGACGTCACCCTTGAAAGCGCGCCGAGCCAGGGCCGTCTCCTCCTCCACCTTGAGGAGCGGAATCCGGCTGATCTCTTTGAGGTAGAAATCCAGGCTTTCCCGGCCCTCGTCCACGGCCCGAGCCAGGGCCGCCGGGCGGGCTGAGCGCCGCCGTGTCTTCTTGGTACCTGCCACTTTGCTGCCCCCGTCCAATTGGTAACCCGTGAGCCGAGCCCATCGACCTAATTCACCTGCTACTGCTAACATACAGGCCACCCGACTGGTTCCCGGGTATGCGTCCTGTTGATTGGGATCACGCCCATATACTGCCTGAGACGCTCGCCGGGTCGCAGGGTGCACCAAACACAAGCGGGGCCGGAAGCCCCCTTTGAGCTTCCGACCCCTAGCTCTCAAACCTGCCGAGCCGTGGCCGCCTCCGGCCGGGCTCCCTACCAGCTCAGCGTGTACTGGCCTCCCAGGGTGTAAAAAATCTCACTCGCCCGGAGATCGGATGTCGCGTCGGTCGGCCAGGCACTCCGATGGGTGCTCATGCCCAACCGCAGTGCAAAATTTCGGACCAGATCGATGCCGACCGTCAGCCGTTCCAGCTGATCGCTGCGACGAGGGATCAGGGGCTCCCCCCCAAAGGCGAAGGTCTTCTCCAGAGTAATGGTGATGGGGTTACGGACCTCGGTGAGCCCGCCATTCAGGGAGACGAAGGTGCTCACCTCCTGCAGTGTCGACCTTCCGTCGGTATAGATCCCTATCTGAGAGCTGGCGGTGAGGCCCCGCACCATGATGCTGGGGCCAATGCTGGCTCGGTACGCGGTCCCTTGGGTCAAGACAGCGCTTCGGTTTGTGGGCAGCCACTCCGCGTGCGTGGCCGCCACATGCATTGCAAGTCCATAGGCGAACCCGCCGCCGATACTCTTGATCTCCCGGGAGAGGTCGAGCGAGCCACCCCGCTCATCGGCGCCGTAGAATCCTCCCAGCCGCGCGCTCAGCCTTCCCTTGGCCAGCTCGGCCTGGACATTCCAAACCGTATGGTTCAGAGCCTCTCTCAGTAAAACGGCCTTGCTGCTGCTGGTCACTGCCCGTCTGGTGAACGCAGTGCTCCAGCCGCCGGTGATAGCGACTGAGCGTTCATTCCGCTCTGGGAGCTGCACGGAGAGCTCGCGATCATACTCCCGGCAGCTGTTCTGCCGGCACACGACGATCTTCACCGGCTTCTTGAGCACGTCCAGCAGCCGGCCGTGTTCCCGCACAGCGTATTGCACCTGGGGGATACTATCGCCAAAGTCGCTATCGATTCTGGCCGATAGCTTCGGGCCGGTGTTCCAGTACCGGTCCAGCCCGTTGTCCGACTCGATGGCAATGCTGTCGGCAGAGGCGCTGACGACCTGGACGTCAGCCCAGCCACCCGACTGGATCGGATTGGGGGTGACCGTGAACTCGATCGGGTCGGGCCCGGGAGTGAGGGCGACCGTCGACGTAGGGATGCCACAACCCTGGAGGCTCAGCGCCACGCACCCGAGAGTGGCGATAGCGCGGTAAACGTTCTGGATGGGGTATTTCATTGACCCCGCCGGTACACTGGATCGTACTGAGCCTTCCTGCCGCAGCACAAAGGCTCGATTCGGAAGCAACCCGCGGACGTTCGCGCATGATGTTGCGCGGTGCCCCTTGGTGATTCGCAAGGAGCGTACCCTGGGCGATGCGGCTCGATTGTGTGCTGGAATGACGGACTGGGAATCATCCGGCGCGGTTTATCATACGATTCCAAATTCCGGTCCGCTAGTGACCGGCGCCACTTCAGCGGCGGGTCCTGCTACCTACCATGATTACAGATGAGGCGGCCTCGCGAAACCGATACTGTTACAGCATGCATATCAAGATGCCCGCTAAACCTTTGCACCTAAGTAACGAAAGAGTCACTAAGGCTGGGTCGACCGGATCAGCTGCCGACTTCATTCCGCCGAACCCAACCCTGGCCAAGCTGCGTGAAGCGGCCGCCCGGTGTCGGGGATGCGCTCTGTGGATCAACGCCACTCAGGCCGTATTCGGGGAAGGCCCCGCCAACCCGGAGGCAATGTTCGTCGGCGAGCAGCCAGGCGATCAGGAGGACCGGCTGGGCCACCCCTTCGTCGGCCCTGCGGGCAAACTCCTCGACGCGGGCCTAGAGCAGGCCGGCATCGATCGCAGGCGTGTCTACCTCACCAACGCCGTCAAGCACTTTAAGTTCGTTCCCATCGAACGAGGCCGCAGGCTGCACAAGAAGCCGAGTCCGCCTGAGGTGCGCGCCTGCAAGCCCTGGCTGATGGAGGAAATTCGTGTGGTCAAGCCGAAGGCGATCGTCGCGTTGGGTGCTACCGCAGCGCAAGCTTTGCTGGGCAAGGAATTCCGGGTTACCCAGCACCGGGGAAAGCCGATCCCATCGGATTTGGCGGAGGCAGTCTTTGCAACCGTGCACCCATCCGCGGTCTTGCGAGCGCCACCCGACTCTCGCGATGAAGCCCGGCGCGAATTCTTCTCCGATCTCAGGGCCGTAGCCCGGTACTTGAAACGTCATCCTGCCCGGTCACAGTCCACCCCCCGTGAGGCACGCCGGGCCCACCATTCAGCTTAATGCGAGGGTCTTACCCGCCGCCTCTTCCGGCTGCACCATAGTGCCGGAGGTAGTCGCCGCTCCACTTCTGGAGGAGGTGCCGTGACCGTCATCGGCAAGCTGCTGGCCCGGAAGGGAATCCTGTCCCAGCGGGAGCAGGAGCTGCGCGCCCGGGAGCAGGAGCTGCTGGAGCGGCTTGCGATGGCGCTGGAGCGGTTCGGATCCGACGTGGCCACCGACGACCTGCGCCGGTTCCAGGAGGCGCGGGACCAGCTCGCCGGTCTCTTCTTGCTGGTGATCGCGGGTGAGTTCAATTCCGGCAAGTCCAGCTTCATCAACGCCCTCCTCGGCGAGCGAGTCCTGCCCGAGGGGGTCACGCCGACCACCGACCGCATCAACATTCTGCGGCATGGAGCCGGAGCAACCGAACAGCTGCGTGAGGCCTATCTGTTGGAGCGGACCCATCCCGCGGAGGTTCTCCGAGAGATCAACATCGTAGACACCCCAGGCACCAATGCCATCATCCGTCGCCACGAGGAGCTGACCCGCGACTTTGTGCCCCGGTCGGATCTGGTGTTGTTCGTCACCTCCGCTGACCGGCCCTTCACCGAGAGCGAGCGGGCATTCCTGGAGCAGATCCGACAGTGGGGCAAGAAGATCGTCTTCATCGTCAACAAGATCGACATTCTGACCCAGCCGGCGGACCGGGAGGAAGTGCTGCGCTACGTCGAGGAGAACGCAACCGGCCTGCTCTCGGAAACTCCCCGGGTCTTCGCGGTGTCGGCACGGGACCGAAGCGGCTTCGGCGAGTTCGAAGATTATCTACTCAACACCTTGGACCAGGAAGAGCGGGTACGGCTCAAGCTCCTCAATCCCCTCAACGTCGGGCTTCGCCTGGCATCCAAGTACAAGGACGCCACCTTCGAGCGACTGAAACTGCTGGCGCAGGACATCGAGGCGCTGCAGAACATCGATCAGCAGCTTGCGCTCTTCCACCAGGAGATGCTGCGGGAGTTCGAGCCTCGGTTGGCTCGGCTCGAGGTGTTGCTGAGTGATATGGAGGGGCGAGGCCAGCGATTCTTTGAGGAGACCATTCGCATCGGCCGGATCAAGAGCCTCATGGACAGCGAGGGCGTGAAGCGGGCATTCGAGCGGGAGGTCATCGGGGATACCACTCGGCAAATGGAGGAGGAGGTTGCCCGGGTGATCGACTGGATCGTGGAGCGGAATCTCAAACTCTGGCAGGACATCAGCGGCTACATCGAGCGCCGTCAGCTCACCCGGCACCGGGAAGGGATGATCGGCGATGTAGGCCCCAGCTTCAGCTACAATCGCCAGGCGTTGCTGGATTCCATCGGCCGGATCTCCCGCGAAGTGGTCGGCAGCTACAATCGGGAGGCCGAATCGCGCACCATTGCGAACGACATCCAAGGCGCCTTCGCGACGACGGCGCTAGCCGAGGCCGGCGCGATCGGCCTGGGGACAATTGTCGTCACCGTCGTCACCGGGGCCGCCGCCGACCTGACCGGAATCCTCCTCGCCACTGCGCTCGCCGTCGGCGGGTTCTACATTCTCCCCCGGAAACGGCGGCAGTCCCAGCGCGACCTCCAGCGCCGGATCGCCCAGCTTCGAGCCCAGCTGAGAGACGCGCTTACTCGTCAGGTGCATCTCGAGCTGGAGCAATCCACCGCCCGTATCAACGAAGCCATCGCGCCCTATCGCCGCTTCGTGCAGAGCCAACAGCAACAGCTTAACGAGGCGCGCGGGGAGCTGGTGGCGACCGAAGACGCGTTGCTACGCCTCCGCGCCGACGTGGAGAAGCGCTAGACCGGGCGCGAGGTCTTGACGGGTCGGGAAAGAAGCTGTAGCCTAGCGACTTCGGCGCTCTTGCCGTCTCTCCTTGTGACTTGACCTCCTTGGTCTTTCCGCGGCGCCATTTCGGTGGCGCGGAAAGGCGTTTGCAGTCCTCTTCCGCCGGAGGTGGCACATGGACGTGCTCGTGGCGTTGGCTATTAGTATCGGAATTCTGATCGCCGTGTGGACCTACATCGCCCTCGCGGTAGCTGCACTTCCGGTCTGGGCGGGCATTGTGGCATGGGGCTGCTTCTTCGCCGCAGGCGGGAAGACCACTGGGCTCAGCAAGACCATCGCCGCCAACGTATCCGGTGTGGTCTGGGCGTTCCTGGCCCTGTACGCGGCAAAGAGCCTGGGTGGGAGCGTGGCCATACTTTCAGTGTGCGTCGGGGTGGCCGCCTTCTTCATGGTGCTTCAGGCCAAGATCCCGGCCCTCTCATTCATTCCGGGAGCCTTCCTCGGAGCCGCTACCGCGGTCAGTGTGGTGGTGGGAGCCGGTTCCGCTTTCCCCCATCCCTGGATCAAAACCATCATCGCGTTGGTCGCCGGGGCCGTATTCGGTTATGTCTCTGAGCTGCTGGCGGGCAGCATGGGACGGAGCTCCCGCCGCGCCGCATAGCGTTAATCCACAAAGCAAGAGATCCGGAGCCTGGTTCGGCTCCGGATCTCTTTTTGTCGGCTGCTATCTCAGACCGGCGGGTAAGCGTTGGGATTATCGTCGTCCCTGAGGCTCGGCTCCAACTTGACTCGGCCGTCACGTCCTTCAGAATGTCGGGATCGCTCACTGTGATGATCTCCTCCGCAATCCTCGACCCGGGTTGACTCGGCTAGGACCTCAAACTGGGATGGATCCCCGGAAGGCGGTGTCGGGAAAGTAGGGAACGTAGTTTCGTACTTCACCGACGCTGGGAACTTGGGAAGGATGTTGGAACGACAACCGGGCCCTCTTGAGTCCGGACCGGGGTGGTCAGGCTAGGAGGGCCCGGAGAGTCATACGCGGCCGGGACCGAGCAGATGGGCGATAAGCGCCCTTCCGATCACCAGGTGTCGGTAGTCACCTTCTTCTTCCGCTTCCGCCGGAGAGCCGCAGCCGTCTTGATGGCACGGGCCTCACTGGGCTTGACGTAGTGCCGGCGTCTGCGCAGCTCACCGAAGAGTCCGGATTTCTGAAGCTTTCGCTTGAAAAGCTTAAGTGCGCGTTCCAAGCTGTCTTCATCATTCAGCTTGACCTCGGTCATCCTGGAGCCCTCATGGCGAGATGAAAACACAGGGGGCCGGCGCCAGTGCCAGCCCCCTTGATTGCTCGGATATCGGACGCGTCACCGCTCCGATGCAGTGAGAAGCATAGTCCTGGACTCCTCGAACCACAAGGCGAGGGCCGCCGCCGCTGCGCTGCCGCCATTCCCCTGGCTGGGGCCAGAGCTGCCTCCCACTTCGGCTGCAGTCAGCACCTCGCCCTCCACGGTCTCGGGACGCCCCAGCTCGTAAATCAGGGGGTTCCGGAGGGTGTACTCGGCAGCACAACGGGTAATCTCCGCTGCGCCGTCGAGGGTGTTGCAGAAGCTCAGCGTCAAGAGCTCCCGGTTGTCCACGTTCAAGACGTAATAGCCCCGAAACCCCTGAACCCGCTGAACGACGGGGATGAACTCGTCGTGTATCTGTCGGCGTAGGAGTTCCAAAGAGGCCTTGGTGATGGCTCCGTTCTTCGGGCTGTACCTGCGTATCGTGACGAACATTGTTTCCTCGGGCCCGCGCTCTCCGGCGCGGGTACGGCACCAGCGCTGATGGCATAGGACGAACAAAACAGCTTGGGCAACTTAACCTGGCGGTCGGCGGGTCGCGAGAAGGGAAATCAGTTTACCGGGTAAGCAACCCCGCGTCGATCACCAGCGGGGCTCCGGTAATAAAACGGGCCCGGTCCGACGCTAAGTAGAGGACGGCGTGGGCCACGTCTTCCGGCTCGATCCAAGGCACAGGTAACAGGTTTCCAGCCGAACGCTCGGCGATCTCCTTGGGAGTCAGCCCCTCGAGGGCCGCCAGGCCGTCGTTCATCGGGGTGTTCACACCGGTAGGATGGAGCGAGTTGACTCGGATGCCGTAGGGCGCGAGCTCGATGGCCCAGGACTTGGTCAGTCCGGTTAGCCCCCACTTGGACGCCGCGTAGTGGCTGAGGCGGCCCATCCCGCGGAGGCCCGCAATTGAGGAGTTGTTGATGATGACCCCCGATCGCTGGCGCATCATGACTGGAATCACCCGCCGGGCAACGAGCCAGGCGCCTTTGAGATTGATGTCCAGCATCGCGTCCCAGGCTTCCTCAGTGAGCTCGTGGGCCAGGCCGTAGGCGCAGATGCCGGCGTTATTGAAAAGGACGTCGATCCGTCCGAACCGCGAGACCGACTCTTCCACTGCCCGGGTTACCGCCGCATCGTCGCGCACATCGCCGGTGAAGGTGAGGCACTCCGTCCCCAGGTCGCGACAAGCGGCCGCAAGCGACTCCAGCTCATCCGGGGAACCCATCTTGTACCCGGGGTAGCTCAGCGGGCGAGCCAGATCGAACCCGACTATCCGCGCTCCCTCGCGCGCGAACGCGAGTGCGGTGGCCCTGCCCTGGCCATGGGCCGAACCGGTGATGAAGGCGACCTTACCGGCGAACTCCGCCATCAGGTCCGGTTGCCGCCTGCCGCGGCGCTCTCGCGTACGCCCTTGCGGTACGGCTGGAGGTACTCGTCCAGGTCCACGTCGAGCGCGTTGTTGACCACGTTGGTGGCCACCATCAGGGCGCCGAACGCGGTCAGCGCCACGATTTGGGCCGAGTCGAAGTATCGCTGGAGCTTTTGGTACACCTCGGCGGTAACCTTGTAGGGTGAGACCGCCAGCGCACGCCCGAACTCCAGGACCGCCGCTTCCCGATCATCCAAGCGGAGCCGCTCGGGATTCTCCCCGGTCTGAATCAGCATTCGGCGGAAGAAGGTGGAGCAGATCAGACAGTCAGTTTCCGCCGAGATGGCGTGGGCAAAGAGCGTGGTGAGCCGCTCGCCCAGAAACGGCTGCACAGTGTCCCGGAGTGGATACCATTCCATCAGCGCGTTGAACGCCGGAAGTGAGTGGAGCAATGTCCGCTTCATGTTGGTCATCCGGGCGTGAGTCCGGACGTGGGTCTCGGCTGCGGCTCGAGCATCTGCTGGCGCGGCTTCGGTGTCGAGGGGCGCGATGCGGGACATGCTGGAAGGCTCCGTGGGATGGGTGCGGCGACCGAGTCAATCTATGGCGAGACTGCGGAGGGGAGAAGAAGCCCGGTGAGTGACCCTCTTAAAGGACACGTCGAGAGACGACGTGCCGGGCCAGGTACCATTTGCCACGCGGGGTGGTCAGATCGTCGTAGACCACTCCACCGGCGCCAGCGGTCGAATGGAGTATGCGATTGCCACCGACGTAGATAGCCACATGATTGATCTGGGTACCTCGACTGGCAAACAGGAGCAGGTCTCCGGGCTCCAAAGACGCCACGTCCAGCGGCGCAGGGCGGCCCGCCGAGGCCTGGAGTAGGGAGGTGCGAGGGAGCTGAACGCCATTCCGCCCGAAGACGTACTGCACAAACCCCGAGCAATCGAACCCTGCATCCGGGCTGCCGCCGCCGTAGCGATAGCGGGTCCCCACGTAACGCTTGGCAGTGGCGAGCACCCGGGCGGCGCTGGCGCGCGCCACGGAGCCCGCGCGGGCCCGGCTAGCGGGGGTGCGGCGAGGAGCACCGGCAGGGCTAACCCTCCCGCGGTGTCCACCCAGGGTGGCAACCACGGCGATCGGGCCAAGAGTGGCCCGAACCGTGGGACCTTGGAGTCGCGGAACAGCGAAGCTGATCTGGGCAGACATCAGGCTCGGGAGGCCCGCGAGAAGTGACAGGGCGCACACGACGAGCTTCATTGGTCACCTACTTGGAGACGACCTGGGTCTCCAATGCAGGAGGTGTGCCAGCGGCCCGACCCAGGAGACCGATCTCGGCCAGAAACAGGCTCCCCCCAGAGGGGAAGCCGAACCGGCGCTCGGCCCGTGTGAGAACCAGCCGGTCCCTTGCCCGGGTCATCCCCACGTAGAGCAGACGCCTCGCCTCTTGTATCTCATCCTCGACATCTTCCTCAATGGCCTTCCACCCAGGTAACTGCTGATTTTCGACCCCTGCGACGTACACCCGGGAGAACTCCAACCCCTTGGTGGAGTGGAGGGTGAGCAGGTTGACCCGGTGGGGATCGGTCTCAATTCCTGCGCTGGTAGAAAGAGCTACCCGGCCGAGCATATCGTCGATCTGCTGCGCCACCGTCTCTCCCCCGCTCGCCTGGAGCAGGGTCCGGAGCCGTTCCACCGCGGCCGGATAGCGCTCCGCCACTGAGCGTTCGGCTCGGAGCCGCTCCATGAGCGGCCGTCCGCCCAAACGGGCGATCACCTCCTCGATATCGGGATCTACCGCTGCCGCCTCCGCAGCATAGTGGTCGAGACAATCGCTGTACCTTCCCAGGGTGTAAGGCCGAGTAATTTCTCGAAGTAGCACTTCCTCGTTTTCCGGCGTGGAGCTCTGGTCCAGAGCCAGCGCCAGGCCGAGATAGTCGAGCAGGTGCACCAGGGCAATCTTGCGCGCCCTTCGTATCCTCAGCTCGCTCAGCGCAGGCACCACTCCGGCGAGCATGCACGCATCGTCCCACGCATGATGGGCCCTGCCGACTTCCACATTAAACTTCTGAGCCAGCGTTTCGAGCTTCACGCTGCCATCAATCAGGGACCGGGCCAGTGGAAGCGTGTCATAGAAGACGAGCTCCTCCAATCCCTCGAAGCCGGCACATACTCGCCGGAGGACTGGCACATCGAACTCCTGGCCGTTGTGGGCCACCAGGATGTCAGTCCCGACAAACTCGCGGAACCGGGCCCACACCTCTGACATCGAGGGCGCGGCCATCACATCGTGGTCGGTATAGCCATGCACCTCGGTGGCAGCCGCCGAAATTGGGCGAGTGCACGCAACCAGGCTCTGAAATTCAGCCACTACCACTTTGTCTCGTACCCGTACTGCGGCGATCTCAACGATCTCGCAGGCATTGCTGGCGAAATCGCTGGTCTCCAGATCGAAGGCCACAAAGTCGTCAAAGTCGTTTTTCAGGTTGCTGGTCTGCATCAGTTGCAGCGCCTTGAAGACCCGGATCGGTCGCCCACCATCGGGACCATCCCCAGCCCGCAGCACCACTTCATCCGCGCCAGGCAGATCATCCCCGCCGAGTCGCTGTATGTTGGATACTCCGGCACCCCGGAGCATGGCCACGAGCGGAATTTCGGCGCCGCCCCGCGGCTCGATCCACACCCGGACGCTCGAGGCGACAGCTTGAGTTAGGCGTCGGGCCAGCGCGGCGGCTCCAGGATAGGCGGACGGCTCGCTCAAATCGTCGTGATGCTCCTCCAACGGATTGCGTCCGGCACCAATGGGCCGGGCGAGTAGCTCGTCCACCAGACCGGAGAGCGATTGATGCGATCGCGCCAGTCCTCTCAGGTTTTCCAGGTGATAGATGAGTCGCCACACCCGCCTGGCCTCGGCATCGCCCCGCTGGCGGACAGCGGCAAAGGCACGGAGGTTGGCGAGCAGATCTTTGTCCCGGGAGGAGACCTTCCGCACTTCCTGGCGCAACGCTGGAGGCAGCGCCCGCTCCGCCAAGGCTTCCACCAAGACCGCATCGCTCGGATCACGAATCACTTGGAGCGACGCGATCACCCAGCCCACAATTTTGTCATCGGCCAATGAGTGCCCCTGAGCCAGACGGCAGGGAATCCCGGCGCAGACCAATCGCTCCTCAAGTTTCCGCCCCACCCGGTGGGATCGGTACAGAATGGCGTACTCCCCCCACCCGAGCTCGCAGGAGGTCCGATCAGCCGTGAGGTCTGCGATCAGCCAATCCGCCTCATCCTCCTCACTCTGGAAAACCTGCACCGTGACCTCAAATCTCGACTCCCGGGTGGCGTCGATGCGCTTTTCAAATAGCCTGGGGTTTCGAGCGATCAGCCGCTTGGCGGTCTCAAAGATCTGCACCGAGCAGCGGCAGTTCCGATCGAGTACGATGGGCTCGGTCAGTCCGAAGTCTTCCTGGAATTTGTGAATGATCTGCGGATCCGAGCCGGCCCAGGAGAAAATGGACTGCTCATCGTCCCCCACGCCGAACAGATTCCGGTGCCCCTCTGCCAGTCTCCGGAGGATGCCATACTGCACCGGACTCAAGTCCTGGAATTCATCGACCAGGACGTAATCCCAGCGGGACCGGAGCTCGGCCGCCGCGGCGGGGTCGGTGCGCATCAGCCGTTCCGTCAGCGCGACGAGATCGTCGAAGTCGGCCAGATTCCGAGCCCGAAGCCGTTCCTGATATCGGGCAAAGAGCTCGGTCCCGCGCTCGCCCAGTGGACGGCCCTGCAGTCGGTGCAGACCGAAGAGCCCTAGAACCTGGGTACGTCTCCTCTCCGGGATGCGAAGCCGCTTGAGCACCGCTCGCTGATACTCCTCATCGGCGACTCCGAAGCCAGGGCGAAGTCCACAGCGCTCGGCGTAGTCGCGCAGGACTTTGAGGCAGATGGCGTGAAGCGTTCCCCGGGTGACGTCCATCGCGGCCGGACCACGGGCGTCATGCAACCGGGTCGCGATCTCCTCCGCGGCTTTGTTGGTAAAGGTGACCGCCAGAATGCGCCGGGGAGCGATGTCGTGCCGATCGATGAGATGTTGGATCCGGCAAATGAGGCAATGAGTCTTGCCAGCGCCGGGACCGGCGATGACCAGAACCGGGCCCAGCGGCGCTTCGATCGCCCTGAGCTGTTGCGCGGTGAGCTCGAAGCTCATGCCCGAACCGGTCGAGCTGTCAGGGCGCGGGACCATTGCTCTATCGCGTCAGTAAGCTCGGTGAGTACGTCCGCCGGCGTGCGGCCGGAGCGCTTGGGCACACCGAACGAATGATCTCCGTCATCCAGCAGGTGCAAGGTGGCATTGGGTTCCAGTCCTTCACACACATCGGTGATGAGATCGACTCGAGCGAACTCGTCACGGGTACCCTGCAGAAAGAGCAGCGGGACATCCACTCGATCGAGATGGTCGGCCCGGCTGGTGCCCGGTTGTCCCGGGGGATGCAGCGGGAATCCCAGAAAGACCAACCCTTTGACTCCTGGCAATGGGGCGGCAGCCGCCGCCGCCGAGGTCATGCGCCCACCAAAGGACTTACCGCCGGCGACGAGGGGCAATCCTGGCGCCAGTTCAGCCGCCTTCTCAGCCGCCGAGCGGACCGTGGCCTGCGCGACGGGGGGCGGGTCCGGACGGCGCCGGCCTGCTTCCATATAGGGAAATTGGTAGCGGAGAGTGGCAATGCCCCGCTGGGCCAGTGCCGTGGAGGCCGACTCCAGGAAGCGGTGACGCATCCCGGCACCGGCCCCATGCGCGAAGACGTACAGCAGCCACGAGTCGGGAGGCAGCAGCAGCAAGGCCGAGACCTGATCGATGTCGTCACTGATCTGCAGCGTGAGCTCAGTGGTGCTGGTCATAGTCTTGCGCTCAACCGCTCCAAGGCTCCGCCCAGGTCCGGGCTCAGCGTCAGGACCTCCCGGAGCGGATCTCGCTTCAGCTTCTGCATGCGCGCCGGCATGTTGCGGATGGTGAAGCTCCGAATATCGAGCCCCTCGTTGACCTCGCTCCACCGGAGCGGACTGGACACCGGTGCACCGGGCAGTGGCCGTACGCTGAAGGGAGCCACGATGAGCCTCCCGGCCCCGATCTGGAGATAGTCGATATACACCTTGCCGCCACGGCGAGACACCTGCCGGGTCAGTGTCGAGATGGCGGGCAGCTCAGCGGAGGTCACGCGGGCCAGCAGCTCACCCAGGCTGCGAGCCTCCTCATAGCGGCATTGGCCGCCGAGCGGGATCAACACATGGAGCCCGGATGAGCCGCTGCTCTTCACCAGGTTGGGGAGCCCAATCTCTTCGCAGAGCTGGTGCGCCACCTGAGCGACCCGGACCACGTGGCTGAACGGCGCCTCCTTGGGATCGATATCGAGCACGCACCAATCCGGATGGTCCAGACTCGAGGTGCGACTGGCCCAGACATGAAGCGGGATGGTGCCCATGTTAATGAGGTAGAGTAGCGAGGCCTCGTCGTCACACACGAAGTAATCGATCTCCCGTTCCGCCTGCTCGCTCCACATCCGCTCGGTGCGGATCCAGTCCGGAACGAAGCCGGGTGCGTCCTTCTGGAAGAACGATTTTCCAGCGATCCCGTCGGGGAAACGGGTGAGTACCACTGGACGGTCGGTCAGATAGGGGAGGATCCAGGGAGCGATGCTCCGGTAGTACTCGATCAGATCTCCCTTGGTGTAGCCATCGTCGGGCCAGAAGACCTTCTGGAGATTGGTGAACTGTATGGGGGGCGGCGGGGCAGCGGGGCGGCGGGGCAATATCTCAGATTGCTCAGAAGCGTCGGAATGGGCGAGCTCCACCTCCCCGTCCGTCTGCCCCGCTGCCCGGCTGCCCGGCTGCCCCGCCAACTCCCCCACACACTCCTCCGGCGCCTTATCCTCGCGAAATCGGAGAAACACTGGCTGGCGGAGCAGTCCCTCCTCGGTCCATTCCGTGTATTCCACCTCGCACACCAGACGCGGCTCCACCCAGGTCGCCTCCTTGGGAAGGGGTCCAGTGCACGGCGCATCGGATCGTCGTAAATCTTCGAGCATCGCCCGGACCTGGGTCAGCTGGCCATCGCTGAAGCCGCTCCCGGCGCGGCCGGTGTAAACCAACGCGTCCTCCACATACTGCCCCAGATACAAGGCCCCGAAGCCGGTTCGACTGCCCTTCGGGGCGCTGAACCCAACCACCACGAAGTCATCAGTCCGACGAGTACGGATCTTGAGCCAGACCGCTGAGCGGCCAGCCCGATACGGAGAGTCGGCCCGTTTGGCCACGATCCCCTCCAAGCCGAGCTTCTGAATCTGCTCGTAGAGCACCTCCCCATCCTGCTCGAAGTGATCGAGATAGCGGATCAGCCCGGCCGAAGGGAGCAGTCGTTTGAGCAGCGCCTTCCGAGTCGACAAGGGGAGATGGCGCAGGTCGAAATCCTCAAAGGCGAGGAGGTCGAAGGCAAAGAAGGTCACCGGACACTGTACGGCTGCATGACGAATGTCGAGCGGGCGGCGGAGTTGGCCCCGCTGTTGCAGGCGCTGGAAACTGGGCCGTCCACTTTCATCGAGCGCCACCACTTCACCGTCGAGAATCAAACGCTCCAGCGGCAGCGCCCGGACGGCTCGGATTACCTCCGGAAAAGTGGCGGACAAGTCATTGCCGTTACGGGACAGCAGCCGGGGAGCGCCGTCCCGCGTCGCCAGGACCCGGTACCCGTCAAGCTTAAGCTCGAACAGCCATCCCGCCCCGGAGAAGGCTCGATCCCTCGACTCGGCCAGCATGAGCTTAACGCTGTCTGGCTTCACTTCCTTCCTCGGAGCGCCCAGGTTGGACAGCTCGGTCCGGATGCCTTCGACTGGAGTACGGCCGGCCTTCAGATCCTCCACGGTCAGGCCGGACAGCACCGACTCCTCCGGCGGCATCGCACCGGCGGACGAGGCGTAGGCGTCGCGCTCCTTGATGAACAGCCACTCCTTCTCGCTTTTCTTGAGCTTTACCAGAGTCCACCGGCCATGCAGCTTGATTCCGTGGAGCTCGAACAGAAGCTTGCCCTTGGCCAGCCCCTCGACCGGATCCTCCAGGGGCACCCAGCGGCCGCGATCCCACACGATGACGGCGCCGGCACCGTAGTTCCCCTCCGGAATCAGGCCCTCAAAGTCGCCGTACTCCAAGGGATGATCCTCGACGTGCACCGCTAGGCGCTTGTCGGCGGTGTCGTACGAAGGCCCTTTGGGTACCGCCCAGGAACAGAGCACGCCGTCCATTTCCAGCCGGAGATCGAAATGGAGCCGCCGGGCGGCGTGCTTATGCACCACGAACAGACCGCCGGCCGCCGCGCTCTCGTTGGCCACAGCGCCCGCAGGTTCTGGAGTGCGTTCCAGCGCGCGCTTTGCCCGGTACTCGGCGAGAGGATCCGGCTTGTGGGGAGGCATGTCTCAAAAGTGCCGCTGAAACCGGGTGGAGAAAAGAGGACTCGTTCTTCCTTAAAACTATACGAAATGAAAGACCAGCCGCGCGATGCGTGAGGCGCCGGCGCGCCAGGTCCTTCCGGACCTAAAGCAGCAACCAAATGTCAGGCAAATAGTTCCGTGCCAGCAGGGCGACTACGTCCTTGCGGGCTTCCCATTTGCGGGATATATGGGACCATATGCCGACACGCCCAATTGGAACCGCCACCATCTCGTTCGGGCTGGTCTCAGTCCCGGTCTCTCTCTACTCCGCCAGCGAATCGTCAGCCACGGTCAGCTTCAACATGGTGCACAAGACCTGCGGCACCCGGCTGAAGCAGCAGTACATCTGCCCCAAAGAGGGCGGCGTGGTCGAAAAGGACGAGATTGCCAAGGGGTACGAGTTCGCCAAAGGCCAGTTCGTGCTGTTCACGCCGGAAGAGATCAAGGCCCTCGACGAGAAAGCCACCAACTCGATCGATATCGTGGAATTCGTGCCGCTCGCGGCGGTCGATCGGATCTATCTGGATAAGGTGTATTACCTCGGTCCCGACAAGGGGGGCGATCGGGCCTACCGGTTACTGGGTGAGGCGCTGAAGGACACCGGCCGCGCCGCGCTGGGCCAGTATTCCGCCCGAGGCAAGCAGCACCTGGTGTTGGTGCGTCCGCTGGACGGAGTACTGGTGATGGAGCAGCTCCACTACGCTGCCGAGCTGCGGCCGGCCGCGGAGGTGCCTCACCCGGAGACGCCGGTGAAGGAGGCCGAGCTGGCCCTGGCACGACAGCTGATCGAGCAAACCGCGACCGACGAATTCCGGCCGGAGAACTACCACGACACGGTTCGGGAGCGAGTGCTCGAGGCCATCCAGAGCAAAGTGGAAGGCCAGGAAATCACCTCCGAAGCCGCTCCAGCGGAAACCAAGATCATCGATCTGATGGACGCGCTCAAAGCCAGCCTGGCCAAGCGAGGCACCAGCACGGAAGAGAAGAAGCCGGCCAAGCGGGTCGGGGCCAAGGCTGACGAAGCCGACGCCGCACCCAAGAAACGGAAGGCGGGCGGCCGAGGGTAGAAGGCGGTGACATCCCACCGACCGTAGTACATTGTTTAGCTCATGAAGTCGTATACGACCCGCGACGTCGCCAGACTTCTGGGTCTGTCCGAGCCACAGGTTCGCTCCCAGGCACGGGCCGGATTTCTGAGCCCGGACCGCGGGTCCCGCAACGGCTATCGCTTCTCCTTCCAGGATCTCGTTCTTCTCCGCACAGCACGTGAGTTGGCACAGGCCCGGGTCCCGTCCCGGCGAATACGGAGTGCGCTCCAGGACCTAGCCCGGCAGTTGCCGACCGGTCGCTCACTCAGTGAGCTCCGGATCACTGCCGAGGGGCATCGCGTGATGGTTCGAGACGAGGGAACCGCCTGGAACCCCGAATCCGGACAGCTCCAGATCGACTTCTCCGTCCGTGAGCTCACCCGGCGAGCCGCTCCCGTGGCGCGCAGGCTGGTCCGGTCGGCTCGGCAGGCCACCGCGGCGCTGACTGCCTCCGAGTGGTTCGATCTCGCCGTCGACCTCGAGGCCGCTGCTCCGGCGGAAGCCTGCAGCGCTTACGCCAGGGCGTTGGCTCTGGAACCTGATCTCGCCGAAGCCCACGTCAATCTGGGCCGCCTGCTCCAGCTGGCCGGACGAACCGCGGAGGCCGCTGAGCACTATCGCCGCTCGCTGGAGGCCGGCGGGAGCGACCCCACTTCGGCCTTCAACCTGGGCACCGCGCTCGAAGAGCTGGGTCATTGGGTCGGGGCCGTCGATGCCTATCGCCGGACCCTCCGGGACGATCCGGGGTTTGCTGACGCGCATTTCAACCTGGCACGACTCTACGAGCAGATGGGCCGGCGGTCGGCGGCAATCCGGCATCTCCGGGCCTACCAGCAGCTGAGCAAGGACGTCTAGCCTTTCGGCTTCGTTTCCAACCATGAACATCCTCGTCGGCACCAGCGGCTGGTCGTACAAGGAATGGAAAGGAAGCTTCTACCCCGAGAAGCATCCGGCGGAGGAGATGCTCGGGTTCTACGCCGCCCGGTTTCCCACGGTAGAAGTCAACAACTCATTCTATCGGATTCCGAACGAGCGGGTCTTAACGAGCTGGGCAGAACAGGTACCGGAGCAGTTCCGGTTCGTACTCAAGGCCTCCAGACGGATCACTCACAACGCTCGTCTGGCCGATGAGGATGGCTCCCTGGAGTATTTCCTTCGGGCGGTGAATCCCCTGGGGGAGCGCCTGGGTCCAACCCTCTTTCAGTTGCCGCCCACTTTCAAGAAAGACCTGAATCGGCTGCAGAACTTTCTGGGGCGGCTCCCCCATCGCTGGCCGGCAGCAATGGAGTTTCGCCACCCGACCTGGTTCGACGACGAGGTCTATCAGCTGCTGCGGGCCCGGGACGTCGCTCTCGTGGCAGTGGATGAGGACGAGCCTGAGGGAACTGGCTCTCCGCTCGTGGCCACAGCATCGTGGGGGTATCTCCGGCTTCGCCGGTCGGCCTATGACGTTTCCACACTGGCGCAGTGGGGTGAGCGGATTCTAGGCCAGCCATGGGGGGAGGCGTACGTCTTCCTCAAGCACGAGGAGGGGAGTCCGACCGGGCCGGCAGCGGCGCAAGAGCTCAAACAGATCCTCGGTGACCCTTCATGAGGTGACGAGGATCACGACTGCACTAAACCGTCATTGCTACTCTACGGGTCCTTGGAAGTTAGACACCGACCCCAAGGAGGAAATGATGACGCAGAATAAAACCTGGAACGATGAGGACAATTGGTGGCGCAACAACTTCAGCTCGAGGCCTTACGCCACTGGCCGCAATTACGACGACTTTCGTCCGGCCTATCAGTACGGATTCGAGTCGGGCCAGCACCACATGGGTCGCAAGTGGGATGAGGTCGAGTCGGACCTGAAGTCTGGGTGGGAAAAGTTCGAGGGAAGACGTGGCGCCGGCAGCACCTGGGATAGCGTGAAGAGCGCCGTCCGCGATGCCTGGCACCGCATTACCGGTCAGCACGATGTGGACGCCGATCGGATGAGCGAATCCGAGGTGGACAGACTGTCATCGAGCGGTCGGCCTCGCTAACAGCAAGCTTGGCCCGGTGCACCCGGGCCAGACCGGCGCTGGGGCCCAAGGTCGCGAAGTGTGACCTTGGGCTCCAGCTTTTCGTACTCAGCAGGGAGAGAGGGCAGCAATTCGTGATCTGTAACACCGCATCGCAGGTGATCCCACCGTTTCTTGTTGGTGCGTTCAAGCGGCTCATGCCGATTTCGCCGGTTTCGACCAGACCGGTAGTCTTGATGATCGCTCAGGTCCGCCGGGAACGGCGGCTGGAGGGATAATGGTAAACGGTCAGACCAAAAGGAGTGGCACGATGACTATAGCAAATACTGGCGGCACCGCTCGGGAACAGATCCGGGAGGTGAAGGATCAAGTAGTGGACCAGGCCAAGAACACTTATCAGCAAGCCCGGGACCGGGCCTCCTCCAGCTTGGGGGAGAGCAAGAGTCAGATCGCCGAGCAGTTCGGCACCGTCGCGGATGCGTTGCGCCGTACCACCGAGCATCTCCGCTCGGAGGACCAGCAGCGGATCGCTGGGTTGACCGAAACGGTAGCCCGTCAGGTGGACCAGGTGGCGACCTATCTGCGGACGAAGGACGCGCGGGCCATGAAGGAGGATCTGGAAAACCTGGCTCGCCGGCAGCCCGCGCTCATGCTCGGTGGCGCCCTTGTCCTCGGTCTGATCGGCGCCCGGTTCCTGAAGAGCTCGGAGCGGGGTCGAGGCGCTCGACGTATCGGTCAGGGTCGAGACGGTGAGCGCCGGTTCGGCTATACCGGTTATGACCAGCCGTTCTCGGGCCAAGGGTCCCGGGGAGGCGGTTATGCCGGAGCTTAGGCAGGAGCGGAGCATCGGCGAGTTATTTGGCCAGCTCAGCCAGGACATGACCCTCTTGGTCCGCCAGGAGATCCAGTTGGCCCGCAGCGAAATGAGCGAGAAGCTAACTCGCTTCACCGCCAACCTGATCTCGGTGGCGGCTGGTGGTTTCGTGGCCTATGTGGGAGGGCTGGCGCTTGTCGCCGCGCTGATTCTGGGCCTTCACGACCTGGCCAACATTTCGCTCGCGGTTTCGGCGTTGATTATCGGAGCTGTTTTGGCTATTGCCGGTTACCTGATGCTCAAGGGCGGATTGAATGAGCTCAAGCGGGTGGACATCGCCCCCCGCCGAACCGTCGAAAACATCAAAGAAGACGTCCAGGCCATCAAAGAGGACGTTAAATGGCAAAGGAGCAACGGTCATGAGTGAGTACGAACAGCAGAATCGCGGGCTCGCCTATGAGCCGTCGGCCCCTCAGGGTGGTCCTCCGGCTGGCGAACAGAGCAACACGAATCCGGAACAGATTGAGCGGGAGATCGAGCAGACTCGCTCTCGCTTGAGTCGGGACATCGACGAGCTGGGCAACCGGCTTAGCCCGCAGAACCTGAAGGAAGAGGCCAAGACCGCCATCAAGGATGCGGCGCAGGGCGCCGTCTCCAACGTGGGCGAGCAGGCTCGTCGTACCGGCTCCCGCCTGGTGGAGGTTATTCGAGAGAACCCCTTGCCGGTGATCGCCGTCGGCGCCGGGGTCACCTGGCTCCTCACTCAGCGTTCGCGCAGCGACATCTCCGGCGACCGGATGGCCCGCTACGCCTATACCGGGCCAGAGCGGCGTCAGGGCGAAGGGTGGGAGAGTGAGAGCGGCATCAAGGGACGGGTCGGCAGTGCCGTCAGCGAAGCGAAGGACAGTGTGAGCGAAGCAGCCAGCGGCGTTGCTGACCGGGCCGGCGAGCTCAAAGATCGGGCGGGAGAAAAGATCGGCGAGCTCGGTGGTCAGGCCAGGGTCCAGACCCGCCGGATCAAGACCAACCTCCAGCATCAGGCCGAAGCAAATCCCCTTGCAGTCGCGATCGGAGCCGCAGTGGTCGGATTGGCACTCGGGCTATTGCTGCCCGGCACCCAGCGGGAAAACGACCTCATAGGCCCGGCGCGCGACAAGCTGGTGGACCGCGCAGGACAGACCGCCGAGCGGGTAAAGGATGCCGCGGTTGAAGCGGGACGCGAGGTCAAGGAGACGGTGAAGGCTGAGATCGAGCAGCACACGCCCGAGATCAAGGAGGCGGTGCAGCAGGCCGGACAGACCGTCAAGCAGCAAGTGAAGGAGTCGGCCCGTCGGGTGAAGAACGAGGCCAAGGACGCGGCCAAGAAGTCCGGCGCTGAGGGATAGAGCTTTCAGCTCCCAGCGACACTGTGGGAATAAACCGGTGACCCGTGCCTCGAACGCTGTCCGTTCGACACGGGTTTTCCGTTTCCCTCCGGCATGATCGTAGTGTTCAGCCCGGAGTCTCCCTCAGCAGGGGTCCTCCCAGCCAACAGCCGGGCCACCTCATCAACCCGAGCCCAAAACCGGGCGGCGCGATCGTGGCTCCATTCGGTTTGAAATCTGGCGAACGAGTCTCCCGCTTCCTGGCTGGCCAGCTGCAGGAGTGCCTCCAACCCGGGTTTGGCTGCGAGCGGCCGGTCAGGAGCGCCTCGGGCAAGCGCCGTCATCGAGGATTCGATCTCCTGGGTAATCACCTGCATGTCGTGAACCTGCCCTAACAGATCCTGCAGCTGCTTCAGCCGTCCCACGAGTGGCTTGGCCCCGGCCACCCTGCGCGACAGCGGCTCCAGCAGATAGCGTAGCCGTTTGGCACGAATCCGCGCTGCGTGGGCCTCGGAGACCTGCTCGGGACTTCCCACCGCTTCCAAACACTCCGACAGCTCTCCGGCAATGCTCTGGACCAGCTGGCCGGTCACCTCGCCGAAGGATGCCGGCTTTGGCTCCTTGCCGGTTCTCACCTGCATTCGAAATGTCCCCAGCGTGGGCCGGAGCTTGCCGGCCGCCTTGAGGAATCGCTGCCCAATCTCAGCGGTTACCTGGTCGACGCTCTCGTATTTCCGGCCTTCCAGCCGGCCGATCAACCAGGCCATGCCCTCAGTTCCACCCGGCCCAAGCCGAGTCACTTGCCGATGCAACCACTCCAGCTGCACTTCGATATCACGGCCCGGATTGGTGGCAAGCGTCAGATCTCGCAGCCGGCGCCGCAGCTTCTTGGTCACACTGCCTTTGAGCTGGGAGCGATAGGCACGGGTACAGCTGCGCAGCCGGCGGAGGCCCACCCGGAAATCGTGCAGAGCCTCCGAATCCTGGGGATCGGCGAGACGCCGTTCGGCCAAACTGATTTCATCGAGGTATGCCAAGGTCAGGAGGCGGGAGCCTTCTTCGGCCGACCGCCGCAGCAGATCGGAGGGGAGTCGCACGCTCATGCTACTCGGCCAATCGCTTCAGCACGCGAGGGATCAGCAGCCACTCCAACGTGGCGTTGCCCGGAACCGTTGGCTCGTTCAGCTCGAGTAGACACACGCCACTCTTCTTCACGGTCAGAAACGACGACGGCTCCCCCGCCAGCAAATAGCACCCCAATGTGCTCAGGTCGGGCTCATGGCCGACCATGGCAACGGTGTCACCCCGCTGGGTGCGGAGCCATTTCAACACCTGTTCGGGATCATGCCCCGGAGCCAGAGCCTCCACCGTCACGGTTTCGCACTCGTACCGCGACGCAACGATCTCCGCGGTCTGGACCGCTCGAACCAGCGGGCTGGTGGCCAGCACATCTATGCGCGACAACAGCGTCGCCAGCCCCTTGGCCACCCGCCGAATCTCCTTCTTCCCTTCCGGGGTGAGCGGCCGCAGGCGGTCGTCGCGTCCCTCGGCTTCCCACTCGGCGCGATCTCCGGCCGGCCCATGCCGGATGATCACCAGCTTCATGCCGGCGAGGGCGTCTTGCGATTACGTGACTGCACCCGCGGGGGCTTCGAGGGCTTAGCCGAGCCGTTGCCATTGCTGGAGTCGCCCTCGACCCTGACGGCATCCGATGGGCCCAGAATGGGTACGAAGCGGAACGCAGATTCTCCGGCTTCGCGGGCGGACTCCCGCGCCAGAGTCTGAAAGATGGTCTGGGATCGGACGCGAATCTCATCCTCGGCCGGCACGAGCCGGCTATAGGTCCCGTCGGAATTCAGCTGCCGCGCCTTAACGTTGTCGCTCAAAACGATCTGGAAGATCTCGCCGGTGAGCCGACTCTTGAGCCGGGAGTCTTCGACCGGGAACATGACCTCGATCCGGCGGAAAAAATTTCGAGGCATCCAGTCCGCGCTTCCGAGCAGGACTTCCGGGTCGCCCCCGTTCTCGAAGTAAAAAACCCGGCTGTGCTCCAGGAACTTGTCTACCACGCTGGTGACCCGAATGGTCTCCGACAGTCCAGCAATCCCGGGCCGCAGGCAACAGGTTCCCCGAATGACCAGCTCGATGCTCACGCCGGCGCTGGACGCTCGGTAGAGAGCATCGATGACGGTAGGCTCGACCAAGGCGTTCATCTTGACGATGATCCGCGAAGGCCGGCCCGCTTGCGCATTCCGGCCTTCCCGATCGATCAGCTCCACCACCTGCTCCCGCAAGCCGAGCGGCGCGACCATGAGCTTACGCCAGCGGCGCCCCTGGGAGTAACCGGTGAGGAGATTGAACAGCTCGCTGACGTCTTCCCCGAAATCGGGGTTGGCGGTGAAGAGACCGAGGTCGGTGTAGATCCTGGCGGTAGTCGGGTTGTAGTTCCCGGTGGACAAGTGAACGTAGCGTCGAATGCCGTCGGCTTCATGCCGCACCACCAATGATGCCTTGCAGTGGGTCTTGAGTCCCACCACCCCGTAGACTACGTGCACGCCGGCGCGCTCCAGCGACCGGGCCCACACGATGTTGTTCTGCTCGTCGAACCGGGCTCTGAGCTCGACCAGCGCGGTTACCTGCTTCCCATTGTGTGCCGCTCGCTCCAGCGCCCGGATGATGGGGCTGGCGCCGCTGGTGCGGTACAGGGTCTGCTTGATGGCCAAAACCTGGGGATCGTCCGCCGCCCGCTCGATGAAATCCACCACGCACCCGAACGACTCGTACGGATGATGCACCAGGACGTCCTGACCCCGGATAAGATCGAACACGTCGCCTGCCGAGCTGAACGCCGGCGGCACTCGCGGTACCAACGGCTCGTCCTTCAGGGCGCTGAAGCCTTCCAGCCGATGCAGCGCCGCGCAGACGGTCAGATCCACCGGACCAGCGACCCGATACACGTCCCTCGCGTCGAGATCGAGCGCGTTGACCAGGAGCTGGACGAACTGCTCATCGGCCGCCTCGGCGATCTCCAGCCGGACTGCGTCGCCCCGCATCCGCTGGCGCAGCGTCTCCTCGATGGTCTGGAGCAGGTCCTCGGCGTCATCCTCGTCAATCGTGAGATCGGTGTTCCGGGTCACCCGGAACACGGTGTGCCGCAAGACTCGGAAACCCCCGAACAGAGTGCCGAGGTGGGCGGCAATCACGTCTTCGAGCAGGACGAATCGTACCGATTCGGCAGGGCCAGGTAAAAGGACCACTCGGTCGAGCACGGCCGGCACCTGCACGACGGCGAACAGCTCCTGGAGCTGGTTGGCGTGTTCGCCCTCGATGAGCAGCGCAATGTTGAGGCTCTTGTTGTGGACGTGCGGGAAGGGATGACCCGGGTCGATCGCCAACGGGGTAAGCACCGGGTAGATGTTGTGGGCGAATAATGAATCGACGTAGGCCCGTTCCGGCCGGGAGAGCTCCTCCAGGCGGACCCACTGGATCCCGTTTTCCTTGAGACCACTGATCAACTCCTGGTGCAGCAACCGGTACTGCTCACCCACCAATCGGTGTACCCGGTCGGAGATCTCAGTGAGCTGAACGGCAGGGGCCAGCCCATCCGCGGCAAAGTCCTGCGGTTCCAGCCCGGCGTAGAGCTGCTGCTGCAGACCGGCTACCCGAACCTCGAAAAACTCGTCCAGGTTGGAGCTGACAATGGCGAGGAACTTCACCCGCTCCAGCCAGGGGTTGGTGGGGTCGGCAGCCTCCTCCAATACCCGCGCATTGAACTCGAGCCAGCTGAGCTCGCGGTTGAGGTAATGCTCCGCCGAGAACTGCGTCAGATTTTTCGGCCGAGGCTTACGGCTTAGCCGGCCGCCACTACGTGCAGTCTCGGGCTCCGCGGTGCGCTGGTCAGGCGACCACGTTTCAGGGGGTGACGCCATATCAGGTCCAGCTCCGTGTCGAATGCCTTCTTGAAGAGGTCCGACTTTCTCTCCGCGTCGGCCCGTTCCACATCCGGGTCCGCCGCTGCATCGATCTCCAGCCGCAGACGATTCCCCACCACCCTGCTCTTGATCGCGGTTACCGCGCTCGCATGGGTGCGATCGAGGCCGTCGGCGATCCGCAGGATGCCGCTCAGCTGCGCGATCAACTGCCGGTCTTCCCGCGACATCCCGGTGAGGTTCGGGTGAGTCTTCTTGGGAAACGCCCGCCGGTGGTAGCGGGCAACGTTTGCTATCATCTCGACTTCATGCGGGGCGAAGGTCGGGAGGTCGCCATGCATGACCAGATGGTAGGCGTGCTTGTGGTGTTTGGAGTGACTGATGAGGTAACCGATGTCGTGCACCAGAGCCGCCGCCTGCAAGATATCCCTGCCTGAGGCCGGCAGCCGGTACCGCGCTTTGATGCCATCGAAAATCTGCAGGGCCAAGGTTGCCACGTGCTCGCAGTGCCGCTCATTCGAGCGGCACTTCCGGGCAAACAGCCGGATCCACTCCATCCGGTCGGTCGGTTGCGGTGTTTGACCCGCCGCCAGTCCGCCCGTGAGATCCGAGATCATGCGCAGCAGGAGGCCCTCACGGATGCCACTCTCGTTCACCAGGATCTGCTGGGTTCCCAGCCTTCTTACCAGGCGGGAGATGACGGTCGCTCCGGCGACGATGATATCGGCTCGGTCGGGGCTGAGGCCGGGGATCTGCCGCCTCACTTCCAGCGGCGCCTCTCGCAGCTGATCGAGCAGGTGCACGACTTCGGCGGGGGTGAGCACGTACCCTTGAACCGACCCGTGGCGGCCTTCCCGCTGCCACTTGGCCATATGCGCCAGCGCCGTGAAGGTGCCACCGCTACCCACCATGATCTCCGCCCGGTGCAAGGGACGTCCGATCGCCCGGATGCTGCGGTCGATTTCCTTCCGCATCAGCTTCCAGTGCTTTTCTCGCAGCGGATCCGACCGGACCAGCCGCTCGGTGACCCGGACGGCGCCGAGGGGCAGCGAATGTACCTGGTCGATGACGCTGCCGGTGGCGAGGATTACCTCCACACTTCCGCCACCAATGTCCACCACGGCTGTGGAGCGGCCCTCGAGGCTGAAGTGCCGGCTGGCACTGCCGAACGCCAGCTGCGCCTCTTCCTCACCTGAGATGACATCGATGCGCACCTTATGCCGCCGGAGGACTTCGCGGCAGAAGGCCCGGCCGTTCGCCGCCTCGCGGACCGCGCTGGTTGCGATGGCGCGCGTTTCCCGAACCTCGAACCCGTCGGCGATCGCCTTCATTTTGCCGATGGCGGCCAGGGCGCGTTCGATCGCCTCGTCCGACAAACGCCCGGTGCGGTCCAGGTGTTCCCCCAGCCGGACCATTTCCCGCTCTTCGTCCAGGATGCGATAGGTGCCGTCGTTCTCTATTTCAGCGACGGTAAGCCGGATCGTGTTGGTTCCCACGTCGATGGCGGCGAGGCGCGGCTGCGCCGGGGGGGAGTTGGGAGTGGTCATAGGCATCTACAATGCACGTATGATCCATCAGGTTAACGCCTCACGCCAGCCTCCCCGGTCACGGCCGTGTAACAACCGGAAACAGCCAGCGGGCCCGGAACTGAGTTCCGGGCCCGCTTTTGGTCCACTGACGGCAGTTGTAGAGAACTAGACCTGGTGCCGGGCCCCTTGGCTGTTGGAGGAATCCTCGTCTTCCTCCGCAAGTGACGCCACTGCGGCCTTGAGATCGCACGCGAGATCCCGCTCCCGGCGCAGCGCCCCAATCAGCGCCTCCGCCTGCTTCATCTGGAACCCGAGCGCGCCGGCCGACTCCATGGCGTGGTCGACCACCGTCTTCTGCGCAGTCAGCGACTCCACCGTGGCCCGGATACCGAGGGCGAGAGCCTCGGCCCGCGCCAACCGCTGTTCGGCGCGTTCCAGCTGGCGCTTGCGGGACTCGAATCCGGCCAGCGTCTCCTCTGTGGTCTTGAACTGCTCCTGAGTTTCGAGCAGCATCGCGCGAGTCTCCTCGATCTCGCGGCGGGCCGATCCGATGGTCTGCACGTCCTGGATGGTGCGCTCGGCCAGGTCGAACACGTGCTTGACCTGCGCCTCGATGGCCTCGACGCCTGCCTGCCGCGCCAAGGTCTGGTCCAGCGCCTTGGCGGCCTCGGTCTGGGCCGACTCCCACTTGCTGAGCAGCTCCTCGAAGTGAGCCAGCTGACGGTCCACGGTCTTGAGCGCAGTCGAGCGGGTCTCGAGCTCGCCCGCCAGCCGCTGGAGCCCTCCGGCCTGTTCCTGAGCCTGGCTCAGGGTGCCGGCCACGGTGCGGGTGATGTCCTCCATCCGCTGGGCCGCTTCCGCCGCTTCCTTCCGCAGCGCGGACGCGCGGGTGAGGTGCTCGGTCGCCTTGTCGAGGGCACCCTGCCGCTGGTCCAGCTCCTGGCCCAGCAGACGAATCCGCTCCTCGACCTGGTCGATCTGCTGGGTGCGGCTCTCCAACCCGCGCACCGACTCGTCCACGTTCCCCATCCGGCGCTCGGCCTCTTCGACTGCCGACGTCACCATGGAGATCGAGTCCGATAGGCGTTGCGCCCCCTCGGCCTGCTTCCCGAGCTGGGCGAACCGCGCTTCCGCGGCCTCCATCCGCCCGCGTAATCCGTCGGTCCGCTCCCTGAGCTCGTTGTTCATGGAGCCCACCTCGAGCAAGCCGCTCTGAACCTGTTGCACCATGTCCCGGCCGGTCTCGATGTGCGTCATGGAGTTCTTGACCTGCTCCACTTCCATCCGGATCCGCTCGACCACCGGCTCCAGAGTGCTCAACTCCTTCACCTGGGTTTGCACCTTCCGGGTCCAGACGTCGGCATTGGCCAGCCAGGCCTGAGTCTCGCCGTGGCTCTCCCGCATCCGGCTCATCTCTTCATACGCCACCCGCATCTGCTCCAGGCCATCGGAGAGCAGTTCCCGGGTGCCCTTGAGGGTGGTGAGCTGCTCCACCGCCTGCTCGACACCGGGCCTGATCTCGTCCAGCCGGCGCATCCGGGACGCGAGCTCGGTGGCCAGGTTGTCCAGCCGGCCCACGTCCTGCCGGAGTGAGCTCGACCGGGCCGCTTCCTGGGAGAGCGCGCTGACCTCCTTAGAGAGATCGCCGATCTGCTCGCCCACGTTCCGGACCTGATTTTGGACCGCGGCGGTGCCCTGAGTTGCGGCATCCAGCTCGGCCAGGCGGGCCTCACATTCCTTGACCGCCTTGCGCAGATCGGCGATGCGCTCGCTGACTGCGTGCAGGCTGCGATGCTCCAGCTCGAACCCTTCGCTGCTCTTCTTCATCTGATCGCGCAGATCGTTGAGCGCCTGACGGGCGGACTGCTGGGCGTCCTCGATCTTCTGGGACGTCCCCTGCAACTCCTCGGTCCGGGAGAGCACCTTGTCCTGAATGGTCTTGATCTCGGTGAGCTTGGCCTCGATCGGTCCGAAGCGGCGGATCTGCTCCTCCTGCCGGCGGAGCCACGCATCCAGCTCCCGGTCCATTCGGGTGAGCTGAGCGATCTGGGTGGCCGCGCGGTCAACCGCCTCGCGCTCCTGCTCCAGCATCGTGGTCTTCTGGGCGACCTGGTCGGCCAGCGCCTTGAGTACGGCGAGCTGGTGCTGGACGTCGGGGATTGCGGTGGAAGCCTGATTGATCGGCTCGATGGCGCGCTCGACCGACTGCACCCGGCGCACCACGTCTTCCAGTTTGCCGGTGGCAGTCTGGAAATCCTGGTCGAAGTTTTCCAGCCGGGAGGTGGTGTGGCGGTGAGCGGTCAACGCGTCGTCGTGCTGGGTCCGCATCCGGCCCACGCCCTCGGCCAGCTCGCTGAGCTGGGTGCGGAGCGTGTCGGCATCGGTCTTGAGCGAGGCCAGCGGTCCCTGCAGGCTGAGGAACGAGTCCACCTGCTCCCGCAGGAGGAGAGCGGTCTCGACCTTATCACTCATAGTGGCCATTTGACCCTGAAGCCGTTCGACATCTTCGCCGGCGTGGGCAATCCGGGTCTCGGTTGCGGTCTGGGTCTTGATGACGCGCTCGACCTGGTCTTCGGCCATCGCGAGCTGAGAGCCCAGCCGGTCCAGCCCGGCTACCTGGCGCTCGATATCTGCACAGCGCTCTCGCAGTCCATCCAGCTCGGCGGTTCGTTCCAGGATCGGAGCGAGCGCGCGGAGGTCGTTCGCGGCGGCTTCGGCCCGGGCGACCAGCGCCTCGAGCGCGGCAGTGACGTTCCTGCCGTTCGAGTCGACGGCGACGACGGAGTCGTCCTCGCGGCGGCGACCTTTCAGAAAGCTTACCATTGGCTTACTCCGAGGGGATGCGCACGTGATCGGTCGGCACTAGCGCCAGCTGTCTGGACGTCCGGGTCTCGGGATCACATACGGGTGAAGATTTTGGCACGAAGGCGGACCGGGCTCTAACTGCAACGGGTGTGCCCCAACAGACGGCATGGCTTGGAGGCCGGCAGATGCGACCGGGCTCGTGCGCAAATCGCTACTGGTATGAGAGATTGGCGAGCGACGAAGGGACCACCGATGAGGCCGATGCGGCCGTCGCGGGATGACTGCTTGGCGAGGTGCGAGGGGACCGGGCAGGTCGCACGCCAGGCAGCGCGTCCCGGGCGGTTCAGAACTTCACCGCCAGGGCAAGTCGCGCGACCGAGCTCTGAATCGGAACGCTGAGCCGGCTGCCGCTCTGTTCGGTCCGGCGGTCGATCCGCTGGAACTGATACTCCCCGGTGATGCGATAGCGGCCGGAGCCCGGACCATACCCCGCGCTCAGTCCCAGCTCGATGCCGAACGGTGCCGAACCCCCGCCGGTGAAGTCGAAGCCGGCCACATACGCCGTTCGCAGCGCCACGTCGGCTCCGGGCGCGAGCGGATAGGCTGCCCGGACGCCGAGGGTTGCCGCACTGAATGACTGCGCAGCCCGTGTAGGCGCGGTCGAGCGCCGGAAATATCCGGCCTCGAGTCCAACCAGGCTCATCGTGCGGACCCCGAACCGGACGCTGAACTGGTCCATGGTGAACGGATCGAGCGGGGCAGGTCCCTCGCCAGAGGGATCGAGGCTCAGGTGAGACCCATCCACCCGCACGGCCAGGCGGCCACGCTCCACATCGAGCATTGCGCTGGGACCGCTGCCCTGGAAATGAAGGAAGGCGGCCTGCTCCTGATAGTCGGCCAAGGCGTAGCCCGCGGCAAGCGTCACCTGTTGGGCGACAGAACTGGAGGCGATGGCCGCCACCAGCCCAACGCAGAGGAGTGGGGCCCTCATGACTTCCGGCCGTTACGCAGCTGGGGCACGATGGCGAGCTTCACCTGCCGGCGCCGGGCGGCGTTCTCGGCCGCAATCTCGGCGTTCTGTCTCGCGAGCTGCTCCCGAACGAGGCTGTTGTAGAGGATGTTTGCCCGGGCCGGCACCGGAGCCGGCTTCTTCATGGTGGCCAGCAGGCCCACGAGCGCCGCGCCGGTCCCGATGGTGAGGATCTCCCGCCGGCCTCCCCCGCCCAGCTTGGAGCTCTCCAGTGCCAGGCTACTGCCCAACGCCACCGAGGTTGCCATCAGTGCCAGGCCGACCGGCTTCCAGCTCCGGGGCGGCACCACGGTCTCCGGCAGCAGGTCGTAGCCTGGCAGGCTCTTGAGATGGGGCAACGTGTCCACCGCGCCCGCATCGATTCTGAGCGGCAGTGACGCCGCGTAGCTGTCCCGGCCGGCGCTGGCTTCCACGATGACTCGATAGACGCCTCGAGCCGGTGGCTGGCCCCCGGCCAGTAGGCCGTTCCAATGGAGCCGCACGGCACCCTCGCCCAGGGCGGAGTCCACCGTGATCTCCCCTCCCGGACCCACGAGCCGGGTGCGCAGCCGCGCGGTACGGGTGACGGTGAACCGGATCGGCAGGCTCCCCACGCCCGCAACGAACTCGGAGGTATCGATCCGCAGGTCGCGCAGCACCAACACTTGAGCCAGGGCCAAAGCAAAGGCGCTGGTAATCTTGGGCGACACCCGTGCGGCATCGAGCGCGCGGTCTGGATTGAGCAGCAGGGCCTGCTTGAAGGCCTCGGTGGCCTGGCGAGTGCTGTCCAGCGAGGCATAGGAGAAGCCCAGCAGCTCGTACGCCCGGGCCTGATCATCGGAACCCAGCCGCTCGCGCGAGGCCTGGCGCACCAGGGTGATGGCCTGAGCAAATGAAAGATTGTTGTAGGCCTGGCCGGCTCGCCGCAGCGTCGGATTGTCCTGCGCGACGAGCGGTGAGCGTAAGCCGCTGAGCGAAAGGACGAGAATGGCCACCGCCAGGGAGATTCTCCGCCTCATGGCAAGCCTGCCGGCTCGAGGCTGTATCGCCGGCGGATCGGATTGGGCCCCGTCACGACAATGATCTCGCTCTTGGTGCGGTAGCCCTCCTGCTCGATCCGAAGCCGGTAGGTCCCCGGAGCAAGCGGGTAGTCGGCCACCGGGGTGGGGCCGATTTCCTCGTTCCCCAAGTAGAGCGTCCCCCACGGCTCCGACGCCACCGTGAGCAGGGCGAACTCCTTCTTCGCCACCCTCGGCTTGGACGCGGCGGCCTGCCGCGACTCTTCTGTGCCGGGTAGAACTGGGGGCGTCATCCTCGGAGACGGAGGTTGAGACGTCTCTGATGGGACTGGTTGGGATTTTGTCGGCGCTCGGAGCGCGGCCCAGGCGGCCCCCCCGATCGCCACGCAAAGCCCGGCGGCGATGAGGCCTCGCCGCACGAGCGTGCCCGACCACGCCGGCTTGGCCGCGGAAGGCGCGGCGCCCTTGGTCAGCGGCTTGATCGGAGCGCTCACCAGTGTCCGGGGGCCGGTGCGATCGCCACCCACCGCCGCGGCAAACTCCTCCATGTTGGCAAAGCGCTTCTCCGGTTCCTTGTTCATCGCCCGGTCGAGCGCGGCGCATAGATCGGCCGGCGCATCGGGCCGGGTATCGAAGATGCGCGGCGGGGGCTCGAACACGTGCTTATAGAGAATGCTGTGCGAGGAACCGTCGAACGGTTGCTTGCCGGTCAGGATCTGATGGCCGACGATGGCCAGGGCGTACTGGTCGGCTCGCCCATCCACCTCGTGCCCCTTGGCCTGTTCCGGCGCCATGTAGTGCGGAGTCCCGATGATCGTGCCGGTGCCGGTGAGCGCCGAAGCGCCCTCCAGGGCCTTGGAGATGCCGAAGTCGGTGAGCACCACCCGCCCGTCGGCCTCCAGCATGATGTTGGCGGGCTTCACGTCGCGGTGGACAATGCCCCGCTTGTGGGCGTGGCCCAGCGCCAGCGCGGCCTCCTTGAGAACTCGCCGCGCCTGATCGACGGGAAGCGGCCCTTGTTCCAGCAGCTGGTCGAGCGAATGTCCGGTGACGTACTTCATGACGAAGTAGTCGAGACCTCCCTCGCTCTCGACTCTATAAATCGGGATGATGTTCGGGTGATCGAGCTTGGCCGCCGTCTTGGCTTCCTGCTGAAAACGCGGGATCAGCTTGGCATCGTGGGACATGTCCGGCGGCAAGACCTTGATCGCAACCTGCCGCTCGAGCGTCAGGTCCTGTGCCAGGAACACCACGGCCATACCGCCGCGGCCCAGCAGCTTGATGATCTGGTAGCGTCCCGCCAGGGTACGCTCCAGGCGCTCCCTCAGCTCATCGGTCGGGTCCGGGGGACAGACGTGGGCCATCTCGCCCGACGGAGTGCCGCAATTGGAGCAGAAGCGGCCGTCCACCGGAAGCGGCGTGTGGCAGCGGTTGCACTCGTTCACCGGATCGCTCCAGTCGGCCTGCGGGCGCGGGACATGGATGGTGCGGCGGACGAAATGCTGAATCCGACCGGAGGGGTGCAGCTAAGGCCCACCGCCGCGCACAGTGAATAGCGGGTAGGGCTTCCGGCAAAGTCGGTGACCACCATGTAGTAATCGCCGGGATTGAGTACCAGAGTGAGCGACTCGTTGGAGCCGGCACCCTTTGAGGAGCCCAGCGTATCGAGCGGGGAGCCGGCGACCGGAATACCGAGGACGTAAAGATCGACGTCGCCGTTCCGGCTGCTCGGGTCCAGCACGGCGGGCGGCGAGGTCTGAAAGTGCACCGTCTGCGCCACCAGCCCCGGCACGTGGAACCGGATCCAGTCGATGTCATGCGGGTTGTCGATGGTCAGTGAATCGGAGAAGGCCTTCACCCCGAGATCGACCCGGGTCGCCGGATGGGCGAAGTTGCTGTCGGCGAACTCGCAGTTGTCGTTCTCTTCGTAACGGTCGGGTCCAATGGTGGGATCGGTGGTGAGATATCCGTTCACCACGGCCATCCCGTAGCGCCCCGACACGACGAACAGCGACGCCAGGTCCATGGGGCCGGCGGGCACGTTCTTCAGTGCGATGATGAGCGAATCGGCCGGCCGCTCATCGACCTTCCACGAGTGATTCTTGCAGGCATAGAGTCCGGACCCGATGGTCCATCCAGGAGTGGCCACCGAGTCTTTGCTGCCAATAGGCGAGGCCAGGAAGGTGAGGTGGGCGCTCTTGAGGGTCGGCGCCATAAAGATGAAGGTGAGATTGCTTCCGGGTGTCACCCCGCTGAAGCGGTACCAGTCGACGCCCAGGGAATCCGCCCGGAGCCGGTTCTCGAAGGCCAGGGCCGGGTTGTAGAACGCGACGGCGGGCAATGTGGGGAACGGCCCCACGCTCAGATCGATGGTGCTCGGCGTGGTATCGTTCGGCTCGTAGAGATCCCGCGGGAGGACCGTGGTCGAGTCGGATGCGACGACGATCTGGGTAGGACTCAGCACCACTGCGTGTCCGCTCGTTGCCGGCGGTGGAACCCAGAAGCTCATCTGGCCCACGCCGCCGGTGCCGACCGCGGTCGAAAATGTATCCGGCAGCAGCGTCGCCCCTGGCATAGCGGAGAGAAACAGTGTGCTGACTCCAACCCCGTACATGGTGACCTTCTCACCGTAGCGCACTACGGACGGACGCATGCTGTCGATCTCGAGCGGGTTGGCCACCCGGAGCGGAAACGCAGCTGGGGCAGCACCCTCAAAACCGGTGGCCACCGCGCGGATCTGCACGATGCCCGAGTTCACTCCGGTGGCGATGGCGGTGTTGTTGTCTTTGGCGGCGAGCGTTGCCAATGTCGGATCGTCGCTGGACCAGACCAGCTCGGCGTTGCGCACCTGCACCGAGTCAGCGGGAGAGGTCCGGGTCCAGAGCTTGGCGGTGAGCTCGAGCTGGTCGCCCCGGAGGACCACCGGGCTGGCGGAGGCAATGGTCACAAAGGATTGATCAACTGCTGCGGTGGTATCGGAGCAGGCCAGGAGCCCAGCCCCGATCACCAGGACCGGAACCCAGGGAGTGGTGCAGTACATCGGTCTCCAGGCAACAGGAAGCACGCGTTCGGGGCGCCCCTCATCGCGACATAGCTCTGGTAAATCCCGGCATCTTGTGGCGGACTCCGCGAGCGGAGTGGCCCACAGAGCCCGGGGAATTATCCAAGGTCTTGAGGTGAAGCGGAGTTAGAACGTTTTGAGGAGAGTGGGCGAGCAAGGGCTGTGCCCGAGATGCAGAGAGCTTCAGCGGCCCGGCTGTCGCCGCAGGTCATAGCGACGGCTGATTGGACGGGTGCCCTTGACTGCGAGCGTCTCAGTCACCGTCCGGTAGCCCTTTCGGTCGATCCGCAGCCGGTGAGTGCCGGGAGCTAACCGGTGGTTGGAAATCGGCGTCATGCCGACCCGGGTCCCGTCCAGGTACAGCACTCCCCGAGGGTTGGAGCGCACGCTGAGAGAGGCGTACTCTTGAGCCCGCAGGTTGGGCTGCCCGTGCTTCTTCGCCGCCGGCGGACGCGCCGGCGCCACCGGTGGGACCGTGCGAGGTGCTGCAGGGCGCGAGACGGCGGGCGATCGAGCGACCGGTGGTGCGACCCCGGTATGCAATCGGGGTATTCCTATCAGGGCCGCCACCAGCACTGCAGCTACCGTTCCCATGGCGACGTAGATCCCTGCTCCCTGGTCGCCGTCGGGTTTGGCTGGCCCAGTGGGCTTGGCCGGGGTACTCACCACGGTGGTCGGTCCGGAGCGCTCTGCCGGGATGCGCTCTCCGCTCACCGACGCCGCGAACTCCTCCATCGTCGGGAAGCGCCACTTCGAATCCTTGGCCAGCGCCCGCTCCAGCGCAACACGGAGATCGAGCGGGGTGTCGCGACGCCGCTCGAGCACTGAGGGTGGCGCCTCGTGGACCTGCTGGTAGAGGATGCTATGAGCATCGCCCTCAAACGGGAGTTCTCCCGTGAGGGCCCGGTAACCGACCATCGCCAACGCATACTGGTCGGCTCGGCCATCTACATCCCGACCCTTGGCCTGCTCCGGCGCCATGTACTGGGGTGTGCCGATGATGGTGCCGGTACCGGTGAGGTGAGTCGTGCCCGCCACCGCCTTGGAGATGCCGAAGTCGGTGAGTACTACCCGGCCGTCCTCATCCAGCATGATGTTGGCCGGCTTCACGTCTCGATGGACAATGTGACGGCGATGCGCATGGCCGAGTGCCAGGGCCGCCTCACGCAGGATATGACGGGTGAGCGGAATCGAAAGCGGCCCCTTGTCCAGCAATTCCTCGAGCGACTGGCCAGACACGTACTTCATCACGATGTAGACCAGGCCTGCTTCGCTCTCGACCCGATGGATCGGAATGATGTTGGGATGATCGAGCTTGGCTGCGGTCTTGGCTTCTCGCTGGAATCGGACGATCAGCTCGCCGTCGCGAGTCATGTCGGGCGGCAGAACCTTGATGGCAACTTGACGCTCGAGCACCAGGTCCTGCGCCAGGAACACGGCGGCCATCCCACCGCGGCCCAGCAGCCGAATGATCTCGTAGCGTCCTTCCAGCGCGCGGGCAAGACGCTGCCCTAACTCATAGCTGTAATCGGGTGGGCACTGGGAGCAGTAGAGACCGTCCACGGGGAGCGGCGTATGGCACCTGGGACAGTCGCTCACCACGTCTCCGGATAAAGGAAGGTCTGGTAAATCCCGGCATCTTGTGGCGGACTCCGCGAGCGGAGCAGCCCAAGTGGCCTGGAGCTTTACCCAAGGTGTTGAGTGGAAGCGGAGTTAGAATCTCTGGGGAGAGCGGGCGAGCAAGGCCTGTGCCGAGCCGCTCTTGACAGGTGCGCGGGGAGGGCGCACGTTCGCGGCGGATTGCCCCCCTCAGTTCATCCGTCCACTGCGAGGTACTCGATGAATCGAATCAACGTGAAAGCTGTGATCATCGGTGGCTTGGTGGCTGGTCTGGTCTTGAACGTGGTCGATTTTCTGGTGTACGGTGTCTGGCTGGCTCCCGACATGGCGGCTGCGCTCCAGGCGGCCGGCAAAAAGCCGATCGATTCATTGATCCCGCTCTTCGTCCTGCTCGATTTCGTGTACGGCATTGCCCTGGTGCAGCTCTACGCCGCCATCAGGCCGCGCTTCGGGCCTGGCCCGGGCACGGCGGTGAAAGCGGGGATTTTCGTGTGGGTGCTGATCGCTCTGCTTCACGCGATCGGAGAGGCGCCGATGGGCTTGTTGCCGATGAGGCTCTACACGATGGGAACCATCGTCGGGTTGATCGAATTTCCACTTGCGGCGGTAGCGGGAGCGAAGCTCTACCGGGAGACCTGACCCCGGAGTTCGTGAGCCACCCCACAGAACCGAATGGGCCGGTAGTGGAAGAATCAGAGGCAAACACACGCTCTGGGAGGACCTTCGATGAACCGGCTCATTCTGGCACTTACAGGCGTAGTAGCCTTGTCCGCCTGCTCCGATACTCGCGACCGCAGCATCCCGGCGGGCGAGACTTCAGCCAGCCGACCTGACCTCACCCTGCCGGATTCGGCCGCCTTGGCCTCGCGAGGCGAGCGTCCGGTTTCTCCAGTTGAGCAGCAAGTAGTTCGCGCCCCGGAGAAGACGACCCCGCCGGCGGCTCACCCCGCGCCGGCCCGCCGCAAGCACTCGGCCCGGCCTGCCGCCCCGCCGCCAGACACCGCAACCCGGGGTTACGCTCCCCCCACTGCAAGCGAGTCGCCTCCGGTTTCCGAGAGCCCTGCGAGGGACACTGCCAAGGACACCGCGTCGAGCACTCCCGACACGTCCAGCTCGAAACCTGATACGCTGCCGTCGGCCTCCGCGGATACCGCACGGACGTCGGACACAACCTTGGCCCGGGCCGACACGATGGGCGCCGCCGACACCTCCAGTCCAACCTCCGGGATGGGTCCGGCCCCGTCAACCGCAGCGATGCGGACGCTTCCGGTAGGGACCGAGATCCATGCTGCCCTGGACGATTCGATCAGCTCGCGCCGGGATAGTGTGGGGCGGACGGTGACGGCCAGCGTCTCGGAGAATGTCACCGGCACCGACGGCAAGACTCTGATTGCCGCCGGCACCCCGGTGCGGCTCACCATTACCCGACTGACGCCGGCCAAGTCGAAAGGCTCGCAGGGTGCGCTGGTGCTTCGGGTAGAAGGGGTCGCTCTGAATGGGCAGCTTCAGCCGGTGAAAGCCGACGTTCGGCCGGTGCCCCGAGAGTTACAGGGCCGAGGAGTCACCGGAAGCGACGCCGCCAAAGTCGGCGTCGGTGCCGCTGGTGGTGCGGTGCTCGGCCGGGTGCTCGGCGGCAGTACCAAGGGTGCGGTGATCGGGGGAGTTGTGGGAGCGGCCGGTGGCGCCGTGGTGGCTTCACAAACCGCCACCCGAGACGTTGAGGTCAAGGCCAAGACCCCACTGGTCTTGGTGCTGACCGAGCCATTGACCACACCTTGAGGACGTCAGCGGGTGGCGGAGCCCAGCTCTCCCACCCGCTGCTTTTCCCGCCGCACCCGCACCGCTCCGGGCTCCGGTTCGAGGCCCTCACCCCGCCGCTTAGCCCAGGTTTCGGTGAACTCCGCACCGAATAGAAGGATCAGGGAAGAGTAGTAGATCCAGAGCAGCAGCACCGCGAGCGATCCCGCGGCGCCGTAGGCCTGTCCCGGGTTGCTCTTTCCCAGATAGAACCCGATCAGGAATTTGCCCACCACAAACAACACCGCCGTAACCACGGCTCCTACCCACACGCTGCGCCAGGTAATTCTGGCATCCGGCATCACCTTGAACATCGCGGCGAACAGCAGGGTGATTACCCCGAGCGACACCAGCGTGTTGAGGGCCTCCAGAAACGGACCGGAAAGTCCAGCCGGCAAAAAGCTCCCCAGACGGCCGCCCATTCCGGTGAGGGCAGCGCTGATCACCAGCGACACCAACAGGAAGAACGCGACCACCAGGATCATCCCGAACGAGAAGAGACGCTTGGTCAGGAAATTCCTGATGCCACCCTGCTTCGGGTCCGGCTCGACGTCCCACGCCCGGTTGAGTGTTTTCTGCAGCTGCCCGAAGGCACCGGTGGCGCCGAAGAGCAGCCCGACGATGCCAAGGAGCGTAGGGATCACTCCATTGTGAGGCTTCTGCTCCGCCTGCTGGATGATGGTGCGGACCTGCTCGCCGGCACTCGGCCCCATCAGGGCCTGGAGCTGCCCCTCAAACCCGCCTCTCACATCGGACGGGTTCATGACCGTGCCGACCAGCATGAGGATCAGAACCAGAATGGCCGGCAGAGAGAAGATGGTGTAGTAGGAAAGCGCCGCGGCGGAATCCATGCAGTCGTCTTCCAGAAAGTCCTGCACACTCTCCTTGATGATGCCGAAGAGTCCCCCCGGTCCCATAGCCATGTGGTAACCCCATCGTCGCTGGTCAGGCGCAACATGGCTGGGACCCGGGAGAAGCGACCGTGACAGCGGTCACTTAGGGCGTGTATTCGTCATGGCGCTGTAGCCAGAACATGCCGCGACCTGCCTCATCCCGGCCCTGGGGGGTGAGATCGAGGTAATTGTAGGCTCCGTTGAGGAGATCTATGCCCCGGGCGTAGGCCGAATAGGTGTGATAGACCGTCCCCGTGGCATCTTTGTAAAAGACGCTGACGCCTTCCCTTTCCGGACTGAGCGGATCCGTAACGGCAAAGTTGTAGAATCCCTTTTTCCTGGCCACCTCTTCCGGTCGGAAGGAGACCTGGTAGTCGAAATTGAAATCCGTATTGGCGGAGGAGACCCACTTGAAGCTCCAGCCCATCCGCCTTTTATAGGCCTCGAGCTTGACCAGCGGGGCATGGGAGATGGCCAGAAAACTCGTGTCGCGGTGTTTCAGGTGAACATCGATACCGTTGAAATTGTCGGCCCAGAACGAACAGGCTGGGCACCCTGCCTCCCAATCCGGTGCGAACATGAAATGGTAGACCACCAGCTGCGACCTCCCGGCAAACAAATCGGCCAGAGTCTCGGTCCCGCCCGGTCCCTCAAACCGGTATTCTTTTTCGACCCTTTCCCAGGGTAGTTCCCTTCTCTCCCGGCTCAGCTCGTCCCGCAGCCGGGTGAATTCTTTCTCCTTCGCCAGCAAGGCAGTACGAGCGGAGAGCCACTCCTGGTGGGGGACAACCGGGTGGTCTTCGATGGTGCTGGAGGAAACACTCGTCATTTGACGCCTCCCAACTCTCTCGCCACCCGCTCCAGAATCGACGTCCATCCCTGCTCGTGGCTATTCCGGTCGTCTTCCGACGGGAACCCTTCGTGAGTCAGGACCAGCTCGGTCCCGCTACCCTGAGGCTTGAACTCGAGCGTCACCTGGGTCACGGTGTCCTCGTTGTCATGCTTCCAGGTGTAGACCAACCTCCTGGGCGGGTCGACGACCCGGTAGGTCCCACCCACCCGGTGCTCTATGCCGCCGGGCTCACGCATGTGGATCCGGTAGCTGCCTCCCACCCGCAAATCGATCTCCACCAGAGGAACCGTCAGCGGATCGGGAGCGTGCCAGCGCTTTAGCTCCTCCGGGGTCGTCCACGCCCGGAAGAGCCGTTCTGGCGAGACCGGGAAGACCCGGCGGACTTGGAGCTGCCAGGTGGGTTGGGTGCTGGTGGTGGCCATGGGGTTTTCTCCTTGCCTGCAGTGGTATCGAGGTAGGTCGCGAGTTGATCGAGCTGCCGCTCCCAGTACAACCGGTACTGCTCCACCCACTCTCCCGCGCCGCGCAGCGGGGCAGCGACTAACCGGCATTGCCGGCTACGGCCGTCCCGCCGGATGGTGGCGAGTCCAGCCCGCTGAAGCACGCGCAGGTGTTTGGAGACCGCCGGCAGAGACATCGAGAACGGTCGAGCCAGCTGACTGATAGGAATCTCCCCCTGAGTCAACCGGGCCAGGATGGCGCGCCGGGTAGGATCGGCCAGAGCGGCAAAGGTGCGATCGAGGGAACGGGAATGGTAAACCATATGGTTTAGTATGAGACCACAACCGGGGAATGTCAAGCCGATGGAGGCTCAGCGTACCCGGACGCCGTTCTTGATGACCAGCTGCACCTTCCGCAGCGCGGTGACATCGCGGGTCGGATCGCCCTCCAGCGCAACCAGGTCGGCGAGCAGCCCGGGAGCGAGCCGGCCGCGATCCGTCAAATGAAAGATCTTGGCATTCCCACTGGTGGCGGCGCGGAGTGCAGCCAGCGGTGTCATGCCATACTCGACCATGGCCTCCAGCTCCCGCACGTTGTCGCCGTGGCGGAACACACCCACATCACCACCGAAGCAGATGGTGACGCCTGCCTCGAGGGCCGCGCGAAAGCTCGCTCGCTTCGCGAGCAGAGGGGGTGGCAGCGGCCGTCCCCTGGCCCATCCGTCGAAGTACACCGCATACGCTTCTGAGGCCGCGATCGTGGGGCAGAGGGCAACGCCCCGCTGGCGCATGAGCCGGAACACCTCGGTCGTTCCCCCGTCGCCGTGCTCGATCGTTTCCACTCCAGCGAGCACCGCCCGGCGCATTCCCTCAGCAGTAGTGGCATGCGCCGCCGT
This sequence comes from Gemmatimonadales bacterium, assembly GCA_035997125.1. Lineage (GTDB taxonomy): Bacteria > Gemmatimonadota > Gemmatimonadetes > Gemmatimonadales > GWC2-71-9 > CAVVWJ01. The sequence goes on from DASYIX010000060.1 coordinate 83,289, forward strand.
GGGCCTGCCACTGCCACGGGCTGTTTCCACCAGGACTCGCAGCTCGTCCTGAGAGAAAGTCGGGAGCGCTTCCCCATCCGGACCCCAGCGGTAGTCGGCGTATACCTTGATCCAATCGGCCCCGTGAGCGATCTGGCTTCGCACTACCCGGATGATCTCCTCCGCACCGCTTGCCTCCTCGGCCCCTTGCAACGGCTCGAAAGAGTAATCGGCGCGACGGGGGCCATAGCTGCCGGTCGCCACAATCGCTCGGGTCACGGTGATGAGACGGGGCCCCGGTACGATGCCCTGCTCGATGGCGCGCTTGAGCTGCACGTCGAAGTTGCCCGCTCCTTCAGTTCCGAGATCCCGCTCGGTGGTGATGCCGGCCCGCAGGGTTGCCTCCGCGCTCGCCACCGCCCGGGCCATTCGCAGGCCAACCGGCTCCTTGAGCACCTGGTCGTCCCAGAGCGTTTCGTTGTAGGGATGGAGGAACAGATGCGAGTGGCCTTCGATCAGCCCCGGTATGAGCGTCGTGCCCCGGAGCTCGATTCGCTCTGCGCCGGCCGGGACCGGTATGCCCGCGGCCGGTCCCACCGCCTGGATCCGGGAGCCCAGCACCAGCACCACCCAGCCCCGCTGAGGAGCATCGGCGACGCCATCCCAGACGGCATCCGGCGCGAGTAAGAGTGTCGTAGCTGGGCCGGCACCAGTTCCACTCTGCTGAGCCAGAGCGGGGCCGGCTCGCTGGATCGGGGTCAGCGCTACTATAAGGAAGGAGGTTCTCGCGAAGATGGGTGCAAAGAGGTGCATGTCGATCCGTCCCTGGTAAGCTGGCGATCAACGCCACCTCACAAGGATGCACTCCAAAAGGCGGGCGAGGGAGGGCGCCCTACCGCGGGCGCCCTTCCTCCCAAAAATTCCTCACCTGACGCAGGATGAGCGCTCCCGGTTCTTCGCCAAGCTGGAGACCTGGCTGAGCGCGCTGCTCATCCCTGAACGGGAGAGGAAGCTGGTGCTGTACTTCCAGCTCAATACCGCGCAGCCGTAGGAGGCGGCGGCAAACACCGATCCCACCCGTTTCACCTCGGCGGCAGACATCTGCCACCGGTTCACCCTGGGGCTGGTCGCGTTTCGATACGTGCCGGCGATCCTGCTGGAGCCGTCACCCGCGTCGAGATAATTCATTCCGAAGACCAGTCCCAGCCCTCGAGCCTTCGCGGCCGCCGTTTCCCGATCCCGGAATTGCTCGGGTGTCATCCGGTAGCTTGGCGAATGCAGCGGCCCTTCCCACTGCGCCCAGGCGACGTTGAGAAAGCGGTAATTCTGTTGGGCCAGCAAGCTGGGCGGGGAGCGAACGATGGTGGGCAGGTTGGGCCAGATGCTCTTGGAGTAGCGCGCCATCTCCTCCACCTGTGAAGCCGGAATCGTTCGGCCTCCCCAGCACGAGGCGCAGAACGGCTCGTCCACCAGATAGTGGCCGATCACGGTGCCGTCGGCGACGTAGGACTGCAGGTTGAAGCGGCGATACTGGTTAATCTGGTTGCGCCAGCGCTCCAGGTTGAAGGTGCCGTTGGAATTGGTGTAGCCGCGGCGGTCACCCGCCAGGCTCACCACGATGCGAAAGCCCGATGCACGAGCCGCATTCAACTCGGCAATGGTACCCGAGGGCCACAAAGCTCGGAGAGCTCCAGTGTATGGGGCACGGTACCGGGGTGTGGGCAGATGAAAATCACCGAACGGGATGCCCCGCGCGGCGGCGCCTGAGGTCGGCACCGTGGCTGAATCGGCCACGGGCCCTGAGACCGGTGGCGCCATCGGGGTGGACGGCGCGGACGGGCTGGTACGGTCCTCCGCATTGCAGGCAAGGGTTGCCAGCAACAGAAGCGAGGCACGGTTTCGAAACCGCGCGTTTCGGCGGGCCAGCTTGAAGGTGAAAGTCATAGATGGTCGTCCTGGATGAGGGGTGGACGGTACACGCCGACGCCGGCCATGCGGGGCAGGACGGATCCATGCCACGACAGGCGGGACGATGACGACGCGGACCCGCAAGGAGGCGGGTCTGGTCTACCGGGGTGTCGGGTCTGAGACTAAGGGGAATAGTCGTGCAGAGCGCGAAGGAATGGACACTGGATTTAGCGCCATCTCGTTTTCAATAGCTCGCGCCGGTCACACTTTCGCGATAACCTTCGGGCGTGTCAAGTGACAAAATGACCAGCTCCACGACTATACTTATTCGATGCCGCTGTCCTCTTTCCATCCCGTAGTTGCCCGTTGGTTCCAGCGACGATTCGGTGAGCCCACTGCCCCTCAGCGTCTCGGCTGGGACGCCATCCGTTCGGGGCGGGACACTCTCATTGCCGCGCCGACGGGCTCAGGGAAAACCCTGGCTGCCTTCCTCCACTCGCTCGACCAGCTCCTGCGCGAGGGACTGGAAGGCCCCCTTCCGGACGAGACCAGGGTTCTCTACGTCTCGCCGCTGAAGGCGCTCAGCGCCGATATCCATCTCAACCTGGCGGAGCCGCGGCGGGAGATTCGCCGGCTGGCCGAGGAGATGGGACTCGACGCCCCCAGGATTACGGCGGCCATCCGCTCGGGCGACACTCCGGCGGCTGACCGCGCCGCCATGATCAAGCAGCCGCCTCACATCCTGGTCACCACTCCAGAATCGCTCTATCTCCTGCTCACGGCCCAGCGAAGCCGGGAGATGCTGCGAACTGTTCGCACCGTGATCGTGGACGAGATCCACGCGGTACTGGAGTCTCGCCGCGGTGCGCACCTCGCCCTGAGCCTCGAGCGGCTGGAGCATGTAGCCCAGCGGCCGGTGCAGCGCATTGGATTGTCCGCGACGGTGAAGCCGATCGAGGAAGTCGGCGCGTGGCTCGTTGGCCACGGGGAAGCGCCTGCCATCATCGATCAGGGTCACCGCCGCACCCTTGATCTGGCGCTGGAGCTCCCCAGCTCTCCGCTCGAGGCGGTCATGTCGGGTGAGGTCTGGGACGAGATCTATGACCGGCTCACCGATCTGATCAAGGCGCACAAGACGACGCTGGTGTTCGTGAACACTCGGCGCCTCGCCGAACGGGTGGCACGCCATCTGGGCGAACGGCTGGGTGAGGACACGGTAACCGCTCACCACGGCAGTCTCTCCAAGGAGACCCGGCTCGACGCCGAAGAACGGCTCAAGGCCGGCAAGCTTCAGGCGCTGGTCGCCACTGCATCACTGGAGCTGGGCATCGATATCGGCCATGTGGATCTGGTGTGCCAGCTGGGCACACCGCGCCGGATCTCCACCTTCCTCCAGCGGGTAGGCCGTTCGGGGCACACGGTGCACGGCACCCCCAAGGGCCGGCTCTTCCCTCTCACCCGCGACGAGCTGGTCGAGTGCACCGCCATCATCAGGTCGGTGCACCAGGGACAGCTGGATCGGATCATCATCCGGGACAAGTCGCTCGACGTACTGGCCCAGCACATCGTGGCAGAGGCGGCGGCCGAGGACTGGCCGGAGGAGGAGCTCTTTCAGCTGTTCCATCGGGCGTACCCCTACCGCCATCTGGGGCGCCCCGAGTTCGACGAAGTGGTACAGATGCTGGCGCTGGGCTTTGCCACTCGGCGAGGCCGCCGCGCCGCGCTGATCCATCATGATGCGGTGAACGGACGAATCCGCGGCAGGCGGGGTGCCCGGCTCCTGGCCATCACATCCGGAGGCGCCATCCCCGACAATGCAGACTACCGGGTGATTCTCGAGCCGGAGAACACCTTCATCGGGACCGTGAACGAAGACTTTGCGGTCGAGAGTCTGCAGGGCGACATCTTCCAGCTGGGCAACATGTCGTGGCGCATCCTCCGGGTACAGCAGGGCGTGGTGCGGGTGGAAGACGCCCATGGGCAGCCGCCCAGCATCCCCTTCTGGCTGGGTGAGTCGCCGGCCCGCAGCGAGGAGCTGTCGGCGGCTGTGTCAGAATTGAGGCGAGGAGTCGAGGAGCGGCTGAGCGATCGGGCCGAGGCGGTTCAGTGGGTGAGTGGGGTCCTGGAGACGGATTCCTCCCATGTCGCCGCGCACCAGTTGGTCGAGTACCTGGCGGAGTCCAAGCGGTTGCTGGGCGCGCTGCCCACCCAGGATACCATCATCGCCGAGCGCTTCTTCGATGAGGCCGGTGGCATGCAACTCGTCATTCACGCGCCCTTTGGCAGCCGGGTGAATCGGGCCTGGGGTCTGGCGCTGCGCAAGCGGTTCTGTCGCCAGTTCAACTTTGAGCTGCAAGCGGCGGCCACCGAGGACGCGCTGCTGCTTTCGCTGGGTCCGCAGCATTCTTTCCCGCTGGAGAGTGTGTTCCGGTTCCTCCATCCGGACAGCGTGGAGGAGATCCTCATTCAGGCGCTGCTCGATGCTCCGATGTTCGGCACCCACTGGCGCTGGAACGCGAACATCGCGCTTGCCATTCCCCGGAGTCGGGGCGGGCGGAAGAATCCCCCCCAGATCCAGCGGATGCAGGCGGAGGACCTCCTCGCCGCCGCATTCCCCGACGCCGCGGCCTGCCTGGAGAACATCCCCGGCGATCGGGAGATCCCCAATCATCCTCTGGTGCGGCAGACGATAGACGACTGCATCCACGAGGTGATGGATCTCGACCGGCTCACCGCTGTCCTCCGCCGCATTCAGGCGGGCGAGATCGAGCTCATCGCCCGGGATCTCCCGGAGCCCTCGCCCCTGGCCCACGAGATCCTGAACGCCAAGCCCTATGCCTTCCTCGACGACGCGCCGCTGGAGGAGCGCCGGACCCAGGCGGTGTACACCCGCCGGGCGTTCGAGCCTTCCTCGGCCGACGACCTGGGCGCGCTCGATCCGGCGGCCATCGAGCGAGTACGGGACGAAGCCTGGCCCGATGTCCTGAACGCGGACGAGCTGCACGACGCGCTCCTCACCTCCGGATATCTGACCGAGCTGGAGGGGATCTCGGGCCACGACGGCAAGTCGTGGGGCAGCTACATGCGGGAGCTGGTGGAGACCGGGCGAGCCGACCGATTCGAGCTGGGACCGGGTCAGGGGATCTGGGTCTCGAACGAGCGGATACAGGAGATACGCGGGGCAGCGGGCCGGCCAGGCAGCGGGGCAATCTCGAGGGAAGACGCCATCCGTGAGCTGCTCCGGGGCAGGCTAGGAATCACCGGTCCGACCACCGCGGCAGAGCTCGCCGCATCGCTCAACGTCTCGGAGTCCGACGCCGACATCGCGCTGGCAGCCCTGGAGGGTGAAGGTGTAATTCTGCGGGGACGGTTCACCGCCGATACGCCGGCGCTGGAGTGGTGCGACCGCGGGCTGCTGGCCCGGATTCACCGGTATACCCTCAACCGGCTCCGAGCGGAGATCGAGCCGGTGAGCGCGGCTGACTTCATGCGTTTCCTGTTCACCTGGCAGCGAGTGGATCCGGACTATAGGGCCGGAGGGCTCGAGGGACTGGCTACAGTCATCGCTCAGCTCGACGGCTTCGAGGTTCCGGCCGCGGCGTGGGAAACCGAGGTGTTGGCCGCGAGATGCGACGAGTACGACCCCATGCTGCTGGACACGCTCTCGTTTACCGGGCGGGTGGCGTGGGGGAGGACGGGCGGACCGGGTACCCGCGGAGCGGGTGGTGACGGGCGGGCTGGAGGTCCGATCCGGTCAACCCCGATCGCGTTGTTCCTGCGGGAGCACGCCGACCAGTGGCTGGCGCAGAGAGACGGAGGTAGCTACCAGCTCTCGAGCTACGGGATCCGCATCAGAGAAGTCTTGGCCCAGCGAGGAGCCTCATTCTTCCATGAGCTGGTCGCCCTGTCAGGGCTGCTTCCCACCCAGGTGGAGCAGGCCCTGGGTCAGCTGGCCGGCGTGGGGCTGGTCACCTCGGATAGCTTTGCCGGTCTCCGCGCCCTCACCACCCCATCGAGCAAGCGAAAGCCGTTGAGCGGCGCGCGCCGCCGGCACCGCACCGCCCCTCACGGGATTGAAAGCGCGGGCAGGTGGTCACTGCTCGGCGGCCCAGCGTTGACTGGCGAAGAAGCACGCGCCAACCCAGAGCGAGCGGACCTGGCAGCGCGCACTTATCTCCGCCGGTACGGCATTGTGTTCAAGCGGCTCCTCGCCCGCGAGGCAGGTGCGCCCGCCTGGCGCGACCTCCTCATGATCTACCGCCGACTCGAGGCCCGGGGTGAGATCCGCGGCGGACGCTTTGTCTCCGGCATGTCGGGTGAGCAGTTCGCGCTCCCCGAAGCGGTGGGACAGCTGCGCTCTGTCCGGAGGCTCGAAGGAGGCGGACGCCTGATCGGGCTGAGCGCCGCCGACCCCCTGAATCTCACCGGCGTCATCACCCCCGGCGAACGCATTCCGGGTCTCACCTCCAACCGGGTGCTGTACCGGAATGGCGTTCCGGTACTGGCCCGCGAGGCCGGCCAGGTGCGATCGCTGGAATCCGAGGCCGAGCCTTCGGCCGAGCTGGTTCACGCCCTGATCCGGAAGCAAAGCACCCAGGCACTCCGGACCCATCTGGGAATGACCGGGGCCCCGGCTGCAACCGTACCGCTCAATCGCCCTCCGGGCCGGCGACGCGCTCGCACTGAGCCAAAGGCGAGCTCCCCATCTTGACGGCCTAAGCTTCGGCCCGTAGCGTCGTCGGTACCACCCTGACATCTACTCAGGAGACTTCGAATGCGTCCACTCGCCTATGCCGTGCTGGCCGTTCTGCTGGCCTCGCCCCTGAGCTGCCGGAAGAAGCAGGCGGCTGAAACCGGCGGGGTCGGCGACACCACTCATGCTGCTCCGGTCGTCGCTCCCGTGGTCCGCGACACCACCCCCGCGGTCCCCGCGTTTGGTTTCGATCAGCGGAAAGAGTTCGCCCAGTCCATTCGCCAGCAGCTGACCGGGATCGACCGGCAGATCAAGGAGCTCGCCGGTCAGGCGAAGTCCAAGGGCGGAGCGGTGAGCGATAACGCCTTGGCCGTCATCCGAACCGAGCGGAGAGCGCTGGACCGCAACCTGAAGCGGGTCGATGCCGCCACCGCGGCGAACTGGGAGCAGGTCAAGCAGGGGGTGAATCAGTCCCTGGAGAAGCTGACCGACACGATCGAGGGCGCCCAGCCCAAGTGACCTCCATGCCCCTGCCCTGGCTGCTCCAGCTCAGTGACGAGGCGCTGCTGCTGATGCGGCTCCTGGTCGGTGTGGTCTTCATCTCCAGTGGGTGGAGTCACGCCAAGGACCCGGTCACCCGGGGCAAGAGCATTGGCCTGAGCCCCGGCATCACCCGCTTCCTCGGCCTGGCCGAGCTGGCCGGAGGGTTGGGCGTCGCACTGGGAGTGCTTACCCAGGTGGCCGCGCTGGGACTCATTCTGATCATGCTGGGTGCCATCCAGAAAAAGATCTTCGTATGGCATACCGGGTTCTGGGGCAAAGCGAGCGATGGCTGGCACTACGACTTGCTCTTCGTCGCCATGTGTCTCGTCATCGCGACCACGGGGGGTGGGCGCTACGTGCTGTTCTAGACCTCGCGGCCAACCCTTCATCCCCGCAGTACCGCCCGCCTTACCGTGAAGCTCGCTGCGCTGGTCGATACCTCTCGCCGCATCGCCGAGACGAGCGGGAGGCTGGAGAAGATAGGCCTCCTCGCAGCGCTGCTCGCGAGCGTCCCTCCCGATGAGATCGAGATCGCGAGCGCGTTTCTCTCCGGCTCATTGCTCCAGACCAAGGTGGGCGTGGGCTATGCGGCGCTCCAGGCCGGCATGCCTAGCGCCCCAGCGGAGTCGCCCTCGCTCGAGTTGCGGGAGGTCAACGCGGCCTTCGAGCAGATAGCTCAGGTCTCGGCCGGCAAGGGCTCGATCGGTGAGCGAGTGCGGTTGTTGGGCGACCTCTTGTCCCGTGCCACCCGGATGGAACAGGAGTTCCTCTTTCGGCTCGTAGTGGGTGAGCTGCGGCAGGGCGCGGTGGAGGGGCTGATGCTCGAGGCCGTGGCCAAGGCCGCCGGAGTGCCCGCCGAGCAAGTGCGCCGGGCTCGCATGATGACCGGAGAACTGCCCACCGTCGCCCGGGCGGCGCTCACGGGAGAGGCCGCGGGGCTCGCGAGCTACGCCACCCAGCTCTTCCGCCCGGTGCAACCAATGCTGGCCGGCTCTGCCGAAGACGCAGAAGTCGCCATCGAAGAGCTGGGCGAGGCAGTCTTGGAGTACAAGCTGGACGGCGCCCGGATCCAAGTTCACAAGGCCGGCGACCAGATCGCGGTCTACTCCCGGCGGCTCAATGACGTGACTGCGGCGGTTCCCGAGCTGGTCGAAGCGATGCGGGCACTCCCCGCCCGCGAGCTGATCCTCGACGGCGAGGTCATTGCGCTCCGGCCCGGCGGCGCGCCCCACCCATTCCAAACCACGATGAGCCGCTTTGGCCGCCGACTTCAAGTGGACCAGGCGCGCCAGGAGGTGCCACTCACACCGTTCTTCTTCGACCTGCTGTACCTCGACGGCGGCTCCTTGGTGGACGAGCCGGGACGGCGGCGTTTGACCACGCTGCTCGACGCCGTCCCCCAGTCCATGGTGGTCCCCCGAATTTCAACGTCGTCGCCGGTGGAGGCACAACGCTTTCTTCAGGCAGCACTGGACCACGGTCACGAAGGCATCATGGCCAAGGCGCTCGATGCACCCTACCAGGCCGGACACCGCGGGCGCCGCTGGCTCAAGGTCAAGCCGGCCAATACTCTCGACCTCGTCGTGCTGGCGGCCGAATGGGGCCACGGCCGCCGGCACGGCTGGCTCAGCAATCTCCATCTCGGTGCCCGGGATCCGGCAAGTGGAGAATTCGTGATGCTGGGAAAGACGTTCAAGGGAATGACCGATGCGATGCTGGACTGGCAGACCAAGAAGCTGCTGGAGCTGGAGGTGGCTCGGGACGGCCACACCGTCTACGTGAGGCCGGAGTTGGTGGTCGAGACCGCGTTCAATGAGGTCCAGGGCAGCAGCCAGTATCCCGGTGGGGTCGCCCTACGCTTTGCCCGGATCAAGCGCTACCGGACCGACAAGACGGCGGCCGAGGCCGATACGATTGGGGCGGTGCGGGAGATCTTCCGGAGGACAGCGGCGAGCGATACGTTGCCTTCTCCACCCTAATCCGGAGTCACCATGGTCCACCTGGGATCGCTCTGGCTTCCGATCGTCGTCTCGGCCGTGCTGGTTTTCATCACCAGCAGCATCATCCACATGGTGCTGAAGTACCACCACCGCGATTACACCAAGCTGCCCAATGAGGACGCGGTTCGGGCCGCCATCCGGAGCGGCAATCCGGCGCCGGCGCAGTACATCATTCCCTACTGCCCCAGCCCCAAGGACATGCAGACCCCGGAGATGAAGAAGAAGTACGAAGAGGGTCCCCTCGCGGTGATGAACCTCATTCGGCCCGGTGTCCCCGCGATGGGAAAGAACCTGGGCCAGTGGTTCGCCTTCCTGCTGATCGTCTCCCTGATCATCGCCTACGTCGCCTGCCATGCGCTGCCGCCCGGGGCCCGCTATATGGACGTGTTTCGTGTTGTCGGGGCCAGCGGATTCCTGGCCTATGGGGCCGGCGCGATTCCCCCCTCGATCTGGATGGGCAAGCCGTGGCAAATAGCCTGGAAAGAGGTGTTCGATGGGCTGTTGTACGGGCTGGTGACGGCCGGAACGTTCGGATGGCTGTGGCCGCGCTGAGGTAATACCGGCACCTGCATCATGGCTGTTTTCGAGCTGGTCATCGTATTGCTGCTGGTGGGTGCCGTGCTTGCGGCATGGGCCCGGCGGCTGAATCTCCCCTACCCCGCACTGCTCGCCTTGGCCGGTGCGGGCCTCGCGCTCATCCCCAATGTGCCCAGCGTGACGCTCGATCCCCAGCTCGCGCTGGCCCTCTTCGTCGCCCCAGTTCTCCTGGATGCGGCTTTCGACACCTCGCCCCGAGATCTGAAGCGGCACTGGCGTCCGGTTGCGTCGCTGGCCCTCTTCACCGTGGCAGTCACGGTAGCCGCCGTCGCGGTGGTGGCCCGGTGGTCGGTGCCCGCGCTTCCCTGGCCCGCCGCCATCGCGCTCGGCGCGATCGTGGCACCCCCCGACGCGGCCGCCGCGATCACCGTGCTGCGCCAGCTCCGTCCGCCGCACCGGCTGTTGGTGATCCTGGGAGGGGAGAGCCTGCTGAACGACGCGACGGCGCTGCTGATCTACCGGCTGGCGGTGGCCGCGGCCATGACCGGGGCCATCTCCGGGTGGAAGGTGATCCCCACCCTGGCCTTCGTGGCGATTGGGAGCGTCGTGCTCGGCGCCGTTCTCTCCCGGGTGACGCTACGAGTCACCTCGGGGATCGAGGACATCGCGACCGCCGTCATCGTGCAGTTCCTCTCCACTTTTGGGGTGTGGATCATCGCCGAGCGGCTGGGCCTCTCCGGAATCATCACCATGGTGGTCTATGCGATTCTGGTCGCCCGCGAGGCACCAGACCTGATCCCGGCGAGGGTGCGGGTCCCCTCCTATGCGGTGTGGGAGGTCGTGGTCTTCGTGTTGAACGCACTGGCCTTCATTCTCGTGGGCCTCCAGCTCAAGCCGATACTGAATCGCCTGAACGGGACCGAGCTGGTTCGGTACACCCTGGTAGCCGCCCTGGTCTGCCTTACCGTCATCCTGGTCCGCATCCTCTGGGTCACGGGATACGTGATGGTCGCGCGCTGGGCGCAGCCTCGGCCCACCCGCTCGCCGGACGAGTACCCCTCGTTCCGCGCCGCGGCGGTGGTCGCATGGTGCGGCATGCGGGGAACCGTGACACTGGCGGCCGCCCTCGCACTGCCCGACGGCCCCCCGGGCACCCGCTTTCCCTATCGCGATCTCATCCTTTTCACCGCGTTCTCTGTCGTGCTCGTAACGCTGGTGATACAGGGCATGACGGTGAGACCGCTGATGCGGGCGCTGGATCTGCATGACGACGGAACGGTCGAGCGCGAGGTCCAGCTCGCCCGGGCGGAGACCGCACGAGCGGCACTCGATGCGGTGGACCATGGAGACGGCGGTGGCGAGCTGATTCAGCTATTCCGGCGGAAGTACCAGGATCGGCTGCGGAAGGCGGAGCGGGCCAGCCGCGGATCGCCCGCCGCGGACGGCGATGGGGAATCGGATTTCACTGAGGTGCAGCGCCGGGCCCAGGCGGCCGAGCGCCGCACCCTCTCCGACCTGCGCACCCAGGGTGTGATCGGCGACGACGCCTTCCACCGGGTGGAAGAGGAACTGGATTGGGCCGAGATGCACCGGGAGGGGATGGCACGTGGTGGGTAGGGCGAGGTGTCATCCTGAGCCCTTCGCGGCGCTCAGGATGACTATAGCCGATCAGGCTGGGGAGGGCGTCTCCGTACCACTCTTTCCCGTCTCCCCCCTGCTTGCCAGGAGGCGTTCGGTAAAGTCCAGCCGCTCCTCCAAATCACTCACCCGGGTCTCCAGCGAGTCGATGTAGGACTGCTGATCATCCCGCTCCTGACGTCGCGCCGGCACCGGCACCTCGCGCGAGCGATCGTATCGGTCCCGGGTGTACCACCACGGCGCGTAGCCCCTCGGTCCCATCACCACCCAGCGTTCCCGGCGCCGGATTGCCCTGAAGGCGAACCAGAGAATCGCCAGCCAAAAGAGCATTCCAAAGAAGTGCATCGTCATCTCCAATCTATTCAGCCCCCGACATCTTCCACGGTCTCACTGCCCCGCTGCCCCGCCTCGAGCTTCAGCTCGACTTCCCCACGTCTGCTCGATTTCCTCCGCGGCTTTACGCAGGATCTCGGCGACACGTTTCAAGGCCGGATCATCGGGCCCCTTTCGCCAGGCCCGTTTGAAGGTGACGCCGGCCAGGTGGACGAACGCCCCCTGTAGCTCGCCGATGCCGCCCCCGGTGAAATCGCGCACCGTCTCCCGCACCCGGTCGAGGATGTCGTCCAGCAGCCCCCGATTCTCCTCCAGGTAGCGCTCTCCCTCGGGGGTCACGTGGTACACCTTCTTCCCATCGCTCTCGTCCGCGCGTACATAGCCCTCGTCCTCCAGCAGCTGCAGTGTGGGATACACGGTGCCGGCCGAGGGGGTGTAGTAGCCACCCAGCTTCTCCTCCAGCGCCTTGATCACCTCGTAGCCATGGCGGGGCTTTTCCTTGAGCAGGCGGAGGATCACGAACTTCACCTCCCCCGACTCGAACATCTGGGATCTCCGGCGCGGCCCCCGCCCGCCCTTTGGCCCCCAAGCGCCGGCCCACCAGCGGCCGCCGAACGGGAAGCCTGGTCCGAAACCCCAATCATCACGTGGGTTACACATCTATGAGCCTCCGTTATTGCTCCAGCTATTACGTACGACGTTACGTACGATATATCGTAAGAAATAACGCGGCTAGAGTCAAGTGCTCGCGATCGGTTCAGGCCAGGTTCATCTTCCCGAGTAGCGCCTTGAAGCGCGGGTGCGAGTGCAGGGTGGTGAAGAGAAACGAGCCCTTGATCCCGTAAACGCTACCTGCCCGTTCGTCGTAGGCTCGCTCCAGGAGATCGATGGCTCGATCGGCCTCACCGAGACCGGTGTAGACGTACGCCATGTGGTAGGGGGAGACATATCTCGTCTGCGAGAGCTGTTCCAGCTGTCGTAGGATCTGCTGAGCCTTCTCCGTCTCGCCGGTCAACGCGTAGGCCTGCCCCAGCTGCGCCCGGAACATGATTCTCTCCGGGGCAAGCGCCGTCGCGCGCTCCAGCTCGGCGATGCCCTCGGCGGGCATCCCACTCTTCAGATACGCCCACCCCAGAGTCGAGCGGCCCCGGGGGTGGTCATTGTCCAACTCGACGGTGCGTAAGGCAGCCTCCAGCGCCTCGGGGTAACGCCCCGACCGAATCAGCTCGTTGGCGACGTCGGCCCGGTGGACCAGTGGATCGAGCTCCTGCGCCCGCGTCACCAGGGCCACAGCTTCGTCCCACCGTTGCAGCGCGCCGCAGAGCCAGCCATAGTGGTCGTAGATATCGGCCGCGCCCGGATTCAACTGCAAGGCCAGCTTGAACTCCGCTTCAGCACCGGCCCAGTCGAAATCGTGGGTGAATTTGAGCAGCGCCAGCACCGAGTGCGCCTCGCCCAGCTGGCTGTCCAACTCCAGGGCCCTGGTGACGGCCTGCCTGGCCTCCAGGTACGCCTGCGCTGGTGTCAGTGCGCTGCCGCCCTCTCCCGCGGCCAGCTCGGCATAGATCAAGGCCAGGCCGGTGTGAGCCAGGGCGTAGTCCGGGTCGGCCGCAATCGCCTTCCGATAGTACTCGATCCCCTTCTGCACGCTGTCGCCGGCATAGCGGCTGTAGCTATTCCGCCCCTGGAGATACAGCTGATAGGCCCGGACGTTGCTCGTCGGCTTCCGCTGAATCCGGGTTCGCTCGTCGGGCGAGAGCTCGGCCTCCAGCGCGGACGCGATCTGCAGCGCCACATCGGTCTGAATGGCAAAGATGTCGGTGAGCCGGCGGTCGTAGGTCTCGGACCAGAGATGCTGGTCCGCTTCCGCGTCGATCAGCTGCGCCACGATCCGCACCCGATCGCCTGCCCGGCGGACGCTCCCCTCCAGCAGGGTCGCAACCTCGAGCGCGCCGGCGATCTCTCGCAGGCTCTGCTCCCGCTTCTTGAACTGCATTACGGAAGTCCGGGAAATCACCTTCAGCGAGCGGATCTTCGACAGCTGGGCGATCACGTCCTCAGTGATCCCGTCGGCGAAGAACTCGTTCTCCGGATCAGTGCTCAGATTCAGAAAAGGAAGCACCGCCACCGATGGAGCCCGCGGCTGCTCTGCGGCAGGAGCGTCCAGGGCGGCGGCGAACTCCGCAGCGCTGGTGAACCGGTCCGTCGGCACCTTGGCGAGCGCCTTGAGAAGCGCCTGCTCCACTCCCGGCGGCACCGTCGGCCGGAGCCGCCGCACCCTGGGCACGGGGTCGGTAAACCGCTTAGCGATTACGGCCTGTGCCGTGGCGCCGGTGTAGGGCGGTTCCCCTGCGAGCAGCTCGTAGAGCACTGAAGCGAGACTGTACAGGTCGCTCCGGGCATCCAGCGTGCGCTCGCCAGCCGACTGCTCGGGGCTCATGTACTGCGGCGTCCCCAGCGTGAGGCCGGTGCCGGTCAGCCGTTCCTCCGTGCTCCCCCTCCCAGCTTCCCCGCTGACGATCCCCAACGCGATCCCGAAGTCGCTGACCATCGCCTCGCCCTCATGCAACAGGATGTTCTCGGGCTTGATGTCGCGATGGATGAGACCGTGGGCATGGGCGTACTCCAGCGCCGAGGCAGCTTGTCGCACGATCTCGATCGCCTCGGGGATGGAGAATTGGATTTCCCGGGAGATCTTCTGCCGGAGTGACTCGCCCCGTACATAGGGCATGACGTAGTAAAGCAGCCCCTCGGCCACACCCGAATCGTAGAGCGGCAGGATGTGGGGATGGTTCAGCGACGCGGCAACCTGGATCTCGCGAGTAAACCGATCAGGGCCGAGGAGGGATCCCAGCTCCGGATGGAGAACCTTGATGGCGACCTTGCGCCGATGCTTGAGGTCGTCGGCCAGGTAGACGGTCGCCATGCCGCCCCGGCCCAGCTCGGGCCCAAGGGCGTAGCGGCCGGCGAGAGCAGAGCCGAGGCGATCGAGTTGGAGCGTGTTCAACGCGTCATTCCGGCCGATTTCTCGCGGAGGTTACCCTGAACGCTAGTGAAGGGCTCGAAATGACGGCATGGCCACCATTGCGACGCCAGTAATAATCAGCGCGATCGCCCAGATCAGATCCAGGTTCACCCACGCCTTGCGCAGGAACCGCACTCCAACCTTCTCGTACACGATCACCGCGATGATCGCGGTGACCAGCAGATAGCCCGCCGTGTGCACCAGCGTCGCCAGCAGGCCGCTCCACTCCACGCTCGCAATCGGCGGCACTATGGCCATGTGGTGTAGCGCCGGCTCCGCCGGCGTCGCCATAACCAGCGGCAAGACCATCAGCCCCGCGCCGTGGGCCGAGGCCATGAGGAAGGACCAGATGGCGAGCTCCCGGGCTCCCACCTGCATCCCGCCGAAGGTCAGATGCCGCGAGCGCACCAATCGATAGATGCCGAGCCCGATCAGCAGACCCGCGGTGGCCCAACGCAGTGCCGCCAGCGGGATGACCATTCCGGCCAACCCCATCGCCCCCACCGCACCGCCAATGGCCAGAGCGTGGCCGGCGGCGAGGGGACCGAGTGCTCCCCATACTGCCCGGCGGCTCTCCCGCTGCAGTCCCAACGCCACAGCAAAGAGCCAGCCCATGGCCGGGTTGATGCCGTGACCGGCGCCGAGCGCGAGGAGCGCGGGCCACGACATCGCGGAGTGGATCATGAGAAGCAGAACGAATCCGATGACGCGTCGCCGCCCTGGAGCCGGACCTGGTGGCAGCGGGTGTTCTGCTCCATCTCCAGGAAGAAGCGGTTATCCAGCGCCATTCCGCCGCCCGGGCGGGCGTCGAGCTTCACCATCCAGCCCTTTACCCCGTCAGGATAGAACTGCTCATCCCACGGCGAGTAGAGCCCATTGGTGAGATACACCCGCCGCCCGTCCCGGCTCAGCTCCACCATCTGAGGCCCGCCGTTCAGCTTCTTACCGGATTGAGCCGGATGGGCGGTGCGGCGCACGATCCCGCCGATCGGCACCGTCGCCGTGAGCCTCGGCGCAAACGGATCGGACACATCGTACTGGCGGAGCTCGCCGGTGCCCCAGCATGACACGTAGAGCTGCTTGTCATCCAGCGAAAGGTTGATGTCGGTGACCAGCGGAGCCACCGCCTTGAATCCCTGCAGCAGCGGAGGCAGGTCCTTCGGATCGGCCGGCTCCGCGGGAATCTCGATCACTTTCTTCACCTTCCACTCGCCCACGGCGCTCTTGCTGCTCTTCGCCCCCTTCTTGCCTTTCGCGTCCTTCCCGCCTTTCCCGTCCTTCCCATCCTTCCCGTCCTTATACCACACCCAGACCGACGACGACAAATCCTTGAGCGAGATCACCACGCCGACGAAGCCGTATGCCTTCCGCGGGTCGCGGGCGGGACGCAGCTCGAGCGTCATCTGATACTCGTCTCCCAGCGGGATCTTCTGCTGGTGGATTCCCTTCCGGAGATCCCACACGTGGAGCGAGTTGCCGTACTTACCGCCGAGCAACAGCTCGGGATTCACGCCGTTGCGCACCATGCTGGGTGTGCCCCATTCACTGGTGATGGTGGTGTCGTGCCCGAGGTGCCAGGCAAAGTCGTAACCCAGCTGCTGCGGCCCGCGGTCCCGCTCCCAGGCGCCCTTGGGCTCGAAGCTGGCGTGGTCGAGGATGAAGATGCCTCCGGGTCCCTGGCCGTCGGGGGCGCCGAGGGCGGAGATATAGATCCCGTCGGGACCGCAGTGGACGGTGTGGGGAGACGCGTACTTGGTCTTCTTCGCCAGGGTCTCGGGCTCGATCACCTTGACCAGTTCGGGCCGGCGGGGATTGGCCTTGGTATCCAGGATGTGAATCCGGGACGAGTTGATGCCGGGCACGATTAGGTAGCGCCGCTCGACGTGGGGGTGCGCCGCCCAGGGGCAGAGGCTCGCGCTGCAGGCGTTCCAGCCGAAGTGGTGCAGCTCGTCGCCCCGGTTCGGCATGTCCACTTGTCCCACCACTTGGCCATAGGACTTGGAGTCGGGCTGCACGTCCACCACACCGATTGCGTCGGGTCGCGACTGGTTGGGGCTCAACATCGCAAGGTAGGCAATCTCTTCGGCGGGCGCCTCCGCCGCCTGCTTGGCGGAGGGATAAAATGTTGGATCGGGGCGCAGGGTCGCCATGGGACTCTCCGGGAAATGATGATGGTGTCGGTTACCCGTAGCGATAAGGTGAGGATGCGGAAGGCGCAAGGCAGGGAGGGGCCTCGATTGGCTCAATCTCCCGATCCCGGATTGGCCCTTTAGCCTCCCCCCGCTCCACCGTAGATTCAGCCCCGATGACATCCCCCTCTATCCCGCCCGATCTCTCCAAGCTCCGGATCAATCGGGACGCGCCGCCACCGCCCCTGCGGCGGGCACTCAAGCGAAATCTGGCCCTCCTGCTCGGCGCCGTGATCGTGTTCGGCGGCGCCTTCCTGATCCTCGGCCGGGGACGGGCGGTGCCGGTGCAGACCGCCGTAGCGACCGCGATGTCGGGGGCCGGGGAGTCGGGAGGAGGCGCGGGCACCAGCGTCACCGCCAACGGCTACGTCGTGGCCCGGACCCGGGCGTCGGTGGCCGCCAAGCTACCGGGCCGGATCCGCGAGCTTCGGGTGAGTGAAGGATCCTATATGCGGAAAGGCGACATCATCGCCACGCTGGACAATGCCGACTATCAGGCCCAGCTGGGGCAGGCGGAGGCGGCGCTGGCGAGTGCCCGGGCCGATCTCACCGAGGCTCGCGCCGCCCGCGATGTCGCCTCGCGCGAGGCAGACCGGCTGCGAAAGATGCGGGCCAAGCCGGGGTTGGTCACCGACGAAGAGTACGACGCCGCGGTGAGTCGGTCGGACCAGGCGAACGCCAGGGCCCAAGCCACCGAGGCGCGGATCAACTCGGCCGACGCGGCCCGCCGCTTTGCCCTGGCGAACCTGGAGAACACGGTGATCCGGGCGCCCTTCACCGGTACCGTACTTCGGAAAGAGGCCGAGGTGGGCGAGGTGGTGGCGCCGTCGGTGGGCGGAGGGCTCACTCGCGGCGCGGTGGTGACCATGGCCGATCTCACCACCCTCGAGGTCGAGGTGGATGTGAACGAGGCCTACATCGCGCGGGTCCGGAAGGCACAGCCGGCCCGAATCATTCTCGACGCATATCCCGATACGTCGTTCAAGGGGGAGGTGCGGCAGGTGGTGCCGACCGCCGACCGGCAGCGGGCCACGGTGCAGGTGAAGGTGAGCATCCTGGACCGGGATCCGAGGATCCTTCCCGAGATGGGGGCGCGGGTGGATTTCCTGGAGGACAAGACGCCGGCGCCCGTCGGTATCGTGCGGCCGGGGACAACCCGGTTCCGGGTGCCCGCCGCGGCGGTGCGGGAACTAAACGGGCAATCCGTCGTATGGTTGGTCCGAAACGGAAAGCTGGAGTCGCGGGCAGTGGAGGCGGGGCCGGTGAGCGGCGGGTTCCGGGAGATCCGGTCGGGGCTGTCCGGCGGAGAGGTGATGCTGGTTGGTGGGGTGGAGGAGCCGAAGGCGGGGATGCGGGTGAAAGCGCAGTAGGCTATTGGCTGTTGGCTGTGGGCTGCTCCTTGAGTCGACACACTCCCATGACGCCCACGCACTTCTTTGGCCATCAGTGTAGCCAATAGCTAATAGCCAACAGCCCTTAAGACTGATTACTCCAGCAGCGAGACTCAACATGGCATTGGTCGAAATCCGTAACGTCCACAAAGTCTTCCAGCGCGACACCGAGCGCATCGAGATCTTCACCGGTCTCACTCTGGATGTGGCCGAAGGCTCCTTTACCGCGCTCATGGGCCCGTCGGGCTCCGGCAAATCCACGCTGCTCAATCTGCTCGCCGGCTTGGACAAGCCCACCAGCGGCAGCATCCGCGTTGCTGGCTCCGAGGTGAGCGCGATGACACCGAGCCAGCTCGCTCCCTGGCGGGCGGAGCACATCGGGTTCGTCTTCCAGACCCTGAACCTGCTGCCGGTGCTCACCGCCTACCAGAACGTGGAGCTCCCGCTGCTGCTCACCCGGCTCTCCAAGAAGGAGCGCGACGAGCGGGTCAAGCTCGCGCTCGGCGTGGTGGGGCTGGATGACCGGATGCGGCACTACCCCCGCCAGCTCTCCGGCGGCCAGGAACAACGAGTCGCCATTGCCCGGGCGATCGTGGCCGACCCCACGCTCGTCTTGCTGGACGAGCCCACCGGACAGCTCGACGCCAAGAGCTCCCAAGACGTGCTCGGATTGCTGCAGCGGCTCAACGACGAGTTCAAGAAGACCATCATCATAGTGACCCACGACGCCCATGCGGCCGAGCGGGCCAAGACGGTGCTCCACCTGGACAAGGGGAACCTGATCGAGCGGCAGACGGCGGCGGCGGGCGTATGAAATTCTTCCCTCTGGTGCTGGCCAACCTGGGCCGGCACAAGCGCCGGGTGTTCCTCACCATCTCCAGCGTGGCGCTGGCCCTGTTCCTGTTCGCCTCGCTGCGGACCGTCGTCACGACGCTGGCGCGAGCCGCGCAGTTCGGCAGCGCCCGCCGCCTGGTGGTCCAAAACGCGACTGGCCTGGTGTTCCCCCTGCCGCTGAGCTACGCCAACCGGCTCAAGGCCGACAAGGGGATCTCCGCAGTGAGCTGGGCCAACTGGTTCGGCGGCCGCTACGGCGACGGCAAGCGCTTCTTCGCCCAGTTCGCGGTGGATCCGGTCTCCTATCTCGCCATGTATCCCGAGATCACCCTGCCGGAAGACCAGAAGCAGGCCTTCATCCGGGAGCGCTCCTCGGCCATCGTGGGCCGCCGCCTGCTCGACGTGTTCGGCTGGAAGCTAGGGCAGAACGTCACCATTCTGGGAACCATCTTCCCCGGGGACTGGACCTTCACCATCCGCGGGGTGTACACCCCGACCGACCCGGTGATCAACGACGACATGATGTTGTTCCATCACGATTACCTGGAGGAGAAGATCGGCCGTCCGGGCATCGCCGGCTGGTACGTCCTTGAGATCACCGACCCAAACAACACCGCCGGAATAGCCAAGATGGTGGACGACCAGTTCCGCAACTCCAGCGCACCGACCAAAACCGGCACCGAGCAGGCCTTCAATGCCAGCTTCGCCACCATGTGGGGCAACGTGAGCCTGCTGATGGGGACCATCGGCATGGCGGTGGTGTTCGCCATCCTGCTGGTGACCGCCAATGCGATGATGATGAGCGCCCGGGAGCGCACCAAGGAGGTGGCGGTGCTGAAGACTATTGGCTTCACCGACCGGAGGCTCTTCGGGCTGGTGATGCTGGAAACGGCGATCATCACTCTCACGGGAGCCGTTATTGGTCTTGGCGGCGCCAAGCTGCTGTACAAGGCGTCCAACTTTAACGCCGCCGGCTTCCTGCCGGGATTCGACGTGACCACGGATACCCTGGTGCTGGGACTGGGCGTGGCACTGCTGCTCATGCTCGCGAGCGGACTGGTGCCCGCGGTGCGGGCCGCGCGGTTGCCGGTGGTGCAGGCATTGAGGACGGTCGAATGAAGATTCCTCTCGAATACAACGCGCGGAGCCTGCTGCAGCGCCCGGTCTCTACCCTGCTCACCGCGCTGGGCATCGCGCTGGTAGTCGCTGTCTTCATCGGCATGCTCGCCTTGGCCAACGGCTTCCGCGCCGCGCTCACCAAGACCGGCTCGAGTCAGAACGTCCTGGTGCTGCGCCGGGGAGCTGACTCCGAGCTCTCCAGCGGCCTGGACCGGGAGGCGGCCAGCATCCTCACTGCATCGCCCCACATTCAGACCGGCGCCGACGGCCGGCCGATGATCAGCCCCGAGGTGTACGTCATCATCCCATTGCCGCGGAAGGGTGCGCCCGATACCACCAGCATGGCCAACGTGGTGGTGCGAGGGATCAGTCCCGCGGCGTGGACGGTGCGGAACAACGTCCGGATCGAGGCGGGCCGGAAGCCGGAGACCGGCAAGGCGGAGATCTGCGTGGGCAAGAAGATGGCCGGCCGATTCAACCACACCGGGATCGGCGAGACGTTGCGCTTTGCCGGCCGCAACTGGACCGTGGTCTGCCGCTTCAGCGCCAACGGCTCCGCGTTCGAGTCGGAGATCTGGGGGGAAAACGAGCAGTTCATGCCGGTGTTCCGAGGCGAGGCCTTCCAGTCGGTCACCTTCCGGCTCAAGGACCCCGCCGCGTTCGACGAGGCCAAGCGCACCCTCGAGGCCGACCGGCGGCTCACCGTGGACGTGCACCGGGAGGCCGACTTCTACACCCAGCAGTCGCAGCTGCTGGGCCGGATCCTCACCATTCTCGCGCTGATGATCACCAGCATCATGGCGATCGGCGCGATCTTCGGGGCGATCAACACCATGTACGCCGCGGTGGCCTCGCGCAGCAACGAGATCGCGGTGCTGCTGACGCTCGGCTTCCACCCCCGAAGCGTGCTCGCCAGCTTCCTGGCCGAGTCGGCGCTGATCGCGATCGTCGGCGGGGTGATCGGCGCGCTGCTCGCGCTCCCGATCAATGGGATCGTCACCAGCACCACCAATTGGGCCAGCTTCAGCGAGATCGCCTTCAGCTTCCGGGTGAGCCCGGCGCTGCTGCTGGCGGGGCTCTGCTTTGCGGTGGTGATGGGGTTGATCGGAGGGTTCTTCCCCGCGCGGAGAGCGGCGAAACTCCCCGTCGTACAAGCGCTTCGGTAAGGTGGCTGACAAGGCTGGCGCGTCATTTCGAGCGGAGCGAGAAATCGGCCCGTCTTGCGTTTGGGCTCCGGAGTGCCGACGTTAGGCGGTCCGATTTCTCGCTCCGCTCGACATGACCGGTTACGTTGGCTATCCAACTTGCGCTGGAGAATTCATGCGATATCTGCTTTGCACCGCGCTCCTCCTGGCCGCCTGCGAGAAACGCGGCGACACGGCCCGTGATACCACCAGCACCGCCACCGACACTGTCGCCCTCGACAGCACCGTGGGTCAGGCCCCGGCTCAGACGATGTCCGCCGTGCCCGACCGCCTCATCGGCAGCTGGACGGCCAAGGGCTTCGATGCCGGCTCCAAGCGGCCGCAGACGTTCACCATCACCTGGAGCCGCGCGCCGGACGGCAGCTTGGTGGGACAGATCGCGTTCGCCTCGGGGGAGAAGTACGACGTCAAGGTGGTCTCCACCAGCGACACCTTGATCGTCTACCAGTCGGCCCCGCACCGGAGTCCCACGCTCAACACCCAGGTGGTGACCCGCACGACCGCCAAGATCGTGGGAGATTCGCTTACCGGGACGTACACCGCGAAGGCGACCAAGGGTAGCAAGGTGCTGAAGGGAAGGTTCACGGCGGTGAGGAAGTAGGCGGGGGTCGCCGCGCGTCATTTCGAGCACAGCGAGAAATCGGCCCGTCTAACGTTCGGACTTCGGAGTACCGACGGCAAGCCGTCCGATTTCTCGCTACGCTCGAAATGACCGCGTTACCGTCCCTGGGCTGCTGAGCTGTCCCTTCCGACCGCAGCCGACCGCCGCACGCTGTCCCTCGCCGGAATCGGCGCGGCCGCCGTCGTCACCCCCTGCAGCTCGTCCGCGATCCGATCCGCCTCATACACCTTCCTTAGCGCCTCGGGAATCGCCCGGGAGTGCACCGCCACCGCGCGCGACACCTCGTCGGTATAGAGGAAGCGGTTGGGCAGTTGCTCGATGTTGCCGTCGAAGATGAGTCCCACCACCTCCGCGTTCTTGTTGATCACCGGGCTGCCCGAGTTGCCGCCGATGATGTCGCTGGTGGTGACGAAGTCGAGCGGCGAGGCGAGATCCAACCGCGACTGGTGGGTCTTCCACCGCTGTGGCAGCTTGAACGGCGGCTTGTCCTCGAACTCAGCCGACCGGCCATAGAGGCCGTAGAAGCTGGTCTTGTAGGGGGCGATGGTGCCGTTCATGGGGAAGCTCTTCACCACCCCGTCGCTGATGCGAAGACTGAAGGTCGCGTCCGGCGGGAGCGTGCGGCCGTAGGCGGCGAAGATGGCCTGGCCCACCTTCTCCGTGTTGGCGGAGATCACGTCGTTGAGCCGGGCGTAGCGCTGCTGCACCCGCATGGCCAAGGGGTTGAGCTTCCGGGCCAGCAGGATCAGCGGATCACTGGAGCCGGCCACCGCGGCCGACCCGCCTTCGAGCAGCGACGAGCGGGTAGCGGTGTCGGCCAGCTTCGTGCCGTTGACCGCCGCCTCGGCCGCCACCTCGGGGCTCCGGCCACGGAGGATGGTCTGAAGATAGGGATCGTTCTTCGGGAGATCCTTGCTCGCCTGGGTGAGCCAGGCCTGCAGCATCTGCTTGTCCTGCTCGGCGTCGGTGGAGATGTCGCCCTGAATCGACTTCTTGATGTTCTCCAGGCCCTCACCCCGATACTGCGGCAACCGGAGCGAGTCGGGGAGCTTGGCCTGCTCCGGAATCCGGACGATCCCGCCGGCCGCGTTCAGCAGCGGCGACCCGCTGAAGCTGTACCAACGCTGCTGCTTGGCGATGGCGGCCTGCTCCTTCTGCGCGGTGGCGATCGCGGTGAACGCCGCACCGTACCTGGCCTGCATCTTGGGATCGCGGGCGATGCGCTTGCGGAAGTCGCGCTCGAAGGCGCGCTTCTTGGCCATGAGTGAGGAGTCCTGCAGACCGGAGAGGTAACCGGTCACCGCCTTCTTCGAGTTCTCCAGGCTGAAGATGTCGTTCTCCAGCGCGCGCCGGGTCTCATCGTCCTTCTGCGACAGCTCGCGCAGCACCGCGAGGTTCCGCTCATAGGAGCTGAGCTGGGCCGGGTACTGCACGTCGCGCAGGTACTCCATCTGGGAGACCGTGAGCAGCCGGCCGGTGGAGCCGGGATTGCCGGTGACCAAGACCAGGTCGCCCTCCTTCGCCCCGTCCTTGCTCCACTTGAGATAGTCCTTGGGCGCGTACGGCTGATCGTTTTCGTAGACCCGCATCAGGCTGAGGTCCAGGTCGTAGCGGGGGTAGGTGAAGTTGTCGGGGTCGCCGCCGAAGAAGCTGATCGCCTCCTCGGGGGCCATCACCAGCCGCAGATCGTCGTAGCGTCTGAAGTGGTAGAGCGAGTAGATCCCACCCTGGTAGTAGGTCACCACCTGGCAGACGGCGCCGGGCTCGGTCTCACAATCCTTCTCCAGAGCTGCTTTCGCGGCCTCACGCTGTGCCACCTGCTGCCGGGGGCTCGTGGCGGTGACGGCATTCTGGATCTTGCCGGTCACGTCTTCGATGGACTGGAGCTGGTCCACGTAGAGTCCGGGACACTTGCGCTCGTCGGCTTGGGTCTTGGCGACGAAGCCCAGCTCCTGGAAGTTCGAGTCGGGGGTAGAGACCGCGGTGATGCACTCGCGGGCGCAGTGGTGATTGGTCATCACCAGGCCGCGGGCAGAGACGAAGGAGGCCGAGCAGTTGGGGAGCCGCACCGAGGCGAGTCGGACATGATCGAGCCAGGCCTTGGTGGGGGTGAACCCGTAGCGCGCCTTCCAGTAGTCGAAGGGCGGCGCCTCGAAGGTCCACATGGTGCCGAACTCCTTGACGTAGCCCGGCGGGAGCTTGGTCTCGATCTCGGATGGAGAGGTCACCCCTGGCGCGGCTTGGGGCAAGCTCTGCGCGGCCACAGAATGGCTTGCAGCTAAGGAAAGACCCAGTGCCGCTGCCAGGGTCCTCAATCGTATGGCACGCATCACGTTCCCTCGGTTCAGTCGTAGTGTAGTGCCCCCAAGTCACGGCAAAAGATACCCGGGGTAACCCAATAGCGACCACTCTCTGACAACTTTGCTGGCTGAATCGGTGATCCACTTGTCAGGCACTTGACGCGCGCTTGACACGCGGCCCGTAGCCTATGCGGGAGAAGGCTGGAGTCCCTCCAGCCGAGTCCGCTGACCAGCGAGGCGTTATGTACCCGGCTCTACGTGTTCTATCGGCAGGATTGATCGCCATTGGAATGCTGCTCCAGGGCTGCGGAGACAATCAGGAGAGCCCATTGGGTCCCACCGCGCCGCCCACCGCCGGCACCGATGACGCCGCTCTTCGGGCCGACAAGGCGCGCAACGCGGTGGATCTGGGTTCCCCGAGCGCCTCGGCTTCCAGCATGATGGCGGCCAGCGCGGTCACGGCGTTCGGTGCCACGGTAAACTCGATACCGTTTGCACCCGAGCCGGGTCCCTTCGCGCATCCGCTGCCGGGCTGTGACGATTGCATGTACGGGAATGTGCCGATCGGCTTCAGCCTCACCTTCTACGGTAAGACCTACACCAGCCTCGGCATCTCGACCAACGGCTTCATCTCGTTCAACTCCCGCGCGGAGGACGGGTGTTGCGTCGGGCGGACAATCCCGCTGGCCGACGATTTCAACAACGTCATCGCCGCCGCGTGGACCGATCTCTCCACCGCCGGGGGCGGCCTGATTTCGTACGAGACTCGCGGCAGGGCGCCTAGCCGGTACTTGATCGTCTCCTATCAGGACGTACCCTGGTGCTGCGAAACCGGCACCAACCGGGTGAGCACCCAGATCATCCTCTACGAGGGCAGCAACGCCATCGAGATTCATACCGCCAATCAGTCTGCGGGCCACATTTACACCCAGGGAGCCGAGGACGCAACCGGCACCCGGGCGGTGTTCCTTCCTGGTCGAGTGGCAGCCAACTATGGACTGGTCAACGATGCTGTCCGGTTCACTACCGTCCTGGGGTCGTGGGCCACGCGAGTGCCGCTGCCGTCGGCGCGCCGGGGCCCCGCCACCGCGGTGGTCAATGGCCTCCTGTACTCGATCGGCGGCCGCAACAGCTCGGATCTGGCTCTCAAAGGTGTGCTCGCCTATAGCCCGGGGAACAACAGCTGGAGTACGAAGACGTCCTTGCCAGCGGCCCGCGAAAGCGGCAACGGAGCGGCGGCAATCGGGAGCACCATCTACGTAGCCGGCGGCTACGATGCCAACCGGACACTCACCCGGACGCTCTACGCCTACAACACGAACAGCAACACTTGGAGCACCCGGGCGAGTATGCCGATTGCCAGCGCCTGCGGCGGCTCAGCGGTTATCAGCGGCAAGCTCTACGTGTTCACCGGTTGCAAGGTCTCGAGCACGGGTGCGCAGGTCGCGGCAGGGTCGCTCCACCGATATGACCCGAGCACCAACGCGTGGACCACGCTTCGCTCGGCTCCCTCGGTTCACAGCCAGCCGGCGGTGGGCGTTATTGGTGGCCAGCTCTACGTGGTGGGCGGGAACAACGCGGCTGGCGTAGCGGTCGGCCGGCTCGACGTCTATGACCCGGCGACCAACCTCTGGTCCACCCTGCCGGCCATGCCGACGGCCCGAACTGCCGCAACTGCGGCTGTGGTGAGAGGCGAGCTGCACGTGATCGGCGGTCGAAACGGGGACACCTACCTGAAGACGGTCGAAGCCTATGACCCCATCGCCGATTCCTGGACTACGAGGGCCCCTATGCCCACGGCCCGCTCGGGGCTCGGGGTGGGCGTGATCAGCAGTCTCGTGTACGCGGTCGGGGGACGCCGCAACGGCACCAGCCTGACCGCCGCAAACGAGCGATACACCCCGTAACAACGCAGGCGACGACGCTCCTTCCAACGCCGAGCTGCCGATGAGGTGGCTCGGCGTCGGTGCAAGAAATTGCACCGATCATCGAGCGCCGGGCAGCGGTGTGAGCAGAAGCACCGAACGGCATCTTACTGCTCTCATAGGATTGCAGCATCTTTGTTGTACTTGCTGATGTTTGACGCTTCAACACCCGCAGCATCGAGCTTCCTGGTCGCAGGTGCCACACGCATGAAGAAATCCGTCCGAGAGCTGGTCGCCGCTGCGATGGGCAAGCCCCCTGGCGCATTGCCGGATATCCAATCGTTCCCTCCGCTCGACGCCGATCAGATCGCGCGCGAGCTGCGCCTCGACGAACGGGCGGAGAAAGCGGCAATGGCCGGCCAGCCTGCCGCCGATGCCGACGGCCCGGACTCGGCCGAGCTGGACGTGCTGGGGAAGATCGAGGGCTACGCCCGGAAGGCCCGGGAGGACTACCTGGCGCAGCGCGACATCTACGAGACCCGGATCCAGCGCTCTGGCATCACGCCTGACCTCCAGGTGCAGATCGAGGCCGCCGCGTCCAACGCCCTCGTCGACTTCAAGGCCGAGGTGCTGCACGACCAGAATCAGCTGCACACCCTGCTCCGGCTGGTAGCTAACCGGGAGAACGAATTCCGTGAGTTCCGGGAACGGCATCACCTGAACCGTCTGCCCAAGCACATCGCGAACGGGCAGCGGATCCTGGGACAGCTGCTGCTGGTCGTCTTCGTGCTGCTGGAGTCGATCATCAACGGGATGTTCTTCGCCGAAGGCAGCGAGGCCGGGATCATCGGCGGGGTGATGCAGGCGCTGGTGCTGTCGGTGTTGAACGTGGGCGTGGCCGCCCTCTTTGCGGTGTACGGCCTGCCGCTGCTGTTTCATCGCTTGCCCCCGATCAAGCTCATCGGCGCGCTGGTGACGATTTTATTTGCGATGTGGCTGGTTGGGCTCAACCTCGCCGTCGGCCAGTTCCGCGACCTGTTCATTGCTAATGCGGGCCGGGTGGACATGGCCGTGCTGGTGAATCACCTGACCCGATCGCCCGTCCTCCTGTCCGACGCCAAGTCCGCGATTCTGGTGCTGCTGGGGATCGCCCTGGGACTGCTGGCAGTTATCGACGTCGCGGCGATGCGCGACCTCTATCCCGGCTATAGTACCATCGGAAGGGAGCGGCAGCACGCCATCGACCACTACGCCGAGGAGAACGCCAAGTCGCTCGCGGCCATGATGCAGCTCAGGGACCAGACGGTGGAAGATCTGAGCGGGGCCATCGAGCTGATTCGCGGGTCCCAATTCGAGATGCAGCAGTCGATCGACGGGCGCACCCGGCTGCACCACAATCTCCGGGCCTATTTCGACCACCTTGCCGTGCTGCACGAGCGATTAGTCCAGCGCTACCGGGAAAGCAACCGCAGGCGGCGAAGAGGAGAAGCGCCGGCGTACTTCCGCGCGCCTCCGGTTCGTCCGACGTTTGTCGATGCCCCGGTCCTGGCGTCACTGGCCGCCCAGGAGCTCGACGTCCGGAGCGAGGTGATTGGCCGGATCGACTTCTACATCAAGGCGATCAACGAGAAGTTCGAACAGACCATGCCCGAGTATCAGACCGTCGGGCAACTGGCGACGCTGGGGAGCTTGGAACTTGCGCCTGCGTGATTACCGGGCGGCACTTGCGCACCCCGAGCACCTGAAGGGGCTCAGTCTCAAGCTGCGGATCGCTGGCGCCGTGGCCCTCTTGGTGGTGCTGATCGCAGGTGGCGCGACGCTCGCCATCAAAGGCAACTCCGGGGCGGTGCCCACCGACGGCAAGACGCTCTGCCCCACCAAGCGCCCGCCTTCGGAGATCATGGTCATCCTGCTGGACGTCTCGGACCGGTTCTCCTCACCGCAGCGACTGCAGCTGGAGAATCAGCTCACCCGGCTTCGCGACAGCATTCCAAGGTTCGGGTTGGTCGAGGTGTATACCGTGGGTCACCGCCGGTGGCGGTTGGCCGCGCCGTACGATCACCTCTGCAATCCCGGCACCGGCGCCGAGCTCAACCAGATGTATCAGAACCCTCAGCTGGCTAAGAAGAAGTGGGACGGCTTTGCCGCCAAGCTCAAGGAGGATATCGACAAGCAGATGTCCTCCCGGCCCATGAAGACGTCGCCCATCTTCGAGGCCATCCAGTCCACCGCGCTCAGAACCTTCGGGAAACCGGAGTACGACGGGTTGCCCAAGCGTCTGGTCATCGTCTCCGACCTGATGCAGCACGTGCCCCGTGGGCTCAGCATGTACAAAGGGGTCCCGGCGTTCGATTCGTTCAAGAAGACGGACTACTTCGCCCGGGTGCGTTCCGATCTCAAAGGGGTCTCGGTGCTGGTCTACTACCTGGTGCGGCCCGAGGTGAAGGAGCAAGACCGAAAGCACGTCGACTTCTGGCAGGAGTATTTCGAGTTCCAGG
This sequence comes from Gemmatimonadales bacterium, assembly GCA_035997125.1. GTDB lineage: Bacteria > Gemmatimonadota > Gemmatimonadetes > Gemmatimonadales > GWC2-71-9 > CAVVWJ01. Next base: position 111,968 of record DASYIX010000060.1, read on the forward strand.
GCGGGAAACTGGAGCCGATGGAGAAGGTGTTTGGCGATAGATAGGCGGTAGGTGAAGCGCTCACGCCGGCACCTTCGGCGGCTTCACCACTCCCGGCTTCCCCGCTACCCGCCGCAAGACTCCGGTCTGCCCCACGTGATAACACTCGTGAAACACGAAGGTCGCCATGTTGCCCCCGACGGTCTCGTTGGGCTCGCCGGTGAATGGCCGGGGCGGTTTCGCAGCTAGAGCCTCAGGCGACATGGCCGTGATGGCCCTGACCAGCGGCTCATGCATCGCCTGGAAGCGACGCCTCAGCTCGTCGAAGGGGAGCGCACGCTCCCGGCTGAACGACACTCCGGTTCTGTCATCGTAGGGATCGAAGTCTTCCATCGGGTAGGGTGACTTCTGCCCCA
>DASYIX010000061.1:0-9881 GCA_035997125.1 Gemmatimonadales bacterium
TGACCCTGCTTAACATCCGAGGCGTGAAGCTGGGCGCTGCAGTGCAGACCGTGTTCAGCGTCGCCAAGATCGGCGCGCTCGCCGTGCTGGTCCTGCTGGGTCTCACCCTCTTTCGCCAACCCGATATCGCCGCGGCCAACTTCTCCAATTTCTGGGGCACCGGTGACTGGAGTCTGGCCGTCTTGCCGGTGATCGGGGCCGCAATGGTCGGCTCCTTGTTCTCCGCCGACGCCTGGAACAACGTGACCTTTGCCGCGGCCGAGGTCCGGGAGCCGACCAAGAATCTTCCTCGCGCGCTGGCGCTGGGCACCGGCCTCGTGTGCACGCTCTATGTGCTGGCCAACGTCGCATACCTGAATATTCTGCCCTTCTATGGTGATCCCAAGGGCGCCGATGCGGTGGCCCGCGGAATCCAGTATGCGGCGCAGGACCGGGTCGGCACCGCCGCGATCGAAGTCGCCCTGGGAGCCGGGGCAGCCACGATCATGGCGGTGGCGATCCTCCTCTCCACTTTCGGCTGCAACAACGGCCTGATCCTCTCGGGTCCCCGGGCCTACTACGCGATGGCAAGGGACCGGCTGTTCTTCGAGAAGGCCGGTACCCTGCACCCGGTCTACCGCACCCCGGTCTTCGGCCTGATCGCTCAGGCCTTCTGGGCGTCGGTGCTCTGCATCAGCGGTACCTACAGCGAGCTGCTGAACTACGTGGTCTTCGCCGCCCTGATCTTCTACCTGCTGACCACCGTCGCGCTGTTTCGGCTGCGCCGCCTGCGCCCCGATCTGCCCCGGCCGGTCAAGGCGTTCGGTTACCCGTGGCTCCCGGCGCTCTACATCTGCGCACTGGCCTTCCTGCTGGTGGTTCTGCTGGCCGATCCCACCCAGCGGAAGTTCTCGGCGCTCGGGTTGTTGATCGTGGCGAGCGGTATCCCGGTGTATCTCCTCTGGCGGCGCGACGGGGGTAAGAATTCACCACCGAGGACACAGAGGGAGCACTGAATCGAGGAGCTTACTTGGTTCTTGATTTCAATCCAACTGACTACTACCCTTATAGATGGACCGATCGAATCATCCAGGCCCGCCGTTCGCCCCCGTCAGGCGCCGGTGGGCCCTCGTGCTTCGAACATGAGCGTGATCCGTCCCAAGCTCGGCCTCACGTTCGACGACGTGCTTCTCGTGCCCCGGCATTCGGCCGTCCATCCGCGCGAGGTCTCCACCGTCAGCCGCTTCACCCGCACCATCTCCCTCAACATCCCGCTGGTCTCAGCCGCAATGGACACCGTCACCGAGGCGGACATGGCCATCGCCATGGCTCGGGCGGGCGGCATTGGCGTGCTGCACAAGAACATGACCGTGGAGCGCCAGGCCGCCGAGGTGGACCGGGTCAAGCGCAGCGAGAGCGGGATGATCCTCAACCCGATAACGCTGGGGCCCGACCGGCCGCTGCGCGAAGCCTACGCCCTGATGCGCCGCTTCAAAATCTCCGGCGTGCCCATCGTGGACGGGCAGGGTCGGCTGATCGGGATCATCACCAACCGCGATCTCCAGTTCGAGCGCAATCTGGACCAGCCGCTCAACGACGTGATGACCAAGGAAAAGCTCATCACTGTGCCGGTCGGCACCTCCCTCGACGAGGCCGAGCGGATTCTGGCCAAGCATCGCATCGAGAAGCTGCCCGTCGTCGATGCCAAAGGGGTGCTCAAGGGCTTGATCACGGTGAAGGACATCTTCAAGCGGATGCAGCACCCCGACGCCAACAAGGACCAGCATGGCCGGCTCCGGGTTGCCGCGGCCGTGAGCGGCGGGCCGGACGCCGTGATCCGCGCGCGCGGGTTGGTGGCTTCCGGGGTCGACGTGCTGGTAGTGGATTCGGCGCATGGACACAGCGATGGCGTGCTGGCCACGGTGGATCAGCTGAGAGAAGCCTTCCCCGACGTGCAGCTGGTGGCGGGGAACGTGGCGACCGAAGCGGGAGCTCGGGAGCTGGTCCAGCGGGGCGTGGACGCGGTCAAGGTAGGGATCGGCCCCGGCAGCATCTGCACCACCCGGGTGGTCACCGGCGTGGGAGTTCCCCAGGTCACCGCCATTCTGGACGCGCTCCGCGGCGCCGACGATGTTCCCATCATCGCCGATGGAGGGGTGAAGTATTCCGGCGACGTAGTGAAAGCCCTCGCGGCTGGAGCGTCCTCGGTGATGATGGGATCCATGCTGGCCGGCACCGAAGAGAGCCCCGGTGAATCGGTCCTGGCCGAGGGCCGTCGTTTCAAGATGATTCGCGGTATGGGAAGCCTCTCGGCCATGCAGGACGGTTCGGCCGATCGGTATTTCCAGGAAGGCGAGATGGCCGCTTCGAAAATGGTGCCCGAGGGAATCGAAGGCCGGGTACCGTACAAGGGTCCGGTGGAAGATGTGCTCTACCAGATGGTGGGCGGGCTCCGCAGTGGTATGGGCTACTGCGGTGTGGGCACCATTCCACAGCTCCAATGCGACGTCGAGATGATCCAGGTCACCACGGCCGGTCTCCGGGAGTCGCACCCGCACGATGTGACGATCACGCGCGAAGCTCCGAACTACAGCGCGTAACACCCGAATCTCCCCGTTACACCGCTCGACGCATCATCTACCCGAGGTGACCGTCGTATGAACTTGTGGGCCACCAAGTCGATCGCGGCACTCCGCGCCGAAGCCGAGACGACCAATGAGCGGTCGCTCAAGCGCGCGCTGACCGCCACCAATCTCACCATGCTCGGCATCGGCGCCATCATCGGCGCCGGCATCTTCGTCCTCACCGGGCTGGCCGCGGCACTCCACGCCGGGCCCGCGGTGCCGCTCTCCTTCGTGGTGGCCGCCATCGCCTGCGGGCTGGCGGGGCTGTGCTACGCGGAGATGGCGAGCACCGTCCCGGTCGCCGGGAGCGCGTACACCTACTCCTACGCCACCATGGGGGAGTTTGCCGCCTGGATCATCGGCTGGGACCTGGTGCTGGAATACGCCATGGGCGCGGCGACGGTGGGCGTGGGCTGGTCGGGATATTTCGTGAGCCTGCTGGATTATTTCAACATCCACCTCCCGACCGCGGTCACCTCGGCCCCGCTTCGCTGGTGTACCACGGCCGACGTGACCAACGCGGTGCTCGCATGTGCCGAGCCGGGTTGGAACCGCACCGGATCACTGTTCAATCTCCCCGCCATGCTGATCGTGTTGCTCGCCTCGACCATTCTCGTCATCGGAATCAAGGAATCGGCCAAGGTCAACAACCTGATCGTGGTGTTGAAGCTCGCGGTGGTGCTCATGTTCATCATTTTCGCGGTGAAATACGTGAACCCCGGTAACTGGCATCCATTCATTCCGCCGAACACGGGGCACTTTGGAGAATACGGGTGGAGCGGGGTCTTCCGCGGCGCCGGGTTGATCTTCTTTGCCTATATCGGCTTCGACGTCGTCAGCACCGCGGCCCAGGAAGCCAAGAACCCGCAGAAGGACATGCCCAAGGGAATCCTGGGATCCCTGGTCATCTGCACCATACTGTACGTGCTCGTCTCGCTCATCCTCACCGGTCTGGTGCGCTATGACCGGCTGAACGTTCCCCACCCGGTCGCCTATGCCATCGAGCAGATCCCCCAACTGTCCTGGCTGCGTCCGTTCATCACCCTGGGCGCGGTGCTCGGCCTCGGCTCCGTTGTCCTGGTGATGTTGCTGGGCCAGTCGCGGGTGTTCTATTCGATGTCGCGCGATGGCCTGTTGGGCCCCTGGGCCGGAAAGGTTCACCCCAAATTCCGCACGCCGTATCTCTCGACGATCTATGTCGGCATCATCGTCGCGGTCATCACCGCCACCTTTCCCATCCAGATCCTGGGTGAGCTGGTGAACATCGGAACCCTGCTGGCCTTTGTCCTCGTATGTATTGGGGTGTGGATTCTCCGCCGTAAACGGCCCGATCTGGACCGGCCGTTCCGTACCCCTCTGGTTCCTTTGGTCCCGATCCTGGGTGTGCTGGCCTGCGGGGGGCTGATGGCGACACTGCCGGGCGACACCTGGATCCGGCTCCTGGTCTGGCTGCTGATCGGGTTCGTGATCTACTTCAGCTACGGAAGGAAGCACAGCCATCTGCAACGCGAGCTCGAAGCCAAGCAACTGAAAAAGTCGGCGTAGACCATGGATCTCTTCCGCCGTAAAGACGTCACCGCGCTGCAAGCCGAAGCGCTGGGCGACCACAGCCTCAAACGGGCGCTGGGGCCGCTGAATCTCACCGCGCTTGGCATCGGGGCCATCATCGGCACCGGGATCTTCGTGCTTACCGGCACCGTCGCGGCCCAGAACGCCGGGCCGGCGGTGGTCCTGTCGTTCGTCCTCGCCGGTATCGCCTCGGTCTTTGCCGCCCTGTGTTACAGCGAATTCGCTTCCCTGGTTCCCATGGCGGGCAGCGCCTACACCTATTCCTACGCCACCCTGGGCGAGTTCGTGGCCTGGATCATCGGGTGGGACCTGGTGCTGGAGTACGCCCTCGCCGGGACCACCGTGGCCATCGGCTGGTCCGGCTACGTGGTCTCATTCCTCAACGACCTCGGCATTCACATCCCGGCCCACTGGCAAGCGGCTCGGGGCACCGTGGTGACGCTGGCCGATGGAACGACTACGACCGCCATCCTCAACCTCCCCGCTGTGCTCATTATCGCGGTGGTTACCACCCTGCTGGTGGTGGGCATCAAGGAGTCGGCCTCAGCCAACAACATCATCGTCCTCATCAAGCTCGTCGTCGTGGTCCTCTTCATTATTCTGGCCGCTCCCCACGTGAACCCCGCCAACTGGCATCCCTTCATTCCGCCGAATACCGGATCGAGGGAGCACTTCGGTACCAGTGGGGTAATAGCCGGCGCCGCCATCGTGTTCTTTGCCTACATCGGCTTCGACGCGGTGAGCACCGCTGCCCAGGAAGCGAAGAACCCGCAACGGGACATGCCCATTGGCATCATCGGGTCACTCATCATCTGCACCGTGCTCTACATCGTGGTATCCGCCATTGCCACCGGAGTCGTGCGTTACACCGAGCTCGACGTCCCCGATCCCATCGCCAAGGTCACCGACATTGCCGGCCTGGGCATATTCTCCAGCTTCATCAAGCTGGGGGCGCTCGCTGGGCTCACCTCGGTCATCCTGGTGCAGCTGCTGGGTCAATCCCGGGTCTTCTATAGCATGTCGCGCGACGGTCTTCTGCCGCCGTTCGTTCGCAAGATTCACCCGCGCTTCCGCACTCCCTACATCACCTCGATCGTGACCGGACTCGCGGTCGCAGTCCCAGCGGCCATCCTGCCGGTTCGGGACGCGGCCAAGCTGGTGTCGATCGGGACCCTGCTGGCGTTCGTGCTGGTCTCGCTGGGTGTCCTGGTCCTCAGGATCCGGGAGCCCAATCTGAAGCGGCCGTTCAAGACCCCCTTCGTGTGGTTTGTGGCGCCCATGGGGGCACTCTCGTCAGCGTATCTGATGGCGTACCTGGACAAGACGACCTGGATCCGGCTCCTGGTCTGGCTGGTCATCGGCCTGGTGATCTACTTCACCTATAGCCGAACCCATTCGGTGCTCGCGCGTCCCAAGAAGTGAGTTTTCGCGCCGGTCCCACCGGCCTGTTAGTATTGGAAATGCCGCTTTCGCTGTCTCCCGAGAAGGTCGATCTGGCCCGTGCCTTTGCCACCCCGCTCAAGCCGGGCCAGCGGGTCTGCATCACCACCCACGTCAACCCGGACGGCGATGGCCTCGGCAGCGAGGTGGGGCTGGTGCACCTGTTGCGGGCCCAGGGCATCGATGCGGTCATCACCAACCCGAGCCCCACGCCTCCGCGCTTCAGCTTCCTGTTTGACGACCTGCCCGGTGTGGACAAGACCCAGGAGGCGGTCCGGGAGCTTCGCCGCGCCGATCTGATCATCGTCCTCGACATCTCCGATCTGACCCGGCTCGGCATGCTGATCGAGACCGTGCGAGATCGGGGCGTTCCGGTCGCCTGTGTTGACCACCACGTGAGCGCCGGCATTCTGCCGCCCGGGCCCCGCTACCTCGATCCGGACGCCGCCGCCACCGGCGAGCTCATCTTCGAGATCGCTAAAGCCAACGAATGGCCGGTGACCCAGGCCGTTGCCCGCGCCCTGTACGTGGCCATCCTGACCGACACCGGTGGGTTCCGGTTCAGCAACACCCGCCCTCGGACGCTGCGGGTGGCGGCCGATCTCCTGGAAACCGGAGTGGATGCGGAACGGATCTACATCGAGGTCTACGCCCGGGCGCCGGAGGGCCGGCCGCGCCTCTTCGCCGAGGCGTTGCAGACCCTGGTGGTGGAGCACGATTATGGATTGGCCTGGGTGACAGTTCCGCCCGGCGCCATCGAACGCTACCACGTGTCGTCCGACGATCTCGACGGCGTGGTCGAGTTTCCCCGTTCCATCGAAGGCGTCAGGATGGCACTCCTTTTCCGGGAGATCGCTCAGGGGAGGGTGAAGGTTTCACTCAGATCGGTGGGTGACGTGGACGTGGCGGCGTTTGCCAAGGCGTACGGCGGGGGCGGCCACACCAAGGCCGCGGGCCTGTCGCTCACCGGGTCGCTGGCCGAGGTGCAGGCGACCGTGCTGCAGGCGGCGAGGGAGTATTTGGGGGGGAATGGGAGTCGGGAGCTAGGAGTCGGGAGCTAGGAGCTGGGAGTCAGGAACTAGGTGCTAGGTGCTGCAGTCCTAGCTCCCAGCTCCCAGCTCCCAGCTCATTATATTCCGAGCTCACAAGTAGGAATTCCTTAGCCTGAGCCGTATGGACATTTTCGATCGGATTGAACGCACCCTCGACACCCTCCGCCCCTACATCGCCTCCCACCGGGGCCATGTGGAGGTGGTTGACTTCGACGAGCAGGAGGGGATCCTTCTTCTCCGGCTGGGCGGGACTTGCCATGGCTGCTCGGCATCGACCGTCACCCTCAAGCAGGGGATCGAGTCCCGGCTGCGTGAAATGGTGCCGGAGGTGAAGCACGTGGAGGCGGTGTAGATCTTTGGCCGAATCGCTCGAAGCCCGCGTTACCGCTGCCCTCGCCCGGGTCCAGAATCCCCGGCTGGAAAACGACCTGCTCTCGGCAGGGATGATTCGCGACCTGGTGGTCAGCGAGGAAGGCCGGGTGACGTTCACCTTTCTGCTCGCGCCCGAGGATCCCGCCACCCTGGTTCGCTCGGCGCGCGCCGCGGTGGCGGCGGTCGAAGGCGTGCGGAAGGATGAGGTCAAGATCAATGTGACCAATCCCGCAGGCCCCGCCAAGGCCACTCACGGGCCACCGACGGGAGCTCCTTCCAGCGCCGGGATGCCGCCGGCTCCCCAGCCCATGGAACAGGCCAACCTGGGCAAGATCATCGCGGTCTCGTCGGGCAAGGGCGGGGTCGGCAAGTCCACCGTAGCCGCCAATCTGGCAGTCGCATTGGCTCAGGCCGGTTTCCAGGTCGGAGTGATGGACGCGGACGTGTACGGCCCCAACATCCCTCGGATGTTCGGCGTCTTCGACCGGCCGCCGGTGAGCGGGGGCAAGATCCAGCCGCTCGAGGCGCATGGGGTGCGGCTGATGTCGCTCGGTCTGCTAGTCGAGCGGGACGCCCCGGCCATCTGGCGGGGGCCCATCATCATGAAGATCGTGAACCAGTTCCTGCGGGACGTCGAGTGGGGCCAGCTCGACTACTTCCTCGTCGACCTCCCTCCCGGAACCGGTGATGCTCAGCTCTCCCTGGTCCAGGCCACTCACGTATCCGGCGCTCTCATCGTCACAACACCGCAGGAGATGGCGGTGGGGGATGCGCTCCGGGGGGCCAAGATGTTCGAGCGGGTCGGCGTTCCGGTAATCGGGGTGATCGAGAACATGAGTGGCTTCACCGACCCGGAAACCGGCCGCAGATTCGACCTTTTCTCGTCGGGCGGCGGTCAGCGCCTGGCCGATGAGATCTCGGCCCCGCTCCTCGGCAGTGTACCGCTGCAGCCCCAGCTCGCGGCTCTCGCCGACGCCGGACAACCGATACTCATAGCGCAACCGGACAGCCCTGCTGCCCGGAGCCTGCGTGAGATCGCTGAAAGCATGCAGCAAAGGACAGTCGGTCCTGGCATGGCGCTCCCGATTCTGCGGGGGTGAGTGGGCGATGCGCGTGGGCGCTTCGCGCCCAGGTTATGGGCTATTCGCTATTGGCTATTTCCTGAGCTGAAAATCCGCGTGTCGGCGGTTCGATTCCGTCCCTGGCCACTTCGTCTCTTCCAAATAGCGCAACGTGTTACGCGCTGGGCTCGCCGCTCCGTTCCGCCTCACGACATCCAACTGTACTGTAACTGTATTGATGTCATCCGTAGCAATGCGGTCGAGCCGCGTCTGCTGCGGCGTTTGTTCGCGATCACCAGCAAGGGTGGCGGTTCGGGGAACCGTGTCGCTGGAAGCGACATGGCACTCTAGAGTAGAGGTTTGCGGTGGGGGGACTAGGCCGGCCGGTCCTGGTCGCCATCTGACTTGGTGATATAGAGTCGCCCATCGTCGAGCAGCTCCCGCATCCTGCTACGCCACGCGCCGGGTAGTCGTACCAACGTGGTCATCGGAAAGTGCTGGGACTCGAGCGGTTGAAAGCGGGACGGGAACACGATGCCCGCCGGCGGCTCTGGTACGCGCTGAAAACCGGCTCGGGCTAAAGCTTCCGCCGCGCGTGCCGATGCGCAGTAGAAATCACCCATGGCCGCCCCGGAATCCCGAGCCCCTTCCAGCACCGACCGCGCCAGGACTGCCTCCGCCGCCGGCGAGCCCAGGAACTCCACGATTCGCAAGACCCTCGTCGCACGGTCGCGCACCCGCTCTACGCGCCACACGACGATGCCCTCAACCTCCCCATCGGACGCCCGTTGGGCACAGCGCAGTCGGTACTCGAAACGCGGGTGCGACACGTAGCGCCAGGTGAGATATGCGGCATCCCGACAGGCTCCGACGACCCGCCGCGCCAGAACTCCGTTCCAGCACCGATCCCACGCAGCCGCCGTGGCGGCGCTCCACCCCTGTGCGCGTAGGCCGTCCGTCGGTTTCGCTCCCGTCGGCGGCTGGACGATGTAAGCACGGCACAACGCCGCCGCGGTGGGTTGGCCGAGTGTCGGGTTGGCCCAGCACACAAGCTCCGCCGCGGCTGCGACGTCGAATACACCCACCCATCGCGGCAGGCTCGGGATCAGCTCGAAGCCGAGACGTGCGAGCAGTTGGGCGGAGAATGTGTGGGCACCGAGGGTGGCCACCGCGTCGAGGCGCAGGTCCCGCGCTGCCCACATCAGGCGAAGGGCGACATTGTGCCGGCGGTGGGCGGGTACGGCGAGCCATTGCGACAGCCACATGGCGGGATACCGCTCACCCAAAGCATTGAACTCGAAGCCGGTGAGCCCCAGCATCCCAATGATCTCGCCCTCGAGCCACGCCAACATGACGGTCGGCCCCGGCGCCCGCTGGCCCTGCAGCCGCTCCGGCGCGAACTGCCACCGCAGCAGGGCCTCGTCGCGGCTCAGCACGTGGTCAGGATGCCACTGGGACCCGATGAACTGCATCAGCGCCGGAACATCGGCATCCCGGCACAACTCGACGCGGGTCGCCGCGTCGAGGACGGGCTGGGAGAGTGCGGTCATGCCGAGTTGCCGTTCCTCCGGCGGGACGCGACGTAGCGGTGGATCGAAGCCAACGTCCCCAGGTTCTCATCGGTCACGTCCTCATCCACGACCACGATCCCGAATTCCGTCTCCAGGAAGGCGATCAATTCCAGGACACCCATCGAGTCAATGATGCCTCGCTCGAGCAGCCGGTCGTCGTCTCCCAGCACGAACCCCGGCCGCATGTACAGAAAGGTGTCCCGCACGTAGAGT
>DASYIX010000062.1:0-17441 GCA_035997125.1 Gemmatimonadales bacterium
CAGGTCCGTAGCGGCCCTCCAGTCAGGCGTGCGGGCAAAGATTTCTGCACGCGCGCCCACATTTCAGCGATTCGGAAGATTCCGTCGGTCGAGCGGGCCTTCATGGCAGGCGAACGGACAAGAATTTTTGCGCGCGGGCTCACATTTCACCCGTGCGGAGCAAGATTTTTGCCCGCGGACCGCCACTTCAGGTGCGGGGAACAGGATTTTTGCGCGCGGAACAAGATTTCTGCGCCCGCACCCGCCGTGCGGCCCCGCCATGTTCGCCAATGCTCGCGTGACTTACCTTTGCTGCCATGACCTACGACCCGCCGACACCGTACCGCCCGCGCGAAGGCGAGCAGCCCTCGACCCTTCCTAAGGACTCCGCCGGCCAGGCGATCAACGAAGAGCGGCGGCAGAAGAAGGAGGCCGCGGCCGAATTCGAACGGAAGCACGGCCGCAAGCCCACCAAGAGAGAGCTCAAGCGGCTATGAAACCGGATTTTCTCTGTGTCCCCTGTGGTGAAAAATAGGATTACCGTATAGACGGAAACGCAATTAGAGTACATATACGTGTCTGGCAGCTGTTGGCATTGGGCGGGAGGGATGGGATGACTGTGGCAACATCGACAACCGACTGGCGGGCACCCTGGCCCAGCCTGCCGCTGGCCGAGTGGAAGGATACGCTGGACACGCTGCACCGCTGGGCGCAGATGGTGGGCAAGACCCGCCTGGCCCTGGCCCCTCCGGTCAATCACTCCTGGCACGTCACCCTGTACCTGACTTCCCGCGGCCTCACCACCTCGCCCATGCCCTATGGAGACCGGACGGTGGAGGTCGAGTTCGACTTCATCGACCACAATCTGGTGGTCCGCACCAGCGACGGTTCCACCCAAGCGCTGGCCCTGGTGCCGCGGACGGTGGCCGACTTTTATCGGGAATACGTCGGCCTGCTCGACTCGCTCGGGCTCAAGGTCAAGATTTGGCCGGTGCCCAGCGAGATGGAGGACGACCTGCGGTTCACCGAGGACCAGGAACACCGCTCGTACGACCCGGAGCACGCCGCCCGCTGCTGGCGGATCTTGTCCCAGGCGGGTCAGGTGTTGGGGAAGTTTCGCGGCGAGTTCATCGGGAAGTGCAGCCCGGTCCATTTCTTCTGGGGCGGGTTCGATCTGGCCTGCACCCGGTTCTCCGGACGCGCGGCGCCCCCGCATCCCGGGGGCATTCCCCATCTTCCCAACCGGATAACCAGGGAGGCCTACTCCCACGAGTGCATCAGCGCCGGGTGGTGGCCCGGCGGGGGACCGATGCCCGAGGCTGCTTTCTACTCCTATAGTTATCCCGAGCCGGCCGGCTATGCCGAGGCCCGGGTGCGGCCCGAGGCGGCCTATTACCACAAGGAGTTGCGGGAGTTCGTCCTGCCTTACGAGGCGGTCCGGACCGCCAGCCGGCCCGACGACATGCTGCTCCAATTCCTCCAGACTACCTATGAGGCCGGAGCCGACCTGGCCGCTTGGGACCGCCGGGCCCTCGAACGCAGCGAAAAGGACTGAGCTATGCGGTGCGGTCACCTCGATCAGATTCGACCGGTTGCTCCGAGTACCCCAGAGGGCTGCGAGGAGTGTCTCAAGATCAATGGGTGGTGGGTCCACCTCCGGCTCTGCCTGACCTGCGGCCACGTCGGGTGCTGCGACTCCTCGCCCAACAAGCACGCCACCAAGCACTTCCACCGCTCCACTCACCCCATCGTGAGAAGCTTCGAGCCGGGGGAGGACTGGGCCTGGTGCTACGTCGACCAGCTCATGTTCGAGCCCGCTCCGCGGGCCGGCTAGGCCCCACCCGCCCCCCTCTATCGGACCCGCCGCAAAAGTGTTATCCGTCACCTCCTCGGCTGAGGGGCGCCGCTAGGTTAAGAAAACCGGCCGGATACCCCTGACCAGCGGGCCGTTCACATAGCAGCGGTTAACTGATCTCACGCCTCCTCAGGGAGGCGTTATCGTCGAGAGTCGAATCCGTGCCGATCTCCCGTCCCGTTGGTGCCAATCCTGCCAGATACCCCGATCCACGCGGGGGCGTTGCGAGAAATTGGGCGTGGTGGAGCTGTGGGGCCGCCGGCATGGCCGCCTTCCTTTTAGGTGGGTGCGGTGGCGGATCCAGTCTCCTGCTCCCCGGCGACGGGGTGGCCAATCACATCAAGATCGCGGCAGGGAATAACCAATCCGGACGCGTGGGGGAGCCGCTCACAGATCCGCTGGTAGCCGAGGTGACCGACTCGCGGGGCCGGCCGGTGGAGGGCGTCTCGGTGGCCTTTGCGTTCACCTCCGGCGCGCCCGGGGCCGAGATCACCCCGTCCACCGCGACCACCGATGCGAAGGGCGAGGCCCCCGCGCAGGTGGTGTTGGGGACCACGATCGGGCCTCAGACCGGCGAGGCGAGCATCGTCACCGACGGGGGCGGGGGCACCGCGCCCTCGACCTCGTTTACGCTGATGGCTGTGCCCAGGGATGCCAACGGCATTGCCGTCGCATCGGGCGACGACCAGAGCGGAAAGGCCGGCTCCAAGCTGCGCCAGCCGCTGGTGGTGCAGGTGACCGACGCCTTCGGCAATCCGATCTCTGGTGTCCCCATCGACTGGAGTTCCGGCGGCGGCGGCAGCGTGAGCGACGCCTCCAACACCACCGACGAAAACGGCCTGGCCTCGGTCGAGCGGACCCTCGGACCGGCCGCGGGCAAGCAGACGACCCAGGCCAGCTCCCCGGGTCTGGCCGGCTCGCCGGTGACCTTCACCCACACCGCGACGGCGGGAAGCGCTTCCACTCTCACAATCATCTCGGGGAACAATCAGACGGCCAAGGTCGGGACCAAGCTTCCGGCCGACCTGGTGGTGCAGCTACTGGATGGGGAAGGGAATGGCGTTCCCAAGACCGCGGTGACCTGGGTGGTGGCGATTGGAGGCGGGAGCGTAACCCCGCAGAACGGGACCACCGATGACCAGGGCGTCGCTACCGCCCAGTGGACGCTGGGTCCGAATCCGGGCTCGAACCGGGTGGACGCGGTGGTGTCGGGGGTCGGCGTCGCCAACTTCAGCGCGACCGGAACATCCGCCGTACCGTCCACGGTGACGACCACGACCGAGATCACCGGAGACTCACCCGACCCCTCGGTCTCGGGAAGTCCGTTCACCGTGGAGATCCGGGTCACCTCACCGGGTCCGGTTCCCACCGGAACCGTCAGGGTAACCGCGGACGGCGCGCAGGCCAACTGCACCGTCACCCTGCAGAACGGCGCCGGCAGCTGCTCGTTGACGCTCAACCGGGAGGGGGACCGGACCCTTCGGGCGACCTACTCCGGCGCCTCGGGGTTCAAGGCGAGCTCCGCGACCGCGGCGCACAAGGTGGTGGGCCCTCAGCAGCAGAATCGCCCGCCGCACGCGGACTACAACTGGACCTGCACCGGGCTGACCTGCCAGTTTACCGACCACAGCAGCGATCCGGACGGGAACCAGACCCTGGCGAGCTGGAGTTGGACCTTCGGCGACGGGGGCACCTCACCCGACCGGAATCCGACGCACACCTTCCCGGGACCGGGGAGCTATCTGGTGGCGCTGACGGTCAACGACAATGCCGGTGGGAGCAACACGGCCACGGCCCACGTAGACGTGCAGGGTCCGCCGCCACCCCCCGCGAACAAGGCGCCGCACGCGGAGTTCGAGGTGCACTGCACCGATCAGACCTGCTCCTTCACCGATCGGAGCCGGGACGACGACGGCAGCATTGCGAGTTGGCGTTGGGACTTCGGCGACGGGCAAGGATCCACGGAGCAGAACCCCTCGCATTTCTATGCCGTACCGGGCCACTACAACGTGACGCTTACGGTCACGGATAATGCCGGTGCGAGCGACTCGAGGAGTCACGACGCGAATCCGAGCGCGCCCCCACCACCATCGAACGGCGCCCCGACAGCATTCCCGGATGACTACACCACGAACGAGGGCGGTGACCAGACGCTGACCATCGGTGCTGCGCAGGGGGTACTGGCGAACGACACCGATCCCGAGCACGATCCTTTGACCGCGTCGCTGGCCAGCGGGCCGTCGAACGGGACCGTGAATCTCAGGAGCGACGGATCCTTCGACTACACGCCGAACTCGTCGTTCTTTGGAGACGATGGGTTCAGCTATCGCGCGAGTGATCCCGCGGGTGGGTCGAGCACGGCGACGGTTACGATTCACGTTCAACCAGTCAACGACTCGCCCAGATTCAGCAGCCAGGGCAACGTCACCGTTCCTCAGGACGCGGGCCCGCAGAGTATCGGTGGCTGGGCGTTCAACATCAGTCCCGGAGCCGCGAATGAGTCCGGGCAAACCCTGACGTTTATCGTGACTCAAAACGATAATCCAGGGCTGTTCGCGGACGGCCCCGCCATCTCGCGCGACGGCGCTGGGGACACCGGGACCTTGAGCTTCACTCCGGCCGCAGCGGTGAACGGCACTGCGAACATAACCGTTGTACTGAAGGACGATGGCGGCACGGCCAACGGTGGGAGCGACACCAGCGCGCCGCAATCGTTCACCATCACCGTTGAACAACCTCCGGCCCCCCCACCGAGTTCGGACGGACGCATTTCCCGCTAGTTCGGTCGTTTTTGCGACAAAACCACCCCGCTAAAGCTCCCCCACCCCGGTCCGATACTTGACAAATGTGACGGGGATCACAATTGTGTACCAGCGCGAGCACTGACAACGAGATGACGCCGTCCGGCGTTCATTCCATCGCGCTCTGTTCGACTATATCCCCCTAGTCTCAGTAGCACCCCGTCACACAACCACCGGGAGAGGTAAACGCCTCGCCCAGCGCGTCAGGATTCATGGCGACGAGCCGTCGCTCCGGCCCTGCCGGCACCGGCCCATCCCACTGTCGCGACAAGCTGTGGTCAACCCTCATCGTGTAGAGGAACACCAGCGTATGACGCTCACGGGTACGCTCGCCTACGGTGGAGGTCGCCTCCGAGCGCTTCTGCTCGTCGGCCTCTCCCTCGCCTTCGGTGCGTGTGACGGCACCGACCACCTCACCAACGCCAACGAGACCGCTCCGGCCAGTGCTCAGCCGGCCGCCGCCGCTCCCATCGCCCTGTTCGCCAGCAGCTCCAACGGCGGCGGCATTCCCTTCGGGGCCATGCACGTCCCCAACGACAAGTTCGGCGGGGCGGTCACCGGTGCCCTCCGCTCCCTCGATCCCGGCGGCCTACTCGCGGATCTGCAGGCCGCCCGGCAGGCGGGGGTCCGGGTCATCGTCTCGTTCGTCGGGGCCGACGACAACTACAAGAACAAGAACCACAGCTTCAGCCTGGATAAGTGGAAGGCGCGGCTGACTCCCTACAAGGGGGTCGATTTCTCGTCGTATATCAATGACGGGACCATCATCGGGCACTACATCCTGGACGAGCCGCACGATCCGGCGAACTGGGGCGGCACCACGGTCTCGCCGGCGACGGTCGACGAGATGGCCCGGTACAGCAAGCAGCTGTGGCCCACCATGCCAGTCATCATTCGCGGCTGGCCCGACTTTCTCAAGGGCTACAATTTCCGCTACCTCGACGCGGCCTGGGCGCAATATTCCGAGCGCAAAGGCCCCATCGCCGACTTCGTCCGGAACAACGTCCGCGACGCCAAGGCGGCGGGCCTGGCCCTGGTGGTCGGGCTCAACGTCCTCGACGGCGGCAACCGGTCCAGCGGTATCCGGGGGAACAGCAGCGGCCATTATGCGATGAGCGGGAGTCAGATGCTCAGCTGGGGTACCGCGTTGTTGGCGGATGACTACCCCTGCGCCTTCATCAGCTGGAAGTACGACGCCAGCTACATGAACCGTTCCGACGTCCGGTCGGCCATGGCCGCGCTCTCCCAGAAGGCTCAGCAACATGCCTCCAGCTCCTGCGCCATGAGAACGCAGGCGCCGCCGCCCGACAACAATCCGCCGCCACCACCGCCGCCGCCACCACCGCCGCCACCGGTGATCGATCCGCCCGTGGTTCAGCCGCCGGACGGTGGGCCCGTGGTGGTGCCGCCGGTCGTGCCCCCGGTGGTACAGCCGCCAGTAGTGCCACCGCCGGTGAGTGAGCCGTCCACCAACCCCTCGTCGATCACGTTAAAGGTGAGCGGACGGACCAAGGGACGGGTGCAGCTCATGACCCTCACCTGGAGCGGGGCCAACGGCAGCCGGGTGGATGTGTATCGCGATGGCGTCTTGGGGATAACGACAGAGAACGATCGCTACTACGTGAACGCACTCGATGGCAGAAACGTCCGCGGATATTCCTACAAAGTGTGCGAGCGGGGCACGTCCAACTGTTCGAGCGTAGTCAGGGTGAGCTTCTAACCACCAGCACGTGGATGACAAAAGCCCCGCCGGTTGTGCGGGGCTTTTACTTTACTTGAACGTCACCGTCACCTGGTTAGAGCAGACCGTGTTGCCCGGCGGCTGGCAGACCTTGTAGGTGTACGTGGCGGCTCCCACAAAATTCCGGCTGTTCACATAGTGGCCGTCGTTCGGCGTGGTGCCGAGCAGCGGGCCATTGCGGAAGACCGAGACATTGGTTCCCACGGCCCCAGTCCAGTCCAGGGTCATGAGCTGCTGGGTGGCGGTGGTGCTTCCTTTCACGGTCAGCACGATCCCCGCCGGCTTGGCGACGGTCACGCTGGCCGTCTTCTTATTGGTCCCGGCCCGGTTGTCGGTGGCGGTGAGCGACACACTGTAGGTGCCGGCCGCCGCGTAGGTGCGGCTCGGGCTCCGAGTGGTCGAGATTGCGCCGTCCCCGAAGGTCCAGCTCCAGCCGACCACGCTGCCGTCTGAGTCGGTGCTGCCATCAGTGAAGCTGCAGCTGAGGCCGGTGCACTTCGAGGTAAAATTCGCCGCCGGGGCGACGTTGGGCGGCAGCGTGGTGGTGGCGCTTCCCGACTTGGTGCTGGTGGCGCCGCCGTTGTCGGTCACGTCGAGGGTGACGCTAAAGCTCCCGGCAGTAGCGTAAGTGTGACTCGGGCTGGTGACGCTCGAGCTTCCGCCGTCCCCGAAGTTCCAGCTCCAGCTGGCGATGCTTCCGTCGGGATCGCTGCTCCCATCGGTGAAGCTGCAGGTCAGGTTAGTGCAGCTGGAAGTGAAGCCAGCCACCGGTGGCTGATTGGGCGGTGGGGGCGGCGGATCGGTGACAGTGATATCGTGGGGCACCAGTTCGCTGGAGACACCGGCATCATCGGTGACCTGTAGCTTCACAGTGTAGGGGCCCGCCGCGGCGTAGCTGTGGCTGGGATTCTTGGCCGTAGCGGCGGCACCGTCGCCGAAGTCCCAGCTCCAGCCGGCCACGCTGCCGTCGTCGGTGCTCGCGTCGGTGAATCCGCAGGTGAGATCGGTGCAGCTCCAGGTGAACTGTGCCACCGGCGGACTGTTCGGCGGCGGCGGCGTCACGTCCACCTGCTTGGTCACGGTGCCCGTCCCGCCCCCGTTGTCGGTGCTGGTCAGGGTCACGCTGTATTTCCCCTCACCGGCGTAGATGTGACTCGGGTCCTTCACGGTTGCCGTGGAGCTGGTGCCGGGCTCACCGAAGTCCCAGCTCCAGCCGGCGATGGTCCCGTCGGTGTCACTGCTCCCATCGGTGAAGCTGCAGCTGAATCCCTTGCAGGTGAAGGTAAAGTTTGCTGTCGGGTCCACGTTGGGCCCCGGCGCTGTGACGGTCATCTGCCGGCTGACGGTCCCGGTATCTCCATCGTCGTCGGTGGCCGTGAGCGTCACCGTAACGGGCCCGCCCGCCGAGTACACATGCAAAGGATTGGCCTCGGTCGACGTGGCGGTGTTGTCTCCGAAGTCCCAGGTCCTGCTGTTGACCGTCCCGTCCGTGTCGCTGGTCTTGTCGGTAAACTGGCAGCTCAGGTCGGTGCACACCACTGTGTAGTCCGCCACCGGGGCATTGTTCGTCGGTGGCGGGGTTGCGGTGACCGACCGGGTGGTGGTCCCCGTGGCGCCCTTGTCGTCGGTGACGATCAGGGTGACGGTGTAATTGTCCTCGAGGTCGTAGGTGTACGTCGGGTTTCGCACTGTGGCGCTGCCGCCGTCGCCGAAGCTCCAGTTCCAGGCCTTGACGCTACCATCCGCGTCGGCGCTGGCGTCGGTGAAGGTGCAGGTCAGGCTGGTGCAGCTCGCGGTGAAGCTGGCGGTCGGAGCTTTATTCGGGACCGTCCCAAAGTTGGCCGTCGCATTGTTGGAACAGACGCTGGAGCGCAGCTGGCAAACCCGGTACACGTACGTGGCCGAGCCGGTGAAGGCGCGGCTGTTGGTGTAGTGGCCATCGTTGAATTGCACCGTGAGCTTGGCGTCGTTGCGATACACGTCCACGCTGTCGCCGCTGGCGCCGGTCCAGTCGAGGGTCATGAACTGGGTGGTGGCGTCGGACCGAGTGGTGACGGTCAACGCGACCGGCGGCGCCGAGCCGGACACGGCGACCGGGGCCGAGCTGGTGCCCGAGGCGCCGTCGTCGTCGTCCGCGATCAGGGTGACCGTATAGGTCCCCGCTTGGGCGTACACCCGGATCGGGTTCTTGGTCGACGAGCTACTCCCGTCCCCGAAATTCCAGTTCCAGGCTTTGACCGTCCCGTCGCTATCGGTGCTGCCGTCGGTGAAGGTGCAAGCCAGCCCGGAGCAGCTCTGGCTGAAGGAGACGCTCGGCGGGGCATTCGTTGGTGGCCCGCCTCCCGGGAGGGCGTTCACCGCGACCGTCTTGGTGACCGTTCGCATCACACCGTCGTCGTCCGCCCCGGTCAGCTTCACGGTATAGGTGCCGGATGCGGGGAAGGTGTGGGTCGGATTCCGCTGCACCGCGCTGGAGCCGTCCCCGAAGCTCCACCCCCACTCCGCCATCCTGCCGTCCACATCCACACTCTGGTCGGTAAAGTTGCAGGTCACGCCGTTGCAGCTCGAGCTGAACGACACCCCGGGTGCCGCGTTCCCGCCGGGCTCGGGACTGCCGTGGCAGAGGCTCACGCCCTTGTCATTGAAGATCTTCCCCGCCACCGGCTGGAACTCCCAGGCATATAGCCCGTCGTCGAGGGTGAGCTCGAGGACGCCGCGGGTGTGACCTTCCACCACTTCGACGTTCTGCCGCAGGACGGTGACGTCGCCGCCGCTCTCCCCCCCGGTGCCGGCGATGATCTGGCGGATGCCCTTGCCCATGTCCAGCACCCCGTCGGGATTCTGCGGTGCGTAGCGCTCGTACACGTGAGCGTGGCCGTTGACGATCAGGTCGGCCCCGGCAGCATATAGATCCTTCCAGAAATCCAGGAGGGAAGCCGTCGGCGCGGGGAGAGGGGTAGTGGTGCCGGAGTAGAACCTGGGGTGATGAAAGTAGGCCAGAATGCAGGGCTGAGCCGTTGCGGCCAGATCGGCCTTGAGCCAGCTCTCCTGAGCCGAGCCGGCTCTGATGCCTACGAACGCGGCGTTGGCGTTGAGGACCACGATGTGCCACTTGCCCTTGTCGTAGCTGTACCAGCCCTCTCCCCGCTTGCCGGCCGGACCGTCGGTACTTCCCACGCCGTTGTAATAGTCGAATGCCGGGTTGGCGCTGCCGGTGTTGTATTCGTGGTTGCCGATCGCCGGCCGGGTCTTGGCTTTGAACTGGCCCCAGGTGGGGTGGTAACAGTTCTGATAGTTTGCCGCAGAGCCATCGGGGTACGCGTTGTCACCGGAGGTAAACACGGTGGCGGATGGAACGTCCTGGAGTATGTCCTGAACGACAGCAGCGGTCTGCTGTGAGCCGGTATTGGTGCAGTCGGCAATGTCCCCCGCGCCTATCAGCGTCACCGCAGAGGAGCTGGCCGCAAAAAAAGAGGGACGCGCGCGTCCCTCATGCACATCGGTTGGCAAGGTGCAGGTGGCGAGTACAATACATCCAATTGGTCCCGCAAAGCGGACCAAGGTCGAGCGAAGGACCATGGGGATGGACCTTAGTGCTGCTGCTTCAGTTGTTCGTGGAGTACGCGGTCTTCTCTATGATGGTGAAGCCGGCCCGGACACTACCGAGACAATGTGTCCCCCAGTACCACCAAAGTCAAACGGAATTCGAGAAGGGAATTTCCACATTCTTGCTCTGCCGCGACATCCATTTGACCAGCTTTTTGACAGCCCCGCAGAGCGAATCTAGTCTCAGGGGTTGACAAATGTGACCTGGATCACGATTCTGTACCCGGCGCGAGCAGCCTACGATAACGAGATGACGCCACCCCGGTAGTCATTCCATCGCGCCCTGTACGACTATGTCCCCCTAGTCTCAGCAGAACCCTCGTACATCCATCGGGGCTAAGGCTCAGCCTTTCCCCTCGCGTCAGGACATTACGACGAGCCGTCGGACCTGGCCTTGCCGGCGTCGGCCCCTCGCCTGCCGCGATAAAACCATGGCATCTCCCTACGTACACGACGGAGAGAGGACTCTTGCGAATGACCCATACCTTTAAGTTGGCTCGCCGCACGGCGCGGCTTCGAACCCCCTTCCTTCTCACTCTTGCGGCTCTGGCCTTCGGCGCGTGCAACAGCGACCGGCTGAGCCCTGGCGACCCGAATACGGTCACCGACGCTCCGATTTCCGCAGCGGATCCGGCGCTGGCCGATTCGGCCGCGGCCGAAGCTCGTCTGGCAGATTCCCTGGCGGCGCAGGACGCGCTCGCTGATCCGTCCGGCGGTCAGCCCATCGCCGATGAAGATGACGGCGTAGGCGACGTCGAGGATACGGATGTACAGGTCGAGGTCGTGGAAGACCCCGCCGCACTCTCCGCCAGCTCGGCCGAAGGGCTCTCGATGAGCGCCTACCGGGGCGGCATTCCGTTCGGCGTGTTCCACCTGCCCACCAGCCTGTATGGGCGGGGCTTCAGCGGGTCGCTGGCGAACACGTCTTCCGCCACCCGGGCGCTGGTTCCCCTGCTCGCGGCCGCCCGGCGGTCCGGGGTCAAGGTCGTGATCAGCCTGGTGGGCGCCGATCACTACTACAAGAACGGCAACGGGACGTTCAGCCTGGCCAAGTGGAAATCGCGGGTCAGCAAGTACCGCGGGGTGAATATCTCGTCGTACATCAAAGACGGCACCATCATCGGGCACTACATCCTCGATGAGCCCCACGATCCGTCGAATTGGGCGGGGCACACCATCTCCCGAGCCACGGTGGACGAGATGGCGCGCTACAGCAAGTCGATCTGGCCCTCGATGCCGACCATCGTGCGCGGCTGGCCGGCGTACCTCAAGGGCTATCACTACCGCTACCTCGACGCGGCCTGGGCCCAGTACTCCGCCCGTTTCGGCAACGTCTCCACCTGGCTCCAGAAGAACGTACGGGACGCCCAGTCGAGCCACCTGGCTCTGGTGGTGGGCCTGAACCAGCTCGCAGGCGGCGGGAAGGGTGGCCTGCCCGGCTTCTATCGCCGGGGTTTTTACGCTATGAGTGGGAAGCAGATGCGCGCGTGGGGCGCGACCATCCTGGGCAATTCGTATCCCTGCGCGTTTCTCAGCTGGGCCTACAACTCGAAGTACATGAATCGGTCGGACATCAAGTCGGCCAGGGCGTATCTCGCGGGCAAGGCGGGCTCCAAAGCCAACAAGTCCTGCCGGGCGCGCTAAGACGGCTGTGATCCATCGGTAGAAGAAAAGCCCCGCGTCGTTCGCGGGGCTTTTCGCTTGCCTCGGCCAGTGGGGTGGTGTAGAATCCCGCTCCTACTCTCGGGCGATTAGCTCAGCTGGTTAGAGCGCGCGCCTCACATGCGCGAGGTCGGGGGTTCGAGCCCCTCATCGCCCATCGCGCGCAGTCTTTGAGTCCCGTACCTGGTGCGGGACTTTTTTTATTTTTCGGCCGTCGCCTGGCTGATGGTGATCTTGAAGCCGTCCGGGTCCTGAGCGGTGAAGCTGTAGCCGTCCCACTGCTTCCCCGGTCCTTCCACGATGTCGCCGCCGAAGGCGCGAAGCCGGGTCGCGAGGGCATCCACGTCCTGCGCCGTGTCGCACCAGATCCGGAAGCCTTCGCCTTTGGTGCGGTCGCGGCCCTTCTTGAAGTCGTCCTGCGCCAAACCGAGCTGACAACTCCCCGCCTGCAGCATTACGCCCTTGAGCTCCCCGCCGTCCTCCCACCGCTCGGCCACGTAGAAACCGAGCCCGTCTTGATACCAGGCTACGCTCTTGTGGATGTCCTTGACGGTGTAGCTGGGCATGATGGAGCGGAGCCGGAGTGATTCGGGCTGCCGGCGCTGGGGCTGAGACGTGCGAGCACCGTCCTTGGGCTGAGACTTCCCTTGGGTTGCCATGGTGTTCCTCCTACTAGCGGGGTTCAACCTGTAAGGTACTTTCTTCGCGCCCTGGGCGTGACTCACAGTCGAGTCACGCTCTGTTGTATCCGATACTCTATCAGGTCAGATCATTGGATCTAGTCCCCAACGCCGGCTGGTCATGCGCCACTGCCCCGAATGGGTCCTGGTTGGAGCTGCTGTCGCCGCCTTCACCCTTGGATGCGGCGACCGGGTCACCGACGTCTCCCCATCGGAATCCGGCCTGGCCCCGCTATTCAGCAAAACGTCTGGGGGCCGGCCGATCGATGGTTCCTATATCGTGGTGCTGAAGCGCTCGGTCGGAGACGTGGACCAACGGGTGGACGACATCAGCCGGAAGTTCAAGGTCAAGTCCGCCTTTCGCTACAAGCACGCGCTCAATGGATTTGCCGGAAAGCTTTCACCAGCCGTGGTGCAGGCACTGCGGGCCGATCCGCGGGTGGCCTACATCGAGCAGGACCAGATAGCCCAGGTCGTCACCACGCAGCCCAACCCACCTTCCTGGGGACTGGACCGGATCGACCAACACGATCAGCCCCTAAATGGATCCTACGACTACAACGAAGACGGAACCGGAGTAGACGCCTACATCCTCGATACCGGGATCTTCACGGCTCACGCCGAGTTCGGTGGCCGGGCGGTGGCCGGCTACGACGCGGTCACTCCGGGTGGAACTGCGGCGGACGGCAACGGCCACGGCACCCATGTCGCCGGCACCGTCGGAGGGGCCACGTACGGGGTAGCCAAAGGGGTGCATCTCATCGCCGTCCGGGTGCTGGATGACGCGGGGTTCGGGAGCTACGCCGCGGTGATCGCCGGGGTGGATTGGGTGACCGCTGACCACACCGATCATCCGGCGGTGGCCAACATGTCGCTTGGCGGGCCTACGTCCGCGGCATTGGACGATGCGGTTCGGCGCTCGATCGCCGACGGGGTGACCTACGCGGTGGCGGCGGGGAACTCTTCGGCCGATGTGGCCACCAGGTCGCCGGCTGACGTGGCCGAGGCCATCGTGGTGGGAGCCACCGACAGCAACGACGGCTTTGCCTCCTTCTCCAACTTCGGAGCCGGCGTCGACGTCTCGGCCCCCGGGGTGGACATCACCTCGTCCTGGAACACGTCGACGACTGCGACCAATACCATGTCGGGCACGTCCATGGCCGCTCCGCACGTCGCCGGCGCCGCGGCGTTGTATCTCGAGGCGCATCCGGCGGCCGCTCCGGCGGAGGTCGAGAGCGCCCTGACCGGCAGCGCCACGAGTGGAGTGATCAGTGAACTTCCGGCGGGAACGCCCAACCGGCTGCTCTATTCACTGGCGGGTCCACCCCCACCGCCGCCACCCGACGTTCCGGTCCTGGCATCTCCCGCAAGCGGCGCGACCGGTGTCCTCGTGCCGGTGGCGCTGTCCTGGATGTCATCCCCCGGCGCCGCTTTCTATAGAGTCCAGCTCTCAACCAGCTCGGAATTCGTCACCCCGGCGTACGATCAGTCGGTAACCACGACGTCTGCCAAAATCGCGGGGTTGTCCGGCGGCACCGTGTACTACTGGCGGGTGAACGCCGGCAACGGCAACGGGACCAGCGACTGGTCTCCGGTCTCGAGCTTCACCGCCGCCCCTCCGCCACCCGTGACGCCGATGCTGCGCGCGCCCGCCAAGGCCGCTACGGGAGTGAGCCTGCCACCGACGCTCTCCTGGAATGCATCGTCGGGCGCCGCGTCTTATCGGGTCCAAGTTTCCGGCAGCGCGGACTTTGCCCCGCGGGTGTTCGACCACTCAGTGGCCACAATGTCGGCCAGCGTGACCGGGTTGGCTCGCGGCACGCGATACTACTGGCGGGTGCGTGCGAGCAACGCCGGCGGAGCCAGCGGCTGGTCCGCCGCGCGGAGCTTCACCACCCTGGTCGCGGCTCCGGTGGCGCCCACCCTGCGCGCTCCGGCGAACGGGGCCACCAGCGTGGCGGTGCCGGCGGCACTCTCCTGGAACGCGGCTGCCCGGGCCACGTCCTATAGAGTCCAGGTCTCAAAAAGCTCCACCTTTGTGACTCTCTTCTTCAGCCACTCGGGGCTCACCACCTCCTCGGCCTCAGTCGCGGGGCTGTCGGCCCGTGCGGTGTACTACTGGCGGGTTAGGGCCTCAAACGCCGGCGGCAACGGCAGCTGGTCCTCCGTGAGGAAGTTCACCACTAGATAGAAGCGACAGTGCAGGGGGTCTTCTCCTAGCCGAGATCCTGGAAGTGGGACAAAAGGACCGGCTTTAGGCATTTTGTCCTATTTACCCCTAGCCATGTTTTAATCTGAACTGTACCTTGTCGTTACATCCGCAGTACTTAGGGCCCCCACCGTATGCACACGCCGCACCCCCGCGGCAGAAGGAGGATCGCTCTATGAAGGTCAAGCATCTCCTGCTTAGCAGTGTTCTCGCCATTCCCGCGCTGCTGCTACCACTGGCAAGTTGTGACGACAGCAAGACACCGCTCGAACCCACCGTATCCGACGAAGCACCCGACCTCAGCGTAGCCAGCACCCGAAACAATCACGATCCTCGCTCCCAGGCCGGCCCGCAGGTCAAGGTCTTCGACGGCACGACTGATACCAAGAACGGCGACGCAGGTCTCTGCGGACCGGGCGGCACACCTCCAGCCTGCGTCTACGGCGGCACCTCCAAGCGGAATCGGACGAAGGACGGAGCGGAGATCAACACG
Organism: Gemmatimonadales bacterium; assembly: GCA_035997125.1. Taxonomy (GTDB): domain Bacteria; phylum Gemmatimonadota; class Gemmatimonadetes; order Gemmatimonadales; family GWC2-71-9; genus CAVVWJ01. The sequence goes on from DASYIX010000062.1 coordinate 15,027, forward strand.
ATGGTCAACCAGACCGACGGCGCCTACGGCGGGCTCTATCCATCAGTCAACAAGATCAAGGGCAAGCTGCTGACCCAGGTGCACGAGCTTGACTTCTCCTACGCTGGTGGCCCGCACGTGGGCGGCGTCCCGCGGTTGAGCATTCCGATCGATTGCGTTCAGGACGCAGAGTACGTTGGCGCCGTGGCCGCGACGTGCGCTACGGATGGCAATTACGATCACTTTGCCTTTATCGACGCGCCCGGCTGCAACGACGGCGATGAATTTGTGGGAACGGTCGAAGCGGACGACAATCCGAATTGCAACGTGAACTACAACAGCGTGGATTATCCGAACTGGAATGCTTTCATGACAGCGCATCCGGGAGCGCGGATCGCTCGGGATCAGATCACGTTCATCATCGTGGATCGCGCTGGCGGTGACAACAACTTCGGGGCGCATTACATCATCTGGAAGGTGGACATTCGCTAAGCAGGGCTGCAGCTGAAGTGTGCAACGGGGCCGGGGTAACTCCCGGCCCCTTTCTTTGGTCAAATTGTCCCACTATCCCGCCAGCACCGGTACACCCTTGCAGTCTCGCCGATATGGCGAAACATTCCCTCCTTGCACTTGACCGGAGACCCATGGTTTGACGTTCGAAGAACTTCGCAGCTCGTCCGCCGTCCTCACCGGCGACGATCCCAGTAGCGATCTCCTGACCTACGCGGCCGGTAAGGGGCACCGCGAGTTTCCCTGCCTCTCCCGCGCGCATAATCCGTCCACTTGCGTCCCGTGCATTGACTTTTCGCCCTGGATCAGGGAACGGGTGCGCACCGGCGACAGCGATGGCGTGGCCGAGTATCTCTGGCGGGTCCGCCGGACTAACCCGGAGAGCGGCGGCAATCACGAGCAGGTGCTGCGGAAGTACACCGACCTGGCCCAGGCGATCCTCGCCGCTCCGCTGAGCCGGCATCTGGAGCTCGGCACCGAGGACGCCTACCTCGACCTCCGGGTGGCGCTGGTGATGCTGGCCGCCCACGAGACCTTCTCCGGGTTCATCATGGCAGGCGAGTCGGCCGACTTCGTCGCTGCGATCATGGCGCCATACAGCCTCTCGCTCGCGCAGGCCGGCGAGCTGCTCCATGCTCGAAACTCGTTCGTCCGCGAGATGGGCAAGGAGATGGACTACTGGGCCATCTGGCCCGCGCTCCCGCCCGACGCTCTCCGCTCTCCCATTCCACCCCACGATACCAACTTTCAAGCGCTCCTCGCCTCGCTCGTCAAGCTCCCGCTGGGGTCGCGGGCCCACGCGGTGGACGCGCTGCGGCACATCAGCGCCGACCCCTGCGCCCCGCGCTCGCTGGGAAGCCTCTGTCGCTACGAGACGAGGCGCTCGGGTCTCGAGGTCGGCGAGTCCTCTCGGCTGATTCTGGAGAACGGTCTGGTGGCCGCGGCCACCGATGCCGGCAGCTGGCTCCACGGTTGGACCCGCCGCCAGTTGCTCGGCTTCCTGGCGGAGGCCGGCGTGCGGGCGCCGAAGTCCTGGAGCAAGGAGCGGCTCACCGAAGTTGCGATGGCCGACTGCGCCGCGGCGGTGCGCTCTCGCATGGAAGAGTCCGGCGCGGTGGAGCTGGCCGCAGCCCACGCGGAGGCGGCCCACCGCCTGGTGCGCTACATTGACGATGTGAAGGAGACCTGGCGGGTGTGGCTGGGGTTTGGGACCGGCGTGGGCGGGTGAGAGGTGAGAGGTGAGCGGTGAGAGGTGAGAGGTGAGAGGTAAGACGGAAGAGGTAACAGGTCTAAGTCGGAGTTTCGCTCCTGCGAAGACGTTTTATTAGACCCAGAAGCAGACTTTGGCACCGTTTCCCGCGCTGAATCACTGCCGCCAGGTTGTCGACTGGAAACAATTCAAGGTCGCTGGATAGTTCCAGTAGCTCAGTCGTCTCGACCGCTGATGCGTAGGCAATGTCGAGATGGTTACGGAATCTCTTCGAAGATTTCAGCGCATATCCCTCTGCAATATTGAGCTGCACCGAAAGAGCGGACCTCTGCAGCTGGTCAACACAGGGGTGTCTGCGACCGCGCGTTGCAATCATCACAGCACGAACGATCCCATTCGCCTCCTGCCATGCCAACAGAGTCTTGTGATCACGCATGGAGTAGGCTGGCTTCGATAACGGTTGCTGGCGAACCCGATTGATGCAGGGTAGTTCTTTATCACGCGCCCTCTCACCTCTCACCTATCACGCGCCCTCTCACCTGTCACCTCTCACCTCTCACCTTCAAATAAGCCCGCCTCGCCTGAGCTTCCCGATCTGATCGAATCGCTCTTCGTGCACGGCCAGTACCTCCTCGGGTGACACTGTAGCCACGCCGGGCTTTCCGACCTCCACTCCCGCCGCATAGTTGGCCAGCTGCGCCGCTTCCCGAAGCGAG
>DASYIX010000063.1:0-11808 GCA_035997125.1 Gemmatimonadales bacterium
GGCACCCTGACAAGAGCAATGAACTTACGGCTCTCTTCATTGACGAGCCGTAAGTCCAGCGGACCTTAGTACATACCGCCCATACCACCACCCGGCGCCGCCAGAGCCGGCTTCTCTTCCTTCTTCTCCACCAGCACACACTCGGTGGTGAGGAGCAGGCCCGCGATCGACGCGGCGTTCTGCAACGCCGTGCGGGTCACCTTGGTCGGGTCAATGACCCCCGCCTTGACCAGATCCTCGTAGTTATCGGTCGCGGCATTGTACCCGAAGTTTTTGTCCTTCGACTCCTTGACTCGAGCTACCACGATCGAGCCCTCCGCGCCAGCGTTCTGGGCGATCATCCGGATGGGCTCCTCCAACGCCCGACGCACGATCTCGACACCCACCTTCTCGTCCTCGGTGCCTTTGATCTTGTCCAGCGCACTCTGCGCCCGGAGAAGGGCCACTCCCCCGCCGGTAACGACGCCTTCCTCGACCGCTGCGCGGGTGGCGTGCAGCGCGTCCTCCACCCGAGCCTTCTTCTCCTTCATCTCGGTCTCGGTAGCCGCCCCGACGTTGATGATGGCCACACCGCCGGAGAGCTTGGCCAGCCGCTCCTGCAGCTTCTCCCGATCGTAGTCGCTGGTGCTCTTCTCGATGGCGGCGCGGATCTCGGCGATCCTGCCATGGATGTCGTCGGGTTTGCCCTTCCCATCGACGATGGTCGTGTTGTCCTTATCGATGACGACCCGCTTGGCGCGGCCCAAATCGTTGAGGGTCACGTTCTCCAGCTTGAAGCCGACCTCTTCGGAGATGACCTGGCCGCCGGTGAGCACCGCGATGTCGCGGAGCATCTCCTTACGGCGGTCACCGAAGCCCGGCGCCTTGACGGCAACTACCTTCAGAGTGCCGCGGAGCTTGTTTACCACCAGGGTCGCCAGGGCCTCGCCCTCGACGTCCTCGGCGATGATCAGCATCGGCTTGCCGCTCTGCGCCACTTTCTCCAGGATCGGGAGCAGTTCCTTCATCGCCGAGATTTTCTTGTCATGAATCAGGATGTAGGGGTCCTCGAGCACCGCCTCCATCTTCTCCGGGTCGGTGACGAAATAGGGCGACAGATAGCCCCGGTCGAACTGGGTTCCGTCCACCGTCTCCAGGGTCGTCTCCAGGCCTTTCGCCTCTTCGACGGTGATGACGCCGTCCTTGCCGACCTTCTCCATCGCCTCAGCAATCAGGTTACCGATCTCCTTGTCGTTGTTGGCGGAGATGGTACCGACCTGGGCGATCTCCTTCTTCCCAGCCGAGGGAACGGAGAGGGTCTTCAGCTGCTCGACCACTGCCTCGACTGCGCGGTCGATTCCTCGCTTGAGCTCCATCGGGTTGGCGCCGGCGGTGACGTTTTTGAGGCCTTCACGGAAGATCGCCTGGGCCAGTACTGTCGCCGTGGTGGTGCCGTCGCCGGCCAGATCGGAGGTCTTAGTGGCCACTTCCTTCACCATCTGCGCCCCCATGTTCTCGATCGGGTCACTCAGCTCGATCTCCTTGGCGACAGTGACGCCGTCCTTGGTGACGGTGGGTGAGCCGAACCTCTTGTCGATGACGACATTGCGGCCCTTGGGTCCGAGCGTGATCCTGACCGCCTCGGCCAGCTGGTCGATGCCCTTCTTGAGCTTCGCCCGGGCGTCGGTGCTAAAGAGCAGTTCTTTCGCTGCCATATGTCCTCACTCCCTCTGAGTAATCGAATCAGCCGATCTTGGCCAGGATGTCGGACCCCTTGAGGATGATCAGCTCATCATCGCCGACCTCATACGGCGTCCCGCTGTACTTACCGTAAATCACCTTGTCGCCAGCCTTCACGTCCATCATTACCCGCTGGCCCTTCTCGATCCGCCCGGGCCCGACGGCGAGCACTTCTCCTTGGGTCGGCTTCTCCTTGGCGGTGTCCGGGATATGGAGCCTGCCGCGCATGGTTTCCGCCTCATCATCCGGCAAAATCACCACCCGGTCTTCGAGGGGATGAATCTTGATCTTGGGTTTGGACTTGGTAGCAGTGGTCATGGTACTCCTCCCAGCCAGGTCAGACGTGGTAATACACAACAACCGATTCTTACGCCGTGTGAAAATGGAGCGGGTCTCTCAGGTTCTGTAACTCGCGGTAATAAAAAAGGGGAGTCGGCCGCTTGCCCTTGAACCTCAGCCGCCTGAGGAACGCGACTTCCTCCTCGGTCGCGGTGCCGCAGAGAGCAGGATTCTTCAGGAATTCTCGGAGCCCCGTTTCTTCGACGAACTCCTCCGTGGATTTCCTTTCGATAAACTCGAATCTCTTCACATGCCCAGAGACCACCCTGGGGTTTAACCCGATGTCCAGAGCAAACGTCGTGAGGTCGATATCCCAGGATTCGATTAGCGGATCCAAGAACGAGACGCAGTGTTCCGCCGACAAGTGGAAGATGTCGGTGTCCAGGAACTCGAGCACGATCACGCGGGTCTCCTCATAGCTGCGGCGGCTGAGGTCCGCCACCATACGGAGCCAAAAGTCATTCTCCAATTCCTCAGTGGCAACTCCTTTGACTACGTCGAGCAGCGTCTGGGTAACCAGGCGCTCGAGCTCGCCGAATGGCTCCTTCTCGAAGATCGCGCGTACGTGTGGCTCTTGGTCGGAGGCGCACTTCCGGAGGACCAGTTCGCGGACTTCGCGGAACAAGGGCGTGGGCTCCTCGGCCAACTCCCTCTTGAGTTCCCGCTTGCGCTGGACATTCGCCAATCGTGCCAGCTCCCCGCTGGGAAGTTTCAAAAACTTGTCCATCTTGTCGTAGATGTCCGTGCGCTTGGGCGCGGGGGGCGCCTTCCGCCGAGTCAGCAGCTGTGAGATGTAGGACTCAGTTACCTGCGCGGCCCGCGCGAGTTCCCGCTGCTCTAACCCGAATTCCTGCAGCCGCTGCCTGATGACCAATGACACGTCCACGAGAGTCCTCCTCGAGCGCACACTAAATCTGATTAACAACTCAAGTTAAGTCACTGCACCTAGATTGGCAAGTTGTGACCATGCACTTGACTCGTAAAGTACAGTTAATTAGGTTGTGCCCAGTTAACCAGTCTAGTGAATCGGACACTACTGAAACGCATATCCCCCAAAGGAGTTCCCAATGTACGCTCGACACGTCTCTTTCAATCTGAAGCCCATTAAGCGGGAAGAGCTTACCCAGATGTTCGAGAAAGACATCCTCCCCCTGCTTCAGAAGCAGAACGGCTTTACCGACGAGTTCACGTTCGTCAGCCCAGACGGCAGGCAAGTAATCGCGATCAGCATGTGGGAGAGCAAGGAAAACGCGGACCTGTATAGCCGCGAGACCTATCCCCAAGTGCTCAAGAGTCTGGCGAGAGTGACTGAAGGCACGCCGGAAGTGCGTGGCTACGAGGTTGCCATCTCGACCCTCCACAAGACCACCGCTACCAGATAAGCCGGCTGTTTCCGGTTATTCACCTACGCATAGTCACCAAGGAGTTCTATTATGTACGCCCGGAATGTTTCGATGAATCTGAAGCCCAATACAGCCCGTGAGTTCACGCAGACGTTCGAAAAGGACATTCTGCCTATTCTCCGGAAGCAGAACGGCTTCAAAGACGAGATCACCTTCGTGGGCCCCGATGGCAAGGACGTGCTCGCCATTAGCCTGTGGGATCGCAAGGAAAGCGCGGACATCTATAGCCGCGAGACCTATCCCCAGGTGCTCAAAGGCCTAGCGAGAGTGGTTGAAGGCACGCCGGAAGTGCATGCCTACGATGTCAGCAATTCGACCTGGCACAAGATCGCCGCTACCATCTAAGCCTGAACTGATGGTTGGACGAAGAAGGGGGAGAGCGGCTGAGTCCGCTCTCCCCCTTTGTCGTCAGCATGAAACCTCACTCAATGTTTGCGCGCACGATCACCCTACTTCAGGCACGCCAGTATCGAGATCTCCCCGGCGCAGGCCTGCCCTGGCACCCTCGGCCAAGCGTCCGTAGCCAGCAAGGATCGCGTCGAGCTCACGCTCTTCCAGCTGTTCCAGATCCAGCAGGGCGTTGTGGGCCCCTGCCGTGGCGCGAAGCAACTCGTCCAGCTTTACCTGCACCGCCTCCGCATCACGGTTTTGAGTAGCCTGAATGAGGAATACCATTAAGAACGTGATGATGGTCGTACCCGTATTGATGACCAGTTGCCAGGTATCACTGAACCGAAATAAGGGGCCTGTGAGCAGCCAGGCGAGGATCACGCCCAGAGCGAGGGTGAAGGTCGAGGGCTTCCCCGTCACCCGCGCCGTGGCTTTCGCCAGTCGAGTGAAGCGCGATCGAGACTTCGTGGGGCGCATGGGTTGGTCCTTTCAGTGAAGGCGCGGGCTGGTGACCCCGCGCACACCGTTGAGTCGTTGCGGGGCCCATATTCCCGGCGCGGAGTTTGACAGATCGCGGAATGGGGTCGACTCTGCGGGAGGATCAAATGGGCACTACAGCTCCAGTTCGCCAAGCACAGCTTAGGCCCGAGTGTGCCGAGCGCTATCCGACGCTTCCCGCGAGCAGGTGGACCTCGGCTACCTGCCTGGCCGACCTGGTGGCCTTCTCCGGGGGAGACCGGCCCGAGAAGGGGCGCACCCTCTGCGAAGCTGACTTCCGGTTCCGCGGCGGCGTGCCTCGCTGGTCGGATCAATCGTTAGCCCGTACCCGCGCCGGCGAGTCCCCGCTTAGCTGGTAGACCAGCCTTATCGACCGGCTGCCCGCGACCGCCCGAGCCGCGACGACGAGGCCAATCCCCTGCTGCAGCACCACCTGGCCGCCCACTATTGACCTTCTGTCCAATAGAGGGTAGTATTCATTAACCGTTTGGTCAATAGCGTCGGGCTGTGAGAGCACGCTGCGATGGCAGGACCAGGCTCCCGCAAGACCGCCCCACGGAGGGTTCTTGTACAATCACCGGCTTCTGATGCTCGCCGTCTCCGCCTTCGCCCTGACCTCGTGTAATCCGTTCCGGCACGAGCCGGCGGTCGAAGTGAGCACCAAGGACGAGAACCTAAACTCTCGCTGGCACGCCAACCTGGCGACTCCGGCCGAGCTGGCCGGCGCGGTCCAGATCAACGGGTCGGCCTCGATGGCACCAAGTACCAAGAGTGGTAACACGACGGTGATACTCGACCTGGCCAACGCCACTCCCGGAGGCCTGCATCCATGGCAGCTGCACCGCGGGCAGTGCGGATCCGATGAGGGTGTTTTTGGCGCGGCTGACCTGTACCACGCCGCCAAAGTGGGCAGCAACGGCCACGCGACATCATCAGCCATCGTCCCTATTACTACCCCCACGACGGGCAGCTATTTCGTGATTGTCCGTGCGTCGGCCGCGAATGATGCCATGACCGTCGCCTGCGGAAACCTGGCACCGCCGACCCTGTAACACTCCCTGAGCCTCTAGGCTCAGGCTCCGTTAAGTGAACTAAAAGGTCGACTGGGTGCCCGCCGGCGAGCTGAGTCTTACCGGGAAGGGCACCCTGGGCTTCGGATCAACGCCTCGACCCGCACCTCAGAGCCAGCGCTTCACCTGCCAGGTCCAATCAACTGGTCAGCCGGGTGGGACTGCTCAAGAGTCTGTCGAACGAATCGAGGGCAGGTCACCTTCTCTGTGGACCTGGGCTCGCTCGCCAAGAAGCAGCTGGAAGGAGAGGCGGAGAAAGGACTGCTGGATCTGTTGCAGAAAGACTCGACCCCATCGCAATGAGAACCGAATCGGAAGGATCCACATATGCTCGAACGACCGGTACGCACTAGCAAGAACGGCCCGTCCCATGAATTGCCGGAAAACTTGATCGAACGGGTGCAGGCGCGGGTAGCCGAAGCAGCCTTCGCTCTGGACCGGCGGGCCAACGCCACCCGTCCGAAGTCTCACCGCCGCCGCGCCCCCCTTGCGATGGCAGACAGTGCTCGGAGCGCAGAGCAGGTTCTGGCGGAACAGTCGCTCCGCCGAGTTTTTCGGGATCTGGGAACCTCGTACCGGCGCTTTCGAAAGCAGACTGGGACTCCACTCACCCCCGGTCTTCGCGATGCGGCCTACAACTTCCGGGCTGAACCCAGCCTCACCACCCTGGTGGCCGTCGCGGCCTTCCTGGACGAGCTCGACCTTCTGAGTTGAGGTAGCCAAAAAGAAGGCGGCCCGCATTCCCCGAAGGGAACGCGGGCCGCCCGCGCACTGGCTACCCGGAGTCGGAGAATTTACTTCTCCGTTCTTCTTCTCTCGGCCACCGCCTAAACTGAAGCGTTTGCGGTGTGGCCTCGAGAGCTCCGGCTTCTATCCCCAGATGGCTTGCGTGCCATCCGGTTCACCAGCGTGAGCGCTGCAAGTCGGCTGAATCGCGGATCAACCTCTTGCTCGGCACGCCGCCGCGCTACTGCGACGTGGACGGGACACGCGATTGGTCTCGTCTCTCCAAATCGAAAAGGATCAGTTTTCGTCTTGGCGACGACAACATAAGAAAGCTTTTTCACGCGCGCAAGAGGGTGATTTGTTATCCACTGCTGTGCACATTCTTCACATTTCCACAGAGGGAAAACGGCTCAGTCTTTGTCGCGCGGCAACCGCTTCCATGCTTTCCGCAGAAGCTTCCTGGTATTCTTGAATCGCAACCGCTCCAGCGCTTCCTCGAACGAACACCAGGCCCGGCTGCGTCCTTTCTCCGGCGGCCCGACCTCACGCTTGAGCACCGCGAGGAAGTATTCGACTCGAAAGCCCGCACCAAGAAAGCGATACTCCAACGCTCCCGCCGGGCCAACACACTTGCCTACCACCCCGGCTTCCTCCCGCGCTTCGCGCAACGCGGCGGCCTCCGCGGTTTCATTTTTCTCGACATGTCCCTTGGGGAAGATCCAACGAGCGGGGTCTCGCTTCGCGGTGATCAACAGCACGCGGGGTTCGTCCTGGTCCAGTCGGACGACGATGGCGCCGCTCTGTCGAATCAGCAGCATGGGAAGCCGCCTGATCTTTCCATTGAACGATCGGATCTCCGGAGATGACCCACAAGCGGGGACCCACAAGCATATGTGAGTACACTAACCTCGCAATGCCGGCAGCCCAAAAAAGCGGGGCGCCACATCGGCGCCCCGCTTCAGCTTGCCTCCAACATCGATCGCTCCGATCAGTACGAGCTCCGCGGACTCACGGTGTGGGGATCGGCGCCGACCTTGGCTCCGATCTGTTGGGCCATACTCAAGTGCTGTTCCAACGTCGAGAGGTCGTTCGAAACCAGATTCCGCACCTGCGTCGAATGGGCATTTTTGCCGTCGGTACGGAACGCGGTGAGGTAGTCCTTGTGGTTCTGAATCATGAGCGTCATGTAAGCTCGGTCGAAGTCCTTTCCGGACTTCTTCTGAAGATCCTCGAGCTTCTTCCGGTGCTTCTTGCCGTAGCTCGGATTGATCGTCAGACCACTCGCGGCAGCCATGTTCACCCATTCGGTCTGCAGCCGGTTGTGGTCGGTCACCATCTTCTGGGCAAAACGCCGGACGTCGGAGTTTTCGGCCCTTGTCTCCGCCAGCCGGGCGAGATCGTTCTCCAGCTTATTGTCGGCGGTCTCTTCGCGGATGAAGGTGATATCCGCCTTCACGTTTTGGTCGACCGGCCCCCGGGCCGCCGCAGTAGCACCCGCTGAAGTGGTGGTAGTGGGGTAAGATGTCGCCACCGAGGTGGTCGCTCCCACCTGGGCGCCGACCTGCTGCGCCGCCTGCAGATGATCCCGCACGAGCGGCAGGTCATTGGCGACGCGGGCCCTTACCGGAGTAGACTGGGCATACTGGCCCTCATACTGTAAGCGGTTGAGCGCCTCCTGGTGGCCCTGGATCATGAGGTTCATGTAGGCCTGGTCGAAAGCCGCGCCGGACAGCCGGTTCAGCTGATCCACCTTGGCCTTATCCGAATTATCCAGCTGGGGATTGACCGACATCCCGTTTTGCGAAGCCATCGAAGTCCATTCACCTTGCATGCGGCTATGATCGCTGACCATCTGCTGGGCGAACTGGCGGACTGAGGGATTCACTGCCTTCTGTTGAGCAATCTGGCCCAGGCGGGTCTCCAGCAGATCATCGGTGATTACATCGCGAATGAGCTTGCCGTCCGCGGTCACCCCAACCGTGGAAGAGCCGGCCGGCATGGGCACCTTGCCAGTCCCCGGAACGCTCCCCGGGGTTGTCGGAACGTTCCCCTGGTCGGTCGGAACGTTTGGAGTGGGCGACGTTTGTCCCGGCGTCGTTCCCGTCCCGGGAGCAGTTCCCTGCGCCTGCAGTCGATTCATTGGGACAGCCACAAGACCGATCATCAATCCACCGGCGGCCGTGGCCATGAGTCTTCGGTTAAGCATTTTTGGACCTTTCCTTTCCTATGCTCGTATCCTGAGATCGTTTGCCACGCCCCTCCCCAATAGCCCACACGATCGCTCACAAATAAGCGAATTGCTCCCCTGAGAGATGTGACCCGAGACACGATCTATCAGTCGGGTCGGCCCATCCTCACAGTGAGGGCCGAGGGAGAGGCAACACCCGGACCATTCTGCCCGGCTGGTTACCTAACTTGGCCTACGACACCGCCTCCCCCGGAACTCAGGGTGGGGAAAGCGGGGCCGGTCAGTCGATGGTGTCGCCCAGGGCAGACAACGGTGTCACCGGAGGAGTACGACCGAGGTGTGGCCTCAGGCCCGCATCCTGATTCGGGCCCTCTCTCTCATTGCGTCGAGGCTCCAGGGCCCGGGACCTGCGGCGGAGAGGTACAGGAACGTGAAGCAGAACAGGATCGCCGGGTGCCCTTGGTTCAGCACCGGCCAGAAGCCCTGCGGTGCGTGGCCCATGAAGTAGGCGAATGCCATCTCGCCCGAAAGCAGAAAGGCCACCGGACGGGTGAATAGGCCGAGCAGCAGAAACGCACCACCGAACGTCTCCAGCATTCCCGCAACCCACGCCAGGGAACCGGCTGGCGCAGTGCCGCCGCCGGGCATGATAGGAGCGGGAAATCCGAACACTTTTGCGGTGCCGAACTGGATGAAGAGAAAAGCGGCCACGATCCTCAGGATGCTGAGCAGGTACGGCGCCCAGGAGCGCCACCTGACTACGGGACTCGGTGCAGTCATGATTATGTCCTCACTGGTCGATGTTCACCGCGATGCTACGCCACCTTCCTTGGTTGAACCGCACCACGCTCAGGACGCAACGCGTCGCATGGCCGACGAGGATGGCGATCCAGATGTCAATGGGATCCAGCGTGCTGGTCTGCTGGATGACAAAGCAGATGCCAAGAGGTACGATGATTTGGGAGACGATCGAGATGTAAAGCGGACTCTTGGTGTCGCCGGTGCCCTGCAGCCCTCCAGTGTAGGTGAGCGCGACGGCGATCAGTAACCCGGAAACACTGAGAACGCGCAGGAGCTGCACGCCGATGTCGACTACTGCGGGCTCGTGCATGCCGAAGATGCCGAGCAGTTGCCGGGGAAAGAAGAAGAAGACAATGCCGATGAACGCCGCGCAGGCCAGGCCGTAGCGAGCGGCGATGTGCACGGCCTGCTCCGCCCGATCGGGGTGTCTTGCGCCGAGATTCTGCCCGGCGACCGCGGCGGCGGCGCCCATGAGTCCGATCGAGGTCCAGGTGATCAATGAGAACAACTGGGTGTAGGAGACGGCGAACGCCGCCTGCGCCGCCGCGCTCTGCGCCAGTGAGCCGATGAAGCCGAGCATGACCACGCCGCCGACGTTCATCGCGATCCCCTGGATGCCGGTCGGCAGGCCGAATCGGAACAAGGACTTGATGATGGTCCAATCGGGTCCAAAGCCCTGGTTGCGGGGGAAGGACACGACCCAGCCCCCATGCCACAGCTTCCAGATCGAGTAGGCTGCCAGGAGACCGGACGCGATGACCGTTCCCAGCGCCGAACCCGCAGTTCCGAATGCCGGCACCGGCCCCAATCCCCGGATGAGGATGACGTTCAGCACCAGGTTCAGCAGCGTCATGGCCACGCCGAGGACCATGGGGGTCCGCGCGTCGCCCGCCGAGCGCAGCGCCCCACTCAGCATGAAGAAGATCAGCATGCCGCTGCTGAAGCCGAACATGATGCGGAGGAAAGGCAGCGCCTGGGCCTTCACTGCCGGCTCGGCATTTACTAGGTCGAGTAGCCAGGGGGACGCGAAGTACCCGATCGGCGCCATGATAACCAGCGAGATGAAGATCGCGGTGAGGAACGACTGGTAGACCACCCGATTGACTTTGTCCTTCTCGCCCGCGCCGGCGAAGCGCGCCACCAGGACGCTCATCCCGGTGAACAACGAGGAGATGAAGATGATGACCACGAGAATGATCTGCCAACTGACACCGATCGCGGCGTTCCCGGTGAAGCCGACGAGATGCCCCACCAGCACGTGGTCCACGATGCCTTGCAGGCCCCCGATGATGTTGGTGAGCATCGTCGGCCAGGCGAGTTTCCAGACCGCGGGCCCGAGCGGCCCATCGACGATGGATCGGTCATAGACTTGCTTGCCCGGGGGCGCGGCCGTCGCGCTCGAAGGCGTAGCCGGGACGGAGAGCTCGGTCATACCTGACGCAGCTTCCACCGCCCTCTTCGGAACAGCACGGCGCTCACCAGGGCCAGGGTCGAGTAGCCCACGGTGATCGCGAGAAAGACGCCGAACGGTCCGAAGCCGGCCACCCGCGCCAGGAAGTAGGCGAGGGGGATCTCCCACAGCCAGAAGCACGCGAGGTTGATCCAGGTGGGCGTCCAGGTGTCTCCCGCCCCGTTGAACGACTGGGTCAGCACCATCCCGAGGGCATAGAACACGAAGCCGTAACTCATGGTGCGGAGCGCCAGAGCGCCGGTGGGCGCGGCGATGGGGTCGTGGGTAAATAGACCGACGATCTGGTTGGCAAAGACGATGAACAGTACTCCCACGGCGCCCAGCACCAGCATGTTGTATCCGCCGGCGATCCACACCGCCCGCTCGGCCCGGTCCGGCTTGCCGGCGCCGAGGGACTGGCCCACCATCGTGGCGGCGGCGTTAGACAATCCCCACGATGGCAGCAGGCAGAAGATCACCAGCCGGATGGCGATGGTGTAGCCCGCAAGTGCGGCGCTGCCGAAGGTTGAAACAATGCGAACCAGGCCGATGTAGCTCGCGGTGCCCACGAGAACCTGGAACGTCCCCGATCCTGACAGCCGTACCAGGTTCGCCATGACCGCCGGCTTGAGCCCCAGGTGCGCGCGGCGGATGGCGATGCGCGCGTCGCCCCGGCTGAGGCGATACAGCTGATAGAGGACGCCGGTGCCGCGGCCGATGGTCGTGGCGACAGCCGCGCCGGTGACGCCCAGCCGGGGGAAGGGACCCAGCCCGAAGATCAGACAGGGGCCCAGCAGGATATTGATGATGTTGGCGAGCCAGAGCACCCGCATGGCGATCGCGGCATCCCCCGCACCGCGAAAGATCGCGTTGATCAGGAACAGCAGCAGGACCGTAGCGCTGCCGCCGAGCATCATCCGGGTGTAGCCGGTTCCGATGGCGATAACCCCGGGTGACGCACCCATCAGGGCGAGGAGCCTGGGGGCCAGCGTGATGCCTAGGCCGGCGACCACCACCGCGACCACGAGGCCGAGGGCAATGCCCTGCACCGCGGCATCGGCAGCCTGGTCCGGCCGCTTCTCGCCGATCCGGCGGGCGATCACCGCAGCCACGCCAATGGAGAGTCCCATGGCCGCGGTGTAGACCAGGGTCAGCATGGACTCGGTGAGGCCGACGGTGGCGATGGCATCGGGTCCCAGACGGGAGACCCAGAAGACGTCCACC
>DASYIX010000064.1:0-11537 GCA_035997125.1 Gemmatimonadales bacterium
AAGACGCCGAAGTTCTCCCGGGGCGCATAGATCTTCACGTGGGGATTGACCCGGAGCAGATAATTCAAACCCGCCACGTGGTCGCCGTGGCGGTGGGAGACGACCACGAAGTCGAGCCGCCGGAGATCGACGCCGAGTGCCCGCACGTTGTGAGCGAAGATGCCGGCGTTGTTGCCGGTGTCGAAGAGGATGCGTTTGCCGCCGTACTCCACCAGGGCGGCAAAGCCCCAGTCGCGGGTGAGCCCTTGGTGACTGCCGAATGCATCGTAGAGGATGGTGACCCGCTTGATGATTGGCGGGGCGGAGGCACTTGCTCTGGGATGTAGGAAGGAAAGGGCGGCGGGTATGAGAAACAGGAATTTAAGCAGCAGCATTGGTTGGCCCTCCCGGCGCAAAGATCTCCACCACCTCATACATCCCCGGCTCGACTGCGCGATTGCGAGTGCCCGCTGCATGTTAGGCCGGCCTTCGGGCGACTGCTAGCAGGTGCGCGCTGACACCGAGCAGCGAAGGCTCCGATTCGAGCTCCCGAGCCACCTGGAGCAGATCGGCCCGGCGGCGCGAATCCGCCAGCCGCGCCGCCACGTCCGGGAGGATCCACCCCGGGCCTTCTACACCGTACAGTCCCTCGACGATTAGCCCCGCGCCGGTCACTTCCGCGCGAAGCTCGTCCGGGCGATGAAAGTACGCGGTGGTGAAGTAGTCGAGCCGCTCGGTTGGATTCCGATGTTGGCCCTCGTGGAGGTCTCGCTCCACGATGGCCGCAAACCGAGGATCCTGAAAGAGGTCACGGGAAAGGCCGTCGAGGGCGGAGGCCCAGCGCGAGATGGCGGCGGCGAAGAGCCGGCCGCCGGGCTTCAGCACCCGCCGCGCCTCGCTGAGGACGCAGGCCCGATCGGCGGCCTCGGTCAGGTGATAGAGCGGGCCCAGGAGAAGGACGAGGTCGGCGCTCTGATCGGGGAAGTCCAGGGCCCGAGCATCACCGACTCGGCACGAGGCGAGCGGTCGCGGGCGCGCGGCGCTGCGCCGCTCGGCTTCCGCGACCAGCCGGGGCACCGGGTCCATCAGATGCACCGTATACCCCGCGTCTGCAAGCCAGAGCGAATAGGCGCCGCCAGCGCCGCCGACGTCCAGCACCGTGGCCGGGGGGCGCCGGGCATGGCGCTCGATGAGCTCCCGGGTCCGCGCCTCCTCGAGGATGAACGGGCCTTGCTTCAGCCGGTCTTCTTCGGGGGTCCGATGGTAAAACTCGGCGATGGTCCGGTCGAGCTCAGGAGGCATCATATCCGACGGCGTCGGCATAGTCGCGCAAACTCAGCTCACCGTAAATGGCCATTTAAGACTCACCGGCATGCGTGGTACGCGCGTGGGGCTCTATCCATCGTCCATCGGCAAGGACGACAGACGTCTCGATCTGTCTCGGAGGGATCGACCAGTAGGTCCGGAGCAGGCGATCCTTCTCGCCGCTCGATACGACCGTGAATCCGTTGCGCCGATAGAAATCGATGGCCCACGACGCAGCTGCCCAGGTCCCAATCAGAATGGGCTTGTCCACCAGGCCTTCTACGTGACGCAGCAGCCGAGTGCCCACGCCGGCCCGCTGTGTGGTGGGGGCGACGTAGGCGTGCCGCACCAGGGCGACATCGCCCTTGTCCTGAATGCCCATCACTCCCGCCAGGCGTCCCTCCTGTTCCGCCACCCAGAAGATCACGCCCGCAGCAATCTCTCGCGCCAGCTCCGCCTCGGACATGTAGGGCTCGTGCCAGCGGTCGCCCGGGATCACGCCGCGATAGGCGCGCGCCGCGTCGTTGATGATGGCCAACATCGCGGCGAAATCCGTTGCCACACTTCTTCGAACGAGCATCATGTCGTCGGCGCCGGCTGGTGCGTCATCCACCAGTCCCGGGCCCGCTCCTGAGTCCACTCGTTGGTGCCATTCACCTCCGCCAGCCGGCGCGACAGCTCTCGGGCGGACTGCGGCCGCTTCGCGGGATCCTTTTCCAGACAGGAGAGCACCAAGTCGTCGAGTGCCGGAGGAATCGGACGGTCCGTGCGGGCCGACGGAGGCGTCGGCGGCTTCTGCGCGTGCTGCAGGAGGAGTCCCATGGGCGTGTCCGCGGTGAACACCAGCTTCCCGGTCAGGAGCCAGTAGGCCAGACAGCCGGTCGCATAGATGTCCGCGCGGCCGTCCACTTCGGCTCCCATCGCCTGCTCCGGGGCAATGAATGCCGGCGTGCCCCGAACCGCGTCCCCCCGGGTCTGCAGCAGGTTCCCGCCCGGGGTGTCGCGGACGGCCCCCACAATGCCGAAATCCAGCACCTTCACGAAGTCGTACTCCTCGCCGTAGCGGCAGAGGAAAATATTCGCCGGCTTGATGTCGCGATGCACCAGGTTGCAGGACTGGGCCTCCGACAGCGAGTGGCAGACCTGGCGCAACAGGTAGATGGCCCGCTCGGGCGGGACGGGACCGAAGCGCCGAAGCAGCGAGTCGGCATCGAGGCCGTCGAGCAGCTCCATGACGTAGTAGAAGGCGCCGTCGGCGGCTCTCCCGAAATCGAAGAGCTCCACCGTATGGGGGGAGCGGAGCCGGGCGATCACCTGGGCTTCGCGCTCGAACCGGCGAACCGCTTCTTCCGACACTCCGGCACGCCCGTCCCCTCCAGAGGAGGGCCGGATGAGCTTGATGGCGGCAGGCCGGCTCAGCATGCGATGCCGGGCTCGCCAGACCTCGCCCATTCCTCCCTCGCCCAGCTTCTCCTCCAAGTGGTAGCTCCCCAGCTCGCGAGCGCGCTTGACCTCGGTGCCGAGGCTGTAGACCACCCGGGCGCCGACATAGGCCATGCCCACCACGAGGAGATAGGGGAAGACGAGCCCGAAGAAGAATTCTGCGGGGCCGATCCTGAATGAGGTGGCGCCGGTCGCGATCATGAGTCCGATGATGACCGGGACCGAGCTGACCGACGCCAGGGCAGCCAGCACCGCCCGTCTCGGCGTCGTGGGGACCACCACCGTGAACAGCACAACCCATACGGCGACCCACGAGAGCCCCAGGAAGCCGCCGTGCATCTCGAGTCCCATCGGATCGCCGAACTCGGCGGCGGCGATGGCGTAGCTGCTGGCGACCTCGAAGACCAGGCCGAGGTTCATCACTGTGGGCAGGGGAAGCCGGTCGCTTCGGATCACCGCCGCGACCAGCAGCGCGACCCCGATCCCGATCACGCCGGGCCCCCACTGCACGAAGCTGGCGAGGAAGTGGGTCCGATCGAACAGCAGCGCCGGAAAGATACCGGCCATGAAGAAGATGAAGGCGTACAACAGGGCGAGGATGCGGAGGCGTCCGGCGGACTGACGCAGCAGATCGGTCGGGAAGCCCGACGAGATCCCGGGACCGGCCGAATCGCGCCCGCCGGGGTGCATCAGGGTGACGTGCTCGGGCATGCCGAGGGAGTCCATGTCCCTAATCTATGTCTCCGCGAACGCCTTGAAGGCCTCCATGTGCCGGCGGTGGGCCTTCCTGATGGCGAACCGGGCAAGGAAGCCAAATATGGTGCTGATGGTCCCCTTGAAGCGGAACAGCTCCTGGGAGACGAGTAACGTTTTCGTTGGGCTCAGGACTTTGAAGGTGCCGGTGACCGAGACGTCCACGGTAGGTGAGGCGAGACTCAACCGGGCTTGATTGGGCAGATCGCGGGCGAGCACGGTCGCGACAAACACCATGCTGCCCTTCTTCGGGACCAGCCGGTACTTGGAGCCGGGCATCCCCAGCTCCCCGTTGAGCGGCTCGATTCGGTCGATATCGTGCATCCACCGGGTGGTGTTGCGGGGATTGCTGAAGAGCTCGGCCACCTGGGCCTGCGGCCGGTTGATCTCGAGACTGATTGTGCTCTTCATGGTAGCGGCATGGACTCTCTCCTAGCGCTGGCCTACTCCACCCATCTGGGAACATGCACCCCGATCAGGAGAAGCCATAGGGTCAGCGCTCCCGCGGCGCGGCGACTCCCTTGATGAGCAGCCAGAACCCGAGCGTGACCTCGAAGACAGCCATCGGGATCCAGACATAGTAGTTCACCGGTCCGCGGAGGAAACCGGCCAGCCGGAGGGTGAGAGCGACTACGAGGAGCAGCGAGGCGAGCACGCCCAGCCACGCCAGCGCGACGGGGATGCTCCGGGCCCGGAGGAAGAGGTAGGAGTAAAGTGTGCTGCCCACCGCGAAGCAGGTCGCGGCGATGAGGGTGCCGGCGTCACCCTGTTGCAGCAGCAGGGCGCCGAGCGCCTGCACGGCCGCCGCGTCCGGTGCGGCTGCGGCCATGCTTGCCGTCGCGACCGATAGGAGCCCCAGCGTCCGTACGGCCGAAGTGGCCGCGATCACGCCTTCGGTGACCCGGCAGCACAGGGCCAGCATCGCGAGGTCGCAGTCCTGGTCGCGGGTGAGCGCGTACAGCGTCACGGCCAACAGCACGGCGACAAAGAACGTGAGCAGCACGAGCAGAGCGGTCAGCCGCACAGCCGTCGGGTGCTGGGCCAGGCTCGCGAGGGTCGCGGCGGTCTCCTTGGCTCCGCCGGTCGCCCGGTGGAACAGGACCATGCTGCTGATGCCGATCGCGATGTAGAAGAGAAACATGAAGCCAGCGAGCCGTGCGTTCGTCGGGTGAGTCATGTGCGCTCCGGAGAGGAGGACCACATGGGAGCCACGCCGAGTGTCTACGGTGGGAGACTGTCCTTGGTTTCAAAGGGGAACGGGCAGTCCTGCGCGAAGGCCGCGGCCATCGGCACTCACGCGAGGACTCAGGCAACGATTGCCCGGCAGATCACATCCTCGGGACGCGCGCGCGGCTCATTGGACCACCACCGTTCCGTGCATCGACGGATGGATGTGGCAGGTGTACGAGTACGTGCCGGCCGTCGTGAACGTGCGGGCGATCGAGACATTGGCGTTGTTGCCCTGGATGTCACCCGGCACGCCGGCCCGGGCATCGAAGAAGACGTTGTGCGCCACGGAGCCGAAGGCGAACGTCACCGCGTCGCCCGTGTTGACGGTGAGCGAGGCCGGCGCGAACGCGAGCGCCGGCGTGGCCGCGACGGTGTTGCTCGGGGGCGTCGGCGAGGTGACGCCGCCGCCATTGCCCGAGCCGCAGCCATAGGCGAGCAGTGCGGTGGCCAGCGCGGCGAGGGGTATTCGCATGGTGCGGTTCAGCATAGCAGTCTCCAGCGTAGAGGATGATTCGGCGGTCGGGCTGATCGCCGTAACCTTTCGGTCCTTGGTCACGTTATATGGGGGTCTGAGTACCAACCGGTCTTGATCAGACCGAGCGCGGCGGGTTGAACGATCCTGCTCCGCTCCTATATGTGATCCTGTTGAGAGGAGCGAGCGCGTGCCAATGGGACAATGTGTCGCAGTCGAGCTCCCGACCTGGGAGGCGGATACTCCGGGGAGTCAGGAGCGGGCCCCGGTCCCGGCGCAGAGCGTGCTGCCGGAGGCGATCGTCAGCCAGGGCCGGGTCACCCGGCGGGCCGGCTCCCCCCCGGTGATCACCAGCCAGGCGCTGGACTGGCCCGGCGTGCTGCTGGAGGTCGGGAAGAACGACGTCTCGGCGGCCGATGACGTGCTGCTGAATCAGCACTTTATCTCGCTCAACATCGACAGCCGGCCACTCACGCTGGAGGTGAAGGAGCCGTACGGATTCAAGCAGTTCACCATGCCGCCGCAGAGTATCTGGGTCTCCGCTGCCGCCGAGCCGCTCACGCTCCGGGTCACCAGCACCCTGTGCTACGTCCGCATGTCCATCGACCCGGTGCATCTCGCCCGGCTGCTCGGCCCTTCACCGGTCGACGTGGCGCCGGTGCAGCTGCGCCGGATGTACGCGATCAGGACTCCCCAGATTGTCCATCTGATGAAATCGCTGGTGGCGGAGGCGGCAGGAAGGAACCCGCATGGACTCGCCTTCGTCGAGGCCGCGACCGCCGGACTGGGGCACCTGCTCGTCAGCCATGCGGGCATCGCGCAACCCCGTCCCGAGCGCGCGCGGGGCGTGCTCTCCCCGGGGGTGAGACGCCGCACCCTGGAAATGATCGCCGCCCGGCTGGATGGCCGCCTGACGGTGGACGCGCTGGCGCGCGAGGTCGGCCTTTCCCCGGCGCACTTCGCCCGCGCGTTCAAGGAGACGATGGGCCGGGCGCCGCATCAGTACCTGTTGTCGCAGCGTCTGGAGCATGCGCGGCGGCTACTGGAGCTACCGGGTGCGCGGCTGGCGGAGGTGGCGCAACGCACCGGCTTCGCGGACCAGGCTCACTTCACCCGCCTGTTCAAGCGGGCCTTCGGCCTTCCCCCCGGCGCACTCGTGCGGCGTCGAGGCTGAGTCTCTCGGTGAAGCGTAGCGCTTTTTGGAGTGCCGGTTTGGCGCTCGCAGTGTTGGCCTGCGCCGGCGATAGCACCGCTCCGGCGCCGGACCCCGAGCCGCAGCTGGCGGCGGTCTATACCGTCGGCGCCACCCGCCTGGCCAAGCTGGCCGCGCTGGACGTGGTGGGTGATGCTCACCGGGACCTCATCACGGTGGCGCGGAGCGACGCCTCCATCCGGGTCCTGCCTGGCGACGGTACCGGCCGCTTCGGGGATGCGGCCCCCTTCCCGGCGGGAAATGACGCGATGCACGCGACGGCCGGGGATGTGAACGGCGATGGCGTCCCGGACCTGTTGGTGATCGGCCACGACAACCAGTTCAACCTGCGGCTCGGCCTGGGTGGCGGCAGCTTCGGACCAGCCGTGACATATCCGCTCCGGAATCATGGAGGTCACCTCCTTGTTGCCGACCTCAACGGGGACGCGTTCGACGACGTCGTCGCCATCCATGACGGCTCCGGCGCCCCAGTGTACGTCACCACGTACCTCGGCTCGGCCACCGGCGAGCTGCACCAGGTGGTGGAGATGGGGACCATCTACTTCACGGCCATGGGGGTCGCCGCGGGTGACTTCGATGGGGATGGCAAGACGGATGTGGCGGTCGCGGTCGGCGACATTCGGGCAGCGGTACTGGTGTTTCACGGACTGGGCACGGGCGGGTTCCAGCCGCCGGTAACCCTCCCCACCACCTCACCCACGTCCGACCGTACCGACGGCACCATCGCTATCGTGGCGGGAGACCTGAACGCCGACGGGCGGGACGACCTCGTGATCGCGTGTTACAGTCTCAGCAACCAACTCGTCGTGCGGCTCGGTACGGCGTCGGGATTCACGGATCCGACCGTCCTTCAGCTTCCCTCGCCGATTGATGTGGCGTTGGGTGACGTGAACGGAGACGGCAAGCTGGACGCCGTCGCCTCCAACCTCGATCACGGGACGCTCTCCCTGTTGCATGGTCGGGGTGACGGGACGTTCGATGGGCCCGTGAGCTTACCGGCCGGTCCGGCGCCGGCATACCTCGCCTTGGCGGACTTCGACGGCAATGGGCGGGCCGATGTGGCCGTGACCGACGTGAGCGATCACGCCATCCGGGTTCTGCTGACTCCGGGACGCTAAGACCCTGACTGCAGCGCGAATCGGATTTGACTCAAGTGATGTTCATTGTGAGAGGCGACCTTGTCGAATTCGTCCTTCAGCGTCCGCACCCCCATCACGCTGTGCACCCACTCGAGATGACCCTGCTGTTCGTAGGACGTGCCGGCGTAATAGATGATGGCGTTGCGAGCCGATTCATACACCCGCGCCGAGAGGGCGAGCGGCCGCTGAGCATAGTCGAGGCCTGTGGCCCAATCGTCCGGATCGAACACCCACAGCACCGGACGAGGCTCGCTCAGCACTCGGCAGATGCGATCGAAGAGAATCGTCTCGCTGTCAAAGATGTGATGGAGGACAAAGCGGACGGACCACTTGCCCGGCGCGTAGGTGCGCTCGAGGTCGCGCTGGTCTAGCGAGCAGTACCCGAGCGTCTCATCTCGGGTCCTTTCGAGCTCTCCGAGCAGTTGCATGGCAGTCCCCTTCGCTACAGTCAAGCCAAACCTCGCCAGCGAAAGGACGTCGGGAAAGGAGGCAGTTGCTCCGGCCATGGTCACTTCGCCCCAAGGCCGAGGCTCATCGTGAGTCGCAGGGTCCAGATCTCAACCGTGGTCCTGGCGATCAGGCGGGTGGCGGCGTGAGGCAGCTCCTGTCCACTCCTTCCCTCGAGAATCGCGGAGAGACCGGGCTGGGGCCGCAGCCGGACATACCGCGGACTGGGTCCGCCCGCCACCAGCCGATACCAGAGCGTCTCGCCAGAAAGCCTCGACTGCCCCGTGAGGAGCGCCGCCTCGAACGCCTTGGCCGCTCCGGGCACCAGGTCTACGGTCGTGAACTCGAGCCGAGGCGTCGGTTGCGGCTCACCCGTGCCCCGCGAGAGACCGGGCAGGAATTCGTAGAGCCCGTTGGTCACCCACTCGACGTGGGGTGCCACGTTCATCACGTTGTCCCGCTCGTCGTCCGCCGGGGTCACGGCGCTGTCCAGGCTGGTGGCGGAATGACCAAACGTGGCGTAGACGAACCAGCGGTAGCGATCGCCGGCCCAGATGCTCCAGCCATACCAGGTCCAGGGATCCTTGGCGCCCTGATGCCAGGCGAGATGGCGGAGGTATCCAGCTTCGAACTCGACCGTCTGGCCGTCATGCGGACGCAGGACCGCGATGCGGGCGAAAGGACCCCGGCCAGTCTGGGCACCAAGGACGCTGGGCAGCACAACACCTATGAGCGCAAGCCAACGATGCCCCATGATCCGCCTCGACTCGTGTCTCGTAACTCCCGACTCCCGGCTCCCGACTCCCGACTCCCGACCACTATATCGGGGTGCCGGTAGAAGAATCGGACGATTTGCCGCCGGTTTCGGCCAACGTGTTGAGGGAGTCACATTCGACGCCGCATATTGGTGCCATGCCCAAGTCCCGCCGCGTCGTAGTGCTGGCAGTCCCGCCGATCGAGGAGCTGGACCTGGTCGGGCCGGTGCAGGTGCTGAGCACCGCGACCCGGCTGATGGGCCGGGGCGGCACGCCCTACGAGATCTGCGTGGTCTCCCGGACTCGGGATCGGGTGATCGCCGGCGAGAGCGGACTCTCCATCGTCGCCCAGGCGTACTACCAGGACCTCCGGGGCGAGATCGATTCGCTGTTAGTGGTAAGCGGCGTGAGGACCCGGAACCGGCGAGATGACGAGCTGGCGGCGTGGCTCCAGCGCACCGTGCCCACCTGCCGCCGAGTGGGCGCGGTCTGCATCTCGGCCTTCATTCTCGCCCACGCCGGGGTGCTGACCAACCAGCGAGCGACAGTGCACTGGAAGTACGCCCACGAATTGGCCCACCGGTTTCCCGGGCTGCAGGTGGATCCCAACCCGATCTGGGTGCAGGCGGGAAACATCTACACCTCGAGCGGTTTCTCGGCCGGCATCGACCTCGCGCTCGCCTGGGTAGCGGAGGACTGCGGCAGCGCCATCGCGGTCGAGGCGGCCCGGGAGCTGGTGCTCTTCCTCCGGCGGCCGGCGGGCCAGACCCAACTCAGCATCACCCTCGCCGCGCAGGCGGGCGAGATGCAGCCGATTCAGGAGCTCCAGGTGTGGATCGCGGACAACCTCAGCCGGCGGGATCTCTCGGCGTCCGCGCTGGCCGACCGGGTGTCGATGAGTGTCCGCAATTTCGGGCGGGTGTTCGCTGCCGACGTGGGAACTACGCCGGCGAAGTACGTGCTCCACCTCCGGGTAGAGGCCGCACGCCGGCTGCTTCAGTCATCGCCGAATGGGCTGCGGCAGATTGCGCGGGCGGTCGGGTTCGGCAGCGTGGACGGGATGCGCCGAGCGTTCGTGCGGGTGCTGGGCAAGTCACCGCGGGAGCTGCGAGCTCCTACGCGACTCGGGAGACCAACGTGACGTTCGAACTGAAGGCCATCGGCAGGGTCGAGTCCAGGCTGACTGATCTCGCATCGGCTCCCCGGCAAGCCGACGAAGGCGCCCCTGAGGCCTGGCTCGTCTTCGAGCCGGAGGTGCTCGAGGGTCTGCGAAGCATCCACCCCGGCGACGAAGTCTTCCTTCTCACCTGGCTGGATCGCGCTTCGCGCGACGTGTTGAGCGTGCACCCGCGGGGGGACGCGTCCCGACCGGAGGAGGGCGTCTTCAGTACTCGGTCTCCTCATCGCCCGAACCCCATTGGCCTGCACCGGGTGGAGATCACCGCCGTGGACGGCCGGCGAGTGCGGGTGCGCCGGCTGGAGGCATTGAATGGGACACCGATCATCGACCTCAAGCCGATACTGAGCGAGGACATCACCCAACGCTGAACCCAGCGTGGACAACCCCCGGGTTCACGAGTCATAGGTCCTTGCTGTACACGATGAATCCCAGATGCGCTGCGACCTTGTCATAGAGAAGACGACCGGCCTCGTTGGAGGCGTGCGTCTGCCAATAGACCTCAGTGAGACCGGCGCGCCGGGCCTGCTCGTAGACGCCCTCGATCAGCGCTCTGCCGATGCCCCTACCCCGCTCCGTGGGTGCGGTGAACAGGTCCTGCAGGTAGCAGGTCAGCTCGATACTCGTGGTGCTCCGATGGAAGAGATAGTGAGTGAGGCCTACCAGCCTGCCCTCGGTTTCCGCCACCAGCGCGAAGACCGGCTCCGCTGGGTCGAAGAACCGCTGCCACGTGGCCTCGGTCACCTTGGACGGGAGCGCGGTCGCGGCGCTCCGGCCGTAGAAAGCATTGTATCCGTCCCAGAGCGGTTTCCAAGCTGTGAAATCATCCTGCCGGATGGGACGAATCAGCACCGAAGGGGGCATGCCGGCTCAATTGAGTTGAGATGGAACGATGCGGCGGAGCAATGTACTTGCCAGGTCAGGTGACGGACAACGACACCGGAACGCCGAGAAAGCGTCGGTAGCGCGTCACCGCCTGGCCCAGGGCCCGCCGCTCGACCAGCGTGACCCGCCTCAGCGTCCGTACATCCACCACCAATCCCTGGTCGCCCGGGATGGTTCGCCACGTGCCCGCGACCTGCCCGCGGATCACCAGCGCATGCAGAAAGTTCCCGATTGCGTATGCCGGCCGGGGCACCACCCGATGATCCCGGTAGGCGACGAGATATTCGTCGTAGATCGGTAAGAGATGAATGATGGTCTTGGGTCGCGGAATGCTGCCCGAGTCGCGGCCCAGGGTCCAGTACCTCAAGCCGTCCAGCTCCCAGGGCCGGGCCCGGTTCATCTCCAGCCCACGTCTGGCGTCGGCGGTCTTGAGTCCCGACCACCAGACGAAGTCGCGAATAGTTGCCGGCCCATGGCTCCGGAGGTACCGGCGAGTCAGCTCGGCCAGCGCCTCGTCCCGCTGCAGCCGTCGGGCGGCCGGAGCACGATCTGCCAGCAGGGCGTAGGTGGACTGCTTGCCCCGCCGGGGGCCGCTGCAGATCACCCCCTCGAGCTCGGCGTACATCGCGATGTGTGCCAGGTGGATGGTTCCTGCCGGTAAGCCCGCGCGCCCGAGCTCGGCGCCCAGCTCCCGGCGGGTCAGAAAACCGTGATCACCCAGGGCGCGCTCGATGACTCC
>DASYIX010000065.1:0-79604 GCA_035997125.1 Gemmatimonadales bacterium
TGATCAGCAGCTCCGCCACCATCCCGTCGCGACCAGCTTCCCCCGCGACTTGCCGCTGGTGGCGGTCGATGAGATCCTGCTGGAGCAGGTCTTCGTCAATCTGCTGGAGAACGCGGCCAAACACACGCCTGCGGGAACACCCATCGACGTCGGCGCCGAAGCGGGGACTGGTGAGGTGATCGCCTACGTCGCCGACCGGGGACCCGGGCTTCCACCCGGCCAGGAGGAGACCATCTTCCAAAAGTTTTATCGGGGTGGTGCCGGAACCGGCGGGATCGGTCTGGGCCTGACTATCTGCCGGGGGATCGTGACCGCGCACGGCGGGAAAATCTGGGCCGAGAACCGCCCCGGGGGCGGGGCGGTTTTTCGTCTCTCCTTGCCGATCACCGGCACGCCACCCGAGCTCGTCCCCGAAGAAGCCATCCCCGAAGGTCAAGAAATCGAGGTCGGCAGCGCGTGGACCGTCCGGCCCCCCTCATCCTCCTGATCGAGGACGAGACCCAGATGCGGCGATTCCTGCGCGCCGCGCTTGGCGGCCATGACTACCGTCTGGTCGAGGCCGCCACCGCAAAGGAGGGCCTTGCCCAGGCCGCGGGCAGAAATCCAGATGTGATCCTGCTCGATCTCGGGCTGCCCGATACTGACGGCCTGGAGGTAACCCGCCAGCTCAGGGAGTGGACCCGCACCCCAATCATCGTGCTCTCGGCTCGCGGCCGGGAGCAGGATAAGGTTGCGGCACTCGACTTGGGCGCGGATGACTATCTCACCAAGCCATTCGGCGTGGAAGAGTTGCTCGCCCGGATCCGGGTGGCGTTACGACATACTTCCCTGGGGCCAGGGGACGTCGCGGACCCGGTACTCGAGGTGGGCGGGCTGAAAGTCGACCTGGCACAGCGGCAGGTTTTCCTGGCGGGCGAGGAGATCCATCTCACGCCCACAGAGTACAAGTTGCTGGCTGCGCTGGTGCGCCACGCCGGGAAGCTCCTCACCCACCGGCAGCTACTCCAGGAGGTCTGGGGCAGCAATTTTATCACCCAGAACCACTACCTGCGCATCTACGTGATGCAGCTGCGGCAGAAGATCGAGCCCGATCCGGCCCGCCCTCGCCTTCTGCTCACTGAACCGGGCGTTGGGTATCGCTTCAAGACAGAGTAGACGGACCGTCCAGCTCGCTGGAAGTCCGTCGAGTAAAAGTTCGGTTACTTACGTCGTGGAGCCGATCTCCGGTACCGAACGACTCACCATCACGGCGGCCAGCCCCCCGCGCTGAGCTACATTCACCACCTGTTTCTGTGACGCCCGCGCCAGTATCGCCATGCCGTGCTCACTCGCCGCGAAACCCATCACCGTGTAGAACGGCTCGGCGTGAACCCGGCCCTCGGGCGTCATCACCGGGAACTCGCGCACCGGGATGCTCGCCAGCTGCTGCACCACCCAACGATCCGAATCGGCTAGTGCCGCCTCGATCGCCGCGTCCCACTCCGCCCGGCTCACTGAGCAGCCGAGGATGATCCCCTCTCCCCCATAGCTGCGGTTGGGTTTCAGGACCAGGGTGTCGTAGTGCGAGCACACATGGTCCAACAGCGCCCCC
This sequence comes from Gemmatimonadales bacterium, assembly GCA_035997125.1. Lineage (GTDB taxonomy): Bacteria > Gemmatimonadota > Gemmatimonadetes > Gemmatimonadales > GWC2-71-9 > CAVVWJ01. The sequence goes on from DASYIX010000065.1 coordinate 1,592, forward strand.
TCCCGCCCATCCGGTAACACGGTTCTCCGATCCGAGAGAACCCGGGTCCAGAGGATGTGGCGCTGGAACAGGTCGTGTTCTTCCGCGGTGAAGTACTTCTCCGAGAGCACCGGGTCGGTGAGGACTTCCCAACAGCTCTTCTGGTCCAGATCCGCCGCGATGGAGGAGATCGCACGGTTCTCCCGCAGCAGCGCGCGCATCGGCGTGACATCGACCCCTTCCTCCTGCAGGTCGATCAAGTCGCTCACGCTATAATCGCGATATCCGATGTCCACCTCTTTCCCCTCGTACCAGACCTTGCCCTGACGCAGCTCCAGCTCGGCCGGATCCGCGTGCATGACGGTGAGGCCGTGCCGCCGGCGCAGGTACTCGGCCACCTGGGCTTGCTCATCGGGACCGTCGCCCGCGTACTTCGGCTCGATCAAACAGAGCTGCCGGCCGGTCCCCATAGCGCGCATGTGGCCCATGATTTCCCGGGCCAGCAGATCGCGGATGTCGGTGACCGTCTCGAAGCGGAGTCCGGGGTCCTGGGTCTCCAGGGGCGGCACTACCACCTCGGCCACCAACCCCTCGCCGGTGGGCACCATGTGCAGCCCACCGATCCCGGTCAGGTTGGGCTCCACGAAGCGGAACGATTCCTTCCACATCGGGCTGGTGAAATCGACCAGGGCGTCCAGCCGGCCGAACATCGGGTTGTGCTTTCTCTGGCTGTCGCCCCAGCACTCGTAGAGCCAGGCTTCCTCGGCCTCGGGCAGCCGGAGAATCTCCCTGACAGCTTCGTCACCCAGGTATAAATCGGGCAGCCGCTTGAGGGCGCCCTGAATGGCAAGGGTCACATGTTTTATGTAGGCGAGCTGATCGGGCAGAATAGTGATCGGGCAGGGTAGTACCCGGATGGCTTCCATGGCGCCGTCATGGAGGTAGATCATATGCCGATCCTTGGCGCCCTCGTGCAGCTGATGGATTAATCGCGCAATCTGAGTCTCACCCAGTCCGTAAAGCGCATGGTAGACCCGGCTGGCCAGGGCCAGCCCGCTCAAACCATGCTCTTCGGCGGGCGTCAACATTTCGGGCCTCGGCTCGGAATGTGATAGGGTGAAAGTGTATGTTATCCCTGGGACCAGCCGGCGCAACGCCGCTCGGCCCGAGACCCCCCGAATACCGGAGACCATGCGAGCCTACCAAGCCTACGAGGAGTTACTGCGCCGGGTACGCGAGGAAGCCCTCCTTACCTCTTGCGAAGCGCTCCTCGAGTGGGACGAGGAGACCTACATGCCGCCGGGCGGAGTCGAGAACCGGAGCGAGCAGTTGGCTTTGTTAGCCGGACTGCTCCACGAGCGCGGCACCCACCCGCGAATCGGCACCCTCCTGGCTGAGCTGGAGGGATCCGAGCTGTTGGCCGACCGCCACTCACCCGAGACCGTGAACGTCAGGGAGATCAGGCGGGAATACGACCGCTACCTCCGTCTTCCACGGCGCCTGGTGGAAGATGTCGCCCGCACCACCGCGCTGGCGCAGAAGGCGTGGGCCAAGGCGCGGGCCGAGGCCGAGTATGGCACGTTTCGGCCGTGGTTGAAGAAGATCGTCGAGCTCAAGCGGGCGGAGGCGGAGTGCGTGGGGTACGCCGGGGAGCCCTACGACGCGCTCATTGAAGACCATGAGCCGGGCATGACCAGCCAGATCGTGGGTCGGCTGTTCGCCGCCTTGGGCAAGGAGCTGGTTCCGTTGGCGGCCGAGATCGCTGAGGCAAGACGCCGGCCGCGGATCCATGCCGGAGGCACCTTTCCGGTCGAGCGGCAGCGACGCTTCAGCGAGACGGTAGCGGCCGCGGTCGGCTTTGACGTCACCCGAGGCCGCTTCGATCTCGGCGTCCATCCCTTCTGTACTGGGATCGGGCCTGGCGACTGTCGCATCATCCTTCGGTTCGCCCCCCGTGACTTTGCCGGGGGCGTGCTGACCGTGCTGCACGAGGCCGGCCATGCACTGTACGAGCAGGGGCTCGACGCCCGGCACTACGGCACACCCATGGGCGAGCCGCCGTCGGTGGGAATGGACGAGGCGCAGGCCAGGCTGTGGGAGAACCGCGTGGGGCGGAGCAAGGGGTTTTGGCAGCACTTTTACCCTCAAGCTCGCGAGCTGTTTCCCGCCGCCCTAGGGAGAGTGGGTCTAGACCAGTTTCACCTCGCGCTCAACCAGGTCAAACCCTCGCTCATCCGGGTCAATGCCGACGAGGTCACCTACAACCTTCACACGTTGGTGCGCTTCGAGCTTGAACGCGCGTTGATCGGCGGGGACTTGAAGACCGAGGACCTGCCCGAGGCCTGGAATGCGGCCTACCGCCAGTATCTCGGGGTGGTGCCGCTGAACGACCGGGAGGGATGCCTGCAAGACAGCCACTGGGCCGACGGCCTGATCGGATACTTCCCCACCTATACCCTGGGCGATGTCTTTGCGGCCCAGCTGTTCGCCCAGGCCGAGGCAGACCTGGGGGACTTAGACGCCCAGTTTGCCCGAGGTGAGTTTGGGGAACTGGTTCGCTGGCTCGCGAAGCGGGTCTATCTGGCGGGCGGGGGGTTGCCTTCGGCCAAGCTGATCGAATCGGTGACCGGCTCGCCACCCAGCCACCGTCCTTTGGTGCGGGCGCTGCGGGCCAAATATTCCGAGCTCTACGGTTTCTGAAGAGACTGCTACGAGGTCCGCCGGACCCGTTTCATGAGCTCCATGAACTCGTCCGGGTCCGGCAGCGCCATCCTTCGCTCCTTCGCCGCCTTGCGGATGCGGCTCTTGATGGTGCGGGCTTCGGCTGCGGTGTATTTGGCCGAATTCCGCGGCTGATGGATGTAAGCCCACGCCGCCTTGATTCGGCCAGGGGTATCGATGGGATACTTCTTGTTCACCGGGTCGGCGAATTTCGTGTCGCCATATTTCTCCAGCCCCTCGGTCGGATCAGCGTCGCTCCGCCGGTGAATGCGCCTCGGCATCGTTCCTATCGCACTCCCTCCAGCATCCAGACATCACCACTCCGCGGCGCGGCCCGGTCGAACAGAATCCACTTTCCGTCCGGCGACCACACCGGGTAGTCGATCCGCACGTCCGGATCGGAGAACTCGAAGACCTGATATGCGGGGCGGTCATCCAGTGGGTGCACCCAGAGCGACTTGTGGCCCCGCACGTCCATGATCAGCGATCCATCCGGCGACAACGACATGTGCGCCCCGCTCGAGATGGCCGGCAGCTTGGTCGCGGTACCGTCAGATAGCCGAACCGTCATGACCTGAGTCTGCACCCCGCTCTCCGCCCTGAACACTACAGCGGAGCCGTCTCTGGTCCAGCGCAGAAAGTGGCCCCCGGCCGCGCCATCGTACAATCTGCGTTGCCCCGACCCGTCGGCATTCATCACCCACACCTCGGAGCGACCCTCCCGCTCGGACAAATACGCGATCTGCCGGCCATTCGGTGAGTAGAAGGGATTGGTGTCGGTGCTGGGATCATCGGTAAGTCGGGTGAGCTTGCCATCGCCCAGCCGCACCGCCCAGATGTCGGCGTTGCCCGAGCGGGAGGAGAAGAAGACGAGAGTTCGGGCATCGCGCGACCAGTTGGGCTGGTAGTCTCCCCCGGGGCCATGGGTGACCTGTCGTTCAGATCCGTCTGCCAGGGTCCGGATCCAGAGGTTCATGTCGCCCCGGCGGTCGCTGTTGAACGCGATCGCGCTGCCGTCCGGCGACCAGGCTCCCCGGCTCTCCACCCGAGTCGTTCCCACTACCACTTCTGGCGATCCGGTGACTCGTCCGGTCTGGGGCGAAACCGGCAGCCGCCAGATGTCGGAGTTGATCCCCAGTACCGCAAACGCAATCCGGTCGCCCTTGGGAGAGGGCGTCGGTTGCACGTCATCGCCGGCGCCGGTGGTGAGCTGCTGGGCCGGTCCGGCGGCATGGCCGGCAGCCACCGGCACCCGCCACAGATTGAGCCCTCCGCCGCGGGCCGAAGCGAAGTAGACGCTCCGTCCGTCCGGGGCCCACGCAGGGTCCATGTCGGTCACGATGTCGTCGGTCAGCCGAACCACCGATGCCGAGGCGGGGTCGGCCACCGCGATGTCCGACTTGGTCTTCTCGATCCTGCGAAAGACGAGCCGGGTTCCGTCCGGCGACCAGCGCGCTCCCGCGTGCACCACGGCGTCGTTGGAGTCGGTGGTGATCTGCCGGGCGTTCCGTCCCCGGGCGTCGGCGATCCAGATCCGCCGAGGTCCGCCCCAGCGCGCGTCAAAAGCCAGCCGGCCTCCGTCCGGTGACCAGGCCGGTCCGAACGCGTCATCCACCAGCTTGGTCTCCTTTCCAGAGGCGAGATCGAGATTCCAGATGTCCCCGCCCTCGAAATACCATCCGTTGATGTCGCTCGGCTCGAGCTTGCCATCCGCGGTGTTGGCCCGGACGAACGCAAGGCCCTGACCGTCGGGTGACCAGGCCGGCTGGATGTCGTCATGTCTGCTGTGGGTCAGCCGGCGCTCGTCCCCGGTGGCGAGGGTGCGGACAAAGAGCTGGCGGAATCCACCGGCCTCCCCGGCGTACACCAGGCGGGTTCCATCGGGTGACCACGTCGGCCACTGCTCCACTCCGCCGGCAACGGTCAGCTGGGAGAGTTTCCGCTCCCGCCCAGGGACGACCGATCCGGAGGTTCCCCCAGGGCTCTGGCCCATTCGCCGTCCGGCAACAACCGCACCGGCGACGATGACGAGAGCGCCGAGCGCGAGGAGGGCAACTCGGAGAGGAGAACGTCGCTCGACAACCCCACTGCCCTCGAGGGCGCTCACGAAATCGGCGGCGGTGGGGAATCGTTCGGCCGGAGACTTGGCCAGGGCCCGCGCGATCGCCCGCGAAATGCCCGGCGGAACGCCGCCCGGGGTGATCACCGGTGGTGCCGCCTGGCTGAGGTGCTTGGCGATGATCGCATGGATCGTCGGCCCGGTGAACGGGGGCGATCCAGCGAGCATCTCGTAGACCACGCAGCCGAGTGAGTACACATCACTCCGGCCATCGATCTCGGGCTCGCCTGAGGCCTGCTCCGGGCTCATGTAGCTCGGCGTGCCGACCACCATGCCCGTCGCGGTCAGGTTGGATGTCGCCGGGCTATCCAGCCGGCGGGCAATGCCGAAGTCGGCGACCAGCGTGTTGCCGTCCTTGGTCAGCAGGATGTTCTCGGGCTTGACGTCGCGGTGCACCACCCCGTGATCGTGGGCGTATTGCAGCGCCTCGCCGGCTTCGCGCCCGATCCGGAGCGCATCGTGCAGCCGGAGCGACCCCTCTCGCTGGAGGCGTTGGCGAAGACTTTCGCCCTCAACGTACGGCATGGTGAACCAGAGGTGGCCGCCGCTCTCGCCCGAGTCGAAGACGGTGAGCACATGGGGATGTTGCAGCCGCGCCGCCAGCCGTATTTCCTGGAGGAAGCGGTCAGGGCCCAGGCTTGCGGCGAGATACGGGTGCAGGACCTTGAGCGCGACCGGCCGGTCGTGCTTGAGATCGCGCGCCAGGTAGACGATGGCCATGCCGCCGTGCCCGAGCTCGCGCTCGAGCACATATCGTTGGAGCAGGGCATCGGCGAGTTGGGCTGGAATGGAGGTCACCCTTGAATCTGCTACATGGTGCGGGGCCATCGCCAGCAACGGCCCAAGCCGACTTCCTCCCACTCCTGGCTCTCGGCTGCGCCGGAATTCTGGCGGGCAGCATTGCCGCCGTCAGCGGGTTCGGCATCGGCAGCCGGTTGACCCCGGTCCTGGCGCTCCAGGTCGGCACCGCTGCTTCAGACCCGCGCCTCGAGCCGAGCACTGGGGGTGGCAACCAGGGCGGGATTCGGACCGCCGCGATGCTCGGCTATGACGTGCCTAAGGAGTCATTCGTTGCGACGGCGACGGCCATCGCCCTCTTCGTGCACGCCGCCCGCCTCCCCGTCTACCGCATTACTCAGGGCCGGGAAATCGCCCGCGGCTGGACCTACCTACTGATCGCAGCCTCCGCGGTAGTCGTAGGAACGGTCCTGGGCCAACACATCCTGGGCCGGCTCAGCCAAACCGTGTTTCGGCGGGTGGTAGCTGTACTGCTTCTGGGCTTGGGAGTCTATATGCTGCTAGGCGGAAGCTCCCGGTGACCCGCGCCCGGTGGCAGGAGTGGGCTGTGGCATTCATATTCAGTGGGTATGATTGATCCCCTGACGATGGTCACTGAGCCATCTCCCCAGCCGATCCAGCTGATTACCATCTCCCGGGAGTACGGCGCGGGCGGCAGCGAGCTCGGCGTTTTGCTGGGCAAGCGACTCGGCTGGCCGGTGGTGGACCACGAGCTAGTCCGTCAGCTGGCTGCGCGCCTGAGCTGCGAGGAAGGGGAAGTCGTGGCCATGGACGAGCACGCTCCGAGCTTTCTCGAGCGGCTGGCGGCCATGGCGGTGGTGACTGCGCCCGAATCGCGGGTGCATTCCGCTCCTTGGGCCACAGACCCCGACTGCGTGGCGGCCGCTGCGCGCGAGGTGTTGTTGGAGGCCGCCCAGAACCCTCCTCTCATCGTGGTGGGGCATGGTGGCAACTGTCTCTTCCGCGACCGGCCCGACGTCCTCCGGATCTGCGTGGCCGCCCCCTTCGATGTCCGGGTCAAGCGGGTGGCGCAACGGACCGGGGTGTCATCCCAACGCGCCGCGGCGGAGGTCCGGCGCAAGGATGGCGACCGGCAGCAGTACCTGCAGCGGTATTACCAGAGTAACGTCAACGATGCCTGCGAGTACGACCTCCAGATCAACACCGGCACCGTATCGCTCCAAGCCGCGGCCCATCTCGTCCTCAGCCTGCTGCGGACGGAGCCCGCACCGCACTAGCCGCGCGGCGTTCCGGATTTCTCTGTGACCGCATCCACTACCACCCTGGCCGGGCCGCCGGTTACCCCGGCGCAGGCTGCCGCCGCAGAAGCGGCCGCGTTCGTCAGCCGTTATCGCTGGATCATCCTGTTGGGCCTGATCACCGCGGCGATCATGGAGGTGCTCGACACCACCATCATCAACGTGGCGCTGCCCCAGATGGCGGGAAACCTGGGAGCCACCCAGCAGGAGATCAGCTGGGTGAGCACCGGATACATCCTCTCAAACGTCGTGGTCTTGCCGATGACGGCGTTCCTCACCGAGCGGATCGGCCGGCAGCGCTATCTCGTCGCCTCAATCATCATCTTTATCCTGGCCTCCATCTTCTGCGGCACATCGAGCTCGCTGACCGAGCTGGTGGTGTGGCGCATCATCCAAGGTGCCGGCGGCGCCGCACTGCTTTCCACGGCCCAGGCCACCCTGCGGCAGATCTTTCCCCGGGAGCAACAGGGGATGGTGCAGGCCATCTTCCTGCTCGGCATTATCGTCGCTCCGACGCTGGGCCCCACTCTGGGCGGATGGATCACAGACAACTACTCCTGGAGCTGGTGCTTCTTCATCAATGTGCCCATCGGAATCATCTCCGCCTTCCTGGTGAGCACGTTCCTGAAGGATCCGCCGGATCAGACGCGCAAGCGGGGCGAGGTGGATTGGCTGGGGATCACGCTCCTCGCCGTGGGAATCGGCTCGCTTCAGTGGGTCCTGGAGGAGGGCAACTCGAAGGACTGGTTCTCCGACCAGTGGATCCTGCGATTCGCCATTCTGTCGGGGGTCTGTCTGGTGATCATGGTCTGGTGGGAGCTCTCATCCCGCAACAAACATCCGGTGGTCAACTTCCGGGTACTCAAGAACCGGGAGCTGGCGGCTTCCATCTTCCTCTTTGTGGCGCTGGGGTTCGGACTCTACGGTGGGGTGTTCATCTTTCCGCTCTTCACTCAGAGCCTGCTGCATTTCACTCCGACTGAGACCGGCCTGGCGCTGATGCCGGGTGGCATTGCCACTGCGGCCACTGCCGTGATCTGCGGCCTGCTGCTCAACGGGTCCCGTCCGAAGGCCGATCCCCGGGTTCTGATCGCCATCGGAGTGGCTCTCTTCGTGGTGTCCATGTGGGACCTGGGCCACCTGACCACCGATGCCGGGGAGACCGACGTCCGGTTCGCCCTCATCATTCGAGGCGCGGGGCTGGGGTTCCTGTTCACGCCGATCAACAACGTCGCCTACGCCAGCCTCAAGCCCAGCGAGGCCCAGCAGGCGTCAGGCTTGATTAACCTCTCTCGCCAGCTAGGGGGGTCATTCGGGATCGCGATCCTGGCGACCTACGTGACGGTGCACACCCAGGTCCACCGGGTGGACCTCCTGGCTAACGTCTATCCCGGCAATCCGCTGGTGGACCTGCGGCTCAAGATGCTGGCGGCCAACCTGCTCAGCCACGGCTATGGGCCGGACGCCGCGCAGAGGGGAGCCCTGGCCATGCTGGATCAGGAGACCATGCGACAGGCGGCGATGTTGAGCTATAACGATGCCTGGATGCTCTTGCTGCTGACGTTTATCTGTGTCGCGCCGGCCATTCTGCTCTTGCGGAAACCGCGCGGCAGGAGCGCACCGCCCGCAGAGGCCCACTGACCCCTCACCGCCGCCTGCGGGATGCCTTTCGCGACCGCTACCCTAAGGTCTGGCCTCAGACTATCTCTACAATGAGTGCGAGGGATACGTCGGTCTGGAGCGGCTGCTGACGGCGGTGCGGCAGAAATATCCCGGCGAAACCCAGTTCATCGCGGCGGTGGAGAAGCAGGTTGATGCTCGTCAAGATCCCGATTCTTTTTCTCAGCCCGCGGACCGCGAAACAGGAGACGTTTCCAGCCTGGTAGCCAATAGCCAACAGCCAAGAGCCTCCTTACATTCCGAGTATGACCGTCTCGACCAAACCCACGGCCCCGTCACCCACATCGGCAGTTGGCACCCCGACCATCTGGCTTGACGGCAGGTGGTGCGACCGAAGCACCGCGATGATCTCGGTGTACGACCACGGATTGTTATATGGCGACGGCGTCTTCGAGGGCATCCGGGTGTACGGCGGCAAGATCTTCCGGCTGGCCGAGCACCTGGAACGGCTGTACGACTCGGCCAAGGCCATCTGGCTTACCATCCCGATGCCCATGGAAGAGCTCGCCTCAGTCACGGAAGAGGCGGTGCGCCGCTCCGGCATTACCGAGGCCTATATCCGGCACGTGGTAACCCGTGGAGTGGGGGACCTCGGACTGGATCCTCGCAAGTGTCCTAAGCCCTCAGTGCTGATCATCGTGGACACGATCAAGCTCTGGCCGGAGCAGGTGTACGAGGCCGGACTGAGCGTGGTCACGGCCGGGACCCCCATACCACAACGCGAATCCCTCTCGCCCCGGGTCAAGTCGCTCAACTACCTCGCCCACATCCTGGCCAAGATCGAGGGAATTCACGCCGGCGCCGATGAAGTGCTCATGCTGGACAGCGCCGGTGCAGTGGCCGAAGGCTCGGGCCAGAACCTGTTCGTGGTGAAGCATGGGCGGCTCAGCACGCCGCCCCCCTACGCCGGCATTCTGAAAGGCGTCACCCGCGACGTGGTCATCGAGCTGGCCGGTAAGGCTGGCTATGACGTCCAGGAGTCCATCCTCAACCGCTACGACGTCTACACCGCCGACGAGGCGTTCTTTACCGGTACCGCAAGCGAGCTGATAGCAATCCGGCAGGTGGATGGGCGGTTGATCGGCACCGGCAAAGCAGGCCCGGTGACCCGAGATCTCCGCGCCCGGTTTCAGGCGTTCGTCCGGAGCTGAGTACGCTCCTTCCTTCCCCATAACGCAGGAAAATCTCATCGCCGACGGCGACCCGGGGTACTGCCGATGACTCCCCCGCTTGCCGTATTTCTCGAGGCCCCACGCCTCGGCATGGTGAAGCCAAGGCTCGCCGAGGAAATCGGTGAACGCCACGCGCTCAGGCTCTACCGGGTGATGGCGGCGCGCACACTCACTGCGGTGCGCGCCGCGGGTCTTCAGGCCATCGTCTGGTTTGCTCCTTCCGACGCGGGTCCGGAGATGGAGTACTGGCTGGGCACCTCCTGGGAGCTCCGGCCTCAAGTCGAGGGTGACTATGGCGTCCGGCTCGCGGCTGCCGCGGGCGTGGTGCCTCGGGGCCATCCCTGGATCGCGCTCGGTGCCGGCTGTCCCGCGCTCAGCAGCGCGGTCCTGCGCGATGCGTGCGCCGGATTGGAGCGAGCGGGGCTCGTGATCGGGCCCTCCCACGGCGGAGCTTATTATCTGATCGGGGGCCGCACACCGTTGCCCGATGTATTCACCGCCATACCGTGGGGGAGCAATCGGGTGCTGACCGAAACCCGCACGCGGCTCACTCGGATCAGCGCCACGTGGCACGAGCTTCCAACGCTGCGTGAGGTCGAGACCGCCGATGACGCGCGGGCCGAAGGACTGTTGAACTGATGGCTTGGCGAGTGCTCGAGCACGCCGGCCAGCGCTGGAACGTGTCGATTGCGGCGGAGCGTCGGCCGAACTCACCGGGATGGAATTTGGTGTTCTCTTTTCGTGGAGCCGATCCCGGTCAGCGCTCGATCTGGGCAGGGTATCCCCTCGCTTCCTCCTCCAAGGCCGCGCTGTTCGCGCGCGCCGAGCGTCTCTCCGATCGCGATCTCGTAGCCCTCCTCGCGGAGCAACTCGGCTGACTGGCATGGGCTTTGCCCTGCCACCTCGTGTGTCTTTCCCTGAAATCGGGCCCGCCCCAAGGACGGCCATGTCATCGTCAACCCCGCTTCCCGAGCGGCTTCGCTTTGCGGAGTTCACGCTCGACCGGCTGCCCAACGGGCGTTGCCGGGCGCGGGTCGGCCTGACGTGGCGCGACTCGGAACAATTCACCGGTGAGGGCGAGGGACTCGCCTCCCAATCGGGTGAGCTGCGTTGCTCCGCGCAGGCTTGCGTGGTCGCGCTGGGCCAGGCGGTGCAGGGCGGACTGACCTTTGAGCTGCTGGGGGTCAAAGCGGTGCGCGCGTTCGACGCCACCGTAGTCATCGTCTCCCTCGCGGTGGCGGGTGATGCAGGCGGCAGTCGGGTGGTCGGGTCCTATCTGACCGACAACGACACTCCTCGGGCAGCCGCGCTCGCCGTCTTGAACGCGACGAACCGGATCCTCGGAAACCGCCTGTTCATGCGTTAGCAACAAGGCGGTCTTCACTGCCACCCTGCGCAACGGGATGCACTTCATCCACCGTTCGCAGGCTTGCCTCAGTTCGCCTTTGGTCCCGCGGTTTGCACGTGACACAAGGGTGGTCATTTCCGCCCCGACCGAACGTTTTCCGAAGATGCGCCAGCCCGATTTGAAGGGTCCGCATCAAGGAGTTCTGCATGCGCCGATGTGCCGCCATACTCGCTCTCTCCGTTCTCTTCGCCTGCAGCGGACGGTCATCTAGTTCGCCCGTCTCGCCGTTGATGCAGAGCTCTCCATTAACGGGGAACTCGCCCACCAGCATTTCGGATCTTCCACCGGCTCCCGGCATCGACTCCGCGCTGCTCGCCGCCGATTTCGATGCGGAGCGACGGCAGGCCGCGGACTCGGCAGCGGACGAGGCGGTACTGGAGGAATTGGCCGACGCACATCCGGCCAGTGACGAGGCCGGAGACGCGAGCCCGGACGAGCAGCCGGAATCGGTCCCCGGCGGCGCCAAGGCACTGACTGACGCGGTAACCTGGGACATCGACGTCGCTACCTACAACAGTCACAACCGGGTGCAGTACTACCTCGATTTCTTCCAGGACCGAGGCCGCGATCGGATGGCGATCTGGCTCAGCCGGATGCCCCGGTACGAAGCGATGATCCGGGAGCGGCTCCAGCGGGCGAGCTTGCCGGGGGACATGGTCTATCTGGCGCTGATAGAAAGCGGCTTCTCCAACGCAGCAACCAGCCGGGCCAAAGCCGCAGGGATGTGGCAGTTCATGAAGGGCACTGCCAAGCTCTATGGCCTTCGAGTGGACTCCTGGGTCGACGAGCGGCGCGATCCGTACAAGGCGACCGATGCCGCGGTGCGTCACCTCAGCGATCTGAACCGGAGATTCGGCTCCCTCTACCTCGCGGCTGCGGCCTACAACGCGGGCTCGGGGAAGGTGTCCCGCGGGCTGATCCGGCTGCCTGATGAAGAGAGCGATCCCACTCGCTCCGACGCCACCTTCTTCCGCCTGTACGACACCAAGCTTCTCCGCCGGGAGACCAAGGACTACGTACCCAAGCTCATCGCCGCGGCGCTCATCGCCAAGCAGCCGAGGCGCTATGGTTTCCGGGTTGAGCCGGCGGAGCCTGCTGCCTACGACTCTATCGTGGTGCCGGACATGACCGGGCTCGACGTCATCGCCCGGTTGGCCGATACCAGCGTCACCGCCATCCGGGAGCTCAACCCGCAGTATCTCCGGCTGGCGACCCCGCCGGGATCTCGCTCCCTGATCCGCTTGCCGCTGGGCCGGGGACCGGCGACCCTGGCCGCCTATGCTGAGCTGCCCGCGCGTCGAAGGGTGACCTTCATCGAACACTTCGTGTCCCGGGGCGAGACTCTGAGCGGAATTGCGCAACGCTATCGGGTGAGCCAGACGATGCTCATGGCGGCGAACCCCAAGCTCAAGACCCGCCGGATGAAGATCGGGCAGCGGGTCGTGGTCCCGACCGGGGGGGTGCCGTCCACCAAAGTCGCCCGGCGCATGTCCGAGCCGGTGGTAGCCGCAGGCACCAGCACCGGCGCCTTCCATCGGGTAAAGCGGGGTGAGACCATCTCGGAGATCGCCGATGAATTCGGAGTCACCCAGCGCGAACTCCAGAGCTGGAATGGACTCGACAGCAGGGGGAGGATACGCATCGGACAGCGGCTCAGGGTCGTGTCGCCCGACGCGCCACCGGCGTCGAGTGGCCTGCCGGATAGCTCGGGGGTGATGACCCACGTGGTCCAGCGGGGAGAGACGCTGAAGGGCCTGGCGAAACGTTATGGCGTTTCGGTCCAGGCCCTCAGGAAAGCAAATGGCTTGGGCGATGGCGCGACCCTGAAGGCCGGCCTCGCGCTCAGGATAGCCCGCTAGCGCACTGTGGTCGCGCCGATGGGCCGGTAGCCCTTCAACACCGCGTCCGAGTAGCCGTTGGCCGGATTGCCCCCCTGCGCCAGAATCTCATCCACTCGCGCTGGCCCGCGGTTGTAGGCCAGCAGCGCCAGATGCACATCGTAGTTGAATCGCGCCAGCAGCTCGTTGAGGAAGCGGAAGCCTAGCCGCAGGCTGGTATCCCGGTCGTACAGATCCTTTTCCTTGATGCCGGGCTGATAGAACTTGGCCGTAGCCACCTGAAGCTGGGTATAGCCGAACGCCTTCATGGGGCTTTTGGCCTTGCGGTTGAACTGACTCTCGATCTTGACCAGCTGATAACCGAGCGACGGATCGATCCCCTCGCTCAGCGCTATATCATAGATCGCGGCTGACAGATCGGCCGGGATCTGGTAACGAGTCGAGTTTTCCATGATCGCGTTGGCCCGCTCGAGCTGAAGCTTGACGACAAGAGCCTCGCCCCGAGCCGCTTCCAGCTGCTCGTTCAAGCTTCCCAGCCGGCGCGCGACGATGCTCTCGTCGGCAACTGTGGCGTGATCGGTGTCCGCACGAACGCGCTTGTTCCAGCCGCCCAGCGCGCCGATAGAGACGGCGGCAAGCAGCAAAGCACCGCCCCGAAGCAGAATGCGCTCCGCAGTCCACGGTGTCCGTTCGCCATAATCGATGGGTCTCGCCACAGACCAACCCCTTTCTCTTAAGAAGGCCGTTCCGCTACTTCTCGGAGCGGCGCCAATCTCCCCGGGTCCCCCCGGTCTTGCTCAGCAGACGAACCTCCTCGATAACCATCCCTCGATCTACTGCTTTGACCATGTCATACACTGTGAGACAGGCGACCGCAACCGCGGTCAGCGCTTCCATCTCTACCCCGGTCGGTCCGGTGGCCTTTGCTGTCGCCGTCACCCGCACACCGGGCAGCTCCGGCTCCAACCGTGCCTCTACCTGGACGAAATCGAGACCGACCGGGTGACAGAGTGGAATCAGCTCCCCGGTGCGCTTGGCCCCCATCGTCCCGGCCACCTCGGCTACGGCGAGGACATCGCCCTTGGCCACGGCCTGCGCGGCTACCACCTCGAAGGCTTCCCCGGACATCCGAACCGCACCCTCTGCCACTGCGGTACGCTCCGACTCCGGCTTGGCGCCGACGTCCACCATGCGGGGGCGACCCCGCTCGTCCAGATGGCTCAGCTTCACAGAACCTCCACCAGCTCCTGGCCCAGGACCGCCAGCAGAAGCTGCGGGTTCACGTTTCCCCAGGCAGCCTCCCGTGCGTCGGCCACGTACCTCATGGCCTCGAGCAAAGGATTCGGGTCGCCATGCCGCAGCAAACCCTTGGGCACCGGCCAGCGTGGCTCGTGTCCCGTGGCTTCCCTCGCGGCCTCGCTCAGCGTTTCGGCCAGTGCATCGAGCATGGCGGTGAACTCACCCCGCGCCGACCAGGGCGGCTGCCGCAGGGCCTGCTCCAGCGACGGCCCGGAACCGGCCAGGACTGCTTCGAGCAATTGCCGGGCGGCCTGCTGGGCCTTTCCCGCCTCGTCACCCCGGGCAAGGGCTCTTCCGATTGCCCCATCCGCCGAGGCGACGCGTTGCCGGAGTTCCTCTGGCGACGGAACCGGGCGGAGGTGAGTTTCCAGAAAAGTCCGCACCTCGTCATCACTCAGCCGGCCCAGCCGCACCAGCACCGACCGAGACCGCACTGTGGGCAATATCAGCCCAGGGTCAACCGTGGTCAGGATGCACAGACTTCCGGACGGCGGCTCCTCCAGCAGCTTGAGGAGGGCATTGGCCGCCTCGGGACTCGACTCCTGCGGCACCAGCCGGTCGGCCTCGCCTACTATAAAGATCCGGCTACCACCTTCGACCGGGGTCAGCGACGCGCGACGCTGAAGCAGCCGCACCGTTGCTATGCCGTGGATCGCCATCCCATCGGTCGGCAGGTAGAGCGGCTGGCTTCGCCGGTCCTCCATCACCTGAGCAATCGACTGGGAGGCTTCCTCTACCTGCTTGTCCGGGTCCGATGCCTTGGATCGGGCGACAGGGACAAACCAGTGGAGGTCCGGGTGCGACAGGCTGTCTACTAACCGACAGGATCGGCAGCTCCCGCATGGCTCCAGGGCGGCGGGGCGCTCGCAGACGGCCAGCTGGGCCAGCCACAGAGCCAGACGCTGTTTTCCCACGCCCGCCGGCCCCGTCAGGAGAAGAACCTGGGGCAACTTCGCACCTCGGAACGCCTGAGCCAACTGGCGCCGAGCAGTTTGGTGCCCGATCAGCGGGGGCAAGGTCATCGAACAGAAGCTACGTAGGCTGGCAAAAAGTTGTAGTACCGTTCGTGTAACATTTTTTCCGACAATGACTTATGATGCAGCTTCCGGAGGGGTTCTGTCAACAAACCGAGCGGCCACAATCCCGTTGTGCGAGAGTGAACACTCACACCTGTAATCCGGCATGCGAGCATCTGCTCACCTACGAAGTAAGTCGTTGAAGCTACACTATGCGCTGGGCGATGGCGGATCAAGGTAGACCCTCGACCCCGGCAGGGGCTGCGGCATGGCTCACCCCACTACGCAACTTATCGCATCGGGGAAACTACATTTAGACACCCCTCCAGCCGGAGTTCTCGATGGCACAAGCCACTGTTCTGGCTTCCATGGTGCTGCTCTTCGTCTGCGCTGCCTGCAACTCCAAAAAGGACCAACCCAAACCTCCTGCCACGGAGCGGGAGCGGGACAGCGTGCTCGGCGCCTCCCGGCTCCCCGGAGCCACCGGCGTCCGGGGGGCGTTGCGGGTCCAGGACACTGCCGCGGCCCAGAACTCACGGCTCGACTCGGTGGCCAACCAACCGTAGCGCCGCCTGGCATATCCAAGGTAGGGTGAAGGTCTTCATTCGGGCTTTTCTCCTCGTGCCGCCTGTTCTTCTTGGCTGCATTGCCGAGCCGCACTCGAGTATGCGGCTGGAGCGGCGGCGAGCCCTTGCCGTGGTCGGGCCGGATGCGATGGCTCTGCCGGTCTCCGATCGCTTTCGCTACGGAGTGGTGTTGGGGTCGGTGATGACTGCCGCGGGGGAGCGAGGCTGTGCCGGCGACGCCTGGCTCCAGCCGCTCAACGCCCCGGTCATGGATGTACGGCCGATTGCCCCGGCCCGGCTGATGAACATGTTTCGCTTCCCCCAGCTGCTGCCGGGACCCTACGTGCTGGGCGTGCGCTGCATGGGATTCGAGCCGGTTCGCCGGGAGGTGGAGGTGCGGGTGGGGAATGTCGTACGGGCGGTTGTGACCATGCGGCCGCAGCCACTTCGAAGCCTGCCGTAGTCCGCCTTCGCTCGTTGCTTAACCGAGTGCCCGCCGCTAATTTTTGCCCTGCCGACGGACGTACCGCGCTGGCTTCAACGCCGCGATACGATCCAGCGATCCCGAGTAGCTCAGTTGGTAGAGCAGGTGACTGTTAATCACCGGGTCGGGGGTTCGAGTCCCTCCTCGGGAGCTTCCAAAACACATTAACTAGCCCCTAAGCCTGGCGGGCCACCCTACATGAGTGGCCCGCTAGTGTTTTCTCCGGTCCCCCCGACGAGAGAGGCGGGCGCTTCGCCCCTTGCGCCAAGGTCGGATGGGTCCTGATTCTTGCGGAGGGGATCGCGACCGGCTGGGGGCAGGGTCTCGGTCCCATCGAGGCGGTCCACCACCAAGCCGGCAACTATCGCGTGACCGTCCAGGGTGACAGGGCTACCGCCTTCTGCGACGCCATCGCCTCGCACTATGGGAAGACCCGATCAGGCAGGAACACCCGGGTATTCGTGGGGAGCTATGACTTCCACCTGGCGCAGATCGGCGGCCGTTGGCGGATCGACAGCTTCCGGTTCAATCTCAAATATGTGGATGGGAACGCCGAGCTGGAGCGGGACGGCTGAGCGGTCAGGCTGACTTTTCGGATCGGCGCTGTCGGCGAGGGCGCCCGCCGCGGAACTCGAAGTGGGTCTCATTGACGACTTTGGCCATGGAATCAGCCCGCCCGTCACAGCGTACCCGGGCGAACTGACGGGCGGAGAGCCAGGCAGCATTGTACCAGACCCCGGTTTTGAGTCCGGGGTAGAGGTGGGCAAACTCGCGCTTGAGGCGGGCCTCTCGGGTGCTTGGCATACGGCTGCGCTGTAGGGATATATGAAAGCTAGGGGCCCGTTCCGGTGGCGCAACTCGACGGCAGTGCCATCTATTGCGTATACTTGGCGGGGCTGAATCACGACATACTGGCATACAACAACTTATGCCCGGCACCCCATCCCAACCCATGAGGACGGAATGGCCACAAAACTCGACAAGACGATCAAGCGAGAGCTGGAGCTGGAGGGCAAACTGTACACCGTCGCCATCTCGCCGGAAGGTGTGAAGGTCACGCCCAAAGGCGCCCGCAAGGGTCAGGAGATCTCCTGGAGCACCATCGTGAGCGGTGATGCAGGACTGCGCCGGGATCTAAACGCTTCGATCGACGCCTATCAAGAATGAGCCGGGCGGCGGTGGCCACCCTGGGCTGAGCACTTAGCTGGGACGCGGGAGGTTCCATGGCCGAGCCGAGCTTTGCGGAGCAGATCGCCACTCTTAACTCCACGCTGCGCGCCATCGAGGTTCGCCTGGCGCTGGGGCGAGCTCCGGTAGAGGGGCTGGAGGACTTCAAAGGCGCGCTGGACGACATGCGGCTCCGACTCTGGGGTCTGCTCGGCTCGGCCGGCGGCGAGGATTCCCGGGGCTTCCAGGAGCGTTTCCGGATCCGGCGGGCTATTGAGATGTGCCGTTCCCTGGCCGCTGACCTGCGGTCCGGATCGGTCAGCGGACGGCATCAGGAGCTGGGGAGCCTAAACGAGGCTTCACAGGAGTTGGGCCAGAGTATCCAACGAGCTCAAGAACACGCCTTCTAGACTCCTCGTGAGCGCCACGCCCATCCTGCGAACGGCGCGCCTGCTCCTGGGGAGCTTCTCCCCCGAGGACGCTATGGAATTACAGCGGCTCGCGGGCGCGCGCGAAATCGCCGATACCACCGTATCTATCCCCCATCCCTACGATCTCGATCACGCATTAGCCTGGATTGGACAGCAACGGCGGGAAGCTGTTCGCGGCCGCGCCACCAATTTCGCGATCCGGCTACTGGGCGACGGCCCCCTGATCGGCTCCGCGGGACTTCGCGACATCGATCCGGAGCACCTCCAGGCGGAGCTGGGGTTCTGGATTGGGCGGGAATGGTGGGGTCGGGGGTACGCGCGAGAAGCCGCGGCGGCGGTGATCCGGTTCGGATTCGATTCCCTCGGATTGAATCGTATTTGCGCCCACCACATGGCCCGCAATCCGGCCGCGGGAAAAGTTCTCCGGGCGTTGGAGATGCGGCAGGAGGGACTGCTGCGGCAACGGGTGCGAAAGTGGGGCGTGTACGAAGACGTCGTGCTGTACGCCATCGTCCGAGATGACATGAGCTAGGAGAACACCGGTGACCCCTCAAGGAACGCGCCCGACCAGCCTGATCATCGTGGCAGTCGTCGCCGCCGGCACAGCTTTGTATGTCGCGCAGGAGATTTTGGTGCCGATTGCCTTGGCCTTGCTCTTCACCGCTATGTTCCGCCCTCTCGCCCGTGCGCTGGCGGGGGTCGGTGTTCCGGTCCCGGTCAGTGCGACACTCATTGTTCTGGGTTGTTTGGCACTGTTGGGGGGCGCGGGGTTCTTCGTGGCTCAACCGGTGCGCGCCTGGGTGCGCGAAGCCCCGAACACGCTGGCTGCCGCTCGCACCAAATTGGACAAACTCCGCCGTCCGATCAAACAGGTGTCCCAGGCGGTGCAGAAGGCGCAACAAGAGGTTACCGGCGAAGGGCAGAAGCCGGGTCAGGCGCCGGCACCGGTTGCTCCGCCCAGTGCGCCCATACCCCCGTTCGTGGGCCGCGTCTTCACCACCACTGCGGGGCTGCTCGGCACGTTCCTTCAAATCACGGTGCTCGTCTTCTTGCTGCTGGCTACCGGCGACCTCTTCAACCGTAAGCTGGCCGCGGTGATGCCGAAACCCGCAAAAGGCACGGCGGAGCAGACCATCGAGGAATCAGAGGCGGTGGTGAGGCGGTACCTGGTGGTGACTGCCCTGATCAACCTGGGGCAGGGCGTGTTGGTCGCCCTCACCATGTGGCTGATCGGCATGCCGACACCTCCGCTGTGGGGAGTGCTAACCTTTGTATTCGAGTTTCTGCCCTATATTGGGGCGCTATTCATGGTGGCTTCCTTAACGGTCACCGGCCTGGCGACATTCGATAGCGTCGGCCAGGTGCTCCTGGCGCCGGCCGCGTATATCACCATCTCCACCATTCAAAACAACGCAGTAAGCCCCTTCGCCTATGGCAGCGGCCTTCGGCTCAATCCGCTCGCGGTGCTTCTCGGTGTTTTAATAGGATGGTTTCTCTGGGGCGTTGCCGGCGCGTTCGTGGCGGTGCCGCTCCTTGCGGCGGTCAAGATCTTTGCCCAACGCGCGAATCGCGATTCACGCGTGGCAGTGGTTCTCGAGGACTGAGCCATGGCTACGGACGAAGGTGGTTTTGCTGCCGCAGGGCCCACGCCAGCGGTAGAGCCCGCGGCTGGACTCATCGACGTGGGACGGCCGGGTCGAGTCCACTGGGTAGTGGTGGTGACGCGGCAGGTTCAAGCGAGCGACAAGGTCCCGCCAGGTACGCTGCTGCTCACTCGCTTCTGGCATCCGCGGGATCATCGCTGGAGCGAAAACGCGTTCGAATCCCTCGATCACGCGTTGCGCTTGTTCGTGGATGAGAGCGGCTGGATGCTGCGGCAGCAACAGGCGCTCGACCGCCCCCACGCTCACGAGTTGGTGTTCGAGGCCAGGCGGGAAGACTTCAGCCGGCCCAGTACCGAGCAGATGCTCCAGGAAGTGGGACTCACGCCCCAGGACGTGGCTCATCTCCTCAAACGGTTGGATCAGGACCGCGAAGCCTCCTGATTAGCCGCGCAGCCAAGGATTACAACTCTAAGGCGCGGTAGAGATACCAGGTAGCCACGCTTCGGTACGGCCGCCACGCCTCGGCGCGGCGGAGCATTGCGGCCGGCTCAGGGAGCTTGCCTTTTCGGAACACCCGGGCAAAGCCCTTCCGCACTCCCAGATCGTCCACCGGCAGGACATCAGGCCGGCCCAGCCGGAAGATCAGCAGCATCTCCACCGTCCATCGCCCAATTCCCCGCACCAGCGTGAGTCGCTCGATGATCTCCTCGTCTTCCATGCGGCGGATCCGGGCAAGCGGGGGGACAGTCCCGTCCAAGGTGCGGGCAGCCAGGTCGCGAACTGCCGCGGCTTTGGCGGCGGACAGGCCGGCTTCGCGCAGGCGCTCGGGTGGCAGCTGCAGTAAATCGTGCGGTGTCGGGAACCGCCGCGGGGCGGTCAGCCGGACCACTCGGCCGAGGATGGTCGCGGCCGCCTTGCCGCTGAGCTGCTGATAGACAATCGAGCGGAGCAGGGACACGAACAGGCTGTGAGCGATTCGCGGGCGCATGGCAAACTCTCCCACCCGTACGATGAGAGCGCCCAGCTGAGGATCGGCCTGAGTCAGATAGCGGCAGGCGACAGCCGGGTCGTATTCCAGTCCATCGGAGCGCCGCTGGCGCGGCAAGACGAGAGTCGAAGCCATAGCGCAAGCTTATAATGATGAGTCCCGCGCGCTGACTCGGGAGGGCGCCGGCTCGCCACCGAGAGTCAGCAGTACGCTGGCGGCAATGACCAGCAGCGATCCCGCCACCTGCAATCCGCTCGGCTGGTCACCGAAAATCGGGATGGCCAGAAGATAGGTGAGGACTATACCGAGGCCCGAAAGAGCGGTCACTGGGGCGGCCCGGTGCAGGGCATAGGCCCGGGTCATGGCGATCTGGGCGCCCCCGCCACCCAGGCCCGCTCCAAGCAGAAACCAGCCACTGCCCCAGTCGGGCCGGTGCCACACCGGGAACCCGATCAAGATCAGGCTCACCAGGGCGACCACCGAGAAATGAAGCACGACCGCCTCATGGCTTTCTCCAGGGCCAATCTTTCGGAGCCAGATCATCGCCAGCGCGTAGAAGGCGGCCCCCGCGGTGGCGACGGCTGCCACAGGGATCTCAGTGGCGAGCGATGGGCGAACCACAGCGACGATCCCCGCAAACCCGAGCCCGATGGCGAGCGCCACCCGGCGGCCTACTCGTTCCCCGAGGAGCGGGCCCGAAAGCAGAGCCACGAATATAGGGCCCGTGGCACTCAGGGTCGCGGCGTCTCCCAGGGCTATCCGGCTCGAGCCTAAAGCGTAAAAGGTGCCCATGGCGGCGATGGTGCCGTACACGCTCCGGCGCCAGGTACTGGGCCGGTCGGTGATGCGCAGCGAGCTGCTACGAAACCATGCGATGGCCAGCGCAATCAGGGCCCCGATGAGGAAGCGCGCCGCCGCGATTTCCGACCAGGGCAGATCGCGGGCTCCCAACCGGGTGCAGACATTCATTCCGGCAAAGAACACCTGCGCCAGGACCATCCAGCCCAGGCCCTTGTGACCCATGTTGACCTTTCGGGGTCGACGGACGGGAATGTCGGGAAGGACGGGAACATAGCATCTTCCGTTGGTGCAACCCGACGAATTCCGCCGCCACGCCCACCAGCTGGTCGACTGGATGGCCGACTACTTCCGGGATGTGGGTCAGCTTCCGGTCACCCCGGACGTGCGGCCCGGGGACGTCCGCCGCCAGCTTCCGGCGTCCCCACCGGAACAGGGGGAGCCGTTTCAGCAGCTGTTCGAGGACTTCACCCGGATTGTCATGCCCGGCATGACACATTGGAACCATCCGGGCTGGTTTGCCTATTTCCCGGGCAACAACAGCCCGGCCTCGGTGCTCGCCGAGATGCTCACGGCCACGTTGGGAGCCCAGTGCATGTCGTGGGCGACGTCGCCGGCTGCCACCGAGCTGGAACAGGTGACGATGGAATGGCTCCGGCAGATGCTCTGTCTGCCCGACGGCTTCACTGGGGTCATTCAGGACACCGCCTCCACCGCCACGCTGGTAGCCCTGCTATCCGCCCGGGAGCGGGCACCGGCTCACGGACGACTTGCGGTGTACACCTCCACCGAAGCGCATTCATCGGTCGATAAGGGGGTGAAGCTGGCGGGCTACGCTCTGGATCACCTGCGCCACATTCCAGTCGACCGCCACTACGCGATGCGGCCGGACGCGCTTGAACAAGCGATCTCGTCCGATCGCGCCGCCGGATTGGTCCCGGCATGTGTGGTAGCTACGGTGGGAACGACGTCATCCACTGCCATCGATCCTCTTCCAGACATAGCCGAGGTTTGCAGACGGCACGGCGCCTGGCTCCATGTGGACGCGGCCTACGCTGGCACTGCGGCGATGGTGCCGGAGCTGCGACCACTGTTCGACGGAGTGGAGCACGCGGACAGCCTGGTGTTCAACCCGCACAAGTGGATGCTGGTCAACTTCGACTGCAGCGCGTACTTCGTGCGCGATACGGACGCACTCCTTCGAACCTTTCAGACCACCCCCGAATATCTCCGGACCGCGCAGGATCCCGAGGTGGTCAACTTCCGGGATTGGGGAATCCAGCTGGGCCGGCGATTCCGGGCCCTCAAGCTCTGGTTTGTGATCCGGAGCTATGGGGTCGAGGGGTTGCGCGCCATGGTGAGGAAGCATGTTGCGCTGGCGCGGGAGCTGGCCGATGAGATCGCGAAGGCGTCAGGATTCGAGCTGATGGCTCCGGTGCCATTCGGGCTGGTGTGCTTCCGCTACCGACCAGCGGGGCTGAACCCCGGCGATCCCGCGCTCAGTGACTTGAACCGCGAGCTACTTCGCCAGGTAAATGCGACTCGGCGGGCCCATCTCACCCATACGGAGCTGAGTGGACAGTATGTGATTCGGATGGCCATCGGCCAACGGGAGACCGAACGCGCGCATGTCGCTGAGGCCTGGAAACTGATTCAAGAAGCCGCAGAAAATCTTTGAGTAACACGCTGTCATTCTGAGCGACGCGAAGAATCTCCTCCTCGCTTCGCCCAGGATGACAACACCTGACTCCGGATGACGGCGTGTGCGCGGTCAGCTTCCCCGTACCCGCAGGGAGAGAAGCTGCCCATTCTCGCCGGCGAGTCCCTGTGAGGGCACTGCCAGGCTGTGGGCCTGAACGTCGAACAGCCAGGTGCCTGCCCCCAGCCACTCTGAAGCATCAATGATACCGCTCGACTCCCAGCACGTGCCGGTCGGCTCGATGCAGGGGGGCGTGTTCGGCAGCTCGGCCACGGCCTGCGGGGCGCTCAGACTGCCGTCATGCCGAATCCTGAAATTGTAGATCCGGGGATTGCGGGTAAACCCGGCGTAAGCCGGGTCTTCCTGGACCATCAAGCTCCGCTCACTCACCGCGATATTGTCCGGAGAGGCCCAGTCGATCTGTGCTCCCCGAGAGCGGACCAGGAGGACCAGCGTGGCGTTGTGGATGGGGTCAGAACGATTGAGCTCCATGCGATAAATCGAACCGGCCAGGTCGCAGGGTGCGTTGCCGCAGGTTGCGCTGGGAGTAGCGTTGCCGGTGTCCACGAAATAAATCGCTGGCTTCCCCCCGGAGCCCTGGAAGTCGCCGTCCTGCTCAACCTCGCCGTTGTCGCTGAGGGCAGAGTTCACATCCTCCAGCCTCACGAACTTGAACGCGCCTAGTTCGTTGACCTTACCCTGAAGTCCACTGGGCGAGAACGTTGCGGGGGAAGGAATCTCCCTGAACTCGCCGGTGATAGGGACGCCGGAAACGAGCGCTCCGGAGTTGACCGCAGCAGAGGACGTGAATACGTACAGCTTGCCTGAGCCGTTAAGGACCCCGGCCGGGCTGGCCGCCACGTACATATACAGCTCCGACTGCAGGGTGCCTGTGGAAGTCGGACTGGTATCATCAGTGCCTATCATGACGGTCTTGCCACGGAAGCCCGCGACTGCGATGTAGTTCTCATGGGCGATCCGACCCAGCCACGGCAGCTTGAGGGTGGTAGCCCCATCAGCGCTGACCGCCAGTTGGGTCCCCTGGCCACTTTCACTGTTGGGGTTGCCGGGTTCGCCCCCTGTGGACTCCTCTCCCGTGAAGAACCAGCCGCCGAATCCCTGGTCTTGGCCAATGAAGGTTGCCGAACAGAGCCGCTGGAAGAGGAAGCCGGTGGCTTTGCCGGTGATGGCATACGAGCCGCTCTCTACTCCAAGAGCGCGGTCAAGTACTAGGCGAGAGACCCTGGCGTACTTGAATTTCCCGCCGACACCGCTAGAGGCGATCTCGTGGTTCGCGAACACAACCAGGTTTTTTCCTCTTTGATACGCCCCCAGGCCATCGGGAATCGGCGCCCAGACACGCTGCTCGGGGTCGGGATTGCTCTCTTGCCCCGGAATTGGATCGCCGACCGTGATGATGGGTTTAACCACCGCACCCCCGAGGCCGAAGGCCTGGGCTGGCTGGCTGGTGATGAAGCCGGTGGAGAAATCGGTCGTATTGCTTGCTGCGGAGGAAGGTGCATTGGAGTTCTGGTCGCATGCTAAGAATGAGGACACGGCGGCGACCGTCAGAAGGCACTGCATGACGCGCATGGGCTCTACTCCAGATTAAGGTGGTCGGTGTAGCTTGCGAGAAGACGGTCCCAATCTGCTCGCAGGGGATCACCCAACCTGTGGAGCGCTGGTCTCCGCTCAGTCTGGATCGTGCAAAGGATGTGTCACGGAGCGGCCCGGCGGGCTCCCGCCGCGGGGACCGCCATTGCAACCATGATTAGTGGTGCGCCACCTCATTGCAAGAGGGTGAGGTGTCAGCCGGCGAGAACGGCCTCGGCCGGCGCAAGATAGGGCTGGAGATATCTGCCGGTATGCGATTTGGGAAGCTCGGCAATTGCTTCCGGAGTGCCTTGGCCCACGACCCACCCGCCCGCATCCCCTGCTTCGGGTCCCATATCGATGACCCAGTCGGCCCGCTTGATCACATCGAGATGATGCTCGATCACCACGACGGTGTGTCCAGCGTCCACCAGTCGATCCAACACTTGAATGAGGACGCGCACGTCATCCAGGTGCAGGCCGGTGGTCGGCTCGTCCAGGATGTACAGCTTGTGTCCCTCGCGCTTTCCTGCCTGGGCCAGCTCCCGGGCGATCTTGAGTCGCTGCGCCTCGCCGCCGGATAAGGTGGTCGCCGGCTGGCCTAATCGGAGATAGCCCAGACCCACTTGCTGCAGCTGCCAGAGGGCGCTGCCCAGCTTGGGCAGGTGGCGGAATCGGGTGACCGCCTCGTCAACGGTCCACTGGAGTACGTCGTAAATTGACTTACCCTGGATCCGTACCTCGAGCACCTCGGGCTTGTAGCGGGTCCCGCCACAGGCTTCGCAGGGCACGAACACGTCGGCCAGAAAGACCATCTGTACCTGCACGTGCCCGGCTCCTTCGCAGGACTCGCAGCGTCCACCCGGCAGATTGAACGAAAAGGTGGCCGCGGTGTACTTGCGCTGGCGGGCGAGTGGCTGGCCGGCAAACAGCTCCCGGATCTCATCGAAAGCCCGGATGTAGGTCACCGGGTTGGAGCGAGGCGAGCGGCCGATGGGCGACTGATCCACCAGCAGCACGTCCCGCAGAAATTCCCACCCGGTCAGGGAGGTGATCTCACCCACCGGCTCACCCAGATGCGACTTGGCCGAGTGCTCGCCTCTGAGCTTTGCCTCCAGTTGACGATAGATCACATCGTGCAGCAGCGTGCTCTTGCCTGATCCGGACACGCCGGTCACTGCGGTGAGAGTTCCCAGCGGAATGTCCACATCCACGCCGTGCAGGTTGTGCAGGTTGGCGCCTCGCACCCGGAGCCATTGAGGGCCCGCCGGGCGGCGAATGCTGGGCACGGCGATGCGCTTCTGCCCGGTGAGGTACTGGCCGGTCAGCGAGGTCCTCGCCTCGTGCACTGGACCGGCGTGCACCACCCTGCCGCCGTGCTCACCGGATCCTGGCCCGAGCTCGAGCATGAAATCGGCCTGCTGAATGGCGGCGAGGTCGTGTTCGACCACCAGTACGGTGTTTCCCGAATCCCGCAGTCGGCGCAGGAGGCTGAGCAGGCGGTCGGTATCGCGGGCGTGCAGCCCCACCGAGGGCTCGTCGAGGACGTACAGGGTGTCCACCAGGTGGGAGCCGAGCGCGTTGGAGAGCGAGATGCGCTGAGCCTCGCCGCCGCTCAAGGTCCGGGTCTGGCGATCCAAGGTCAGGTAGCCCAGGCCGACGTCCCGGAGGAAGCCGAGCCGGGCATCGAGCTGATCGATGATGAGCTGGGCCACTTGCCGGTCCGTCTCCGTCAGCGAAACCTGCCGCAGCCACCCGTGGATGGCATCGAGAGAGCGCCCCGCTACGGCGGCGATGGTCTCGTCGGCGACCCGAATGGACAGTGCGTCGGGATTGAGCCGGCTCCCCCGACAGTCCTCACAAGTCTTCGCCAACTGATACTGGCGCAGGAAAACCCGGATGTACTGCTTGTAGCGCTTCTCCTCCAGTCCCTTCAGGAACGGAAAGATTCCGATGAAGCGCCCTTTGCGCCCGTAGAGCAGCTCGCGCCGGTGAGTCGCCTTGAGCTTGGACCAGGGCTTAGCCGGGTCGGCGCCGATCGAACGGGCAAACTCCTGCAGAATCCGGCGGCGCGACTCGTAGCGCGGCTTGGTCCAGGGATCGATGGCGCCCTCGGAAAGACTCTTCCGGGGGTCGCAGATGATGAGCGACTCGTCGTATTCCAGCACCGCGCCAAACCCGTTGCAGTTGGAGCAGGCGCCTCGCGGATTATTGAAGGAGAAGAGTGCCGGCGTCACCGTCACGGCCGGGGTGTCGCAGTTGCTGCAGGCAGGGAATTCGGTGAAGCGCAGCCGGCCCTCCTCCAGCACCATGACCGCGATCCCTTCGCCCTCCGCGAAAGCGGTAGCTACCGATTCGGCGAGACGCCCCGCCGATCCAGGGTCAGCTGTCAGCCTATCCACCAGAATCAACAGCTCGGCGGCCCGGGTGAGATCGAGCTTAGGTGGCAGCTCGTCCAGATGAAACGCGGCTCCATCGGCCACCACGCGGGTGAAGCCAAGCGCACGCAGGTTCTCGACCACCGCGGCGTGGGTCAGGCGGGCAACGGGAGGAAGCGGAAAGCAGACCTGCACCCGGCCGCGGGCCTGGGCCAGGATGTCATCCGCCGCCGACTGCGGCGTATCCCGCCGCACCGGTCCGCCACACGTCCGGCAGTAGCATTTCCCCACCCGGGCCCAGAGCAGCCGGAGATAATCGTAGACCTCGGTAGCGGTTCCGACCGTAGACCGGCTGGAGATGACCGGGTTCCGCTGCTCGATGGCCACCGCGGGCGCGAGGCCTTCGAGCCGGTCCACCATGGGCTTGGGCATGCGGTCGAGGAATTGCTTGGCGTAGGTCGACAGCGACTCGATATACCGCCGCTGGCCCTCGGCATATAGCGTGTCGAAGGCAAGGGTGCTCTTGCCCGAGCCGGACGGCCCGGTGATCACGATCAATCTGCGATGGGGCAGGTCCACGGTCACACCCCGCAGGTTGTTCTGCCGGGCGTTGACGATGCGGATTACGGATTGGGACATCGTCGGAAAATAGTCGGGAAGGATCCTTTCCGTCCTTCCCGTTTCCCCGCTAACTTCCTCCATCCATGCCCCGCCTCCTGACCCCCAAGCTCCTGCTGCGCGGCTTCGAATTCTTCGTCGTCGCATCCCTGGTGGGCTTCGGGATTACGCTGCTCTACGGCAACAATCTCCCCGCATTTCTTTCTGCCCTCGGGCGGCTTCACTGGATCTGGATTCTGGCAGGGCTGGGACTGGCCTCGCTCGATTGGATTGGAGGTGGGCTCCGCCTTTGGGTGGTGGCCCGGCACGTCTATCCCCGGCCCTCGCTCAAGGGAGCAATCCTGGCTGGTGGGATGGGGGCTTGGGCCGGCTACATCACGCCACTTAACTCCGGCGCCGGCCCGATGACGATGTACACCATGCGGCGTTATGGCGTACCGCTCCCGGTCGCGGTGACGTCTACTTTCATGAGCTTCGTCGCCACGGTCCTCTTCTTTGCCATTGCGGGACCACTGGCCGTGTTCTTCGGGGCCGGGCGTTCGCTGGGTCAGCGAGGCAACGTGCTCGGGCTCTCGCTGTTCGATCTCTTTCTCGGCAGCCTCGGGATCGTCGCCGCGATCGGTCTGCTGATGGCCATCGTCCTATTCTTCCCCCGCCTGGTACGTGATCTCATCCACCGGGCCGCTGCCGCGATCGGCCGGCGGAGCCGTAGAGTGGCCCGACGGCTGGAGATGCTCCAGGCCGGGATCGATCAGGCCCATCAGAGCGTCGTTGCCTTCAAGAGCCCGCGAGGCTGGCTGGCCCTGTTCTGGGCCACCATCCTCTCCGGTCCCTCGCACGCCAATAAGCTCCTGGCCGGCTACGTCGCCCTTCGCGCCGTAGGGATCCACGCCAACTTCGTGGACATTCTCCTGGTGCAGACCCTGGTGATGTTTCTACTGTACTTCGCGCCCACCCCCGGGGCTTCGGGCGTGGGGGAAGTTCTCTCGGCGGCGGTGATGTCGTCCTATGTCCCGCGAGAGCTGACCCCGATTTACATTCTCGTCTGGCGGTTGACCCTGACCTACTTCACTCTCGCGGGAGGCTTCCTGGTTTTTTCCAGCTGGGTCCGTCGTGGGCTCAAAGGAGTAGGGGAGCCGGAGCTGCAGGAATCGGTTCTGGCGGAGACGACGGGATGAGCCTGGACCAGGACGACGCGCTCGACCGAGGCTATGATGCCGCCCTGCTGCGCCGCTTGCTGGTGTATCTCCGGCCCTACCGCGGCCTCACCCTGCTGGCCGTCCTCCTGCTGCTCGCCGGCGCGGGACTGGCGCTGGTGAGTCCGGCCCTCACCCAGCGGGCGCTCGACGTCGCGATCCCCCACCACGACACCGGCCTGCTCGGCACTTTGGCCGCGCTATTTCTGATCGCTCTGGTCATTGATTTCGTGGTGGAGTACGGCCAGACCCTGCTGACCGCCTACATCGGACAGCGGGTGATGTACGATCTCCGGACCGAGATCTTCAGCCATCTCCAGCGGCTCAGCATCAGTTATTTCGACCGGAACCCGGTGGGCCGTCTCATGACCCGGGTCACCTCCGACGTGGAGACCCTGAACGAGCTTT
This sequence comes from Gemmatimonadales bacterium, assembly GCA_035997125.1. GTDB lineage: Bacteria > Gemmatimonadota > Gemmatimonadetes > Gemmatimonadales > GWC2-71-9 > CAVVWJ01. The sequence continues at coordinate 30,811 of DASYIX010000065.1, forward strand.
TCTCGTCCGGCGTGGTGACCGTGTTCGGGGACGTGTTCACTCTGATCGCGATCATGACCATGATGCTGCTGGTGGACTGGCGCCTCGCGCTGGTCACCTTCTCGGTGATTCCCCTGGTCTGGCTTACCGCCAGGATTTTCCGCCGCCGGGTGCGGGAGGCCTTCAGCGACATCCGGATCCGGCTGGCCCGGCTGAACGCATATCTCCAGGAGCGGCTGTCGGGGATGCGGGTGGTCCAACTCTTCGGCCGGGAGGCCGACTCGGCTGCGAAATTCGCGGCGCTCAATCGGGATCACCTCCAGGCCCATCTCCGCTCGATTACCATCTACGCCGTCTTTTTCCCTGTGGTCGAGGTGCTCACCGCGGTGGCCATGGCCCTGTTGCTTTACTACGGTGGATTGCGGACCCTGAGCGGCACCCTGACCGTGGGGGTGCTCGCCGCCTTCATCCAGCTCACCCGCCGGTTCTTCCAGCCGCTGCAGGACCTCTCGGAAAAGTTCAACCTGCTGCAGAGCGCGATGGCCTCGTCCGAGCGGGTGTTCGCGCTGCTGGACCAGCCGGTGACGGTGGATGAGCCGCCCCACCCGGTGTCGCTATCCCGGCCGGTCCGGGGTGAAGTCCGCTTCGAAGGAGTCTGGTTTCGCTACAGTCCCGCTGGCCCGTGGGTGTTGCGCGACGTCTCGTTCACCGCCTCACCGGGTCAGACCCTGGCCCTGGTGGGGCACACGGGTGCTGGCAAGACCACCATCGTCCACCTGCTGCTTCGCTTCCACGACCCCGACCGGGGCCGGATTTTGGTGGATGGCGTGGATATTCGGGACCTGTCCACCTCCGATCTCCGGTCGATCATCGGATTTGTCCAGCAGGACCTCTTCCTCTTCGTGGGGGACATTCTTCACAACCTCACTCTGGATGCCCCGATCCCCGCTGAAGCGGCCCGGCAGGCGGCCCGCCGGGTGGGCGCCGACCGATTCATCGAGCGGCTGCCGTCGGGATACGCCCATCGGCTCGGCGAGCGAGGGCGCAGCTTGAGTGTCGGCGAGCGTCAGCTGCTGAGCTTCGCCAGGGCACTGGCCCTGAACCCAACCATCCTGGTCCTGGACGAGGCAACCAGCTCGGTGGATGCCGAGGCAGAGGGTCAGATCCAGCATGCTATTGCGGAGCTGATGGCGGGGCGCACCAGCCTGGTGGTAGCCCACCGGCTGAGCACGATTCTGCATGCCGACGAGATCTTGGTCCTCCAGCATGGAGAGATCCGGGAGCGGGGAAGCCATCGGGAGCTGCTGGCCCAGCAGGGCCTCTATCAACGGCTCTACCAGCTCCAACTCAGTGCCCAGGAAGCGCGGAAGATCGCCTGATGCTCCTGGTGTCGTGGCCTAACCTCTGTTCGCTTGCCTAGTTATATACCGGCGGATACGTTACACGGCACTCGACATTTTCCTCAGGATCAATCGATGATCCACCTCGAAATCGGCGGCGAGCGCTACCCCATCGCGGCCGGTGAGACAGCTATAGGATCGGCGTCCGACAACGCAGTGGTCATCTCCGGCCAAGGGGTGCATCCTCGACATGCCGTGGTCCAGGGAGCTCCAGCCGGCGCGGCCATCCGAGTAGCTGCGTCCGATGCTGAGGTGAGGGTCAACGGCGTTCGGTTGGGGCCGGAGCCCACTCCGCTTCTCCATGGCGACAAGATATCCATCGGCACCCACGAGCTTCGAGTGGTCGATTCCGCCCGCGCCGGCAGCACCCAGCTGTTTGATTCCGGCGCCTTTGCCGACCTGGTGCCTCCTAAGGTGGCCAAGAAGGCAGCCGGCAAGACTGGCGGTCGCGTGGTGTGCTTGACGGATGGCCGGGAATACACCATTGGAGAGACTCCCCTGCGGCTGGGCCGGGATGCAGGGTCGGACGTTGTCGTCTCCGGTCACGAGGTGTCTCGCCAGCATGCCGAGATTCAGCGCGACCCGGACGGCTACCTGCTGGTCGACACCAGCGTCAACGGCACGTACGTGAACGGTCAACGGGTGGGCAAGACCCACCGGCTCTCCCGGGCCGACGTGATCCGGATCGGCAATGACGAGTTCCGCTTCTATGCTGATGCCCGGGTGTCGGGCCCCCAGAGTGCCATTCTCCTGGCAGCGGAGTCCGATCCAGTGCCGAGCCAACCTCCGGGCGGCGCGGCCCAGCGTCTGTCGGATACCATGCACGGGCTGCCGGCCTCTGACGCCCAGCGGCGGAACACTCCGCCGTCTTCGGCTGCGCTGCCGTTGGCCTCGTTTCTGTTCCGGAGCGGCGATCTCAAGGGAAAGCGGCTCCCGATTAAGGTGCCGGTCGTCAATATCGGACGGGGTGACTACAACGATGTCGTCATCGCGGATCCCAGCGTCAGTACCATGCACGCCAAGTTGCAGCGTCGGGAAGCGATCTGGATCCTGACCGATCTCGGCTCGACCAACGGTACCTTCGTGGAAGGGGAGCGGTTGACCGGTGAGGCACCGCTGTCGCCGGGCACGACCATCCGTTTCGGCGATGTGTCCGCCTTGTTCGAGCCGCTGGATGAAACGGTCGCGCCCGACCGGCCCAATCGAACCAAGATGATGCAGCGAATCGAGGTGGAACCACCCCGAGCCGCTGAGCCGGAACCACCGAAGGTTCGGGAGGAGAAGGAGAAGCCGCTGACTGCCATGGCCGAGCCGGCAGCGGCGGTCGAACCCGCAGGCGAGGCTTCCAGGCAGCGGGCCCGGGCGCGGCGTCCGATTCGCATGGCGCCCCACCGGCCGAAGAGCCCCTCAACCTTGACCGTGGTCGGACTGCTGATCCTGGTGGCAATCCTGGCTTACCTGCTGTCGACTTACTGACGGAGTCTCGTGCACTTCACCTGCGCCGCTCGCACCGACGTCGGGATCGTCCGTTCGGGCAACGAAGACAACTACCTGATGCTCTCCGACCACGGGATCTTCATCGTGGCCGATGGCATGGGCGGACACGCCGCGGGCGAGGTGGCGAGCGAGATGGCGGTGCGCATCACCTCGCAGGCGATCGGTTCGCTCCGCGGGCTCAGCGAAGAGGAGGCCGGCGAGCGGGTGCGGAGCGCAATTCGCGCGGCCAATGATGCCATTTTCGAGCGGACGTTGTCAGAGCAGGACAAGCGGGGTATGGGCACGACGGCGACCGTGCTGGTGCTGCTGCCGGACCGGTATCTCATCGGTCAGGTGGGTGACAGCCGGGCCTACCTGTTCCGGGATGGACGTTTCCACCAGCTGACCAAGGACCACTCGTACGTGCAGGAGCAGGTGGACGCCGGGCTGCTCACGCCGGATCAGGCTCGGGTCCACCCCTACAGCAACGTGATCACCCGCTGCGTCGGAGCCGGCGTGGACGTGGTGCCCGACATCTACTTCGGGGCGCTGGAGAAGGGTGACGTTCTCCTGCTCGCTTCCGATGGGCTCACCGGGATGCTGGAGGACGAGCAGCTGCTTCAGATCCTCCGATCGGAGGGCGGGCCGCAGTCGTGGGTGGATCGGATGGTGGCTGAGGCGAACCGCCGAGGTGGGCTCGATAACATCACCGCGATTGTGATCCGCATCGACTCGGTGGACAGCGATACCGGTGAGCACCCCGTGGTCAGCCGCGAGTCACCCGCCCGCGCGTAGGGGGCTTAACCTACAACCAAGGAGGACCTGTGGACGTTCTGACCTGGATCATCGTCGGGCTGGTAGCCGGGCTGTTGGCCTCGCTCGTCATGGGCGGTATCGGCTACGGTATTCTCGGGGATATCATCGTCGGCATCCTGGGGGCCGTGGTTGGCGGGTGGCTGTTTGCGCAAATGGGCTGGGGCACTCCTTTCCCCGGGCTGGCAGGGGCGATCTTCGTTGCGTTCATCGGGGCGGTAGTCCTCCTGCTCATCATCCGCCTGCTCCGGGGCGCGCGGCGGGCTCCCTAGATCGGAGCTTCCGCTCCAGGCGGATGTTCGCGCGCTGGTAACGACCATCCGCCTCGAGGGGAACCTGAACGAAGCCGTGCTTGCGGTAGAGCCGGATGGCGGGCTCGAGAACGGTGTTTGACACGATGCTGACGCGCCGGGCACCCACCTCAGCGGCAAAGGCAACCGCTCGCTCCATCAGGAGATCTCCATACCCGCGACCCCGGGCGTCCGGCGCCACCGCCATCTTGGCAATCTCGCATTCGTCCGCGCTGTGCCGGAGCACGGCACAGGTGCCCTGGACCTGGTCCCCTTCGAGCACGAAAAAGATCTCCCCGCCGGGTTCCAGGATTTTCCCGCGAGGATCGCTGAAGACCTCGCGATCAGGCTCCTCCAGGACGAAGTAGGCCTCGATCCAGTCGCGGTTCAGCTGTTCGAAGGCAGCCTTGAACTCCTCGCGGTAACTCACTACCGTGGGCTTTCCCATGAGTCACTTCCCTCCTTGGTCTCCCATACTTACGCTGGCGTTGCTCTGCTCCTGCGGCGGCCGACCGGCTGAATCCGGTCCCCAGCCCGAGAGCCCAGCCAGGTTGCAGGTGGAGAATCAGGGCTTCAGTAACCTGGTCATCTACGCCGTTAAACCGCGCGCAGCGGGTGCGCTGGGACTTGCCACCGGCAACTCCAGCAAGTCGTTCCCCATCCCCAATTACTTAATACGAGGAGCCGGAACCCTTCGGTTTCTCGCCGATCCGGTGGGCGGGACCCGCACGCCGGTCAGCGAGGAGATTTGCGGTGCGGCCGGGTGACATTGTCACTCTTACCATTCCACCGTCATAGATACAGGAGATTTGCCATGGCCGGAACTGACCGGAACGAGTCATTGCCCGAGTCGGGCATGGGTGGGGCGTCCGACTCCGGTGCGCACGGGAAGCATCCCGCGTCCGCCGCCAAGCTGGATCCGCGGTTAGCCCTACCCGAATACGCTCCAGGTGATGCCGCCATCGAGCGGCGGCATCACCATGATTCGAGCTATGCGGGGCCTGAGCGGAGAATAGGTGGGAAAACGCCGCGTTAGTGGCGGGCGTATAACCGGGTCGCACCCTTCTTTCCAAATGCCGAGACGTCGTAGCCGCCGGTTGGTGCTCCCGGCTCTGCCATGCCGGGGGTGCCGGCCGGCATCCCTGGCACAGCCAGACCCGCTACCTCAGGCCGCTCCGCCAGCAACCGCCGGATGTCCGAAGCAGGGACGTGTCCTTCGATCAGGTAGCCCCCCGCTACTGCAGTGTGACAGGAGCGGACCTCCTGAGGAACGCCCAGCTCGTCTTTGAGCGAGTCCATGTCGTCCCGATCGTGTACCGTCGGCTTGAAGCTGTTGGCGCGCAGGTGGTCCACCCACTTGGTACAGCAGCCGCAGGTGCTGCTCTTATACACGGTGATGGGCGTCTCTCCCGTCCAGTGAAGGGGGAGTTGAGCGATCAACTTGCGGCTGGAGATGGGGACTAGAAACACGCCCCCCATTCGTGCGACAAACCCGCGTCGATTCAACATCGGTCCTCAGATCAAAAGAGAGTGGTTTCTTTCTCAAGACGGTGCTCGACCTCTTCCGCCGGGCAGGCAAGCAGCTCTACGACACCGTCGAGAGGCTTGCTGGGTTTCCCCACGAAGATACGAAGCCGCCGCGCGCTGCGGTACAGCTCGTCTGCCACCCGGGGTAGGCCGAGGTGGCCCGCCCGGCCGGCATCGGTGAGCCGCTCGACCGCACCGCTGCGAGTGCGTAGCGGAAGGTTGACCCCCAGCATGGCGGTTCGTGCAGGAAAATCCACCAGCAGATCGCCGGGCTGTAATCCGACCCGGGCAGCAATGGCGTCCTCGACCCGCTCCAACAGATCAGGGTCCGTCGCTACCCAGGGCTGTACGTCACCCGGCACGTCGCTCGCCGGGAGGTCCAGGGCCCGCTTGTGGAGGCGGCGAGCCCGGATATTGGTGGCGAGCTGGTTGTGGTCGCGGCCGATCAGTACTTCCATCAAACCGTCATCGGTGGCATCGGCAATGGCCGGAACCGTCACACTGCCACGCCGGACCGCCTGTCTCACCGCTCGCTTGAACATGCAGGTCGCGGAGCGGACCGCGTGGTGCCAATACACGTTGCGATACATCTGGTACTTGGCGAAGAGCAATGACTCCAGTGCGCTCACGCCCTTCTCCTGCACCCCGACCTCGAACCGACCGGGTTCCACCTCCACCAACGTCAGGGACGACAAGAGCCGGTCCACATCCACGGTGCCATAGGGCACGCCGCACATTCGGGCGTCGCGGCTCAGGTAGTCGATCTTGTCCAGATCGATCGAGCCCGAGATCAGACCCTGCAGCGGGCTCCGGCTGACTCCGGAAATCAGCTCTCCTACTGCGGCGGGGAAGTCCCTTCCACCGATCCGAACCAGGGATTCGCCCAACTCTCCCCGCGACAGCTTGGCCACGCCAAGGGCCTCATGTGACGGGAATCCCGCTTCCTCCAACGCATGAGAAAACGGGTAGTGTCCGATGTCGTGGAGCAGCGCCGCCATCCGGACAGCAAGGCAGTCGGCCTGAGTCGCGGGCGCGATTTCGCCCAGCTCCTCCAGAGCAGCGAGTGCGCGGCGGGTGAGGTGATAGGCTCCGAGGGCGTGCTCGAATCGACTGTGGGTGGCGCCGGGGTACACCAGGAAGGTGTGTCCTACTTGCCTGATGTAGCGCAGCCGCTGGACGGTTGGCGTGTCCAAGGCCTGGAGGGCGGCGTGATCGAGGCGGATGTTGTCCCAGACAGTATCGCGGATGACTTCGGTCTCGACGGGGCAGCGGGGCAGCGGGGCAGCGGGACAGCTAGGCTCGGCAGGATCAGCCCTTTTACTTCGAGCAGTTACGGCCCCACGGCCCCGCGGCCCTGCGGCCCCGCTCACAACGGCCCTGCTCCCGCCACCGACGCCGGCACTTCCTTGCGATACTGCTCAAAATTCTCTCGGAACATTGCCGCCAGCCGCTTGGCCTGCGCATCGTACGCAGCTGGATCGGCCCAGGTGCCACGGGGCGAGAGGACCTCGGCCGGGATCTCGGGGACCTTGGTGGGAACCTCGAACCCGAAGACCGGATCCTTGGTGAATTTGACCTTGTCGAGCTTGCCGGAGAGCGCGGCACGGAGCATGGCCCTGGTGAGCGCGAGCTTCATCCGGGTCCCGGTGCCATACGGACCCCCGGTCCAGCCGGTGTTCACCAGCCACACCTTGGCCCCGTGTTTCGCGATGCGCTCGCCCAGGAGCCTGGCATACACACCCGGGTGCAATGGCAGAAACGGCGCGCCGAAACAGGCCGAAAAAGTGGCCGTGGGCTCGGTGACGCCGCGCTCGGTCCCGGCAACCTTTGCGGTGTAACCGGAGAGGAAGTGGTACATCGCCTGGTCGGCGGTAAGCCGGGCGATGGGGGGCATGACCCCAAAGGCGTCGGCGGTGAGGAAGACGATGTTCTTGGGATGGCCGCCGGCGCCGCTGGGGAGATGATTGGGAATAAAGTCGATGGGATAGCAGGCGCGGGTATTCTCGGTGATGGTGTCGGCGTCGAAATTCACCGATCGGGTGACCGGGTCGAGCACCACATTCTCCAGGACGGTGCCGAACATTTGAGTTGCCGCATAGATCTCCGGCTCTGTGTCCGGCCGGAGCCGGATCACCTTGGCGTAGCAGCCGCCCTCGAAGTTGAACACTCCACGGTCGCTCCAGCCATGTTCATCGTCGCCGATCAGCTGGCGGCTCGGGTCGGCGGAGAGGGTGGTCTTGCCGGTACCGGAGAGCCCAAAGAACACGGCGGTGTCGCCGGCCGGTCCCAGATTGGCCGAGCAATGCATAGACATGACGCCCTGGGCCGGCAGCAGATAGTTGAGCGCAGTGAAAATGGACTTCTTCATCTCGCCGGCGTACCGGGTGCCCCCGATCAGCACCACTCGCTTGGCCAGATTGAGTACCACGAAGGTGCCGGTCCGGGTGCCATGGCGCGCAGGGTCCGCCTGAAAGTCGGGAGCGTGCAGCACGGTGAAGCCGGGTCTGAACTGGGCCAGCTCGGCTGGGACGGCGCGGATGAACATGTTGCGCACGAACAGGGCGTGCCACGCGTTGGGCGTGATGAAGCGCACCGGCAGCCGGAAGGCAGGGTCGGCTCCGGCAAACAGGTCCTGAACGTAGACCTCGCGCGCGTCGAGATACGCCCGGACGTCTTCCTGGAGCCGGTCAAACGCCGCAGGCTCCAGCCGAACGTTCTTTTCCCACCAGATGCGCTCGGAGAGCGTCGGATCCTCGACCAGGAACTTGTCCTTGGCGGAACGGCCGGTGTGCGGAGCAGTGACCGCGGTAAATGCTCCCCGGTCGGTCAGCACCCCTTCCCCCCGCCGAAGTGCGTGCTCGATGAGCATCGGCGCCGGCAGATTGGCAAAGATCCGAATGGGGAAGAGGCCATGCTCTACCAGGGTGAGGTTCTCCCGAGGAGCCGCGGTGGTTTCGATCGTCATACGCTCCCAATACGCGGTGACCGCGCCGTAAACGACCCCCATCGGGTCGAGTCGCGAAAGATCAACAGCTCACCTTCCTGGTGCAACTACTCAGCGGGGCCCAACTGTCAGCGTAGGCTCGGTGTGATAGACCAGCTCCGCCGTCGTCCGGTCCCGGTCGCTGGGGACGGCGACGGTGGGATCGGGGTACATGAGGTCGGTGGCGACCGGCGAATGAGCAAAGATGCCGATGGCATGCCCCAGCTCGTGCGTCGTCGTCAGTGCCAGGCATTGCTCCACGCCGGGGGCAGTGGGCACGACTCTCAGGTTCAGAAAGATCCGAATCGGGGGCTGGATTTCCCGGCTTCCCACCGGCAAATCGAAATCGGTGCCGCCCTCGCACTCCGGCGCCAGCATGCTCTCGAGCCGGGTAACCGAGAACCCTCCCTTGATGGCCTGTCCGGCGCTCACCATCACGTCCGCGACGTTGGAGTCGGAAACCATCACTGCGTCAAACTCGCCGTAGAGGAAACTTGCCTTCCACTGGGCGATGCCGTCCTTGGTGTGGACTGGCAGATTAAGGGTGTCCTGGGCCCAAACCTTCACCGGTAACCTGGAGCTGGGCCAGTGGAAGCTGAGGGTGTCAGCCGTGCCGGGCCCGGTCGGCGTGATGAGCCGCCATTCGTAGGCGTCGCTACGCGTTGGGGATGCGATATCGGCGCAGGATAGCCCGGCAGCCGCAATCAAAATAGGGAGTATCGGCAGAGCGTGAACTAACTTCATGGGCGAGCTCGGGCCCGGGCCACGCCCAGCGAGGCCGAAATCCGCTGCACGCCCTGCTGCCCGGTAAATCCTCGGGCGGTGAGCTCCTCGGTCGTAAAGCGGTGGAAATCATAACGCAGGGACACCATGAGCTCCCATCGGGTGGAAAGAGAAGGCCGGTAGTCCAGCCCGGCGCCGGCCAGAAAACGGGTGGTTCCTCCCCGCACAAAGATCCCACTATCCTCGGCGGGGAGATACCGGATCAGCCCCACGCCGGCGCGCCAGCTCGCCCGGTGCCCGACCGGTCCCTCCAGGTTTAGCAGGGCGGACCCGGTCCGGAGAGTGCCGAGATCGGTTTCCGTGACCCCCTCCGTGCTATGGTATCCGGAGCTGGTCAGGCTGGCCTCGAGGCCGGCTCGATAGATCGGGGTGATCGGGAGTGACCCGCCGAGGACCAGGGTAGGGGCCACGCTCTGTCGCACATGAATTTCCTGGAAGATGACGTCTCTGAGCAGTTTGGTGGTGTAGGTGGCACCCAGACGGGCATAGTAGTCCGTCTGGGCGTGGAGGATCGGTAAACCAGTGCTGGGCAAGGCAATCAGAACGGCCAGGAGGGCTCGCATCCAGGAAAGTATGGGCCCGGACGGAGTGCCGGTCAACGCGCCACGCGTCCGGCGCGGGCGTAGTGCCGGAGCCGACGCAGCATCTTGCGGTCGGTGGTCACCTGGTCGTCGCCCTTGGGCGTTTCCAGAATCTTGGCGACGTGAGCCAGGCGAGGATCGGTCATGATCCGGCGGAAGGGTTTGGGCCCGAGCGACCCCTCGGCGATGAGCTCGTGGCGGTCGCGGCAGGATGCAAAAGGTGTCTTGGAATCGTTGAGATGAAGACAGTGCAGGTTGGCAAGGCCAAGGAGCTCATCCCACCGGCGCCAGATCCCGTCATAGTCGTTGACCAGGTCGTAGCCTGCGGAGTAGAGATGGCAGGTATCAGCACAGAAGGCGATTCGATGGCGCACATCGTCGCCGATCAAAGAGCGCAGCAGTGCCAGCTCCTCGAAGGTGCTGCCCAGGGCGGTGCCGCACCGGGCGGTCGTCTCCAGCAGGATCACCACCGAGCCGGGCACCTTCCGGAGGCATCGGGTGTACGCGGCCGCGTTGCGGGACAGACCGGCATCGCGGTCATCGATGTAGTTGCCCGGGTGCGACACCAGGTGCGGAATGCCGAAGGCCTCGCAACGGCGGAGCTCCGCGACGAAAGACGCCTCCGATCGAGCACTTAACGCCCGCTCGGGCGACGCGAGGTTGATAAGGTACGAATCATGCGCCACTATACTGGAGAGTCGGCACCGCTCGAATTCCCGGCGGAACGCAGAAAACGACTCCTTCGCGATGGCCGGCTCGCGCCACTGGCTGGGCGTCTTGGTGAATACCTGAATGGCGGTCGCTCCGATCGCCGTCCCTCTGACCGGCGCCTTCTCGACGCCGCCCTGGACCGACACATGGGCACCCAGACGCTCCGCCGTCCTCAACTGATCCATTTGCTTCCCTTCATCGCGTGATCGAGCAGGCCGCCGAGCAACCGGCTCGCCCGAGGATCCTCCTGGTGGGGGACGCGTCTGCCCGTCCCACCGGACTGGAACGAGCCCTGACCCGGGCCGGGTTTCAACTGGTCGAGCAGGAGGATGCGGGCGACGCCCCCGAGGCTGAGGCGGTCCTGATCACGCTCGTGGATATCGATGAGCGACCGCTCACCGAGCTGCTTCCCCCCGGGCCCCCCGTGTCCGGGACCGCTCCCCCCCGGCTGGTGATCCTGGCGGCTCCCAACCGGGACGGCCCCGCGGCTGCCCTGGCCCTCGGCGCCGCGGATGCGCTGGTGGCTCCGGTTCATCTTCCCGAGCTCTGCGCTCGATTATACGCCCGCATTCGGGAACACAAATACCCCGAGCCTGTGACGGCGCCTCCGTCCTCCAATGGCCGGGAAGCCACGGCAGCCGGCGGGTACCCGGAGCCGGGAACGGAGGCGCTCGACCGGAAGGTACAGGAGGAGCTCGAGCGGGCCCGGCGCTACTCCCTCAGCTTCAGCCTGGTGCTGCTCGGGGTCGACGAGCTACCGGACTTGGACCAGCCGGAGGGATCGGAGAGGGCCGACCGGATTCGGTGGGAGGTAGGGCAGGTGCTCCGACGGGAGCTGCGGCTGCCGGATTTTGTCATCCCCTATGGATCCAGCGAATTTGCCATTGTGCTGCCAGAAACCGACCAGACCGGCGCGCGCCAGTCCGTGATTCGGGTGCGCGAGCGTCTCGGGGCCGTACCCCTGGAAGGCGACCCTCGGCTGGAACGGAACCGCTTCAGCGCCGGCATCGTAACCTACCCCCACCCGGCTGCGTTTCAGGCCAACGATCTCTTTGATATGGCCGAGGCGGCGCTGATGCGGGGTCGGGCGCAAGTGGGAGAGCGGATTGGGGTGGCGTTGTAGGCGCCTACCGCTTGCGCAGCCACGTCGTCGGATCGAGCGCGATCTGATTCTCACCCCGGATTTCGAAGTGCAGGTGGGGACCGTAGTCCGAGTTCTGCCCACCCACCGTGCCGATCACCCGTCCCTTGTCCACCGACGCTCCCAGCTTGACATCGGCCGACTCGAGATGAGAGTAGACGGAATAGTATCCGTTGCCGTGCTCCAGTACGATCGTCAGTCCGTAGGTACCGAACTGTCCCACCAGCCGCACCTTCCCTGACTCGACGGCTTTGACCGGCGTCCCCACCGGCGCCGCAATGCCGACTCCGTTCCAGCGGATGATCCCCCCGCTGGGCAGGGTATCACGGCCGAACCGATACACGATCGCGCCTTCGACCGGCCAGTCGAGCTTGCCCAGATCCGCGGTGGTGATGGAGCCAGCCGTGCCGGTGCCGCCCCGAAGCGCGCTCCGGGCCGCCTCGTCTCGCCGGGCCCGTTCCAGGGAAGCCAGCAACCCGTTGAGTCGCGACTCGTCCTTCTGCAGCTCGGTGAGCCGGCGTTCGGTGCTGCGAGCCGACCGCTGGAGGCTTTGCAGCTTTCGACTCCGTTCCGACGCCAGCTCGGTGTACTTGGCGAACTCCGCCTCCCGCTCTTCCCGCCGCCGGTCCAGCTCGCCCCGCACGTTGAGAATGTTATTGCGTTGCTGCACCACCCGGTTGCGCAGCTTCTCCACGTCGGACACCAGCAGCCGATCCTGCTCGCTGGTGAGATAGAGGTATTTGTAGCGGCTGAGCAGATCGCCGAAGGATTCGGCGGCGAGCAACACCTGAAAGGTGTGCAGCGATCCCCGCTTGTAGATGTCCACCAGGCGCCGCTGCAGCACCGCCCGCCGCTCCGCCAGATTGTCCTGCGCCAGGATCAGCTCGGCGCTCGATCGATCGAGCTGCGAGGCCAGCCCACCTATCTGCCGCTCGATCTCGCTGACGATACGCTGGGTGGACTCCCGCTGCCGCTCGAGATTGCTGAGCTCGTCGTGAACGTCGTGCACTTGCCCCTGGAGCTTCTCCCGCTGCCGCTGGAGCCGGTCTCGTTCCGCGCGGATCTCGTCCAATCGGCGGCGACTCTCCTCGAGGTCCGGGGTCCCCTGGGCGTGCGCCGGAATGGCTGAGAGAAGGAGCATCGCGAGCCCGCCGAACGGGGCAGCGGGGCAGCGGGGCAGAAGGGTAGCAACAGCACACCGGAAGGTCACCTGCAGCATGAGAAAACTGCCCCGCCGCCCCGCCGCCCCGCTGCCCCGCCCCCTACACATGCCGCAGATGTCGCCCCACGCTCACCAGGCTGCCTCCCAGGCCGAGCAGGATACCGAAGATGATGATCAACACCATGTGCTCGGGTCCGAAGAAAACCAGGCCCGACAGGGTACCGCCGCTCTTGTCGCGGAAGAGCAGGTAGCCGGCGTAGCAGAGGACCAGAGACAACAGCCCACCCAGGAGGCCCTTCAACGCGCCCTCGAGCAGGAACGGTCCCCGTATAAACCAGTTGGTGGCACCGACCAGGCGCATGATCGAGATCTCACGGGCGCGCTGGAGCAGGGTGAGGCGAATGGTGACGCCAATGATCACCACTGCCACCGCGGCAAAGGCCAGCCCGATCACCAGGCCCACCAGGCCGGTGACATTCCGGATGGAGTCGAGCTTCTGCACCCATTCCCGGCCGTAGCGGACGTCCTCGATGAAGCCGAACCCTCTGAGCCGCTGAGCCACCTGCTCGACCGTAGCCGCGTCGCGGTACCCGTCTTTCATCCGCACCTCGATCGAGGCGGGGAGGGGATTCACCTGCAGGTCGCGATAGGCATCCCGGAACTCGATGAGCTCGGTGCGCGCGCGCTGCAGGGCATCTTCCTCGCTCACGAAGCTCACGTCCTGGACTTCGGGAAACGCGGCGATGTCCTGGCTGGCAATGGCGATGGTCTCCGCAGGCGTACCGCGCAGGATGTACGCGACGATCTCGACCCGCTCTTCCAGCGCGCGCAGCGATTGGCGGAGATTGACCGCCACCAGGCCGAACAGGCCCAGAGTGAAGAGCGAAAATGCAATGGTGGTAACCGAGAGCGCCGACAGCAGCGGCGCCCGGCGAAAGGAGAGCAGGGCTTCCCGGGTGAGCAGCTTCACTGGGCCTCCACCGCGGCCTCGTCCACGTCGCTGTCGAACACTAGGCTGCCGTCCCGCATCTCGATGATGCGGTAGGTGGTCTGCCGGACCAAATCGAGATCGTGCGTGGCCATGACGACCACCGTGCCGCCCGCATTGATATCGCGGAGCAGCTGAAAGACGCCACGGGTGGCCCGCTCATCGAGGTTGCCGGTCGGCTCATCCGCCAGGAGAATGGCGGGATCGTTGACCAGCGCCCGGGCGATGGCAACTCGCTGCTGCTCACCGCCGGAGAGCTCGCGGGGATAGGCCCGGCTCTTGGCCGAGAGCCCCACCTGGGTCAACACCCGCATGACCCGGGCGGCGATGGTGTCGGTGCGCGCCCCGGTGACCTCCAGCGCGAAGGCGATGTTCTCCGCCGCCGTACGATCCTCGAGCAGGCGGAAATCCTGGAACACCACGCCGAGGCGGCGTCGCAGCCTTGGCACGTCGTCCGGCTTGAGCGCGGTGACGTTGTACCCCGATACCCGCACCTCTCCCGCGCTGGGCTTCGACTCGGCGAAGAGCAGCTTCATGATGGTGGACTTGCCCGCGCCGGAGTGGCCGGTCAGGAAGACGAACTCACCCTTGGAGACGTGAAAGGTCACGTCCTTCAGGGCCAGCGCACCATTGGGATAGGCTTTGTAAACGTTGGCAAAGCGGATCACGGAGTGGAAAGTAACGGTAAGAGGTGAGAGGTGAGAAGCGCTCTCACTTTTCGATCGCCTGCTCCAGATCTCCTATGATGTCCGCTGCGTCCTCCAGCCCGCAGCTGAGCCTCAGGAAGCCGTCCGGGATGCCGATCTTGGCCCGTCCTTCCGGACCGATCCCCTTGTGAGAGGTGAGTCGCGGCTCGGAGACCAGGGTCTCCACTCCGGCGAGACTGGGTGCGTGGGCGATCAGCTTGAGCTTCTTGAGCAGGCGCTCGGCCACCTTGGCCCCGCCCTTGAGCTCGAGGCCAACCATGCCCCCGAACCCGTTGAGCACCGCCTTGGCCCGCTCATGATCGGGATGGGACGGCAGCCCGGGATAATGGACCTTTGCGAAGCCATCGTGCCCCTCAGCCCACTTGGCCACCGCCATTCCATTGGCGTTGTGCCGTTCCATCCGGACGGCGAGAGTGCGCATCCCTCGGTCGATGAGCCAGGCTGCGTGGGGGTCGATGGCCTGGCCCCACAGTCGCATCAGCCGGTTTACCTCCTCGACGAAGGAGGTCGAGCCCGCGACCGCACCGGCAATGACGTCGCTGTGGCCGTTCAGGTACTTCGTGGCGCTGGTGATGACCACATCGGCGCCGTGCTCGATCGGCCGGAAGTTGATCGGACTGGCAAAGGTGGCGTCCACCAGAAGGGCCACGCCCTCGGCTTCGGCCACGTGGGCGATCGGCGCCAGATCGACCACCCGCATGAGCGGATTGGTGGGAGTCTCGACGAAGATGGCCCGGGTAGACTTGCGAACCGATTTCCGCCACAGTCGGGGCTGTTCCGGGTTCACATAGGTGACCTCGATCCCGAAGCGCGCCAGCTCCTCATCGAACAGCTTCTGGGTGCCCCCGTAGATCCAGGTGCTGGAGACCAGGTGGTCGCCTGGCCGCAGCACGGCCAGGTGCGCCAGCGCGGTGGCGCCCATGCCGCTGGCCACGAAGATGGATTCATCCGCCCCTTCCAGCAGAGCATACTTCTTGGCCAGCTCCACTTGATTGGGATTGTTGCCGTACCGGCTATAGAGAACCTCGTCTTCGCTGCCCACCGGATTGGTGAAGGTGCTGCTCTGGTGCAGCGCCGGCGCCACCGGGCTCCAGTCGGCCCGACGGTGGGGGACACCGTGAATTGCGGTAGTGGAGAAGCCGAACTGCCGGCTCATGCCGTGGGAAGGGGATGGTAGAGCTCGCCGACCGGCCGTACCAGACGACTGAGCGCCAGATCCCGCAGGGCCTCGCGGCTGCGCGCTTCCAGCCACCCCAGCGCGCGGGAGAGATCGGCCACTCCCAGCGGCCCCCGCTCGCAAATGCAGGCAAACGCCTCGCGCGCATCGGCCGCTACCCAGCCCAGCAATCGAGGCTCCCGGCTGTCTGGAGGTACTGCTGCGACTGCGAGACGATTGTGGGTCAGCACGTGGTCGATGGCCTCGTGATGGTCCTCGCGAAGACCCTGCAGGACCACAAAGCAGGCGGTACGGCCGGCGAGCAGCAGCTTGGCCACCACCTCGTCGGCACAGCTCAGGTCTACCAGCTCGATCTCGGAGAAGTCCAGCAGTGCCGTGAGACATTCAGACCGGGCGAGCGTCTCCTCGATCCGGGTCCGCACCGCCGCCCCGGTCGGCCGGGTGACCAGATTGCGGTACGGCGCGGCCACTGCCTCACGCAGCAGATGTCCGATCCGGATGGTCTGGATCATCGCTTCTCCGCGCTCTGCGCGGGGATGATGATCTGGACCTGGGATCCGGGAAAGTACGGCAGGCGATCGGTCAAAGGGACGTCCTCATCCCACGGCGGCACGATCGCGAGCCGCGCGGTTCCGCTCCGAATGGAGATCTTTCCCTGCCATTGATCGAGAAATCGTTTGATGAAGGCAAGACCCTGTCCCCGTCCGGGATCGCGGAAACGACTCACACCCTGGATCAGCGCCGCTTCCAGCGCCGCTCCGTCGCCCCACCGCTCACCGAAGCGCTTGGCATGGGTGCTCTCGAGCGAACGGCGGAAGCCGACCCCGCCATCGCTCACGGCGATGACCACGACTCGCCGGCCGAGGCGGCGCCGGAAGGTGTAGGCCTGAACCGCTACCCATCCGCTGGTGCCGGCGTGCTCCACAATATTCTGACAGGCCTCCGAAAGCGCCATACTGAAGCGCAAGGTGGCCTTCATCTCGAGGCCGAGCTCTCCATGTAGAATCCGGGATGCGCCCTCGGAAATCTTGTCCACCACGCCGTGTACGTCCTCCGAGGCCCGCACCGGCGTCACGTCCAGCAGGACATCGGATGGCCCGGTGGTGGCGCTGCGGGGCACCTTGCCGTGCAACTCGAAGAGCTCCGCGGCCTGAAGAAAAAATCCTGCCCGGGCCCAATAGCGCTTGACCTCGTCGCTGGTCGGCACGGTGAGCAGCGGCCGGTCTCGCTTAGCCTCGGCCAGCGCCTGACCCGCGGTCAGCAGGCCGATCAAGCCGTAGGGCGACGCCCATTGGGTGCCCCGGGCGTCGAACAGCAGCTTTTCTTCCGGGGGCCACTCGCCCAACCCCTCGGCAAAGGTATCGAAGCTGCGATCGTCGAAATGCGCCGGTACCTCGACGACCCGGGTCACGGAGTCACCAGCTCGCCGCGCAGGTGGCGGGAGAGTCCGCTGGCGCCGCGAAACCCTGCATTGCGGGCGGCGAGACCGGCGGCGTGTTGCAGCGCCGCCTCGACCCGGTCGCCGGCGAGAAGCCGGGCAAACGCCGCCGCACCGAACACGTCGCCACAGCCGGTGGGGTCGAGGGTCTCGACGTGGGGTGCAGAGATGAGAGCGGTACGCACCGAAAGCGGGGCAGCGGGGCGGCGGGGCGGCGGGGCAGTACTCGCACTCGGGACCTCGCTGGTGTGCTGTAACGGCCCTGCTGCCCCGCCGCCCCGCTGCCCCGCCAACGCATCGAACCCCGGCGCTGCCACGTACGCCACTCCCCGAGGACCCAGGGTGACGGTCAACAGCGACACCCCCGCGCCCAGTGCGTCCGCGGCCAGTGTGAGCGGGTCGGGCGTGAGCTGCTGCATCTCGTCCTCATTGAGTTGGACGAAATCGAAACAGCGGAACCAGCTCGCCGCATCCGGCAGCGGTTGTAACACCCGAATGCCGTCCTGCTGCATGCCGAGGAACAGGCTGTGCAGGTCGGCGTAGATCGGTCCCTTGAATCCCCTTCGCAGCGCCTGCGCGGTGCCCAGGCACAGCTCGAAACCGGAGATGAAGTTGAGATAGATGGCGTCGAGATCCTGCACCATGGGACCCAGCTCACCCCAGGTCCATCCGGGAACGCCGCCCGCCATCCGCTCACAGCGCCGCTCGGTCGACTGGTAGTGGAGCACCACCCGGTTGTTGGGGGCGGTCACTTCCACGCAGCGGGCGGCGGGTGCCAGCCGCGACAATCCTCGCAGGAAACTCTGGGCCTCGCCGCTGAGGTCCCGGCCAACCTTGATCAGCGGCACGATCTCCCACTCCCGGGGGAGACTGGCGTCCAGCCCCGCGAGCGCATACGCGATGCCTCCCCATTCCTCCACCGGCGGAGCGAGCGCGTCTCGGCCATAAATGAGATCCCAGACGAGTGATCCAATGATACCGATGCGCATCCTACTGCCCCACCGCCCCGCTGCCCATCTGCCCCGGGGGCGCCCGATCCACCTTATCTAGAAACGCTTTGGCGGCGCCGTACACCCCGGCGCTGCCGGAGAGCTCACCGGGCACGATGCGGCACACGCTGACGGCGGGCTTGAAGGCTCGCCGCGCAACCTCCCGGCGGAGCGGAACGAAGAGGTGGTCTCCTGCCAGCGTCACGCCGCCACATACGACCACGACCTCGGGGTTGAAGATGTTGAGCAGGTTGGCAATGCCGATCCCGAGAAACTTGGCGGTGTCGTTGACCACTTCGAGTGCGAGGTCGTCGCCGTCATGGGCTGCCTGGTAGACCGTCTGGGCGGTGATCTGCCGGAGATCGCCGTTCACATATTGCGCCAGTCGGCTCACCGCCCCGGCCTTGATCTCCTCGCAGGCCCGCAGCGCGATGTTGGGACCCGACGTGTACGCTTCCAGGCAGCCGTAGTTGCCGCACTTGCACAGGCGGCCTTCGGTGTCGATCGTGGTGTGCCCGATCTCGCCGGCGCAGTCGGAGGCGCCGTGAAAGAGCTTGCCGTCGATGATGATTCCGCCGCCGATACCGGTCCCGATGGTGATCCCGATGGCGGTGCGGGTGCCCCGGGCGGCCCCCATCCACCACTCGCCCAGCACGGCGCAATTGGCATCGTTGTCGAGCCCAGCCGGAAGCGCCAGCCGGTCGTGGATGATCTGGCGCAGCGGCAGATTGACCCAGCCAAGATTGGGAGTGAGAAGCACGATGCCGCTCTTGGTGTCCAGCGGCCCGGGCGCTCCCACTCCGACCCCGATGATCTCCGCACCGCCAACTTCTCGCTTGGTCTGCTCGATGGTGCGCTGGGCCAGCGCGATGAGGCGGTCGAGCACGTCGCTCTGGCCGGCCTCTGCGTGAGTCGGCTCGCTGCCGAGCGCCACCAGGGACGACCCGTCCACCGCGACGCTGCCGACGACGAGGTTGGTTCCACCGATATCAATTCCCAGGACAAATCGCACGCGAATCCTCCGCACTCGCGAGGGTGGCCACTGCGTTGGCGACGGTATCGACCGACAGGTCCCGCATGCACCGGTGATGCCCCAGCGGGCAGGTCTGGGGACCGTGACTGGAGCAGGGGCGGCAGGCCAGGTCATCCAACCCCAAGACCGCGTCGTCCCGCCCGCGAGGGCCGAATCCAAACTCGGGCACGGTCGGCCCGAAGAGCGCCACCACCGGAGTTCCCACCGCGGTAGCGAGATGTAAGGGCGCCGAGTCGTTGCTGACCAGGACCGAGGCTCGCTCGATGAGGGCAGCAGAGCTCCGCAGGCTGAGCGCGCCCGCGGCGCTCACCGCGCGGCCCCGCGCGGCAGCCACAATCGAGTCGGCGAGAGGCACATCGTCTACCCCACCCACGATGACCGAGGGCCGGTCGAGCGCGGCGGCCAGCTCGGCGTAGTACGGCCACCGTTTGGTCCCCCAGATCGAGCCCGGCGCCAACGCCGCGAATCTTGGCGCCACCCCGTGGGCCGCGAGCCATTGGTCGGCCGCCGAGTAGTCCCGAGGCTGTAGACCCAGACTGACCCGCGGCGCCGTCCCCACCGACGAGCCGGCCAGCGCCAGCAGCCGCTCCACCTCGTGCCCTTGGCGCGCTCGGCGTACCCGCCGGGTATAGCTGATTGCCGCTGGACTGTCGGCGAAGCCGATCCGCTCGGGCGCTCCGGACCAGAGCGCCAATACCGCCGAGCGGAGCGACTGGTGAGGCAACACGACCCGGTGATAACCCCGGGCTCTCAGCAGCGTCCCGATCTTCCGGAGGGCGCGCCAACCCCGTTGACTGCCGTGCTTGTCGTAGCCCAACACGGTGTGCACGGCTGGATGATGCTCCAGCAGGCTCGCGGCAGCAGGAGTCGTGACCACATCCACCGGTCCGTCCCGCTCGGCCAGGCGCGAGAGCAGCGGGGTGGTGAGGACGACATCGCCCAGGAAGGCGGTTTGTATAACCAGAGTGGACGGCCGGACGGCCGGGGAACCCGCGCCGCGGGTGGTGCCGGACCAACCGCGATCTGCGTCGGTCCGCCTGTCCGCCGGTCCGCCGGTCATTCGACCTGCAACACCGCCAGAAAGGCCTCCTGCGGAATCTCCACCGCCCCGATCTGCTTCATCCGCTTCTTGCCCTCCTTCTGCTTTTCCAGGAGCTTGCGCTTGCGGGTGATGTCACCGCCGTAGCACTTGGCGAGCACGTCCTTGCGGAAGGCGGAGATGGTTTCCCGGGCGATGACTTTGTTGCCGATGGCCGCCTGAATCGCCACCTGGTAGAGCTGGCGGGGGATCAGCTCCTTGAGCTTCTCCGCCACCTTGCGGCCGTACTCCTGGGCCTTGTCCCGGTGGATGATGACGCTGAAGGCATCGACCGGGTCGCCGTTGATGAGCATGTCGAGCTTGACCAGGTCGGACTCGCGGTAGTCCGCCGCCTCGTAGTCGAGGGAGGCGTACCCCCGGCTGAGCGATTTGAGCTTGTCGTAAAAATCGAGCACGATCTCGCCCAGGGGGAACTCGAAGTCGAACTCGACCCGAGTCGTGTCAATGTAGTGCATCCCATTGTACACCCCCCGCCGCTCCTGTCCCAGCTTCATGATCCCACCGATGTAATCGGCGGGCGCCATGATCCGGGCCTTCACGTACGGCTCGTCGATCCGGGCGATGTTGGCGGGATCGGGCAGATTGCTCGGATTCTCCAGCAGCAACATCTCCCCGTCGGTCTTGTAGACGTGATACTCCACCGTTGGCACGGTGGTGATGAGCGCGAGGTCGAACTCCCGCTCCAGCCGCTCCTGGACGATCTCCATATGGAGAAGGCCGAGGAAGCCGCAGCGAAATCCGAAGCCCAGCGCGGTGGACGATTCCGGCTCGTAGTGCAGACTCGCGTCGTTGAGCCGCAACTTTTCCAGCGCGTCGCGCAGATTCTCATACTGGTCCGAGTCGGTAGGGTAGAGACCGGCAAAGACCATGGACTTGGCCTCGCGATACCCCGGCAGCAGCTCGGTCGCGCGGTTGGCGGCATCGAGAATGGTGTCGCCCACTCGGGCGTCGCGGACGTCACGCAGGCTGGCCACGAGATAGCCGACCTCGCCCGCCACCAGCTCGCCCGTGGGGTGCTGTCCCAGTTGGAGGTAACCGACCTCGTCCACGTGGTGCACGTCATCGGGGTGGGCCCCGAAGACGATCTCCATGCCCTCGCGCACCACACCATCCACCACCCGAATGCTGGGAATCCCGCCCCGATAGCGGTCGTAGTACGAATCGAAGATGAGGGCCCGAAGCGGAGCGTCCTCCCGCCCGCGGGGAGGTGGGACCCGCACCACCAGCGCCTCCAGCAGCTCTGGAACGCCGGTCCCTTCCTTGGCTGAGACAGCGAGAATCTCTTCCCGCTTGGCCCCGATCAGATCCATGATCTCCTTGGCCCGGAGCTCCGGGTCGGCGCCCGGCAAATCGATCTTGTTGAGTACCGGGATGATCTCGAGCCCGGCGTCCATCGCGAGAAAGAGGTTGCTCAGGGTCTGGGCCTGGACCCCCTGGGAAGCATCCACCACCAGAATGGCGCCCTCGCACGCGGCAAGGGAGCGGGAGACCTCGTAGGTAAAGTCCACGTGGCCCGGCGTGTCGATGAGGTTGAGCTCGTACGTTTCCCCGTTCCGAGCGGTGTAGCTCATCCGCACCGCGTTCAGCTTGATGGTGATCCCGCGCTCCCGCTCGAGGTCCATGGTGTCGAGCAACTGCTCCCGCATCTGCCGTTTTTCGACTGCGCCGGTGGCCTCGATGAGCCGGTCGGCCAGCGTGGATTTTCCGTGGTCGATGTGGGCGACGATGCAGAAGTTGCGAATGCGTTGCGACATGGGGGGGAAGATAGCGGGGGCGCGGTACAGGGGGGCAGCGGGGCAGCGCCAAGACTGTTGCCGAGCAGTTGGCCCTGATGTGATTAATCTTTACGCCAATGCCGATCGCCCCGAGCAGCCGTCCCGCCGCCCCGTTGCCCCGCGGCCCCGCTGTCTCCCGCCGCCCCGCGCTGCTCACCGCGCAGGACCTCGGCATGTTGCTGGTATGTCTCATCTGGGGCTTCAACTTCAGCGTCACTAAGCTCGCGCTCGAAGAAATCCCGCCGCTTCCGTTCACCGCCGTTCGCTTCACCATCTCCAGTCTGCTGCTCTGGCTGGTCCTGCGCATAGTGGAAGGTCCGGCACCGCTTCCGCCCGGCGCGCTCAAGAAGCTCATCCTGTTGGGCGTGCTGGGGAACACCTGCTATCAGCTCTTTTTCACCGTCGGCCTCGCTCGGACGACCGCCACCAACAGCGCCCTCATCCTCTCCACCGTCCCCACCATCGTCGCGGTGTTCGCCGGGGCGCTGGGATTGGAGCGAATCACCCGGCGCATGTGGCTGGGCATCGCCATGGGGACACTCGGCGTGGTCCTGGTGATCGCGACCCGCGGGGTGGGCTTTGCAGCGGGCACCCTTTGGGGTGACCTGCTCACGGTGCTCGCCGTCCTCTGCTGGGCCGGATACACGCTCGGGCTCCGCGCCGTTCCGGCGGGCGTGAGCCCCCTCCGGGTCACCACCGTCACCACCATTGCGGGTACGCCCGGCCTGGTACTCGCCGGGTTGCCGGGAACCCTGCGGTTGGACTGGGGAGCGGTGAGCCTCAAGGCGTGCTTGGCACTGGCCTACGCGGCGGTGTTGTCGCTGGTGGTGGCCTACTTGCTATGGAATCGGAGTGTGAAGGCGGTCGGAGGCACGCGCACCGCCATCTACATGTGTGTCACCCCCCTAGTCGCGGCCGGCGGAGCCTGGCTGCTGCTGGGCGAACGGCCCCACCCGTTGCAGGGCGTGGGAGCGGTTTTCATCGTGGCGGGAGTGCTGTTGACGAGGACGCCAGGGAAGCGTGAGCGGGACGAGGACCGGCGTGAGCGGTAAGCGGGACCGATTGTCACCCTGAGGGAGCGAAGCGACCGAGGGGGCCAGAACTACAGGGTGACAACCGTTCTTTTCCCGCTCACGGTTTTTCTTCGACGATCTCCCTATACGACTCCGGCTTCCATTGCGGCCGATTCGGCGCATTCGCCACTTCCTGGCCCAGATAGAATAGCAGCCGGACGATCCGCGCCTCCTTCTCGCTGTTGATCTTGTCGGGCGAGTCGGTGACCTCGTGGTAGTCCTGATGCACCCCATTAAAGAAGAAGAGGATGGGAATGCCGCGCCGGGCAAAGTTGTAGTGATCGGATCGGAAGTAGAAGCGCTCCTCCGGCCAGCGGTCGTCGATTGCGGTCATATCGAGCTCCCGGTGCGCGGCGTTGATCCGGTTGAGGGTGGCGCCGAGATCGGAGTGCTCTTTGCCGATGGCGACGATGGTGTCGGGCCAGTTGCGGCCGATCATATCGATATTGATGTCCGCCACGATCTGCCCGATCGGCACCGGCGGATGGGCACTGAAGTGGTCGCTGCCCCAGAGTCCCTTCTCCTCGCCGCTCACCGTCAGGAAGATGATCGAGCGCTTGGGTCGGGCGCCCGCCTGGCTGAAGGCTTCGGCCAACTCGATGACCCCGACGGTGCCCGACCCGTCGTCATCAGCCCCATTGTTGATGCTGTCCGCCCGTCCCGGTGTGATGCCGATGTGGTCCATGTGGGCCGAGTAGACCAGATACTCGTGCTTGAGCTTGGGATCGCTTCCCTCGAGGATGCCCACCGTGTTGGGAGCCGTTAGCGACGAGGTGACGCTGTCTCTCATCTCGATGCCCACCTTGAGGCCGGGAACCTCCTTCAGCGCCGTGGCCCCGCCGGAGCGCGCCGCCGCCACGGCAACTTTGGCGGCCCGAAGTGCCGGCTCGAGCACCGCCCTTCGCACTATCAGCAGCACCGGCCCATCGGAGATACCGATGACGGTCCGCTCTGGCGAACGGGTCGGAATGGTCTTCGCGAAGGACGCTGAGTCCCGGTCGCTCAGCAGGATGAGCGCCCGCGGTCTCCCAGCATAGAGCGTGCGTATGCCCTGCTCCACCTCGGCTGACCCGGAATCGGCGATGCTGAGCGGAACCAGCACGATTCTGCCTTTTACGGCGAGCGGCGCCGCGGAAGCGGCCGTGAGCGGGCCGGTCACCACCGTTGCCGCGCCGGTGAGCGGCTGCGCGGGCACCTGGCCCGCAGCCAGCCGGGCGGAGGTGGTGAAGGGCGCATCCGACCTCACACCACCGGCGCTGAGCGAGACCCGCGATTGCGCGAGATCCAGCCGCCGGCGGGAAATCGGGTAGCGCTGGAACCAGGAGCCGGAGTCGCCGCCGGGTCGCAGTCCGAAGGCCCGAAACTGGTCGGCCACGTACTGCGCCGTGAGCTCGAGTCCCCGGCTGGGCGTATCTCGTCCCATCATGGAGTCGTCGGCGATGATCCCGATCCGGTGGGCGACATCGGGTCCCGTGATCGTGCCTGCCGCCTGCCTCACCGGCGCGGCGGTTTGAGCGAAGAGTGCGGCTGGACACACGAGCAACAAGCCGAGCAGCGTCGGACGGCGCATTCAGTCTGATCCTGGATAGAAGTCGATGCGAGGAGCTTACCGGTGAAGCCTTGCCCGGATCAAGCTACGGAGAGGCGTGGCTCGCGGTTTCAACGTTTGACTCTACTCTGGCGCCCGGATACGCTTCCCCTCCCATGCACCAACCCGATGCCTCGCCTGGCCGTGCCCGCCTGGACCTGCTCGATCCCCTGGAAGTGTCGAAGCTGGGAGGTCTGGAGATCATTACCGAAGGTGTGGTCGAAGGCTTTCTGAGCGGGCTGCACCGCTCGCCCCGGCGCGGGTTCTCCGTCGAATTTGCCGAGCACCGGATGTATCAGCCGGGCGACGAGCTCCGCTATGTCGATTGGAAGATCCTCGGCCGCAACGACCGGCTCTATGTGAAACAGTTCGAGGAGGAGACCAATCTCCGCGCCATCATCGTCTGCGATACCAGCCGCTCCATGGCCTGGACCGGCTCCCCGGATACGGTGCTGCCCAAGCTCGCCTACGCCCAGCGGCTGATTGCCGCCCTCTCGCTGGTGCTGATCCGCCAGCGCGATGCCACCGGATTGATCACCTTCGATGACGACGTCCGCACCGTCACCGCACCCCGCGCCCGGCTCAGTCATTGGCGCCAGCTGCTGCAGGTGATCGGCGGATTGCGCGCAGGTCATGGCACGGCGGCAGAGCCGGCGCTGCGCCGGGTGATCGGACAGCTCCGGCGGCGGGGGCTGGTAGTCTTCGTTTCCGACCTCCTGCTCGACCGGGGACTCGCCCTGAAGGCGCTCCGGTTTCTGCGGCACCGGGGGCACCAGGTTTTGGTACTTCATATAATGGACCCGGGCGAGGTCACCCTGGGCGGGCCCAGCGAAGCCCGGTTCGAAGATCCCGAGACCCATGCGACCGTGGTGTTGCGGCCGCAGGACTGGGCCGGCGCCTACCGCGACACGGTCCGAACCGTGGTGAGTGAATGGCGGCTCGCTTGCCGCCGGCACGGCATTGCCTACCACCGCGTCACCACCGACACTCCCTTTGGCGTGGTACTCCGTGAGGCTCTGGCGCCACCTTCTCGCTCGGCATGATCGGCTTTCTTCACCCGTGGGTCCTGGCCGGGCTCGCCGCGGCCGGGATCCCGATTCTCCTGCACCTGCTCGCGCGCCGGGAGCCCCCCACGGTCGTCTTCCCCGCGGTGCGTTACCTGATGACCACCACCCGGGAGCACCAGCGGCGGCTCAAGCTGCAAAACTGGCTGCTGCTCCTGCTGCGAACCCTGCTCATCGTGTTCGTGGTGCTTGCGGCGGCCGCGCCCAGCGTGCCGCTGAGCGGCGTGGCCGGCCATGCGCCCAGCGCCCTGGTGCTCATCCTGGACAACTCACCCAGCAGCGGCGCGGTGGTGGAGGGCGCTCCGCTGCTCCGGCAGCTCGTCGCGGCCGGCCGGCGGGTGCTTGCTCGAGCCACACCGGAAGACCTTCTCTGGCTGGTCACAGCCGACGGCATCCCTCGCCGGGGAGACCGAGCCACGGTGGAGGAACTGCTGAATGGATTGAGCATCTCTCCTCGGCGGCTCGACCTCGGAAGTGCCATTACCCTTGCCGGCGAGGTCCTGGCACCCGAGCCGCGCCCAGGAGAGATCATTCTGCTGACGGATCTCCAGGCTACCGCGCTCTCTCCGGCCCACCCATCGGCGCCACTCATCGTGGCCCGGCCCGATGCCCCCGAACCCCCGAACTCGGGCATTGGGAACATCGACACCGGCACTCAGCCCTGGTCCACCGACGGCGGGCGAGTGAGCCTGTCGCTGGTCGGTGATTCGGGAAGCTCCATCCCGGTGACGGCTCGACTGGGCAACCGTCCCGCACGTCAGATGCTGGGCCGGGTGGGGAGCTCGACGAGCATCACCGTGCCGGGCGCTCCGAGCGGATGGTGGACCCTGACGGCTGAGCTGGACCCCGATGAGCTCCGGCTCGATGACCGGAGGGTCGCGGTGATCCGGGTTGCTCCGGTGGCTCGAGTAAACTGGGATTCCACCACCCGGTATTTGGCCGCGGCATGCGAGGTCCTCGCGGGTAATCACCGGATCCAACCGGGGCAGGAGGTGACCCTGGGACGGCTGGGCCGGGGAATTTCCGTGGTGGAGCCACCGGCCGACCCGGCAGAGCTCGGCGCGCTCAATCGGGCCCTGGCCGCGCGGGGCGTGGGATGGAGCTATGGCGATATTTCGAACCAGCCGCGTCTCAGCGACAGCGGCGCGGTGGTGGGGCGGCAGCGGGTGGTCCGGCGTTATACCCTGCAGTCCACCGGCAGCGGCCGCACCGGCGTTCTCGCCACCATCGATGGAACGCCTTGGATCGTTCGGGGCGGCAACGTGATCCTGCTGGGCAGCCGCCTGGAGCCGGGATGGACCGATCTGCCGGTGTCGGCGGCTTTCATGCCCTTCATGGATGTCCTGCTCAACCGGCTGGCCCGAGGCGAGGCGGCGCTGGACCGCGGCGCCCCAGGCGATCCAATTCAACTCCCCGATCTGGTGACCGATGTGCGGCGGGGCGATCGAGAGTGGCGGGTGGAGGGCGGTGGTCTCTTTCAGCCGGCGGAACCGGGCGTCTACTTTCTCCAGTCCGGCCGCGACACGGTGGGCGCCATCAGTGTGAATCCCGATCCTCGCGAGTCGCGCCTGGCCCGCGCGGACGATGGGCGCGCTCGGGAGCTGTGGGACGGCGCCCGGATCGTCCCACTGACTGAAGCCGGCGAGGCTGCGTTTTCCTCCGCATCCCGGGGCGATCTCCGTGGCCCCCTGCTCTGGATGGCGCTGCTCGTCGGAATCATGGAAGCGGGACTTGCGAGCGGGTGGAGGCGGAGGGAGTGAGTCTCAAGCCGGTCCTGGATGCCCTCGACCGCACCCCGGCAGTGCGGGACCTGGCGGAGCGTCTGCCATCCCGGGGCGGGGTGCTCCGGCTGGGAGGCCTGCCTGGGTCCAGTGGTGCGGCCCTGGTTGCCTGGCTGGTGCGGGCCTTCCCTCAGCGGCTCATCACCATCATGGCTCCATCGCCGGCAGATGCCGAGCGCTGGCTCAGCGACCTCTCCCACCTCAGCGAGGCGTCGACCGCGCTCTACCCTCAGCGTGAAGCGCTGGGCGAAGACGAGCCCCATTACGAGATAGCGGGAGAGCGGGCCGAGACGATTCAGGCGCTGCTCCAGGGACAGCTCCGAGTCCTGGTCACGACCGCGCGAGCCACCTCGGAGCGAACCCTTCTGCCCGCCGCGCTCGAGCGCCTACGCCTGACCCTCGCCGTGGGAGATCGTCGTCCCCCCGGCGACGTCGCCCGGGCGCTGGAGGCGATGGGCTACCGCCGAGTGCCCACCGTTACCGAGGTTGCCGAGTTCAGCGTGCGGGGCGGAATTCTGGATCTCTACGGCTTCGGCATGGCGGCCCCGGCCCGGCTCGAATGGTGGGGCGATGACATCACGTCGCTGCGTGCGTTCGACCTCACGACTCAGCGGTCGCTGGAGGAGCTGAGCAACGTCACAGTGCTGCCGATTAATACCGTCTCGGTACGAGAGGTCGCCGGTCCGCCCGTTCACCCGTCCGTCCGTCGCACCCTCCTCGAGCTGCTTCCCTCCGATACACTCCTGATCCAGGAAGCGGCCGGCCCCGACACCGATGAAGTCACCCGCGCCTGGAATGAAGCCGAACACCACCTCGACGTGGCTCGCCGGCTGGGCGAGGAGGTGCCGAGTCGGGATTCCATCTTCGAGGCGCCGCCCCAGTGGCGCTCGCGGCTG
This sequence comes from Gemmatimonadales bacterium, assembly GCA_035997125.1. Classification (GTDB taxonomy): domain Bacteria; phylum Gemmatimonadota; class Gemmatimonadetes; order Gemmatimonadales; family GWC2-71-9; genus CAVVWJ01. The sequence continues at coordinate 59,265 of DASYIX010000065.1, forward strand.
GAGGCATTTCCCCGTCTGCTCGTTCGAGATGAGCCGGTTGACCTCCAGGTCGGTTTCTTCCCCCCTGAGCGAATCGACCGGGATCTAAACCGGCTCCGCGGTTTGCTCCGATCGGAGACTCCAACCCTCATCCTCTGCGACAACGAGGGCCAGCTGGAGCGCATGGAGGAGCTGTTGGAGGAGGGCGGCCGCAGACTGGGGAATGCCACCCTGGCGATTGGCGCGCTCGAGGGCGGCTTCGTCACGCCCTTTCTCCGGGTACTGACCGATCACGAGATCTTCCGCCGGGCCCGCCGGCTCCGGCGTCCCCGCCGCTATCGGGAGGCCGCGCCTTCCTCCGCCACTGGAGCTCTGACTCTGGGCGATTACGTCGTCCATCTGGAGCATGGGATCGGCATCTATCGCGGGATCGAGACCATCACCGCGGGCGAATCGACTCTGGAAGTAGCCATCGTGGAGTACGAGGGAGGTGACCGCCTCAACGTCCCACTGTACCGTCTGGATCAGCTGGAGCGATATCGGGCGGCGGGCGAAGATGGGGACCGTCCTCCGCCCCGCATTCACCGGCTGGGTGGCTCCACCTGGCAGCGGGTCCGGGAGCGGACCCGTCAGGCCATCAAGCAGATGGCGGCCGAGTTGCTCGATCTCTACGCCCGGCGCACGGTGAGCACCGGCTTTGCCTTCCCACCCGACACCAAATGGCAGCGGGAGCTCGAGTCCAGCTTTCTCTACGAAGACACTCCGGACCAGCGCAAGGCTACCGAAGAAGTGAAGCGCGACATGGAACAGCCGCTTCCCATGGACCGGTTGCTGGTGGGCGACGTGGGCTACGGGAAGACCGAGATCGCGGTTCGCGCCGCCTTCAAGTCGGTCCAGGCCGGGAAGCAGGTCGCGGTGCTGGTACCGACCACGATTCTTGCCGAGCAACACGGGCGCACCTTCATCGAGCGCCTGGCCGACTTCCCGGTTCGGATTGAGGTACTCTCTCGCTTCCGCACCGCTAAGGAACAGAAGGCCGCCCTGGCTCGACTGGCCGGGGGGCAGATCGACATCGTCATTGGCACCCACCGCTTGCTCTCCAAGGACGTGGCCTTTCACGACCTCGGCCTTCTCGTCGTAGATGAAGAGCACCGCTTCGGGGTCAAGCACAAGGAACGGCTGAAGGCGCTGCGGCTCTCGGTCGATGTGCTGACCCTCACGGCCACGCCGATCCCTCGCACACTGCACCTCTCCCTCGCCGGGTTGCGGGATCTGACCCTGATCGAGACCGCACCGCGCGATCGTTCACCTATTCTTACCTTCGTCGAGCCGTGGGACGATCCGCTCCTGGAGGAGGCGTTTGCCCGCGAGATCGATCGCGGCGGGCAGGTCTTCGCGGTGCATAACCGGATCGAGACCATCGACACCGTTGCGGCCAAGGTCCGAAACCTGGCTCCCCGCGCGCGGGTGGGGGTGGCCCACGGACAGATGCCGGCCGACGAGCTGGAGAGCGTCATGCAACGCTTCGTCGCCGGGGAAGTCGACATCCTGGTCTCCACCATGATCGTGGAATCAGGCCTCGACGTCCCCAACGCGAACACGATGGTGGTGCACGATGCCCACCGCTTCGGCCTGGCTCAGCTCTACCAGCTCCGGGGCCGCGTCGGCCGGAGCCACCGCCGAGCCTACTGCTACTTACTGGTGCCCGACATCATCGACGGCGACGCCGAGGAACGACTGCGGGTCCTGGAGCATCATACCGAGCTTGGGGCTGGCTACCGGATCGCGCTCAAGGACCTGGAGATTCGAGGCGCGGGCAACCTGCTTGGAGCGGAACAGTCGGGCCACGCTCAGGCGGTGGGATTCGATCTGTACCTGCGCTGGCTGGAGGAGACGGTACGGGCACTGCGGGGCCAGGGCGTCACGGAGCAGCCGCCTCCACCCGAGGTGGTGCTGGATCATCCGGCGCATCTGCCCGACGGTTTCGTGCCCGACGACGACGTGAAGTTGGATCTGTACCGGCGACTGGCGCGGGCCGTCACATCCGGCGAAATTGACGGGCTCCGGGATGAACTGCGCGAGCGCTTCGGGCCGCTGCCGGCACCGGCCGAGACGCTGCTCGACATGACTCGACTGCGCGTCATGGGAGCCGAGCTCGGCCTGCAGAACGTGCTGGTGCGGGGCGACGAGGCGCGCCTCACCTTCCGGCCCGGCACGGCGCCCAGGCTTTCGGGTCTCACCTCGGCGCTCGATGACGTGCAGCTCGCAGCGGAGGTTCGCCGGACCGTGCCGCTCTCGCTCCGGTTGATGCGGCTGGGCGGCGAGCCGATTGTGCCGGCCTTGGTAAGGGCACTGCGGAGGGCGTCTTGAAAGGGCTATAGCGGATGGCCAATAGCCAATAGCCAATAGCGAACAGCCATCACACCCGGAGAGTAAATGCGTCGTTTTGCCTTGGTGCCACTAGTCGTGCTCGCCGCCGGTCTCACCGCCTGCGACAGCTTCCGTGACCTCTTCTCGGCCCACGCCGACGTGGCGGCCGAGGCCGGCGGGCAGCGGCTGACGCCTGAGCGGTTGGGCCAGATCATGAACAGCGGGAAGGGAGTTCGGCCCAACCGGGAGGCCGCCAACTTCGTCTCCAACGTCTGGGTCGACTACGCCCTCTTCGCTCAGGCCGTCGCTGAAGGCAAGCTGCCCCTCGACTCGGCCAGCATCGCCAAGGCGGTCTGGCCCGAGTTGGCCGAGCTGCGGGGTAGTCACTGGCACGACTCTCTCATGGCTCGCCGGTCGAAGGTCGGACCCAACGACGCCGACAGCGTGTACAAGGCAAACCAGATCCGCGTTCTCCAGCACATCCTTTTCCGGGTAGCGCCAAACGCGGAGCCCGCGGCTCGGAACGCCGCCCGCAAGAAGGCCGAGGGGGCCCTGGCGCAAGTGAAGGGCGGCGCCGACTTCGGCACGGTGGCATCCAAGGTCTCCGAGGATCCGGGCAGCAAGGCAGACAAGGGATTCCTGCCTCCCAGTCCCAAAGGCAGGTTCGTTCCCGTCTTCGATAGTGTGGGGTGGGCCTTGGCGCCCGGCGCCGTCAGCGGTGTGGTCGAGAGCCCGTTTGGCTATCACATCATCAGGCGGCCGGCCCCGGAGGCAGTGCGCGACCGGCTGACCGCTTACCTGGTTCAGAATGCCGGCACCCGTCTCGATTCGATCTACATGGATAGCCTGGCCATCAAGGCCGAAATCAAGGTTGCCAAAGGGGCAGCGGCCGCAATGCGCGCCGCGAGCGAGAGTCCGGAGGAGCTCCGCGGCTCCAAGAAGACCCTGGCGTCCTTCAAAGGTGGCGAGCTCACGGTGGGAGAATTTCTCCGCTGGCTCCAGGCATTGCCGCCCCAATACGCCGCCCAGTTGAGACAGGCGGACGACAGCATGCTGACCCAGTTCGCCAAGGTGCTGAGTCAGAACGTGCTCCTGCTGCGCCAAGCCGATTCCGCGAAGATCGATGTCACGCCGGCCGAATGGCAGTCCATGGCGGCAAACTATCGGGGCCAGTTGGATACGTTGCGGGTGGAGATGGGTCTCGATACCACCGCGCTGTGGGACTCGACGGTGGCGGCGCGGGACCGGAACAAAGTGGCCGCAGTCAAGGTGGAGGAGTATTTCGACCGGCTGGTGAACGGGAAGTCCCGACTGCGTCCGCTTCCCTCCGCCCTGGCGGGCGTCCTGCGCGATCGCTCCGGCTACAAGATCTATGGCTCCGGGCTCAAGCGGGCCGTTGAGATCGCTGAAGCGGAACGCAGCAAGACCGACTCGACCAGCGCCAAAGCGGGCTCGCTCAAGCCTGCACCTGGGCCGGCGCCGGTTCCGGGGGCCGCGCCCGACACCAGCCATGCCGCGCCGAAGAAACCTGGTGGCCCGGCGCCACGACCGGACACCGCGGCCGCCAAGCCGGCGCAATGACCATGCACAAGCCGGCCGCTGGTACTGTCCTCGCTCTCATCGTGTCGGTCCTGGGGCCGGGTGCCGGACCGCTCGCGGCCCAGGATTCGTCCTCGGCTGCCGATACCGTCGCGACGGCGCCTCTCCACGACACCACTTTTGTGGTTGACCGCGTGGTGGCCGTGGTGGGCAACCGGCCGGTGCTCGCATCCCAGGTGGATGAGGAGATCTTCTCCCGCCAATCTCAGGGTGCCAAGCTGCCAACCGACCCGGCCGGTATTCGGGCCGTCCGGCAGGACATCATCTCCACGATCATCGATGAGGAGCTGCTGCTGCAGCAAGCCCAGCGCGATACCTCCATCAAGGTGACGGATGAGGAAATCGCCAAAGGGGTGGATGAGCAGGTAAAGAAGGTCCGCAGCAACTTCAACTCCGAAGTGGATTATGCGGCCGAGCTGAAGAAGGCGGGCTTCCAGACTCCGGAGGAATACCGGCGCTGGTTGACCGACCAGCAGCGGCGGGCGGCGTACCAGAACCGGTTGGTTGAGAAGCTGCGCAATGAAGGCAAACTGAAAGCGGTCGCGCCGACCGAGAAGGAGATGAAGCAGTTCTTCGACGAGCAGAAGGGCAGCCTGGGCAGCCGGCCCGCTACCCTTTCGTTCCGTCAGATCGTGATAGCTGCCACTCCGTCTGAGGCAGCGAAGGCTCGGACCCGAGCCCAGGCGGATTCCATCGTGCTGGCGCTGCGCCGGGGAGCCGACTTTGCCACCGCCGCGCGACGGTTTTCCCAGGACCCGGGTTCGAAGGAGCAGGGAGGGTCGCTCAACTGGTTCCGCCGTGGCGTCATGGTCCCCGAGTTCGAGCGGGTGGCGTTCTCGCTCCGGCCGGGAGTGGTGTCCGACCCGGTCGAGTCACCGTTCGGGTATCACATCATCCAGGTAGAGCGGGTGCAGCCCGCCGAGGTTCAGGCTCGCCACATTCTGCTGGTGCCGGAGATCGATTCGGCCCATATCGCTAGCGCGCGGGCCGTAGCCAATAGGGTGTACGACGCGCTGGTGAAGGGCGCGCCGTTCGATTCCCTCCAGCGTCTTTACCACGACCGGTCCGCCGAGCGCGACGCGGACAACGTGCCCGTCACCAAGCTGCCGGAGAGTTACGCCAAAGCAATCGGCGAGTCCGCGTCCGGAACCATTTTGCCGGTATTCACCATGCCCGGGTCGGGAGGCCGCGACCAGTTCGTGGTGTTGCAGGTGACCACCCGCCGGCCCGAGGGCGCCATCAACTACGACGACGTGAAGGACCGTATTCGCGAGCAACTGGGCCAGCAGTTGGCCATTCGTCGCTACATCGACCGGCTGCGAAAGTCGACCTACGTCGAAGTCAGGTCGTAGCAGGTTAGCAGTCGCGCTCGGCGACCCACGCGGCATCGGTCCGGAGATCACGGCTCGTGCACTGGCTCAACCGCTGGCAGCCGAGATCACCGTCATTGGAGCGGAAGACCAGATCGCTTCGATCGACGCGCAACGAAAGATCGCGGTCGGCTCCTGGGGTCTGGGCAGCGGCGACTCCACTTCCGATCGCAACCGGATCATCCGGGCCGGCCGCATCGCGGGACACGCCGTCGAAACCGCCGCGAAGCTGGCTTTGAACGGCGAAGTGGACGCCATCGTGACCGCCCCGGCTCACAAGCATGCCCTTCACCTCGCAGGTTTTCCCTACCCAGGTCACACTGAATGGCTGGCCCAGCTCGCCGGCGGCGTCGACGTGGCCATGATGCTCGCGGCGGAGCCGGCGCGGGACCATCCGGCGGAGCATCCCTTGCGGGTCGTGCTGGTCACCACGCACGTCCCTCTCCGTGATGTACCGGCCCTGCTCACGGTAGAGCGCGTCGTCCGGACCGGGAAGGTCGTGGAGCGATCGCTGCGGGAGTGGTGGGGTATTCAGCGGCCCCGTATAGCGGTGTGTGCCTTGAATCCGCACGCCGGCGAGGCCGGCCTCTTCGGCGACGAAGAAGAGCGGGTGCTGACTCCGGCAGCAGCAGCGCTGGGTGCTGTGGGCCCACTGCCGGCCGACACCGTGTTCGTCCGAGCCATGCGAGGCGAGTTCGACGCGGTGCTCGCCCCCTACCATGACGTTGGCATGACCGCCATCAAGGTGGCAGCCTTCGGCCGCGCGGTAAACGTCACCCTGGGACTGCCGTTCCCCCGGACGTCCCCGGATCACGGAACGGCGCTCGACATTGCCGGCACCGGAAAGGCCGACGCGTCGAGTATGCGGGCGGCGATCGAGTTGGCGGTACGATTGGCGCAAAAGGAAGGCGGCAGCGGGTAGCTGAGTGGCGGTGCTCTGGCAGGGCTCGGAGGGAGCGATCCCAAGCCCTGCAAGAACACCGTCAGTTAGCGTTGGGCACCCTTTCCAATCGTTCCATCAAGTCCAGATAGGCGTCCAGCTTCAGCTTCTGACTCGCCCGGTTAGCCACCAGCACCGCTCCGCACTGTAGAATCGTCTCCCGTTCCACCAGCCCGTTGGCTCGTAGCGTGTTTCCGGTGTCCACCAGATCCACGATCCAGTGCGACAGGTTCAGCAGCGGCGCCACCTCGACCGAGCCACCCACCTGGATGATGTCCACCGGCCGGCCCGCAGCCGCAAAGAACGCCTGCGCGAGCCGGGGATATTTCGTCGCTACCCGCGCCGTCACGCCGCCAGGCAGCCCGGGGTACGGCGCCGCGGCCGGGGTAGCCACCACCAGCCGGCAGAACCCGAACTGCAGCTCCAGCGGCTCGAGCACGTCGGCTCCGCTCTCCCGAAGCACGTCGGTTCCCGTGATCCCGAGATCGGCTGCTCCGGATTCGACGTACACCGGCACATCCCCCGGCTTCACCACCAGGAATTCGATCGATGGGTCGCTCGACGGAATCAGGAGCTTCCGCCCTCCGTCCTCGCTGATCGTCACCCCGGCTGAGCGGAATCGGGCCACCGAAGGCTCGAAGAGACGGCCTTTGGCCAGGGCTACCCGCATCCGGATCACACCGCCACCTCGGCGATCGTATCCAGGTCCAGCGACACCCCGACTGCGGGCATCGGCCGGCCGAACCGGCCCATGAGGTCGTCGTACCGTCCACCGGCGCCTGCCGCCCGCCCGGCCCCGGCGACGAACAGCTCGAAGTGGATGCCGGTGTAGTAGTCCAGGCCGCGGACTTCGCCCAGGTCGTACACCACGTGGGTGCGTTCCGCCGTGCTGAGCGCGGCATCGAGAGCCAGGAGGTGCTCGAGCCCGCGCTGCGACGCCGGCGGGGCGGTACCGGCCGCCTCTTCCAGCGCATCCCGGCGGCCGATCACGAAGGGCAGCGAGGTGAGCGCGCACGCATCGCCCGACAGATTGGCCAGCGCGCGGCGCAGACTCCCGCGGTCCTTCCGATCGATCCAGCGTCTGACGTCGCTTCGGAGCGGCTCCTCGATCGCCTCGAGCCCCGCCGCGAGCACGCCGACATGGCCCAGATTCAGCTGAAAATCGCGCAGACCTGCGGCCGATAAGAGGCCCAGCGTCAGCCGCACGACCTCGACATCCGCCTTGAGGTCACCCTGACCCAGAAGCTCCGCCCCGACCTGGAGCATCTCTCGAGGCCGGCCTCCTCGCTCCGGTTCCTGCCGGTACACCATCCCGGAGTACGACAACCGAAGCGGCCGGTTTGCGCTGGAGAATGTCGTCGCCGCCACGCGGGCCAGGCTGGCGGTGAAATCGTAGCGCAACGCCAGAATCCGCCCGTCGCGGTCGGGGAACCGCACCAGCCGCTCGGCCACCCCGGATCCACCGGCGCGAAGGAAGGTGTCTTCGTACTCGAAAGTTGGCGGGATCAGCTCTTCGTAGCCGGCCTGCTCCAACGCGCCCATCGCCGCGTGCTGAAGCACGCGCCGGCGGCGCACTGCTTCGCCCGTGAGATCCAGCGATCCTGGCGGGATGGCGGCAATGGATGAAGGAAACATCCTAGGCCGGCTTAGCCGCCGCGTCTACTTCCTCGGGCCTCGCGGCATGCAGGCGGACGGTCTTCACCCGCCGACCATCCATCTCGATGACCTCGAAGGTGAACGGCCCCACGGTCACCCGGTCGCCCACCCGGGGCAGCCGGCCCAGCTGGCCAAAGATGTAGCCCCCGATGGTGGTGTAATCGGTGTCGTCGAGCGACGCCCCGTACTGCGAGTTGAACTCCGAGATCGGCATCGAGCCGTCCAGCCGGGGACCTCCTTCCTCGGGGCCGGTCCGGTCCTGCGGGTCGTGCTCGTCGTAGATCGGCCCCACAATCTCTTCCAGCAGATCTTCCATTGTCACCAGACCGGCGGTGCCGCCGTATTCGTCGAGCACCAGGGCCAGGTGGGTCTTGAGTCGCTTCATGTCGGCCAGCACGTCCTCCACCTCGCGGGTGCCGGGCACGAAGAGCGGCGGACGCATAATCACCCGGATGGTCTGTCCCGGCCGGGAACGGAGCGCCGCCAGAATATCCTTGGCGTGCACCACCCCAATGATGTCGTCCAGCGACTCGGTGTAGGCCGGATAGCGCGACCGCCCGTGAATCGCCACCTGGTCGGCGGCCTCCTCGACCGTAAGATCGGCCTCCAGTGCGGCCATCTGGGTGCGCGGAGTCATGACCTCCTGCGCGGTCTTCTCGCTGAACTCGAAGACGCCCTCCAACAGTCGAGCGTCTTCCTGCAACAGGCTTCCGCCCTCCTGGCTCTGTTCCACCAGCAGGCGGAGCTCCTCCGGTGAATGGAGCCGCTCGCTCTCGCCCGGTGGCTTGATGCCCAGCAGCCGCAATAGCGCATTCGCGGCGCCATAGAGGAGCGCAATCGGTCCCGCCATGATCCAGGCGAACACAGTGAGCGGCGGGGTCAGCCACATGCTGACCGTTTCGGGGTACACCAGCGCGACCGCCTTGGGCACCAGCTCGCCAAGAATGATGTGCAAGATTGATATGATGATGAACGCGATGGCGGAGGCAACGCCGTGAGTGGCGATGACCGCGAACGTCTTCGGCAGCCAGCTGAACCCACCGGCCATGAGACCGGCCAGAGCCGGCTCGCCGATCCAGCCGAGCCCCAGTGATGTGAGGGTGATCCCGAGCTGGGTGGCCGAGATGTAGCGGCCCAATGATTGTACCGCTCGGCGCGCCAGCCTAGCTTTGGCGTTTCCGGCGGCGGCCAGCTCGTCGAGGCGAGTCCGCCGAGCCCCCACCAGGGAGAATTCTGCTGCGACGAAGAAGGCGTTGGCGAGCACCAGAATGACGACGGCCACCAGGCCGAACACTATCTTAGGCGACTCTGCCGGTTCCATACGCTACAGTCTAGTCACGCAACGCCTACCCTGCGAGGGCGCCCACTGATCCGCCGCATTTCGGTTCCACCTTTTGAGGCCCTGGAGCCTTTCCTCCCCCGGACTGGGGGAGCCGATCCGGCTACCCGGCAGGCGGTTACCGAAATTCTAGAGGCCGTCCTCGCGCGGGGTGACGACGCGGTGCGGGAGTGCACCAGCCGGTTCGACGGGGTCGATCTGGCTCCCGCTGACTGGGAGCTCGACTCTTCCACCTGGCCGGGCGCCCTCAGCCGAATTCCCCCCGCCCTTCGGGAGGCGCTCACCCGGGCCGTCGAGCGGGTCAGCGGGTACCACCAGCGTCAGCGCGATACCGGTTTCCACCTAAGCGAGCCGGACGGGAGCATGGTGGGGATGAAGGTGAGCCCGCTCGACCGGGTTGGTCTCTACGTTCCCGGCGGCAAGGCATCCTACCCGTCGTCGGTGGTGATGAACGCGGTCCCCGCCCTGGTCGCCGGGGTGCAGGAGATCATCGCGGTGGTGCCACCCCAGGGGGTCACCGATGCGGTGCTCGCCGCCTGTGCCCTCTCCGGGGTGACCCGGGTCTTTCGGATCGGCGGGGCCCAGGCGATAGCCGCGCTGGCCTTCGGTACGAAAACAATTCCCCGGGTGGACAAGATCGTGGGGCCGGGAAACCGCTGGGTAGCCGAGGCCAAGCGGCAGGTGGTCGGCCGGGTGGGGATAGACATGATCGCCGGTCCTACCGAGGTGCTCATCATCGCCGACGAAACCGCCCAACCGGAGCGGGTCGCGGCCGACATGATCGCGCAGGCAGAACACGATGAAGACGCCACCAGCTGGTGCGTCACCACCGACCCCGACCTCGCCTCGGCGCTGACCGAAGCGCTGGAATACGCGCTGAGCCGAACCCCTCGAGGCCCGATCGCCCGGGCGGCCCTCGAGCGCAACGGCCTCATTGTGCTCGCCGGTTCCATGCGGGATGCCATCGAAGTCGCCAATCGGCGGGCGCCGGAGCATCTCCAGATCGCCACCGAAGGCCCCGAGCGAGTCGCCAGCTCGATCCGCAACGCCGGCGCCATCTTCCTGGGAGATGACACGCCTGAGCCGGTGGGGGACTACCTGGCCGGCCCCAGCCACGTGCTGCCCACCGCCGGCACCGCCCGCTACGCCTCGCCCCTTGGGGTGTATGACTTCGTGAAGCGCACGAGTGTGATCCGGTATTCCCGGGACCGGCTGGCACGGGACGCCGATTCCATCATTGCGCTGGCCGAGGCCGAAGGGCTATACGGGCACGCGGAGGCGGTGAGAATCAGGGTGGGGCAGCGGGGCAGCGGGGCAGTGGGGCAGGAAAGAGACGCCCTGGGTTAAATTTAGGGCATGTCCGGACGTCCTATCTCGAACCTTCCTCCTTCATCTGTCGCCGCTATCCGCGCCGATTGCACGTCGCTTACAGGGAACCGCCCCGCGGCCCCGCTGCCCCGCCTCGCCGTTGTCCTCACGCTAACTGTTGCATTCATGATCGTCGAGGCGATCGGGGGCTGGCTCAGCGGCTCGCTGGCCCTGCTAGCCGATGCCGGCCACATGCTGACCGACGCGGGGGCGCTGGGCCTCTCGCTGCTGAGCGCGTGGATCGCGCTCCGTCCCGCCAACGAGAGCAAGACCTACGGCTATCAGCGGTGGGAGATCCTCGCGGCATTGATCAACGGTGCCGCGCTCTTCGGTATCGCCGCCTGGGTGGTTGTCCAAGCGGTCCAGCGGATCCAGCACCCGGCCCCCATCCGGGCCGAGCTGTTCCTGTTCGTCGCCGCCGGCGGCCTGCTGGTGAATCTGGTCAGCCTCAGCATTCTCCACGGCATGCGCCACGGGAATCTCAACGCCCGGGGGGCCTACCTCCACGTGATGGGTGACGCCTTAGGCTCGGTGGGCGCGCTGAGCGCGGCCGCCATCATCATGCTCACCGGCTGGACCCTCGCCGACCCAATCGTTTCCATCGCCCTTGCTCTCCTGATTCTGGTCGGGGCCTGGCGGCTCATGCGGGAGAGCACCGACATCCTGCTGGAAGCCGTCCCGCGCGACGTCTCCATTGCCGAAGTGCACCGCCGGATGCTCGGCGTTCCCGGCGTGAGCGCGGTGCACGATCTCCACGTCTGGACCGTGACCAGCGGTATGGTCGCCATGAGCGGCCACGCCATCGTACCCCAGCTCGCCACCCACCCAGAGGTCCTGGAGGCCATCCGGGCCGAGCTGGCCCAGCTCGGCATCGCGCACGTGACCATTCAGCTCGAGGTCCAGCACGAGTGCGAAGAGCCTCGACCGGTGGGAGCCTCCTTGGCTCATGGCCGTGATCACCATCCCGGGCATACTCATTAGCGTAGCCCTTTACCCAGCGCGGCCGACAGTGTTGGACCCCTCCGGGCGCACTGTACGGCGCTTCGACCTATGAGATCGCGCAGAGGGACGAACGCGCCGTAACGTGCCCTCCGGAGTCCACACTATCGGCCGCTCAGCCCTTCGATCGGCCCGTTTCCCATCACAGCCATTTTCAGTCCCGTCCGCCTCTAGAAGTGGTGGGGAGCAGCGAAGGGGACGCTGCGCCCTGAAGGGTGCGTCAGTGCGCATTTACCCTCTGCCACATCTCCTTCTGACGCAGCGCACTGCAGCACCCGGAAGGACGCAGCGTCCCCCGCTGCTCCCCACCTTTGACGGTCTCCGGCTTATCTCTTGCGGCTTCCGACAGCCTAGTCTATATATGCGCCGCGGAGGCCCGAATGTCGGGCCTCAACCGTTCAGGTCATCGTCAGGAAGTGTGGATTGATTCGGAACTTGGCCATCATCGCCCACGTCGATCACGGTAAGACCACCCTGGTGGATCAGATGCTCCGGCAAGCCGGGGCGTTCCGGGCCAACCAGCAGGTAGAAGAGCGGGTCATGGACTCGAACCCGCTGGAGCGGGAGCGGGGCATCACCATCCTGGCCAAGAACACCGCCGTGCGGTGGCACGGGACCAAGATCAACATCGTGGACACCCCGGGGCACTCCGACTTCGGGGGCGAGGTGGAGCGGATCCTTCGCATGGTGGACGGGGTTCTGATCCTGGTGGACGCGGCCGAAGGCCCGATGCCGCAGACCCGCTTCGTCACCCGGAAGGCGCTGGCGCTGGGACTTCGGCCCATCGTCGCCATCAACAAGATCGACCGGTCTGATGCGGAGCCCCTCCGAGTTCACGACGAGGTGCTGGGTCTCTTCATCGACCTGGAAGCCACCCACGACCAGCTGGATGCTCCCTTCCTTTATACGTCCAGCCGGTTCGGCACCGCGACCAAGGACCTGGACCAGTCGGGCACCGACCTCACCCCGCTGTTCCAGACCATCCTGGATTACGTCCCCGAGCCGAAGGGCGACCCCGAGGGCCCCTTCCAGATGCTGGTCTCCACGCTCGACTTCTCCAGCTTCATTGGGCGGATCGCGATTGGCCGGATCGAGCGAGGACGAGTGCGGGTTGGCGATCAGGTCGTCCTGCTTCCGCTGGGAGAGCCGGGTCTGGTCCCCGAGGGTGAGGATGTGGAGCGGAACCGGGTGACGCGGCTCTACACTTTCGATGGGTTGAACCGCGTGGAGGTCCAGGAGGCGGAGGCCGGAGACATCGTGGCGCTCTCCGGCTTCGAGAGGATCGAAATCGGGAAGACCTTCACCTCGGTGGACGTGCCGGAGCGAATGGAGGGGATCGCGGTCGAGGAGCCCACCATCTCGGTGGACTTTATCGTGAACAACGGCCCCTTCGCCGGGCGGGATGGGAAGTACGTCACCAGCCGCCAGCTCAAGGACCGGCTCTATCGCGAGCTCGAGCGTAACGTGGCCCTCCGGGTGGAGGAGACCGACAGCCCAGACACCCACACCGTGTCGGGCCGGGGTGAGCTCCACCTCGGCATCCTGATGGAGACCATGCGGCGGGAGGGGTTCGAGTTCCAGGTGTCCCGGCCCCGGGTCATCACCAAGCAGGGTCCCGATGGGGAGCGGCTGGAGCCGTACGAGGAGCTCATGATCGATGTGCCTGAGGACTACATGGGAGTCGTCATGGAGAAACTGGGGCCGCGCCGGACCGAGATGATCGAGATGAAGAACCCGGGGCAGGGCATGGTCCGGATGAGCTTCCGGATTCCGGCCCGCGGATTGTTCGGCTATCGCTCCGAGTTTCTGACCGACACCCGCGGCACCGGGATCATGCATCACCGCTTCCTCGACTATGGTCCCTGGGCCGGCCCGCTGGCCGGGCGCAAGCGCGGGGTTTTAATTGCCGACCGGGAGGGCTCGGTGGTGGCCTTTGCCCTCGGCAACCTCCAGGAGCGGGCCCAGATGTTCGTCGAGCCGGGTGACCTGGTCTATGAGGGGATGATCGCGGGAGAGAGTTCCCGTCCTGGTGATCTGGACGTCAACGTGACGAAGGAAAAGAAGCTCAGCAACATGCGGACGACGGCCTCGGACGACAACGTCATCCTGGAGCCGCCCCGTGAGATCACCCTCGAGTATGCGCTCGAGTATATCGAAGAAGACGAGCTCATCGAGGTCACGCCGAAGACCATCCGCCTCCGCAAGCGGGTCCTTCCGGCGAATGATCGGAAGAAGGCCGCCCGGGCCGCCCGGGTGGCAGACGCGTCATGAAGGCGCATCCCATTCTTTGATGGCGGAGGACATCATGTCGGCCTGGGAGAGGTCGGGGGAACCTGCGGACCTGCGTCGGAAATTCGATGACGACGAAGACGAGTTCGAGGACGACGGGTTCACCTTCGACGACGATGATGAGGATGAGGACGACCTGGACGACGAGGACGATCTCGATGACGAGGACGATCTCGACGAAGAGGAGCTGGAGGAGTTGGAGGACTTCGACGAGGATGAAGAGCTACGCTGAAGCTGGGCCGGCTTCCCGATTATCTTGGAGTATGAAGGTAGGCGGGCGGCGCCCGGTCGCGCCGCCTGAAGGGCCTGTAGCTCAGGTGGTTAGAGCGCACGCCTGATAAGCGTGAGGTCGGTAGTTCAACTCTACCCAGGCCCATATTTCAAATCACTGTCCCGCCACGAGTGGCGCACTTGGCGGGACTTTCGTTTCTGCCTCCCTCTCCTCACCGTAACAAAATTCGTAACAATAGACCGATTTTTGAGCGCGGGTTTCGATTCCGGCGACGGCGTCTATGTGCTGATTTCCATCAACCTCAACGAACCAGTGAGTATTGCCGATGACCGCCGGCGCGATCTCCAGAGGCACTGGCACCGCTCTCTTGCTAGGGACCTCCGAGATTGGCCTTCTGCACAACCTCGTCAAGTGAACGTGCCCGCTTCCTAGGCAGAACCACCAGAGTCTTTAGGCTGGGTCCCGGCACCGGACTCTAGCCCTCCCCGTCCCACGGCGGTAACGTACCGGCGACCCCCGGCTCCAGCGTGTTCCAGGCCGGGCTTGCTAGCGCCCCCCTCCGCGGGGTTCTTCTTCTCCACACACCTTTGAAAGCTCCCCCCCAGAGGAGGGTGCCGAGATGCCGGAAGTTCGGATGAAGGTTGCACCCGATACAGTAGCGTATGCTGACGGGGAGAACCATAAGCTCGTAGTGGAGTTCGCCATCCCAGGAGCGCCAGCGGATACCATCGATCTGAAGATCCTGGAAGACAGCGTCCACCTGACCGCGCCAGCAAGGGATATTGAGTACGTGTCCGCGCTGGCTTTAGCATGGCAGGTAAAACCTCATAAGGCCGAAGCGATCTACGAGCACGGCCTGCTCCGAATCGAGGTGCCCTTCAAAGATCCGATGGAAGATGCTGTGAAGGTCGCCATCAAAACAGGTGTCGCGGAAACCAAGACCAAGAGACTTAAAACCTGATGACCCGTTGAGTTGTTAGGCTTTCTCGGCCGATGGTTCCGGGCTTCAGCATGCCTTCCTCCGCCGACCTCTCCCTCGACCGTTCACGCGATCGCCGGCCTCCGTTGGCTCTCCGGCCATTGCTTAGCCCTCAGTTCGTTCACCCGAACACTTAGCTATACTCCAGGGTGTCCCTGTGCCCGAGTGTGCCGATGAATCCTGTCTCCTATAAGGGCTTTGCGATCACGGCGCGCACGTTTCAGATACGTGGCTCCGGACGCTGGACCCTAGATCTCCTAATTGGCCGGCGTAGGGGCTTACGGGCCTTCAGTGCTCCCATCACATACTCCACCGAATTGGGGGCCATCGCGGGTTGTTGTGACCGCGGACGGCGCATCATCGATGGGCAAGTGCAGGATTGCTCAGTTGACGATTTGTCGTGAGACTGAGGCCTAACCCGCTCATACAGCGGGCTGTCCGCCCTGGCAGAGCTGCAGCTGGCCGGAGCCCTGAATGTTATTCCCCGGGGGCGGTCGTGTTCGCCCTGGCCACAGCGTTCATGATGCGCGACGAGTAGCCCACGGGAAGGAGCACGCCATGCCTGAGCCGACACTTCACCTGCCGAGGGAACTACCGCCCGAGACCCAGGACTACTTGGCGCACCGGCTGGACGGCGCCCGCGATCTCTATCTCCTGGCGCTGGCCTTGGGCGCACGCCCTGACGGGTCCGCGCTGTTCGGGCGGATGATCCGCGAGGCCCGCATCCACTTCGCGGCGGTGATCGAGGAAGCGCGGATTGCCGGGCTCGACACGGGGGCCATCGCCGCGATGCTCGGCAAGTTGAACTTCGAGTTGGCCGACAGCATCCGGCCTGAGCTGTGGGCGCGCGTCGAGCAGCTCCTCGCCGAGCGAGCCGCCCGCAAACCAGCGGAGCGCCGGGGACTGCGCTGAAGGGTGCCTGCTGGCCAGGGGACCCCAGAGGAGCAACCTATGACGTACGTGATCGCCGAACCCTGTATTGACGTCAAAGACCGGTCGTGTCTGGATGTGTGCCCGGTCGACTGCATCTACGAGGGCGAGGACCAGCTCTACATCGAGCCCGACGAGTGCATTGACTGCGGGGCGTGCGTGCCCGCGTGCCCGGTCACGGCGATCTTCACTGAGGAGGACGTCCCCCCCAACTGGGAGTCGTACATCGCGAAGAACCGTGATGTGTTCAAGAGCGACCAGCCGCCAGCGAAGAGGACTCCTGAGAAGAAGTAAGGGCGGCTATTCGGTGTACCCGGAGGGCCGCATGGGTCGAGTCGCAGTCCCGCACGGGCCGATTTGGCACGGCGCCACCGTCCTGGTGGTCGACGACGAGCTGTCCATGTATGGCTAGATCTCTTAGCGGTGGGCCTTCGGGGGTCGCATGAAGGATCGGTGGTGTCGATTGTGGTGTCGATTGATCCCGAGAGATC
This sequence comes from Gemmatimonadales bacterium, assembly GCA_035997125.1. Taxonomy (GTDB): domain Bacteria; phylum Gemmatimonadota; class Gemmatimonadetes; order Gemmatimonadales; family GWC2-71-9; genus CAVVWJ01. The sequence goes on from DASYIX010000065.1 coordinate 75,806, forward strand.
ACGGCATCCGCGGCAAGCAATCCGGGCAGATCGCGCGGGATGTCAGTGAGTTACCGGAATGGCGTCGGAATTCGTTTCCTACTTAGGCCGCCTGATAAGCGTGAGGTCGGTAGTTCAACTCTACCCAGGCCCATGTGTTTACGTAGAAGCCCCGCCGAGTACGCTCCGGCGGGGCTTCTGGTCATATCACTTTGCTGCCACCCGCACCTGCTGTCCCGGTTTCAGATCGTCGGTCGGGTTGAGCACGACACTCGCTCCCGGTGCGAGTCCGCCAGTCACCTCGACCCAGCTGCCATAATCTCGCCCAGTCCGTTGGTCGTGCGGGCGATCCGCCCGCGCAGCGCTCTCACCCGCATCGGGCATGTGGGCCGCTATGTACACCAGGCCAGCCACATGCGGATCGGTGCCTGCCTCGGAGATCACCGAACCGCCGTAGCTATGGGCGACGAGGCTGCAAGGACCCTTCCGTCGCGTCAGCACCCGCTGGGTTGCCGCCACATCTTCGGCCCCCCTCGCACTCAGACCGAGGCACAGTGCGCCGGCGATTGCCAGTGATGCGATTCGGTACCGGACGATTGACATCAGTCAGCTCCTAATGTGGTCGGAGCCTAAGGTGGCTTCATCCGCGAGGGAGGACTTGCATCACGGTGTTCCCCCGTTCGGGGTGACGTCGGGGTCCACCGGGCAGGTTCGTGGGAAAGGAAGAGGGGCTGGTGTCGCAGTGCCGCAGATGGCTTCGGCGTTAGGGACGCCACATCGACGACCGGATGCACGCGATTGGGAAAAAACCGGCACCAGCTCCAGACTTCGGCCCATCGGCATCGCCAAACCGGCGGCACGACGGCCAACTGCTGGAGCTAAAATTGGGGCGCGGCGCGGGACTGGCTTGCACCGGTGTGCTCCCCCAAGTGGGGGAGCCGCTCACTCGACCGTAATCCTGGCCGTCATGAAGGGGTGAACAGCGCAGATGTAGGGGAAGACGCCCGGCGTGCTGAATGTCTGGGTGAATGCATCGCCGGGCTGGAGCAGTGGGGAGTTCCACACGCCTTGATTGCTGGTCGTGGTGTGGGCCGGTGTGCCTGCCGGCTCGCAGTTGAGCCAGGTGACACTGCTTCCCGCCGTGACGTGCACATCGTTGGACAGAAACGCGAAGTCCCGGATTGCGACAAGCGTCGACCCGCCTACGCCCGGTCCCAGCGGGAGGTTGCAGGTGACGGATCCGCCGCTGCTGGGTCCGGTGGCCGAATGCTCCGAGAAGCAGGCGGCAACTACCACGCCCGCGAGGCCAAGCCCGAGCAGTGCGCTGCGGCCCCGAGCCACTCTCATTTGACCCCCGTGACGATAACCACACCCTTCATAAACGGATGCACCACACAGAAGAGTGGGTAAGTGCCGGGCTTGGTGAACGTGTATTGCCAGGTGGCGCCGGGCGCCATGGTTCCCGAGTCGAAGCTGCGGTCAACCGCGGTCACGGTGTGCTCCAACGCATCGTTGTTGGTCCATGCCACCGTTGTGCCCGCCGTGATCTCGATTCGGCTCGGCTGAAAGGCGATGTTCTTGAGACTCGCCTTCACGGTCGGTCCGGTCCGCGCCGCCGTGGATGTATCGCCCGGAGCCGGTGGCTTTGCCGCTGCCGGAGTGGTGGGTGGCGGCGGCTGGCGCCGGCCGAAGTAGCGGGCCAGAGTGAACGGGATGGTGAACTCGAAGCCGTAGCGCCGCTGGGTAGTGCCGCGGGAAGCCCCCTCCAGCGTCGCGGTGGTGGTGTTGGTGGCTTGGAGCGACAGCGTGTGCGGGGTGCCGGGAATCGCGACATGCACTCCAGCGCTCCAGGCGGGCTTCTCACCGAGAGCCACGTCGCGATGGGTGAGCGTCACTAAGTCGCCGGCCAGCGCGATGTAGCGCTGGAGCCGAAGCACTAGCCCACCGCCGAGAGCGACATCCGGATTGCCGCCGGAAGATGGATCGTCCAGGACTCGGGTGACTCCGATCAGCCGCACCGGTCCCTGCGCGCGGGCAATGGAGACCTCCCCGTCGAACCCCTTCGCTGCAAGGTTATAGCCCAGCTGCCCCCCGAGGTCCACGGGCGCACCACGTTCCTGCGCGACCGGAAGCCAGCGGCCGTAGAATTCCCACTCGTTCGGATACCCCGGAGACAGCGTGGAGTTGGTCGAATAGAGGAAGCCGACCTGGGTATGCTCCGGGAGCCCGACCCCGATGACGAAGGTGGGAAAGTTGGTGACCTTCCGCAACGGCGCGTCGCTCCGCACAAAGCGGTGCAGGAAGTTGAATTGCACGGTGCCGTAGGGCGCGATCCATTCTCCCGAGACGTTGGGTGGGCGCTCCAGCAGCGACTGCGCCGCCACTGGTCCGGCCGACGGGAGTAACGCCAAGGGGAAGAGCCAGCTGAGGAGTCGAGTCACGTCCGATCCTGGCCGAGCGGGTGAACACTCCGGGCGGAGCAGGCACTATTGTGTCACCGAGTCCCGCCGAGCGCTAGTCGGGAAAAATGCGAGCGCCTCCGGCTGACCGAAGGCGCTCGACTGGGGATGCTTTAATAACCCGGCGGCAGCGGCGTTGGGACTGGCGTCGGGGCTGGCGTGGGAGTTGGCGTCGGGGTCTGCGTTCCACTTGTCGCTGCCACGACGACGATTGTGCCAGTCATCAGTAGGCGCAGTACTGTGCCCAGCGCATTTCACTCGACGTGGTGGAGCCGACTGCAGCGTAGGCAGCGCCTATAGGAGTCGCGGGCCTGGTCCAGGGAGCCCGCCCGGCGGGCAAGTTCCGCCCGCGCCGCTGGGCGAAGTGCCATTCATCCGACCCACTGCCTCGCGATCACTTCCGTGATCGTGAGGTTTCGTCGTTTCGGCGATCGCTGAAGGCCTAGTGTGGGCGTTCAGACCCCCATCCTCGGGGGGTGTGATTGCGTTCGCCGTCGCTCGGGTCCCCGCCACGGAGGCTGCCCCGGATGCCGGCGGTCCCCGAGGTGTTCAGCCCGGCGGATCATCCCCCACAGGGTCGAGGTCTCCCGGACGGCGAGGGCATTGCAGGTCCAAAAGGTCTCCCCACCATACCGGAGGTGGTACGCCAATCCTAAGAGCTCATCCTCGCTCTCTCGCATCGTGGACTCTTCGTGAAAATGCTGGCAGGTCCAGGGGGGGCGTTGATTATATCCGCCTGGCGCCACGTTCTCAAAGGGCCGTTCTCGCCGCTCCAGTCCTGCTTGGGCCATTGGGCCCAGGAGAAGACTTGTTCGTGTCACGCTGCTGCCTGGCTGGCCGCCGTTTGTCCTGGTCGAGGTCCTCGTAGCCGATGCGCATCAGCGGGCGCGCGGCCCTGCCTGGTACTGTTCGTCGCTGACCTTCTCCATCCAGTCGACGGCCTTGCCGTCGAGCGCTTCCTGAACGGCAATATGGGTCATCGCCGTGGTGGCCGTAGCGCCATGCCAGTGCTTCTCGCCGGGCGCGATCCAGACCACGTCGCCCGGCCGGATTTCCTCGATCGGCCCACTCGCCCGCTGCGCCCAGCCAGAGCCGAAGATGACGATCAGCGTCTGCCCCAGCGGGTGGGTGTGCCAGGCGGTGCGTGCGCCGGGCTCGAACGTGACGGCGTTGCCGGCCGCCCGCGCTGGTGCCGTCGCGCCGAACAGGGGGTCGATCCGAACCGTGCCGGTGAACCAGTCGGCCGAGCCCTTGGTGGAGGGCTGGGTGCCGCTTCGTTTGATCTCCATAGTCTCCCCGCGGTCAGCGGTTGATCATCCGCTGCGAGCTCTCGTTGTACCGCGCGCCCTGTACCTCGATCC
>DASYIX010000066.1:0-3315 GCA_035997125.1 Gemmatimonadales bacterium
CAACTCCGGCATCCCCTCAACGCTCAGCGCTGCGAGCATATCGTCCGAATCGTCGTAGTGAAGGATCACTCGGTCCGGTTTGCTCAGCGCCCCGCGGATGACAGGCAGCACCAGCTCGGCCAGCGCGCGGGTGGGGTGGCCAGCGGAACCGGGCTGGTCCCCGGAGGCTGAGCGTAAGGGGGGCGGAAGGGGGAAGTCGGCGCTTGAAGCCGGAGGGGGCCGGTTCGGGGCCGCTGGCCTGTGGTGGTGGGGCCGAGCGCGCCGGCTTGCCAAATACTCATCTATCCGGCCGGTCACCTCCACCAGCCGAGCATGGCACTCCTCGGCGTCGTCGCCCCAGACCACCAGCCCGTGATGCGCGAGCGTAAGTCCGATCGCCTTGGCCGGGATCCGGTCGGCCATCTTCGCAACTGCCTTCGCCAGAGGAAATCCCGGTCGCACGTACAGCACATATACAATTCGCCCCTCGAACAGCTCGCCCACCAGCCGCTTCGCCTCGGCGTCCCGGATGTTGGTCAGGCTCATCGTCGCCACGTCGTGGGTGTGGGCGATCACCTTATATGGAAGGAGCGCGTGCAGCGGCGTCTCCACGCTCGGCGCCGGCCCCTCCCCCACCATGCAGCTCGCCATGAACCGCATCATCTCGGCGTCGCTCATCGAGTCCGCCTCGCGCAGCGCCGCCAGCCGGCTCAGGGAGAGCCGAGTGAACCCGTCGCGCCCGATGGTGCGGAGATCGGTGCCGCTGCCCTTCACCAGGAGGGTGTCGCCCTCCTTTATAGAGGTGTTGCCGCCGCCGGGCTGGACCAACCGGGTGTCCGCGCCGATGAGGTGGGAGAGATGGACCAGCTGGTCGAGCGGATCGGCCTCGATTTTATCGGCCGCCCGGCCACGGATGCGGGGGGATGAAGTCTTTGATTTTGCCATGACCAGGAAGATGCTGACTCGGGACCCCGGGCGCGAGCCAGGACACGTGGGCGCCAACCACCTTGACTCCCTAAGCTCCAAGCGCTTTTTGGTGAGGGGATATACGTCCCATGGAGCAGGCCCCGATGACGCAAGCGCCGATGACGCCGCACGCGCTGGACCGGCTCCAGCGCGATACCTTCGGCTATTTCCTGAAGGAGACCAATCCCGCCAACGGTATGGTGCCTGACAGCACCCGGCCGGGCTCGCACGCCAGCATCACGGCCATCGGCTTTGCCCTGACAGCCTACCTCGTCGGAGTGGAACGCGGGTTCATGACTCGCCGGGAGGCGGTGGACCGAACGCTCACCACCCTCAGGTTCTTCTGGAACAGTCCCCAGGGGGAGGGGCCCGACGCCACGGGCTACCGCGGCTTCTACTATCACTTTCTCTATATGGATAGCGGGCGGCGAGCCTGGGAATCGGAGCTCTCCACCATCGACTCGACCTTCCTCCTGGCCGGCATGCTGTCGGCCGCGGTGTATTTCGACGGCGCCGCTCCGGAGGAGCGGGAAATACGAGCGCTGGCCGATGGACTCTACCGCCGAGCCGATTGGCAGTGGGCCCAGAATGGCGGGAAGACGGTGACCCATGGCTGGCGGCCGGAAACCGGGTTCATCCCCTACCGCTGGGAAGGCTATTGCGAGGCCCTGATTCTCTACGTGCTGGGCCTGGCCTCACCGACCCATCCCCTGCCGGCGGACAGCTATCCGGCGTGGACCCGTAGCTACGAATGGAAGACGCTCTACGGGCACGAGTTCCTCTACGCGGGTCCGCTCTTCATTCATCAGCTGTCGCACATGTGGATTGACTTCCGCGGCATCCAGGACGAGGTCATGCGCGCCAGGGGAACCGACTACTTCGAGAACAGCCGCCGCGCCACCTACGTCCAGCAGCGGTACGCGATTCACAACCCCTCGAATTACCGAGGATACGGGGAGCATTGCTGGGGCATCACCGCGTCCGATGGACCGGGGCCCGCCCGTCTCGAGATCGACGGGGTGGAGCGAGCCTTCCACGACTACACGGCGCGGGGGATTCCCGACGGCCCGGACGATGGCACCATCGCTCCCTGGGCGGCGGCGGCCTCGCTGCCCTTTGCCCCGGAAATCGTCCTGCCCGCGCTGCAGCACTTCAACGATGTCTATCCGGAGATGACCAGCGAGTACGGCTTCAAGTGCAGCTTCAACCCGACCTTCACGGCCGGGAACCAGACCCGGCGAGGCTGGATCTCCAAGGGGTACTACGGTCTCGATCAGGGGCCGATCGTGCTGATGATCGAGAACTATCGCACGGAATTCCTCTGGAACCTGATGAAGCGGTGTTCTTATATCCGGGAGGGATTGCGTCGGGCGGGCTTCACCGGTGGCTGGTTGCCACCCTTAATGCAAAGCGAAGCCAGCGCGCCTATAGCTGATACCCCGACCGGGTGACATTATACGGTCAAAGCGACATCTGGACGACGGAGGCGAGGGCATCCCCATGACCCCCAGTCAGACCACCGCAGCACCCATCGCCGAGCGGAAACCCCGGGACGACGAGATCGACGTCTACGGAGTCACCCACACCGGGAAGCTCCGCAAGGAGAATCAGGACCACTTTCTCATCTGCGCGCTGAAGAAGCAGATGGTGGTCCATCAAACCAGCCTGGCCCAAACCCATCACCTGATCGCGGAGCCCGAGCGGCTCGCCTTCCTGATGATGGTTGCCGACGGCGTGGGCGGGGGGAATCGGGGCGCCGATGCCAGCCGGATGGCCCTCGAGGCGGTGATGCAGTACGTCATCCACAGCAGGAGCTGCTATTACGCCGCCGGCTCCAAGGACGACGGGGAATTCTACGAGGCGCTCAAACAGATGGCCCACCAGTGTCACTCCGAGCTGGTGCGCCGGGGCGAGGAAGACCCCGCTTATCGCGGCATGGCCACGACCCTCACCCTCTACCTCGGCCTCTGGCCCCGGGCCTATCTCCTCCAAGTGGGGGACAGCCGCTGCTACCATCTCCGCAACAATGAGCTGACCCAGATCACCCGCGACCAGACCATGGCCCAGGAGCTGGTCGATCTCGGAGTCATCCCCCCGTCGGGTGCCCAGGTCGGCCGGTTGGCGAACACCCTCTCCAGCTCGATTGGAGGAAGCCAGACCGCCCCGGTCGTCAGCCGGTTGGACAACCAGCGGGGCAACACCGTGCTCCTGTGCAGCGACGGACTCACCAAGCACGTCCCCGACGAGCGGATCCGGGACCGGCTCCGGTCAATGACCTCCGCCCGACAGGCGTGCAAGGATCTGCTGAAGGACGCGCTGGCCGGGGGCGGGAGCGACAACATCACTCTGATCGTGGGGAGAGCGCTGCCA
>DASYIX010000067.1:0-21001 GCA_035997125.1 Gemmatimonadales bacterium
ATGGCCGCGGCGATGTCGCCCGCAAGCACTTCCTCGATCTCGTCCCGCTTGTTGGCGTGCATCTGCAGCAGCCGGCCGATCCGCTCCCGCTTGTCCTTGGTGCTGTTGTACACGTAGCTGCCCGACTTGAGCGAGCCCGAGTAGACCCGGAAGAAGGTCAGCCGGCCGACGTAGGGGTCGGTGGCCACCTTGAAGGCGAGTGCCGAGAACGGCTCGGAGTCGGAGGGACAGCGCTCGATGTGGGTCTCGTCGTGGAGCGGCAGGTGACCCACGATCGGGGGGACGTCGGTTGGGCTCGGCAGGTAGTCGATGACGGCATCGAGCAGCGCCTGGACGCCCTTGTTCTTAAAGGATGCGCCACAGAGGATCGGCACGATCGAGCCGGAGGTCGTGGCCTTTCGGATGGCGCGCTGGATCTCCTCGTAACTCAGCTCCGCCCCGCCGAGGTACTTCTCCAGTAGCTCCTCGTCATGCTCGACGGCGGCCTCGATGACCTCGTGCCGGGCAGCCTCGACCCGTTCCTTATAGGACTCGGGAACCGGGAACTCGGTGAAAGTCTTGCCCAGGTTCTCTTCGTCGAAGACGACTTCGACCCGGCGGATGACGTCAATGTGCCCGGTGAACATCTCGCCCGAGCCCACCGGCAGCTGAATCGGATAGGCCTTCTTGGTGAGGCGATCCCGGATCATGGAGACGCAGCGATCGAAGTCGGCCCCGACCCGGTCCATTTTGTTGGCGAAGATGAGACGGGGAACGCCGTAGCGATCGGCCTGACGCCAGACGGTCTCTGTCTGAGGCTCGACACCGGCTACCGAGTCGAGCAGGGTGACGGCGCCGTCGAGGACTCGGAGGGAGCGCTCTACTTCGACGGTGAAATCGACGTGGCCGGGGGTATCGATGATGTTGATGCGGTAGGGAGTGCCGTTCCGGTTCCAGAAGCAGGTGGTGGCCGCGGACGTAATCGTGATGCCGCGCTCCTGCTCCTGCTCCATCCAGTCCATGGTGGCAGCACCCTCATGCACCTCACCGATCTTGTAGTTCTTTCCGGTGTAGTACAGGATCCGCTCGGTCGTAGTCGTCTTGCCGGCATCGATGTGCGCCATGATGCCGATATTGCGATACCGATCGAGGGATGTCGCTCGGGCCATTCCACCTACCCCTAATGAAAAAGCGGGGCGACCGACCGGGAGGCTCCCGTGGTATCGCTCCGCGCACATCCGGCTTTCGCCTGGATGAGGACCCCACAAGGGTCCCACGCGTTGTCATTGGAAGATCAGAGGTGGTCCCGAGCTAACGAGGGATCACATAATCCGATGTTTGCCGCGACAAAAGACGCCAAGCCCGAGGAAAATAGTGGGTTAGCTCACCATGTCAACCCTGCGCGGGGGCTGATTCGGAGGCTTGGAGCCAGCCGCCGGGTGGGCGCCTAGGCAGCAGAAAAACTCCTCGCGCTGAACCCGTGCTCATCCCATAGCGCTGGGGCGGCCCACACAAAAGGGCGCCTCTTGTGAAGCGCCCGCAGTTTACCGCCCTACCGCCCTTCCGCCGCTTTATCTACCGCCTACCACCTGTAATGCGCAAACGCCCGGTTCGCTTCCGCCATCCGGTGCGTGTCTTCCTTTTTCTTGATGGTGTTCCCCTCGCCCTTCGACGCCAGGATCAGCTCGGCCGCGAGACGTTCGGACATGGTCTTTTCGGTGCGCGCCCGGGAGAACGAGATGATCCAGCGCATGGCGAGCGCCGTCCGGCGATCAGGCCGGACCTCGACCGGCACCTGAAGCGAGGCGCCGCCGACCCGGCGGCTCTTTACCTCGAGCGTCGGCTTGGCGTTGTTCACCGCCTGCTTGAAGACCGAGACACCCGGTTGCCCGGTGCGCTCCTCGATCATGTCCATGGCCGAATAGAAGATCCCCTCGGCCACGCTCTTCTTGCCCTCGAACATCAGATTGTTCACGAACTTGGATACGGTCTGGCTGTCATACCGGGGATCCGGTGGCACCGGCCGCTTGACCGATTTGTTGCGACGACTCACTACTTGCCTCCCTTGCCGCCGGCACCGCCGGCCTTGGGCCGCTTGGCGCCGTACTTGGAGCGGCTCTTCCGGCGATCGTTGACTCCGGCCGAGTCGAGCGTGCCCCGCACGATGTGATAGCGGACACCGGGCAAATCCTTCACTCGTCCGCCGCGAATCAACACGATCGAGTGCTCCTGAAGGTTGTGCCCCTCGCCCGGGATATAGGCCGTGACCTCGAAGCCATTGGTCAGGCGGACCCGGGCGACCTTCCGAAGCGCCGAGTTCGGCTTCTTCGGGGTAGTGGTGTACACCCGGGTGCACACGCCGCGCTTCTGCGGATTATCCCGGAGCGCTGGTGCCTTGTCCTTGGCCACGACGTCTTTCCGGCCGTGCCGGATGAGCTGATTGATTGTCGGCATAACCTTCGAACTTAAGAAACGAGAAACCCCCATTCCGGGGCAGACTTACAAATGTAGGAGCATGAGTCGCTTGGGTCAAGAATCCGGCTCCACGTAATCCTCTCAGCTTCCCTCAAGGTGACAACCCAGCACTAACCTGGCGCCAACCTTCCCGCCTGCCCACGGCCCCGCCGTTTTTTGCACTCGGGGCGGGCTTTTTGAAAGGTCTGACCCTCGCAACCCCGCTGAAATCCTGCCCTTACAGTCACTTCCCGGAACGGCCCCCAACTTGCCCCTTCGCCAGCAGGCCTGGTCCCTCCATCAGGCAGCCCACTTCTGTATCCGGAGTTGCCGTGTCCCACTCAGCTCGATGGTTCCTCGGCGCTGTCCTGGCCGGGTGTGGCGCCATCAACGCCAATGCGCAGCAGTCGCCGGACTCCCCCAGTCCCGCGCGCACGGCCAGTGTGGCCGATACGACGATCCAGTTACCGATCTTCCTGCGCGATGAGGTGGTCCTGCCCGAGCGCGACCGCAAAGATGTGCCCTGGAGATCCTTCTCCGAGGTGACCAAAGGGGCCCGGGTCCAGAGCGGCCTCTTTACCCTCTACCAGAAGCGCGACAACAACTATCTGTCGATCTCTCCGGCCCAGCTGGATCGGGATTACCTCCTCGTGACCCAGCTCTCCCAGGGAATCGGCGAGCTCGGCCTCGACGGCGGCAGTTCGGTGCGGACCGACCTCGTCCGCTTCCATCGGGCGGCCGATCGTATCGAGCTCTGGGTCGTCAATCCCCACTTCGCGGCGACGCCGGGCACACCGATGGCTCGCGCTGTCGCCTATTCGTTCGGCCATTCGATCGCCCAGTCCTTCCCCATCGCCACCATGCGGGATAACGGGGAGATCCTGGTCGACCTGGTACCGTTTCTCCTGTCCGACTGGGCAGACCTCGGGTCCTTCTTCCAGGGTGTAGCCAACCAAAAGAAGCTCGCGGGAACCATCTTCCTCGATCGAGACCGGTCCAGCCTGGAGCAGCTGCAGCTTTTCCCCGGTAACCTGGAAGCCGAGGTTCGCCTCACTTATCAGTCCAACCGGAACCTCGGCCTCGATGCCATCGCGGACTACCGCTGGATACCGGTGGGCGTTCATTACTCGCTCCTCGAACTGCCAGCCATTCCAATGCGCCCCCGCTACGCCGACGAGCGGGTGGGCTATTTCGTGTCGGCGATCAAGGATTTCTCGCGCGATACCGCCGAGAGTTTCTTCGTTCGCTTCGTGAACCGGTGGCGGCTGGAAAAACGGGACCCCGGCGCGGCCATCAGCGATCCGGTGAAGCCGATCGTGTACTACATCGATCGCACCGTACCCAACGAATGGAGACCGTGGGTCCGGGCGGGCATCCTGGAATGGAACCGGGCCTTCGAGGAAGCCGGCTTTCGCAATGCCATTCAGGTGTACGATGCGCCGGAGGACTCTCTCTGGAGCGCGGAGGACGCGCGCTATTCCACCGTGCGCTGGACCGCCACGAACCGCTCGGTCTACGCCGTTGGCCCGTCGAACGTGGATCCCCGAACCGGTGAGATCCTCAACGCCGACGTGCTGGTCTCCGCGGCCTGGATCCAGACCTGGCGGGGTGAGTCGGGCGAATATGTAATGCCCCAGACCGCTGTGAGCTCGACCTTCGTTGAAGACACTGCGGCCAGTGGCCCCAACGGCCAGAGCAGGCTCTGCAGCTTTGCCGAAGGCATGCAGCGGGAGGGCACGCTGACCCGGGCCTTGCTTGCCGGGCGAGAGGGCGCAGGGGACGCCGGAGCAGCTACCCGGCTGTACATCGGCCAGGCGCTCAAGGCCCTCATCATGCACGAGATCGGACACACGCTGGGCCTGCGCCACAACTTCCGCGGCTCTGCCGGAATCAGCCGAAGCCAGCTGCTCGATCGTGACTACACCCGGGCCCACGGGCTGGGCGTCTCGGTGATGGACTACAGCCCCCCGGCACTGTCGGCGGATCCTCGGAAACAGGGTGATTACTACGCCGGCACCATCGGCAGCTACGACCACTGGGCCATCCGGTACGGTTACACCGAGCTGGCGAGCGAGGCCGGTCCGACGACGGCCAAGGGCTCCGCTGGAGTCGCCCCTGCGTGGACGCCGGACGGCGAGGTCAAAGCCCTTCGATCGATCGCGGGCGAAGCGGCCGACCCGGCGCACCTCTACGGCACCGACGAGGACGCCGGGTTCGGTGGTCTCGGCCTGGACCCCACCGTTTCGCGGTACGATCAGACCAACGATCCGCTCGGCTGGGCCCGGGACCGGGTCACCCTGATCAATGGTCTCTTTGACTCGCTGCCCAGCAGAATGGTGGCACCGGGACAGGGGTATGCCCGGTTGCGCGCGGCCTTCACCGACCTGCTGACCGACCGCTGGTACGCGACGCTCGTCACCACCAAGTATCTCGGCGGTGCGATGACGGCGCGGGATCACCGGGGCGATCCGTCAGCCCGGCCGGCGATCGTCACAGTTCCGGCCGAACAGCAGCGTCAAGCGCTGGCCTTCGTGGCTGAAGCTGGATTCGGGGAGCGAGCGTACCGTTTTTCGCCCGAGCTGTTGAGTCAGCTGGGACCTGATCGCTGGCGGCATTGGGGATCGACTCCCGGCGCCGATGGTCGAATTGACTTCCCGCTCCATGACTGGGCTATGGCACAACAGGGCGCCTTGCTCGGTCAACTGCTGGACCCCATCGTGCTGTCCCGAATCCGCGATGCGGAGCTGCGGGCCACGGCCGATGAGCCGACCGTCACCATCCCAGAGCTGTTTTCCACCCTCACCGGGGCCATCTGGACCGAGGTCGGCTATCCTGGCCGAGACGGGAAGACTGGATTGCTTCGAAGCATCACGTCGGTACGGCGTGATCTGCAGCGGATGTATCTCAATAGTCTGATCCGGATGATCGTGAGCCCCCTGCCTGACACCCCGGAAGACGCTCGCACCCTGGCACGCGCGACGCTGGTTGATCTCGCAACTCAACTGGACCGCGCCATGGTACGACGTGGTATCGAGCTGGACCCTTACACTCGGGCGCACTTGGCGGATTCGAGAGAGCGAATCAATCAGGCCCTCAACGCGCAAATGTTTCAGAACGCCGGAATGACGAGGTAACCCGATCATGCTGTATGTTCCTACTTCCGATCCATCCCCGCTGGTCCAGGCCGCTGTCTACATGGCAGGCATCCTCGCAGGCTACGTGCTGCTGGTGAGGCCTGACGAATGGCAGCGCGCCTGGGAAACCATCCGCAACACCTGGTCGAAGCCGCCCCAGGACTGAGGCACCGGACCACGCCGCTGACAACCGGGCGGCGTTATGATTCCTCGCATGAGGAAGCCTCACCAGGGCCCTGCACTCGAGGTTCGCAATCTCCGGAAGGCTTACCAGGATGTCGTCGCAGTCGACGGCCTCGATCTCCAGATGTACTCCGGCGAGTGCTTCGGCCTCCTGGGCCCCAACGGCGCGGGAAAGACCACCACTATCGAGATCTGCGAGGGGATCAACACTCCGGACGATGGCGAGGTGCTCGTGCTCGGCCGCCATTGGGGGGAGAACGACCGGGAGCTGCGGGAGCTGCTGGGAATCTCGCTGCAGGAGACTCAGTTCTCCGAGAAGCTCACGGTCGAGGAGACGGTCCACCTGTTCCGGAGCTTCTACCGCGAAGGCGCCTCGCCGGACTCCGTCATCGCCATGGTCCAGCTTCAGGAAAAGGCCCGATCCCGGGTTGGTGCTCTTTCCGGCGGTCAGAAGCAACGCCTGGCCCTGGCCTGTGCCCTGGTGGGAGATCCCGAGCTTCTCTTTCTGGATGAGCCGACCACCGGCCTCGACCCCCAGTCGCGCCGCCAGCTCTGGGAGCTGATCGAAGGCTTCAAGTCGGACGGCCGCTCGATCCTGCTTACCACCCACTATATGGAAGAGGCCGAGCGGCTCTGCGACCGGGTGGCGATCGTCGATCACGGCCGGATGATCGCGCTAGGGACACCTGCCGAGCTCATCGCGGATCTCAGCGCCGAGCATGTATTGGAGTTTGCCCTGGCAGGAGACAGTACCGTTGACGAGGGTGCACTGAAACAGATCGATGGGGTCCGCACCGCCGACCGCCGGAACGGCGCCTATCATCTTCAGGTCGAGGAGCTGCACCGAGCCATGCCCGCCTTACTGCAGGAGCTGCGGCGGCAGGGAGCTCAGCTCGCCGAGCTCAAGACGCACTCGGCCACGCTGGAAGATGTGTTCGTCTCGCTGACCGGCAGGCATCTCCGCGATGAATGAGCGGCGTGGCTGGACCGAGCACCCGTTGGTGCAGCTCACCCGGGTCCGTTATCGGGAGTTCTTTCGCGAGCCGGAAGCGGTCTTCTGGGTCTTCATCTTCCCGGTGCTGCTTGCCGCCGGCCTCGGGATCGCCTTTCGGAACCGGGCACCGGAACGGACGGTGGTCGGAGTGGTCGCCAATGATCCGGCCACGGAAAAGGTGGTTGAGGCGCTGCAGCACGCCAACGACGTGAAGGTCGTTCGGTTGAGCGACTCCGCGGCAGCGGAAGCGCTTCGGACCGGTGATGTCGCGCTGGTGGTGGCCTCGCTCCGGGGCGGCGGAGTGGAATACCGGTACGACGACACTCGGCCGGAAAGCCGGACTGGCCGGCTCCTGGTGGAGGACGCGCTTCAGCGGGCTGCCGGCCGGCGCGATCCAGTGCCGGTAGCCGACCGGTTGATCCGGGAACGCGGAGCCCGTTACATCGATTTCCTGGTGCCCGGACTCCTCGGAATGAACCTCATGGGGAGCGGCATCTGGGGTCTGGGCTTTGCCATCGTGGATGCCCGGAAGAAGCGCCTGCTCAAGCGACTCATCGCCACGCCCATGGCCCGGTGGCAATTCCTCGCCTCGTTCGTGCTCTCCCGGCTCACGCTTCTTTTCATCGAGGTTGGTCTCCTGCTCGGTTTCGGAGTGCTGGTGTTCGGGGTTCCCCTGCGCGGCTCCTTACCGCTCCTCGTCCTGATCTGTCTGGTGTCTTCGTTGGCTTTTGCCTCGCTCGGATTGCTGATTGCATCCCGGGCCCGGACCATGGAAGGGGCGTCCGGGTTGATGAACCTGGTGATGCTCCCGATGTGGATCTTCTCGGGAGTCTTCTTCTCCGCGGCCCGGTTTCCCGATCAAATCCAACCGCTCATTCAGGCGCTGCCGCTCACCGCCGTGATCAACGCCCTCCGAGCCAACATCCTCCGCGGAGCCGGCTGGCCGACCATCGCGCCGGAGCTCGCGATCATCACCGCCTGGCTGGTGGTGTGCTTCCTCCTTGCGCTGAAACTCTTCCGCTGGCGCTAGAGACTCACGGTTCCAACCGCGCCTGGATTGACGGCGCCCTAGCCGTCGCCACATCTTCCGGGCTTCGCAGCCCAACCAGGAGGAACCATGAGAAGTGTGCGTCATTCGCTTGCAGCATGTGCCGTGGCGTCAGTGATCAGCTTGCAGGTTGCCGCCGCGCAGGGTGCACCACCATCCAAGCCAGGCCCGGAGCACGAGCGGCTGGGCTACTTCGTAGGCCAGTGGACCGCGGAAGGCGAAGTGAAGCCCGGTCCGATGGGTCCCGGCGGAAAGGTGACGACCTCGGACAATTGCGAGTGGTTCGAAGGGCACTACAGTGTGATTTGTCGGTCCGAAGGAACCACGCCGAGCGGGCCAGCCAAGAGCATCGGCATCCTGGGTTACAGCCCCGAGGAGAAGGTGTACACGTACTACGGGATAGACAATTCCAGTATGACGATGGCAAGCGTTCCGAAGGGAACCTTGAAGGGCGACACCTGGACCTACACCGATGAAGGCACGATGGGAGGCAAGAAGTACAAGTCGCGGGTCATCATCAAGGAGCTCTCTCCCACGTCGTACAACTTCAAGATGGACATGCAGGGACCCGACGGCAAATGGATGCCGATGATGGAGACCAGGAATACCAAAAAATAGAGCCCGGCAGGAGCCGGGCCCGGTAGGGGCAACGTGAATAGGGCCCGCCAGGAGGCGGGCCCTATTTCGTTATTCCTCGTCCGCCAGCAACCCCGCCGCGGTGAGCTGCGGTGCTGCCACCGGCACCTCCTCGATCCGCGGCGGCGGCGGTTCATAGCCCGCCGGCGGCTCGATGTCGATTTCGGCGTAGCGGTAGATGCCACTGCCCGCCGGGATCAAGTGACCGATGATGATGTTCTCCTTGAGACCGAGGAGGTCGTCCTTGGCCCCGCGGATGGCGGCGTCGGTCAGCACCCGGGTGGTCTCCTGGAACGAAGCCGCCGAAATGAACGACTGCGTGGTCAGACTCGCCTTGGTGATGCCCAGGAGCACCGGCTCCGCCTGAGCCGCCGTGCCCTTCCGTTTCACTACCCGCTCGTTGTCGTCGCGGAAGGTGAGGCGATCCACCGTCTCGCCCTCGAGGAAGTCGGTGTCGCCCGGCTCGGTCACCCGCACCTTTTGCAGCATCTGGCGCACGATCACCCCGATGTGCTTGTCGCTGATGCGGACGCCCTGCAGCCGGTAGACCTCCTGTACCTCGTTGAGGAGGTACTCCTGCACCGCGCGCGGACCCTTGATCAACAGGATGTCGTGCGGGTTGACCGGACCTTCGGTGAGGCGGTCGCCCGCCCGCACCCGGTCACCCTCGTGCACCCGGAGGTGCTTGCCGGCCGGTACCTCGTACAGCTGAGGCTCAACCTCCTCAGCCACGCCGGCCGGGGTCTCCGGGTAGACGAAGATCTCCCGCTTACCGCGCTTGATCTCGCCGAACTTGACCACGCCGTCGACCTCGGAGATGGTGGCCGGATCCTTGGGACGCCGGGCCTCGAACAGCTCCGCGATACGCGGCAGGCCACCGGTGATATCCCGGGTCTTGTACGCCTGTCGCGGGATCTTGGTGACCGTGATGCCCTTGGTCACCTTGACCGGCGCGCTGAGGAAGACCGTCTTGTCCTTGCTCTCCTTCTTGGTTTTGCTCGGCCATGCCTCGTTGATCGGCCGCTCCTCTACGTGGAACTTGGTGCTCCACGGGTTGGCCGCATCGGGAATATCCATTCCCCGGGTGACCGGGTCGGTGGGCGAGCCGAGGATGACGCGGCTGCCCTCCGCCAGGGTGTACTCCTGGGGGTCCTTCCGATTCGGCATGTAGACCAGCACGCTCGGATGGAGCTCCCGGTCCGGATCGGCCATGACCACCAGGCTGCGGAGGCCAGTGCCCTCGTCCAGCTCCTCCCGGAGCGTGACGCCCGGCACCAGGTCTTTCCAGCGGAGCTCGCCGTCGGCCTTGATGATGCTGGGATCGTTGTACGGATCCCAGGTATAGAGGATCGTGGCCCGGCGCTCGTTGTCACCCTTGCTGACCAGCTCGCCCTCCTTGACCTGCAGGAGCGCGCCCTCCGGCACCGGATAGCGGTTGAGCACCCGCTTCGGGTCCTTCGGATCCACCACCTGGATCCCTTCCTTGCTCTCGTCCGACGCCGATTCATCCTCGCGGGTGAGCACGACCCGGATGGTGGACTTGGTGCCGTCCTCATACTCGACCGGCACGTCGGCCCACTCGAGACCCTCGGTGTACTTGACCTTGCCGTCCGACCGGGCCCGGCGCTCCGCCTCTTCCGCGATGCGGGAGGAGGTGCCTCCGATGTGGAAGGTCCGCAGAGTCAGCTGCGTGCCCGGCTCGCCGATGGACTGCGCGGCCAGAATGCCGACCGCCTCGCCCATATCCACCATGTCCATGGTGGCCAGGTTTCTGCCATAGCACATCCGGCAAATTCCGCGGCGAGCCTCACAAGTAAGGACCGAGCGGATTCTGACCTTATCAATCCCAGCGTCATCGATGGCGTTCGAGATGTCCTCGTCGATCAGCTTGCCGGCCTCGACCAGAAGCCTCGGATCGCCGTCATCGTCCAGCTCGTGCGGATCGAAGACGTCTTCGCTGGCGACACTGCCCAGGATGCGCTCCCGGAGCGGCTCGATGATATCCTCGCCCTCCTTGAGTGCGGCGATCTCCAGACCCAGAATCGTTCCGCAGTCCTCCTCGGTCACCGTGACGTCTTGCGCAACGTCGACCAGTCGGCGGGTCAGGTAGCCGGCGTCGGCGGTCTTGAGCGCCGTGTCGGCCAGACCCTTGCGGGCGCCGTGGGTGGAGATGAAGTACTCCAGCACGGTGAGCCCCTCACGGAAGTTTGACTTGATCGGGCTTTCGATGATCTCGCCGATGCCTCCCGTGAGCTTCTTCTGCGGCTTGGCCATCAGGCCGCGCATGCCCGCGAGCTGCCGGATCTGGTCCCGGCTGCCCCGGGAGCCCGAGTCGAACATCATGAACACCGGATTAAACCCGCCGCGGGACACCCGCATCGAATTGATCATCGCCTCGGCCACGTCGTTGTTGGCGTGGGTCCAGGCGTCGATCACCTTGTTGTACCTCTCGCCGAAGGTGATCTGACCAGTGTTGTAGGCGCGCTGGAATCGCTTGACCCGCGCGTCGGCCTCGGTCAACAGTTCGGCCTTCTCCGCCGGGATCTCGAGGTCCTCGATTCCAATGGAGACACCACCCATGGTGGCAAACCGGAAGCCGAAGTCCTTGAGCCGGTCCAGGAACGTGACCGTGTCGGCCAACCCGGCCCGACGGTAGCTCTGGAGCACCAGCTCCGACAGGTTCTTCTTTTTCATCAGCTCGTCGCGGAAGCCCAGCTCGGCGACCACCCGACGAGGCAGAATGCTGTTGAACAGCACCCGCCCCACCGTGGTCCGGAGCCACCGGGGGGTGGCATCCTCCGACTCACGGGGCGGGATGTACCAGAAGCAGATGGCCGTGTGATAGCTCACGCTGCCGTTGAGCAACGCCATCTCCAACTCGGCCAGACTGCCGAAATGCTTGCAGCCGTTCCACAGCCGGGCCCGCGCCTCCTCGGTCTTCCCGGCGCCGGCCTTCCGGAGCTCCTCTTCGAAGCCTGCCGGCAGCTTGGTGAGGAAGTAGCTGCCCAGCACCATGTCCTGCGAGGGCTCCGCCACCGGCCGGCCGTCGGACGGCTTCAGCACGTTGTTCGAGGAGATCATCAGGAGGCGCGCCTCCAGCTGAGCCTCGAACGACAATGGCACGTGCACCGCCATCTGGTCGCCATCGAAGTCGGCGTTGAATGCCGCGCAGACCAACGGGTGAATCCGGATGGCCTTGCCTTCCACCAGCACCGGCTCGAAGGCCTGAATGCCGAGTCGATGCAGCGTAGGCGCCCGGTTGAGCAGCACCGGGTGGTCCTGGATGATCTCTTCCAGGATCTCATACACCTCGGGGCTCTCCCGCTCCACGATCTTCTTGGCCCGCTTGACCGTCTCGGCAATGCCCTTCTCCACCAGCTTGTGAATGATGAAGGGCTTGAACAGCTCGACTGCCATCGCTTTGGGCAGACCGCACTGGTGTAAGCGGAGCTCAGGGCCGACGACGATCACGGAACGGCCGGAATAGTCCACCCGCTTGCCCAGCAGGTTCTGCCGGAAGCGGCCCTGCTTGCCCTTGAGCATATCGCTGAGGCTCTTGAGCGGACGCTTGCCCCGGCCGCGGATCGCCTTCGAGCGGCGGCCGTTGTCGAAGAGGGCGTCCACCGCTTCCTGCAACATCCGCTTCTCGTTCCGGAGAATGACCTCCGGCGCCTTGTGCTGGATCAACTTGGTAAGCCGGTTGTTCCGGTTGATCACCCGCCGATACAGATCGTTGAGGTCCGACGTGGCAAAGCGCCCGCCGTCGAGCGGCACCAGCGGCCGGAGGTCGGGCGGAATGACCGGGATGACATCGAGAATCATCCAGGCCGGATCATTGGCCAGATCGCCCGAGTCACCGGACGACAGAAACGCGTCCACGATCTTGAGCCGCTTGAGCATCTGCTTCTTGCGGTGCTGGCTGGTCTCGGTGGCCACGCCCGAGCGCAGCTCCTCCGCCAGCCGGCGGATGTCGATCCGGCCCAACAGCTCGCGGACGGCCGGCGCGCCGATGTCGGCCTTGAACGTGGTGTCTCCCTCGTCCCGCGCCTTGGCACGGAGCGTGAGGTACTCGTCCTCGTCCAACAGCTGGTTCTCTTCGACCTCCTGCTTGCCCGGATCGATCACGATGTAGCTCGAGTAGTAGATGACCCGCTCGAGGTCGCGCAGCGTGATGTTGATCAGGTTGCCCATTGGGCTGGGCAGGGTCTTGAAGAACCAGATGTGTGCCACCGGCACGCTGAGCTCGATGTGGCCCATGCGCTCCCGCCGCACCTTGCTGAGCGTCACTTCGACGCCGCACCGGTCGCAGATCACGCCCCGATAACGGATCCGCTTGTACTTCCCGCAGTGGCACTCCCAGTCCTTGACCGGACCGAAGATGCGCTCGCAGAAGAGGCCATCCTTCTCCGGCTTGAACGACCGATAGTTGATCGTCTCCGGCTTGGTGACCTCACCCCACGACCACCAGGTGCGCTGGCCCTGGAGCTCCAGGCGCTCGCGCTCCTTGGGGTCGCGCGGCCCGCGGATCTCCTCGGGCGCGGCGATACGGATGCTGATGTAGTCGAAACTCGAGCTCTTGGGCTCGCGACCGCTACGAAAATCAATCATTGAGAACCTCTTATTCGTCGCCGGCTTCGGTGGTCCCGAGGGTAACCTTGAGACCGAGCGCCTGCAGTTCCTTCACCAATACGTTGAACGATTCGGGGATGCCGGGTTCCGGCAGGTTCTGCCCCTTCACGATGGCTTCGTATACCTTGCTGCGGCCGTTTACGTCATCCGACTTCACGGTCAGCATTTCCTGCAGCACGTGCGCCGCGCCGTATGCCTCCAGCGCCCACACTTCCATCTCACCGAACCGCTGGCCGCCGAACTGGGCCTTGCCGGCCAGCGGCTGCTGGGTGACCAGCGAGTACGGACCGATCGACCGGGCGTGGATCTTGTCGTCCACCAGGTGGCTCAGTTTCAGCATATAGATCGAGCCCACCGTGACCTCGCCCTCGAAGGGATGACCGGTCCGGCCGTCCCTGAGGTGAGCCTTGCCCGCAGGCGTCAATCCCGCGGCTCGCAGCAGCTCGTCCGCTGCCGCGTCCACATTCGACTCGCCCTTCGGTCCCAGAAGGCCGGCCAACGCCGGCTTGCGGATCGACTCCAGCAGCTCGCTAGGCGATTGCCCCGCTGCCTTCTCGGCCTCTTTGAGCGCCTTGGTAAACGCCTTCTCGTCGCGACCCGCCTCATCGCTTTCCAGGCGAGCCCGGTGGAATTCCACTTCCTGCCGCCGCTGCGCCAGCTCGCGTTCGGCCAGCTCCTTGGCGGCCTCTACCATGAAGTCCCGCACCGCCTGGAACAGGTCCCGGGTCTCCTGCGACGCACTGCGGGAGCCGAGCATGGCCACTCCGGCCTCGAGCAGCGTGGTGCGCTCGCCGTTGGGCGCCACCTTTTTCAGGTCGGCCACCATCCTGGTGATGGCCTGCGGCGTCGGTTGCGGCGGACGGTTGCGGAGCCGAAGCCCCTCAGCTGCCCACTGGAACCCGGCCAGACGGAGCAGGGCCCCGATCTCAGCCTCGTCGGCGCCACGGAACACCGGGGTCTTGGCTTCGAAGCCCAGGATTCGGGCCGCCCACCCCAGGTGCGTCTCCAAGATCTGACCCACATTCATCCGGCTCGGCACACCGAGCGGGTTGAGCACGATGTCCACCGGAGTGCCGTCAGGCAGGAACGGCATGTCTTCCTCCGGCACGATCCGGGCGACGATGCCCTTGTTCCCGTGCCGCCCCGCCATCTTGTCGCCCACCGAGATCTTTCGCTTCTCGGCGATATACACCTTCACCAGCTGAATGACGCCCGGAGGCAACTCATCAGGCTGGAGGATCTTGTCGATCTGATCTTCGGCCTTCTCTTCGACCTTGGCGCGCTCCCGCGCGGCCATGTCGATCGCCGCCCGGATCCGCTCGTTGGCCGCCTTATTGGTCACCCGCAGCGTCTTGAGGTCGACGTCGGCCAGCTCGAGATCCTGCAGTGCGACCGGATTGAGCTTGGTGCCTGCGGGGAGATACTCCTCCACCGTGCCCGACTTGAGCAGGAGCGCCACTTCCTGCCCGTCGAGCAGGTTGGTGAGCTCATCCAGCATGACGGCGCTGATCCGCGCCTTCTCGTCGTTCTCGATCCGGCGAACCTCACCGATCCGCTCGCCCCGGTCCTTCTCGACCACCTGATCCTCGATCCGGCTGAAGATCTTGACGTCGATCACCACCCCGGCCATGCCGGGTGGAACCTTGAGCGAGCTGTCCTTCACATCCTTGGCCTTCTCGCCGAAGATGGCCGTCAGCAGCTTCTCTTCGGGCGAGAGCTCGGTCTCACCCTTGGGGGTGATCTTGCCCACCAGGATGTCGCCCGGCTTCACATGGGCGCCGATGCGCACGATGCCGCGCTCGTCGAGGTCCACCACGCTCTCGTCGGAGACGTTGGGGATTTCCCGGGTGATCTCCTCCTGGCCCCGCTTGGTGTCGCGGACGTGCAGTTCCAGCTCCTGGATATGGATTGACGAATAGACGTCGTCCTTGACCAGGCGCTCGCTGAGCACGATGGCGTCTTCGAAGTTATGGCCGTACCAGGGCATGAACGCGACCAGCACGTTGCTGCCCAGGGCCAGCTCACCACCCTCGGTGGCCGCGCCGTCGGCAATGATCTCGCCGGCCGCGACTTGCTGGCCCAACTGAACCAGGGGCCGCTGGTTGATCGCGGTATCCTGGTTGGTGCGCCAGAACTTCTTCACCCGGTAGCGGTCATGCTGGTGCAGCCGGGCGAGCGGAGTCTCTCCCACCGTGCCGCCGTTGGTGCCGGCATCGACGATGATCTCGTCCGCCGTTACCCGCGTCACCGTGCCTGCCCGGCGGGCCACGATCACTGCACCCGAGTCCCGGGCCACCTTCTCCTCCAGCCCGGTGCCGACCAGCGGCGCCTGAGGGAAGAGGAGCGGGACGCTCTGCCGCTGCATGTTGGAGCCCATGAGCGCGCGGTTCGCGTCGTCATGCTCCAAGAACGGAATCAGGGCAGCAGCGATCGAGACCAGCTGCTCCGGCGCCACGTCCATGAAGTCGATCCGCTCCGGCGGCAGCAGCGGGTAGTCGTCGCCCTTCCGGCACAACACCAGCTGCTCCCCGAACGTCCCATCCGGATTGAGCACCGCATTCGCTTGGGCGACGGTGTAGTCCTCCTCATCGCTGGCCGAGAGCCACCGAATCTCATCGGTCACCTTGCCGTTCTTGACCACGCGGTACGGCGTCTCGATGAAGCCCAGGTCGTTGATCCGGGCATAGGTCGAGAGACTGGTGATGAGCCCGATGTTGGGACCTTCCGGGGTCTCGATCGGACACATCCGCCCGTACTGAGAGTAGTGCACGTCACGCACCTCGAATCCGGCGCGCTCCCGCGTCAGACCGCCGGGACCCAACGCCGACAGCCGGCGCTTGTTGGTCAGCTCGGCCAGCGGATTGGTCTGGTCCATGAACTGCGACAGCTGTGACGACCCGAAGAACGCCTGAATGACTGCGCTTACAGTGCGGGCGTTGACCAGGTCGTCGAGCGAGATCTTCTCCGGATCGGAGTTGATGCTCATCCGCTCCTTGACCAGGCGCGCCATCCGGGAGAGACCCACCGAGAACTGGTTGGCGATCAGCTCGCCCACCGACCGGATCCGGCGGTTGCCCAGGTGGTCGATGTCGTCGGTGAAGCCGCGCCCATCGTGCAGATCGATGAGGTAGCGGATGATGGCGACAAAGTCGTCCTCGGTCAGAACCGTGTGGTTCGGATCGGTCTTGAGCTTGAGCCGCTGGTTGATCTTGTAGCGGCCCACCCGCCCGAGGTCATAGCGCTTCGGGTTGAAGAAGAGCTTCTGCAGCTGCTGCCGCGCCGTTTCCAGGTTGGGCGCGTCGCCCGGCCGAAGCAGGGCGTAGATCTGCTCCAGGGCCTCGGCCTCGCTGTGGGTCGGGTCCTTGGCCAGCGTGTTCTTGATCAGCGGCGACTCCGAGCGGCCCGCCGGCAGGAGCACCTCCACCTTGTGCACCCCGGCCTTGATCAGCTTCTTCCGCAGCGCATCGGTGAGCTCCGCACCGCCTTCGGCCACCACCTCACCCGTTGACGGGTCGGCGGCGTCGAACGCCAGCACGTGGTTCTGCCGGTCGCGGGTCGAGGTCGGCTGCTCCTCCTCCCGCACGTCCAGGGTGGTGTAGCCGGCAAAGACGGTGACGTTCTTCACCCCTTTGTGCCGCATCTCGTTCAATCGCTCCTGGGTGAGCTCGTCGCCCACCACGCCGAGCGGCTCCCCTGAGGGGGTCTCGGGGTTGGGCACGTCGGCCGCCAGCAGCGAGCCAATGACCTCACGCTTCTCCTGCCGGCCCTCCAGCTTGCCCGCGACGTTGAGCTCCTTGGTCGCGAAGAACAGCTTGAGGATGTCGGCATTGTTCCCGTGGCCAAATGCCCGGAGCAGGGCGGTGGCCGGGAACTTCTTCTTCTTGTCGATGTGGACGTAGATCACGTCGTGAATGTCGATCGTGAACTCGACCCAGGAGCCCCGGAACGGGATGATCCGGGCGGAGAAGAGGCGCTGGCCGTTGGGGTGGGTGTCTTCCTCGAACACCACGCCCGGCGACCGGTGCAGCTGGCTCACCACGACGCGCTCCGCGCCGTTGATCACGAACGTGCCGAGCGGGGTCATGATGGGCAGCTCGCCCAGGTAGACCTCTTTCTCGATCGCGTTCTTGAGCCGCTTCTGGCCCTCGACTTCCTCGTAGACATCGAGCCGGAGCTTGGCCTTGAGGGGCGCGGCATAGGTCATGTCCCGCTCGACACACTCCTCGACCGAGTACTTGGCTTCGCCCAGGGCGTACCCCAGGAATTCCAGCTTGTACTTCTCGTTGACGTCCGAGATCGGGAACAGGTCCCGGAAGACGCGCTCGAGCGACACGTCCTGGCGGGCGCCATGGACGTCATCGGGCACGAGCAGCGTCTGGAACGCCGCCGTCTGGATGTCGAGCAAGTGCGGCATGGGCATGCCGCCCTCGCGCTTACTGAATGTGATTACCGATCGGGTCTGAGGCATCAGTCACTCACTCTCACGCAGCACAAATGGCCCCACGCGGGTCCCGCCGGAGGCGGGTGGCTACGGGGCTCGGCAGATTTCGGGAATTACAGAGCTTTATAGCGTGCATTCGTCTCACTGAAATAGGGTGAAGTCGCCAGATCCTTCGCCGGGGCCGGACCCCAGTGGGCCCGGCGACCGACTTGGGATAGCGCTTCGCGCTATTTCAGTTCGACGACCGCGCCCTGCTCCTCGAGCTTCTTCTTAATTTCCTCGGCCTCCGCTTTGGACACGCCTTCCTTGATGTTACTGGGGACGTTGTCCACGGCATCCTTGGCTTCCTTTAAGCCCAGGCTGGTGATCTCCCGGACCACCTTGATCACCTTGATCTTCTGGGCGCCGCCCTCCTTGAGGACGACGGTGAATTCGGTCTTCTCTTCCACCGGCGCGGCTGGGGCCGCGCCACCGCCGGCTCCGCCCGCGGCCGGGGCCGCTGCCGCCGCTGCTATCGTGACGTTGAACTTGCTCTTGAACGACTCGATCAAGTCGGCCAGCTCGACAACGGTCTTGTTGCCGATCGCCTCGAGAATCTCTTCGTTACTCAGCGTGGTGGTGGGCATCGATTTTGTCTCTCTCTCAATCCGGTGATTGGTACGAACGCTGTGCGCGAAGCGCCTCGAGGGCGCCAACCATCTGATACAGCATGCCGCTCAGGACCCCGGCAAACTGCGCCATGGGAGCCTGGATCGTGCCGGCCAACTGGGACAGCAGGACCTGCTTGGACGGGAGGCCGGCGAGCCGCTTGACCTGGTCAGGCGTGACCGGCCGGCCGTCCACCAATCCAATCTTGATCGCCGGTTTCTCGAATTCCTTCGCGAAGTCGGTCAGCACCCGGGCCGCCGCGACCGGGTCCTGCCCCGCCAGGATCAGCCCGGTGGGTCCGGCCAGGTGATCGTCGAGCCCGGTGACGGAGTTGGCGGCCAGCGCTCGCAAGGCCAGGGTGTTCTTGACCACCACGTAGCTGACCCCAGCCGACCGGAGCCGCCGGCGGAGCTCGGTCATCCGCAGCACGTTGAGGCCGGTAAAATCGGTCACGTACAGGTTGGGGGAGGCCCGGAACTGCTCGGTCAGCCTATCCACCGTCTCCTGCCGCTCGGTCTTGTTCATCGGTACACCGCCGTCTCGAGCTTTACACCCGGTCCCATGGTGCTGGATATCGTGGCCGAGCGAATGTAGGTGCCCTTGGCCGCGGCGGGCTTGGCCCGCGCGATGGTGTCCATGAACGCCTGGACGTTGGCTGCCAGGTTGGGCGCCGAGAACGAGACCTTGCCCACCGGGGCGTGGACGTTCCCCGACTTGTCCACCCGGAACTCGATCTTACCGGCCTTGATCTCCCGGACGGCCTTGGTCACGTCCATGGTGACGGTGCCGGCCTTGGGATTGGGCATCAGGCCGCGAGGGCCGAGGACCTTACCCAGGGCTCCCAGCTGCCCCATCACGTCGGGCGTGGCGACGATGACGTCGCACTCCAGCCAGCCGTCCTTGATCTTCTGGATGTATTCCACCCCCACGAAGTCGGCTCCGGCGGCCTCCGCCTCCCGCACCCGATCGCCCTGGGTTATCACTAACACCCGAACCGACTTTCCGGTTCCATGGGGCAGGACGACTGTCCCCCGAACCACCTGGTCCGCGTGCCGGGGGTCGACCCCCAGATTCACTGCCACGTCCACCGTCTCGTCGAACTTGGCAAAGGAGGAGTCCTTCACCAGCACGACGGCGTCCGGGATCGGATACTCTTTCGTACGATCGACCTTGGCGACCGCCGCCCGGAACTTCTTGCCCCGGGTCGCCATCAGTCCACCACCTCCAGCCCCATGGACCGGGCTGTGCCAGCGATCATGCGCATGGCGCTATCGAGGTCCGCCGCGTTCAGGTCCGCCATCTTGATTTCGGCGATCTTCTTGACCTGGGCACGGGTGACCCGCCCGACCTTGGTGCGGTTGGGCTGACCACTCCCCTTTTCGATCCCCGCCTCCTTCAGCAGAAGGTTCGGGGCCGGGGGAGTCTTGGTGATGAAGGTGAACGTCCGATCGGCGAAGATCGTGACCACGACCGGGATGACCATCCCGCTCTGGCTCTGGGTCCGGGCGTTGAATTGCTTCACGAACTCCATGATGTTCACGCCGTGAGGGCCCAGGGCCGTCCCCACCGGAGGTGCCGGTGTGGCTGCGCCCGCCGGGCACTGCAATTTGACCAACGCGTTGATCTTTTTTGCCATCTCTTCTCCTCATTCGTTCGGCGGAGAGGTCCTTCGGGCTGCGCCTTCAGGATCCTCGCTTCGCTCGGAACTCCCGCGATAACCCGCGCGGTGGCGGGGGAGGCTAGTGCCCCCTCAACTGCAGGTAATCCAGCTCTACCGCAGTGGGCCGGCCGAAGAGGCTCACCGACACCCGGACCTTGCCCTTGTCGGCCAGGACCTCTTCCACCGTGCCGCTGAAGTCGGAGAACGGACCCTCCGTGATCTCCACTACCTGGCCGATCAGGAAGGGGATCTCTTCCTTGGGTTCTGCCTCCGCCACGGCCTCGGCGATGCCCAGCAGCCGGTTGACCTCATCCTGGCGGAGGGGCTGGGGCATCTTGCCGGTGCCCACGAATTTGATCACGCCCTGGATGCTGTTTACCACGTGGAGAGCCTCCTGGCTCATCCCCATCTCCACCAGGACGTATCCAGGGTAGAGCTTCCGCTCGACGTTGACCTTCTTGCCGTTCTTGATCTCGATCACTTCCTGGACCGGGACCAGAGCCTGGCGGATCAGCTTCGTGTCGGCGGGCCGGGGATCTTCCTCGATTCGTCTCTGCAGGAGACCCCTGACCTTGTTCTCGTGCCCAGCGGTTGTCTGGATCGCGTACCAGCGGTATTCCATCTATGTCCTAGCGCGCGAGCCGCGCGATTCCTTCGACGAGGATCAATTGGAGCATCCAGTCCATCAGCCCGATCGTGAGCCCCAACAGAATGGAGAGCACGATGATCATCCGGGTGGCTTTGATCAGCTCCGGCCGGGTGGGCCAGGTGACCTTCCTGAGTTCCTCCCGCACCGCCACCAGAAAGGCCGCCGTGCGATGGAAAAACCCGGTGACCCGGTTGGAACGCTGGACCTGCACCGTGTCCATGACTACTTGGACTCCTTGTGCGCCTTATGCCCATCGCAGTGGGGGCAGTATTTGCGGCGCTCGACCCGCTCCGGGTGCTTCCGCTTGTTCTTATCGGTGAAGAAGTTGCGGTTCTTACACTCGGTGCATTCTAGAATGACTTTGTCTCTTGGCATCTCTGGTCTCTAAAAGTCTGACTACTTCAAAATCTTGGTGACCACGCCGGCGCCCACCGTGCGGCCGCCCTCCCGGATGGCAAAGCGGAGCCCCTCGTCCATCGCGATCGGCGTGATCAGCTCGATCGTCATCTGCACGTTGTCCCCCGGCATCACCATCTCCACCCCCCC
>DASYIX010000068.1:0-12577 GCA_035997125.1 Gemmatimonadales bacterium
GGGAGGATAGGCCGCTCGTCGCGTTTGCCACTGGGGTCACCAATCATGCCGGTACCCGCCCCGATCAGGATGATCGGAGTGTGGCCGGACCTTTGCAGCCAAGCGGCTCCCATGACAGGGACCAGGTTGCCGACGTGCAGCGAATCGGCTGTCGGATCGAAACCTACGTAACTCGTCAGCGGTCCCCGCTCGAGCCGCTCGGCCAAGCCAGCAGTGGCATCTTGCAGCAAACCACGTTCTTTCAATGTCTCCAGGAGGCCAGTCATAGGCGCCAATGCTACCCGCTGGAATCGAGCCTCGCAATCGGCTAGCTTGCGACCATGACCCACCCACAGGATCCGCTGGATCCTATGGATCCTTTCCAGCGTCAGGATCCCCCGGTCAAGCCTAGCCCCCTGTCAGCCGTCAAGCGGGTCCGGCTTTCGCCTCGCGCTCGTCGCAACATTGTGGTCGGGCTGCTCGCCACGCTGGCGTTGGGGCTCGCCTTTCTCGCGGCGGCCTGGAGCCGGGCTTGTGCCGGGAACACCTGCCCATCGATCGAGGAGCTGGGGGTCTACGATCCCAACCAGGCCTCCAAAGTGTACGCCGCCGATGGCCGGCTGATCACCGACCTCGGACTGGAGCGGCGCACCGTCATCCCCTTGGGCGAGATGTCGCCTTACGTGAAGGCCGCATTTCTCGCCACCGAAGACAAGCGCTTCTACAAACACCACGGGATCGACTGGGTCCGGGTCTTCGGCGCCATCAAGACCAACTTGTTCCAGCTTCGCTTTGCCGAGGGTTTTTCCACCATCACGATGCAGTTGGCGCGGAACATCTGGGATGAGGATATCAGTGGCCGGGACAAGTCCCTCCGCCGCAAGCTGCGGGAAGCGCACGTAGCCCTCGAGATCGAGCGAAAATATCCCAAGGACAAGATTCTCGAGATCTATCTCAACCAGATTCCTCTGGGCAACGGCGCCTACGGCGTCGAAGCCGCATCGCAGCGCTACTTCGGTAAATCGGTTCGCGATCTCAATGTGGCAGAGGCCGCTACGCTCGCCGCCATCCCGAAGGCGCCCTCCCGCTACAACCCCCGGCGTAACCCCAATCTCAACGTGCAGCGCCGAAACACGGTGATAAATCTGCTGCGGGACAACAACCTGCTGAACACCGAAGAGGCGGAGCGGTGGAAGGCCTACCCGCTGCTGCTCTCCTCCCACTCCGACTTCAGCGGAGTAGCTGAGTACTTCGTCGAGTACGTCCGGCAGCAGCTTGAGGCTCGGTTTGGCCGTGAGCTCTACACCTCGGGCTACCGGATTTACACCAGCCTCGATCTCGACATTCAGCAGGCGGCGGAGCGCGCACTCGAGGCTCGTCTCGAGGCCATCGAAAGCGGCGCCGACGGCAAGTTCCCCCACGATACCTACCGCCAGTACATGGAAGGAAAGAGCGACACCGGGGACGACAATAATCGGACTACCACGCCGTACCTCCAGGGTCTGGTCGTCACCCTCGAGGCTAAGACGGGATACATCCGCGCGATGGTAGGCGGCCGGGATTTCGAGGACAGCAAGTTCAACCGGGCAACCCAGGCCCTGCGCCAACCGGGCTCGATCTTCAAGCCGATCGTGTACTCGGCTGCGGTGGAGGCCGGGTATCCGCTGTCCCATGTAATGGTGGACGATCCGCTGAGCGTCGAGTTGGACCCGGCGCAGCCACCCTGGGCGCCGCAGAATTACGATCTCGAGTTCGACGGGCCCATGACACTACGGCGGGCGCTCTACCTGTCCCGCAACATCATAGCCATCAAGCTCGGCATGGAGGTCGGGGAACAGGCAGTGATCGGCGAGGCCACCAAGTTCGGACTGACGACCCGGGTTCCGGCGTTTCCCTCGATCCACATAGGCTCAGCCGATGTGATCCCGCTGGAGATGATCGCGGCCTACACGACGTTTGCCAACCTCGGCACCCGCACGGTGCCCAACGGCATTCTCCGAGTCGAGGACCGGAGCGGCAAGATTGTATGGCAACCGCCGGTCCGCACCGCTCCGGTTATGGACACCCTCCATGCCTGGCTCATGACCGATGTGCTGCGCGATGTGGTACGGCACGGAACCGCGGTGGGGTCAGTGGGCTCCCGCATCAACTTTCCGGCCGGTGGTAAGACTGGGACCACCAACGACGGCAACGACGTCTGGTTCATCGGCTTCACGCCGGAGATGGTGACCGGCATCTGGATTGGGTTCGATCAACCGCAGAAGATCAAGGCAAATGCGCAGGGCGGTGTTCTCGCCGCGCCGGCCTGGACGGCGATGATGCGGGAAGTTTACGAGCGGCGGACCATACCCTCGGCCTGGTCCCGTCCCGGGGGACTCACTGCACTCGATGTGGACAAGACCACTGGCTACAAGGCGACCCCGTTCTGCCCCAAGGACGTGCACTACATCGAATCGTTCATCCCCGGCACCGAGCCGACCGCGTTCTGTCCGGTCCACTCCCCGTTCGGCTCGATGGGCGGGGTGATGGGAGGCAACGGCCCGGATGCCGCCCCGAATTCCGGTACCGCTCCCACTGCTCCGGGGGTCGGAGCTCCCAACCCGCCGCCGCCGGGGACCGCTACCAGTGGGGGGACCGCGGGAGTTATGGGAGGAACTGGCCCAGCGCCCAGACAGCAGCGCTGACATGATGGCGCGGCGGTTGGCCGCCCGCTGGGTCATACCGGTCAACCGCGCTCCAATCGAGCGCGGTGCCGTTCTAATCGGAACCGATGGGAGGATTACCGCCGTCGGCCCTGACGCGGTTGTTCCTCGTCCTCATGATACGCCGGCTGTGGGGTTTGACGACGCTGTCATTCTACCCGGCCTGATTAATACCCACACCCATCTGGAACTTACCGGCTTCGCAGCCCAGGTCCCGGAGCGCGAGTTCGCTGCCTGGATCCGGCGTCTGCGGGAGCTGAAGACTACCCGCACCGCAACGGAGTACGTTGCAGCCGCTCGGCGTGGACTGGCTGAGTGCTATGCCGCCGGAGTGACGACCGTGGCGGACACGGGGGACTCCGGAGCGGTCATCCGGGTCTTGGCCGAGGCCGGCGGTTCAGGCCTGGCCTACCAGGAGGTGTTCGGTCCCCATCCGGACCAATTGGATGAGAGCCTGAGCGGGCTTCAGGAACGGGTTCGCGAGTTGGCACCGCTCGCAACCGGCCGGGTCCGAATCGGCGTGTCCCCTCATGCTCCCTACACTGTGAGTGGCCCGCTCTTCAACGCGGTGGCCGGGTGGGCACGGGCAGAGAGGCTGCCGCTGGCAGTACATGTTGCAGAGTCGCAGGCGGAGACCCAGTTTCTCCACGCCGGTTCCGGCCCATTCGCCCACGCCTGGCTCGCCCGCGGAATTCCTTTGCCTCCGTCGGGCGGCTTCACACCGGTGAGGTGGTTGGCCGAGCACGGAGTCCTCAGTGAACGCTGCCTGTGCATTCACGCGGTGCAGATTGACCCTGTGGATATCCGGCAATTGGCGGATTCAGGCGCCGCCGTTGCACATTGTCCTCTCTCCAACTTGGCACACGACCATGGGGTCGCGCCGCTCGCGGCCCTTCTCGAAGCCGGAGTTCGGGTGGGGTTGGGCACCGACTCCGAGGTGAGCGTGGGGCGTCCAGACCTTCTGGCTGAAGCTCGTGCTGCAGCGACCCAGGTGGGATTGAGCCCGGGGACCGTCCTCGAGCTCTGTACGCTGGGTGGGGCTCGCGCACTCGGCCTCGAGCGGGAGACCGGCAGCTTGACGCCGGGGAAATGGGGCGACTGCGCCGTTATCCAGGTGGTTGGGGACAATGACGATCCCGCAGAGATGGTGCTCCACAGTTCGCCTCACGACGTGTTGGGGACCTACGTGGGTGGAAGGGAAGTCTATCGGACGCTATGAAGACTCAACGTCATGCTGCAATTCTCCGGGTGGTGCGAGAGCGCCGCATCGAGAGCCAGGACGAGCTGCGGGAGGCGCTGGCCGATGACGGGTTCGTCGTTACCCAGGCCACGTTGTCGCGCGACATCAGGGAGTTGGGGCTGGCCAAACTGGCGGATCCCGAGGGAGGCGCCTATTACACCCATCCCCATCGGGGCGCGGTACGGCCCGAGCTGGCGCAGGTCCTTCCCACGCTCCTGGTGAGCGTCGATGGTGTGGGGCCCTTCCTGGTCTTGAAGACCGCACTCGGCTCGGCCGGCGCGGTCACCGAGGCCCTCGATCAGGCCGGGTGGGCTGAAATCATCGGCACCATCGCGGGTGACGATACCGTGCTGGTAATCACCCGCGGCCAGCGTCAACGGGAGGATATCGCGAAGCGGATTCAGGAACTGGTGCGCTAGTCCCTCCGGTCCTCTTTTTGCAACTCGGCTTGCCCGCCGAGGCCTGCGCCGCGCCGTGCCGACCGGTAGTTCCACCGCGGCGACAAGATGCATGTCGAGTCCTGACATAGCACTAACAGGCCCAGCCCGGCTTGCTGGGTTCCCCGAAGTTCATTACGATTCGGAGGCACTCCGGCGTTCCGAGTGGAACGGTGGACTTCTCTTGTATCTCCCGGCTTTCATTGCAATTCAGGAGACGGCACAGTGCGGTGTCTGGCGTTGAACGCCTCCTTCGAACCGTTGACAATGGTACCGGTGCGGCGAGCTCTCCGCCTCGTAATCGAGGGCAAAGCGGAAATCGTCGAAGCGGACGGTGGCGATTACGTCCGAAGCGAACGCTTGACACTACCTAAACCAGCGATCATACGGCTCGTCAAATTCGTTCACGTTCCCCGCCGCTTCCGCCGCCAAGTCACCAACACTTTCCTTTTCGCTCGCGATTTCTACCGCTGCCAGTACTGCCACCGAAGCCAATCCGATTTGCGACACCGGGAGTGCCTGACCCGGGATCACTTGATTCCGCTCTCTCGGGGAGGTGACAACGACTGGGCCAACGTGGTGACCGCGTGCAGCTCGTGCAATACCCGCAAGGGAAATCATCTGCCGCAGGAGTGCGGAATGCATCCGGTGGTGCCACCACACGAGCCGCACTTCGTCCATCTCTCCTGGGCGGTCCGCCGGCTATCGGTGACTCAGGCCAAGTACATCAAGCTGTTCTATGGGGACGAGGCGCTGCGGGCGTTGGGAGGGACGGTCTAGCCTCGCCTACCGCACTCCAAACCGTTCGCTTCGCGCCTCCAATCTCAGGCTGGGCAGTCCCGCCAACCGCAGCAGAAATCGAGTGGCCCCCCTTCCCAGGGCATCTCCCAGGTTATCTCCACCGCCGCGCGGTAAATCGCCCGCAAGAAACCTCTCCAACTCATCCAGGTCCGAGTCCGACAGGGTGGCGACTTGCAGGGAGGCGGCGTAGTAGTAGCGTCCCGGTTCGGTGGGCCGGACGTTGACCTGGTAGGCAAAGGCCAGGGCGGCGCCCAGGGCGTCGAGCGTGGCGTAGCGTCGCTCCTGCCGGGCGGCACCCACGAAGGTCAGCAGAGTGTATTGATCGAGCAGCGGCTCGTGCCGTACCAGCACATCCCACTCGGCCTGACGGGCAAAGGTGTCGAACCAGCCATCTCGAGAGCGCCAGACCTCCACCCGATAGTGCAACCGCACTGGAAGCCCCGAGCGCAACGCCGACAACCAGCGGCTGTTGCTTCCGATCAGGTTCTCGGAGCGCACGATGGGGGCTCGGGCTCCGTTGGGAGCGGAGTCCTGCGCCAGGGTCACGTGCAGGCGAACTCCATCCTGCGCCGTCAGTGGCCGACTGACCGTGACCCCTGCTACCAGGGTGCCGAGCGCGACAAGCAGCTCACGACGCTGGAACGACACTAGAAACGACGTTGCAGCCTGACGACGAACTTGACCGACTCTCCGGTGGAAATGCTCTTCGCGAGATAAGCTCCGATCCCTCCGGCATCGAGCCCGAAGCCGAGATCGAGCGCCCACTCTCGCAGCACCGGAATGCGGTCGGGGGGAACCTGCCCCGGTCCCTGTCCAGCCAGCCACCCCTTCCCCGCATCGCTGAAGAACACGAGATCGGCTTCCTGGATCCCGATGAACCGACCTCTTCGATTCCCCTCCCGGTCCTGCATTTGGTAGCCCAGGTTGAGACCCAGGCGAGTGCGCACCTCGATCTGAGTCGCGATTATGCGATCGCAAAGCGCCGGCATCGACGGATCGTTGTATCCGCTGGGGGCGCAGGTGTAAGCGCGGAAGTCGAATCCGGGAAGCAGATCGGTGCCGCCCACTGAGACCCGGCGCTGGACTGGCAGTCGGCCGCCAGCGAGCCAGCCATCGGCGAAGACCCTGCCGTTGACCCGCAGCCCTGGCGTCAGGCGGGAATAGCGCCTCAGGTCGAGCGAAAGACGGTCCGTGTTGTACCCACCACCGGTCGGTGGATTGGGACGGACCACTGGGGGAAGAGCGACGGGAGCGATGTCGTCGCTGGTCAGGTGCTCATAGCGGCCGCTGAACCACCAGCCGGTGCTGGGCTGGTCGCGTTCATTGCGGGTGTCGAAGTCGACCTGGACCGCCGTGGTGAAATAGTGACCGTCGTCAATGAGCGGGTTCTTCCGCCAGCGATCGCTGTTGCGAAGCAGCGACCAGGGATCGCTCGCCCGCACCGAACGCTCGGCGTCCCGGCTGAACGAGAGTTCCAGGCGTAGCGCGCGAGCGGGATATGCGTAGGCCAGCCCGGTCACACCTTCTCGCTCGTAGTAGTCCCGGTAGTCCCGCTGGAGCAAGAATGCTGACCATCCCGATTCTGCGGCGGAGAGCGGCTGGTCCTCGATCGATTCAACCTCGCTGTACAGCCTCGCGCCAATGCCGAACCCCAGTGGCGCGGTAAAGCGGAGATCGGCGCGAGCCACATAGCCGAAATCGCTCCGAAGATCGGTCTTGTGCCCTACGGTGCGAAGGATGCCGCGCAGGTCGATCCGGGCATAGGAACTGGACGACGGATGAATCTCGAAGAGTGGGCCAAAGAGGACCGGCAATCCCTCGATCCGATTGTAGGTGCCGCCGGTCGTAAGGGAGAGGGTCGTTCGGATCTTCCCGGTCTGAAAACTCGTGCGTGCGGTGGCAAGCTCGCCCAGCCCACGGCGTCGCTCGCGCAGCGCCAGTAGACCATCGGGGTTCCGAACCACGGGGGCCGCGTCCCAGTACACCCGCTCGGGCCCGAGATGGTCCACCTGCTCCGAGCGGAGCAGGCGCCCTCCGACCACGAGAATTTCCCCCTCGACCGACGAGCCGGGCAGGAGATACAGCGTGCCGTTGGCCACCGCGATCGGCCCAGCCACCCGCCCGGCCACCCGAAGCGAGCCCCGATACAGAGCCAGCTTGCCTTCAAACCGGCTCCCTGCGGGAAGGGTGACGTCACCCTGCATCCGGGTGGTGCCGGAGTCGTTGTAGAACGCGATCAGCTCCGAGACGACCTCGGGTGGTGGCCCACCGCGCACTATCGAATCGCTTGGGGGAGCGTTGGGGTCGATGACGATGACACTGTCCTGGCCCCATAGTGGCGAGGCCAATACCAGAGTCAGGCCGGCAAGAAGCAGGCGCATGCGATTCTCGGCACCGAAGTGGTTGGGCTACGACTCGACGTCTACGCTCTTCTCCAGGCCCAACCGGCGCATTCGCCGGTAGAGGTTGGCCCGGTCGGTCTGAAGGATCCTGGCGGCTTCGGCCATGTTCCCTTCGGCTTGGGCCAGAGCTGCCCCAATGATCCCCCGCTCGTATTCGTCCAGAGACTCGTTCAGCGATCGAGCGAACGGCATTCCCGGAGCAGCGGTGTACGATGACGGGCCGGCGGAGCCCCGGATCACCTGGCGCACCGCAGGCGCGTCGACCACCGGCCCGCTGAGAATGCTGAGCCGCTCGATCAGGTTGGCTAACTCCCGGACGTTGCCCGGCCAGGAGTACGCAGCGAGAGCTTCGAGGGCGGCGACGGTGAAAACAGCCGCGTGTCCCGGCCGCACCCGTTCGGCCAGGTGGGTTACTAGGGCGGGCAGATCTTCCAGGCGATCTCGCAGCGGAGGGAGTTGAATGGGAAAGACGTTGAGTCGGAAAAAGAGATCCTCCCGGAACTCTCCGTTGTGTACCGCGTCACCTAACTGTCGATTGGTGGCGGCCACCACCCGTGCATCGATCCGCATGACCGCCTCGGCTCCAATGCGCTGGAGCTCCCCAGTCTCCAACGTGCGGAGAAGCTTGGCTTGGGCTTCCTGGCTCAGGTCGCCGACTTCGTCGAGGAACAGGGTGCCCCCGTGGGCCAGCTCGAATCGGCCCAGGCGGCGCTCGGTGGCCCCGGTAAAGGCGCCCCTCTCGTGGCCGAACATCTCCGATTCCACGAGGTCCCGCGGAATGGCGGCGCAATTGACCGTGACAAATGGGTGCCCACGCCGCCGGCTGGCCGTGTGGATTGCCGCAGCCACCAGCTCCTTGCCGGTTCCGGATTCGCCGGTGATGAGCACCCGGGCCTCGGTCGGCGCCACCCGGGCAATCAGCGCTCGAACCTGCTGCATGGCCGGCCCGGCCCCAATCAGGGTGGCTCGCCGGCCCAGCTCGGCGTGAAGGGCCCGGTTCTCGGCCCGCGTCCGGTTCAACTCGAGCGCGGCCCGGATCGTGACCAGAACCGCTTCCGGACTGAGCGGCTTTTCCAGGAATTGAAATGCTCCCAGCTTCACCGCCCGCACCGCATCGGTGAGCTGTGCCTTACCGCTCATCATGATGACTGGGGCCGCATCTCCGCGGTCCCGCATCTTGGTCAGCGTCTCCAGTCCATCGGGCCCCGGCGGCATCAACAGGTCCAGCAGTACCACGTCGGGGTCAACCTCATCCAGGAGCAGCAGCGCGGAGTTTCCATTGGGCGCCTCGGCCACGGCAAAGCCTTCACTCCGAAGCAGTGCTCCCAGCATCCGGCGAATGTTCGCCTCGTCGTCTACCAGGAGTATCTGGGCGCCGCCGCTCACCGGGCCACCATTCGGATGACGAAGGTTGCCCCTCCACCCGGGGTCTCCTCGAGGCCGATGGTGCCTCCATGCATCTCGATCGTCTGCTTCACCAGGGCGAGGCCCAGACCGGTTCCGCCAGTTTTGCCGGTGCAATAGGGATCGAAGATCCGTTCGGCCATCCCGGGAGGAACGCCAGGGCCATGGTCTCGAATCTGGATGCGCACGCCACCCCCATTGTCGGGGCCGGCGGCGATTTCCAGCTCACCCTGCTCCGCGCACGCTTCCACCGCGTTTCGCAGGAGGTTACTGAACGCCCGCCGGAGTGGGTCGTAGTGTCCCAACAGGGCCGGCGTAGCCGGATCGAGATCGAGACGAGCCTTCATTGTGCTCGGGAGGGAGGTACGGGCCAGCTCGGACAGCAGCTCGGTGTAGTCCACCGATGCCGCCGGGCCCTCGGGCAACCGGCCGAACTCGGTAAACTCTCGAGCGAGCTGCTCCAGGCGGTCCGACTCGGCCATCAGGACATCCACCGTCTCCCGATGCTCCGCCCCGGCCGACCGACTCAGCTGAGCGATCGCGAGCCGAATGGGGGTGAGCGGGTTTCGCATCTCGTGAGCCACCCGCCGGGCTGTTTCCCGGAAGGCACGGAGGCGCTCCGCCTCGATCTCCTGTGCCCGGGCGCGCTCCAGACCAACCGCCATTTCCCGCAAGGCTGTACGAAGGGCAGCGAATTCGGGCGCACCCCGTCGAGGCCGGTCAGGGGGTAGCGGCTCCATGCGACGGATGTTTCCTGTCCACCCGATCAACTCCTCGATCGGGCGGCTCAACTGGCGCGACAGATGTCCGCCGAATCGGATGGAGGCATAGATGAACGCTCCACCGACGAGAAGGATTACCAGCCCCAGTCCCGCGTAGTAGTAGCGGCTGAAGGTGTCGGCACGTTGGACCTGCCCGATGGCCGTATTGAGCTTCGAGGCATGATCTGCCAAGGCGTGACGTTCGACCGGCTTCAGCCGGGTCGAGTCAATCGTGTGCAGGAGCAGCCTGCCGGATGCGGCCACCCCTTCGATCGCGTCCCGGGCACCGGGGGCCCGGGCAGCCGAACGGATGGTCAGGCCCCAACCCAGAATCGCCAAGGCCGTTGGAACGGCACCTAGGCAGATGAGGATCAGCAGGATTCTCTGGTGGAAGGAGAGCCGCATGGCTTTTCAAAATAAGCCGCCACGGGGTGGCTGGCCCATCCGGCCCCCTGCTAACCCGGGAGGAGTCCGGTAGGATGCTTCATTGGAGGCTAGGAGCCACGAGCGGGAAGGAGGCTGGAGGCACGGCCGGGGCCGAGAGCAAGAAGAAGCGGGGACCCTTTACCCTCCGGTCCGCTCGCGCACCCGGTAGCCCCGACGGTGCGGCGAGCGAAGGTGCACGATGATCTCTCCTACTAACCCCAAGCCGATGAGCTGAACCCCCAACGCCACCAGAAGCACCGCCAACAGGAGCGCCGGTCGATTGGCGATTCCCCTGCCTTCGACCCGCTGGATCAGAAGCACCAGGCTCATCACCGCTCCGCTGGCCAGGAACAGCGAGCCGACCAGTCCGAAGAACCGCAGCGGCTTCTCGGTGAACTTGGCGAGGAAGAAGAAGGCCCCGACATCCAGCAAGCGGCGGAGGTAGACCCCGGGCCCATAGATCCGCATGCGCGCATCGTTGGGATGCTGAGGCACCGCGATCTCCTCGACCCGGTACCCTTCGCGCAGCGCGAGCGCCGGAATGAACCGATGGAGGTCGCCGTAGAGCGGCAGCGCCTCGGCCACCGAACGTTTCATGGCCCGCAGACCGCACGCCATGTCGTGGAATCGCTGGTCGGAAACCCCGCCGATCATTCCGTGAAATGCTCGGGACTGCATCCGGTTCAGCCAGCTGTCGAGCCGGGGCGAACGATTGGCGACGGCCAGGTCGGCGCCTTCGTCGACTGCCTCGATCACCCGCCGGATCCCTTCCGGTTGGACCTGAAAGTATGCCGGGAGGGTGAGCACCAGATCCCCACGGCTTCGCTCGATTCCCAACCGGAGCGCCGCGGTCTCGCCAAACTCGCGAGCAAAGCGGAGAATTCGGACCGCTTTGTCTTCCCGGCTCAGGGCCACCAGCTCGGGCGGCGGGCTGAAGCGTCCGTCGAATACGAAAAGGAACTCGTAGCTCTCGGGCCGGTCATCCAGTTCCCGGGCGAATGCATGATAGATCGCCACCAGATCGTCGGCCCGTTCGACCACGGGAACCACCACGGAAATCAGACCGGCACCCGTGGGTGACGGCGTTGCCGGATCTGCTGTCGGGTCCATCAGAACACCTTGAGCGCTCATTTCAACGAAGCTCCGAGGCGGTCGGGATGTCATGGGCGTCCCCCTGTTCACTGCTGAGCGCTACTTCAGCCACCAGGCCGAGCATGAAGAGATAGAAGGCCACCCCGAGCGCCAACAGCCCAGCGCCGGGGAAGACCAGCGCCGCGGCCTTCTCCGGTCCGAAGTGGGTGAAACTGAACAGCCACAGCGCCCCGAAAACCAGAGCGACGAAGAGGGCCGGAATGGCCGCGAGCCCGAAGCCTGCCAGAGGGCGGGACCTGAATGTGGTGATCATCTTCAGGGTCAGGAGATCGACCAGCACCTTAACCGTGCGCGAGATGCCGTACTTGCTCTCACCATACCGGCGGGCATGGTGGCGCACCGGCATTTCCGCGATCCGCGCTCCGACGCTCGCGGAGAGCGCGGGAATGAACCGGTGCTGCTCTGCATACAGCGCGATGCGGTTGAGCAGATCGCGGCGATAGGCCTTGAGGGAGCAGCCGTTGTCGGTGATGGGAACCCCGGTAAGCCGGCGAATCATCCGGTTGGCAACCCAGGACGGCAGCTTCCGCAGGAGCAGCTTGTCCTGCCGCTTCTGCCGCCAGCCACACACGAGGTCGTAGCCCTGGTCGAGCTTCGACACCAACGCAGGGATGTCGCGGGGATCATTCTGGAGATCGCCATCGAGGGACACGATCACGTCGCCCCGGGCATGATCGAATCCCGCCATCATCGCCGCCGTCTGGCCCACGTTGCGGCCCAGGCGAAGCCCCTGCACCCGGGGATCGGCAGCCACTGCGCGCACCTGCTCCCAGGTGTCGTCCCGGCTCCCGTCGTCCACCAGAATGACCTCGAAGGTCCCTGGGTACGACTCGAGCGCCTGTAGAATCCACTCCACCAGAGGCCGCACGTTTTGCGACTCATCGTAGAGGGGAGCCACGACAGAGAGGTCGGGGACCCCGGGGACTGCTGGACCGGCTGAGGAAGCTACCAATCGAGTCTCAGGCAACAGGTTCGGGCAGAGAGCGAAGATAGGGCCGTGAGCACCCGCATTCCAGCAATCGCCGTTCCGCCGCCAGTTCCAGCGATCGGGCGACTAAGTCGTTGAGTGGTATGGGGGCGCGGGCCCGGAGGGTGGCCCAACTGTGGCCCCAGCGCAACGCGCTGGATCGCTACCAGCCGCCGCGGCGGAGGAGGATGACGGGAAGGGTCTTCAGCATGATGCGGAAGTCTTCGCTCACCGACTGGCGCCGGATGTACTCCAGGTCGTAGTGCACCTTGGTGCGCACATCCTCCAGCGAGCGGTCGTAGTGAT
>DASYIX010000069.1:0-6412 GCA_035997125.1 Gemmatimonadales bacterium
GCACCAGAGCATGAGCGACACCGTGTTGATCTGGCAATTGCTCTGTACCAAGCCCCACGCAGAAACGCGGGCCGAGCTGAATCTGCGGAGACAAGGCTTCGCCACTCTCCTGCCCCGGGTCCGAAACGGATCGGAGTGCGCGCCCCTCTTTCCGGGATACATCTTTTGCGGCCATCGCGCCGGCCAGCCCACAGCGTGTCTACGCAGCACTATTGGTGTCCTGGACATTGTGCGCTGTGGCGAGCAGCCGGCACGGGTCCCGGTCGAGGTCGTTGAGGAGATCCGCTCCAGGATGAATGCGCACAACATCGTTCGCCTGGGCGAGGGGCCGAAAATCGACCCGTTGTTTGCCAAGACCCCGCGCGAGCGGGTTCGGGCGCTGGAAAGGCTGGCAGCTGCAGGGTTCAGAGTCAGGATCGGTTCTCGGACCATCTGCTCGTGATCGCATCCTTTTTGTCATCCATGTGGCGGTAGGTCGGGGAGTTGTCCCACATCCCCGATGCGACCTGTCAACGACCCCGGCCTACTCGCCGCGCCACTCTTCTGCTGTGTTGCCATCACGGTCTCAGCCGACGCCCACATTACCCTGACATCCCGGGAGTGCAAATGGGAACTACCTCGCTCCGAACCCCTGCCCTGCAAGAGGATCCCTGGCAGTCCGACTGGAGCGCCCCCGCCGATCCAACTGCCGTGACCGACCCGCTGTCACTCAGTCCCGGCACCAAGGCCAGCGTCCAGGTTCTCATCGTCGACGACGAGCGGACGTTGCGCGAGAGCTGTGCCAGTATGTTGACGCATGACGGCTTCAACGTGCGCGTGTGCCGTCGCGGCGACGAGGCGCTGGAGACGCTCAAGCGCTCCCCCTTCGACATCGTGCTGCTGGATCTGTACATGTCCCAGGTGCAGGGGATGGAGCTGCTGCGCGCCGCGCTCGAGACCCGCCCCGAAACCATCGTGATTGTCATGACCGGCCAGCCGTCGGTGACCTCCAATCTGGAGGTGCTGCGGGCGGGGGCCTGGGACTACCTCCCCAAGCCATTCTCCGCGACCCATCTCCAGATCCTGCTGGGCCGCGCGGCGCACGCTGTAATGGTCGCGCGCGAGACCCGCGAGCAGCAAGCGAGCGCCGGTGGGCAGAAGGGCAAGAGTGACAAGGTCACGCTCCTCGGCGCGGCGCCGGCGTTCCGCCGGGTGATCGAGCTGGCGCGCCAGGTCGCCGCGACGGACGCCTCGGTGTTCATCACCGGGGAGAGCGGCGTCGGCAAGGAGCAGATCGCCCAGTTCATCCATAACAACGGCCGGCGCTCGAGCCGGTCGCTGGTAGCGATCAACTGCGCCGCCCTCCCCGAAGCGCTGCTGGAGTCGGAGATGTTCGGCCACGTCAAGGGAGCGTTCACCGGTGCGGTGCGCGACAAGCCCGGCCTGCTCGAGATGGCGAACGGGGGCACCCTGTTCCTGGACGAGTTGATCGAGATGCCCAAGCCGATTCAGGCCAAGCTGCTGCGGGTGATTCAGGACGGCGTGGTGCGCCGGGTGGGGAGCGAGCGTACCGATGCAGTGGTGAACATCCGCTTCATCGCCTGCACCAACTGCAACCCGGAGGAGGCGCTGCGCTCGGGCCAGTTGCGGGAGGACCTCTATTACCGCCTCCGGGTGGTTCCGATTCAGGTCCCGCCGCTGCGGGAGCGGCCCGACGACATTCCTCTCTTGGCCAATCATTTCCTGGCCCACTACTGGCAGCGCCACCGCGAGAGCGACGGCCGGCTGCCCAAGTTCTCGGACGCGGCAGTTCGGGAGCTGCGCTCCCGCCCCTGGAAAGGCAACGTGCGCGAGCTGCAGAACGTCGTCGAGTACATGGTGGTGCTCCTCCGGCCCGGGGCGGAAGTCCAACCCGAGCACATTCCGGTGATCGACGGCCAGGTGTCCAGGGACAACCCGGACGAGAGCGCCTCGGCCATCAAGGACGCCGACAACGCCATCGCCGAAGGCTACCGGACCGCGCGCGAGCGCTTGCTGGGGCGGTTCGAGCGCCGCTTCCTGGAGCAGCTGGTGACCGAGGCGGACGGAAACATCTCGCGCGCTGCCCGACTCGCGCGGCTCAATCGGACGACCCTCTACCGACTGATGGAGCGGTACGGATTGCAGCGGAAGTTACTGGCGAGCGATCCCGCAGAGCAGAAGGTGGCTGGGAAGAGGTGACGCGAATCACGATCCCTCCCGGGATCGATCACCATTCTACAAGCCCTTGGAAGTAATCATCCCAAGGCAACGAGGAATCATGACAGAGGCCCGTGTGCTGGGGACCCTCGGCGCTATCGAGCAGCTGGGCGCGGCGATCGACCTCGATCTCATGGTGGAGATCGCCCACGATTTGCGCTCACCGCTCACCTCCATCCTCTTCCTGTCCGAAACGCTGCACATGGGGCATAGCGGAGAGGTCAACGAGCTCCAGCGCCGCCAGCTCGCGCTTATCTATAGCGCCGCGCTCGGCCTCAGCGGCCTGGTGAGCGACTCGATCGAGTTGGCGTGCGGCGGGGAGCAGCTGGCCGACACCGAGCCGTGCCCCTTCTCACTCACCGAGACGCTCGAAGCCGTCCAGGACATGGTGCGCCCGATGGCCGAGGAAAAAGGCTTGACCCTGCGGCTCCGGCCCCAGGCCATCGACCTTCGGATTGGGTACCCGATGGCTTTGTCCCGGGCGCTGCTCAACCTGACCTGCAACGCTTTGAAGTTCACCGAGGAGGGATTCGTCGAGATCGCAGCTGTGGCAAAGGCCGGCGCCAGGGTGGAGTTCTCGGTGCGCGACACCGGCCCCGGAATCGATCCCCAAGCCTTGAACCGGCTGTTTCAGCCATTCCCCCGGAGCCGGGCTCGTGCGGGCTTCACTTTCTCCGGGACCGGGCTTGGACTCACCATCAGCCGGCGGTTGATCGCCGCGATGGGATCCGAGCTGCAGGTCGAGACCGGGCCGAGCTGGGGCACCCGCTTCTACTTTGAAGTCGACCTCCCACTCGCCCAGTACTCTAGCCTTGCTCTTGAGCTTGAGCCGGGGTCTGCGAACCGGGAAGGATCCGAGGCTCGGGTTCGGGTTCCGCCTCGTAGCCATATCCATCCAGATAATAGGAGTATTGCGCATACGGCGAGTGCGCTGGCACGTCGTTGAGCACTGTGCCCAGGAGCCGCACCGGAAGCCGATCGAACAGGTCCAGCTTCGCCGCCGCCACCTCGCGGTTAGTGGTTCCCACCCGAAACACAAAGAGCACGTTCCCCGTGACCGTCGCCAGCGCATAGGCATCGACCCCCGCGCCCATCGGCGGCGAGTCCACAATAATCGCATCGAAGCTCTGCCGGACACCGGCGATGAACCGCGACATCGGTTCGGAGCCGAGCAACTCAGGGCCGTCCGGCGTCCGCGTCCCACAGCCAACGAAGGACA
This sequence comes from Gemmatimonadales bacterium, assembly GCA_035997125.1. GTDB lineage: Bacteria > Gemmatimonadota > Gemmatimonadetes > Gemmatimonadales > GWC2-71-9 > CAVVWJ01. Next base: position 3,437 of record DASYIX010000069.1, read on the forward strand.
GCGAGGGATATGGCGTCGGCTGGATGGCGTCCTCGGGTGCCACCTCCCCATGGAGTACCTCCGTGAGCCCCGGCTTGCGCTGTGTATTCAGGATCCGGTAGAGCGATCCCCGCCTCAAGTCGGCGTCGATCAGGAGGGTCCGGTACCCCGCATGGGCAAACGCCAGCGAGAGGTTCGAGGCGACGAACGACTTTCCCTCGCCGGCCCCCGGGCTCGTGATCGTGAACAAGACGGGTCCCGCGGCACCATGAGCGTACAGCAGACTGAACCGGATCCCGCGCATGGCTTCGACGACCGGGCCGGCGGCTTCGGCGGTCGCCCCTCTCCTGGCGTGAGGCACGATTCCGAGGACCGGCAGGCCGAGGTGGGCTACGTCGTCACGGCGGTGGACGGATCGATTGAGATGGTCCGCCAGGATCGCGCTTCCGCCACCCAGGAGCAGACCCACCAACAGGCCGTAGACGAGGGTTCGCAGCGGCCCCCCGCCAATGGGCCCTTGCGGTAACGGTGCCAGATCCACGACCTCGACCTGCCCGGCCTCCACCGCCTCGGCAATCCGCGCCTTTTGGTACTCGTTCGACAGCTGGTCCGCAATGCGCCGAGTATTCTCCACCCGCTCGGTCAGCACCTCACCCGTCGCCTGCGCGCTCGAGAGCCGGCGGGCGGTCGCCGCGTTACGGGCTTCCAGGTCGTCGAGGATGGTGATGCGCGCGTCATGCGCGGCGACCACGCCTCGTAGCGCTCCGAGAAGGTCCGACTCGGTGGAAGCGATCAAGGGCGAAAGCCGCTGCACGTCGGGATCCGTCGGAGATCGAGCCCACTCGCCGCTCGTCAACGAGTCCCGCAGCGTCTCGTAATGGACCAGCTGCTCGTATAGGCGCGAGATGACCGCATTCTCCCCGATTGTCGGCGAGGCGGCTATCACGTTGCGGAGCGCGACGCGTCGGGCGACACGGTTCGTGTCCAGCAGCTGACCGAGGAGGGTGGCATATTGCCGGCGTTCGACGTCGAGCTCCTGCCGGCGCTCCTCCAGCCCACTGGGGCCGGCGGTTCGGTCGGGGCTTGGGTTGGCGGCCAAGCTCGGGGCTTGGGTACGGAAGGCCGTCAGCGCTGCCCGGGCCGCGGTGAGCAGTGAGTCGTTGAACTTGAGCTGGGTCTCGATAAACTCGCGGCGGCGCCGGGCTTCCTGTTGTGCCGTCTCCACGTTGGCCGCTTGGAACACCTGCGCTACCCGATTGGCGACTCCTTTGGCTCGCTCGGGGTCGGAGGCGGTGAACGTGATGTCGATGAAGTCGGTATTCTCTCGCGGCTTCACCACCAGGTGGCCGGCCAGGTCGCTGACCGCCGCATCACGGCTGATCACCAACAGTGTTCCCCCATTCGCGCGTTCCGGGGGCCTGGATACCACGAAACCGATACTACCCAGGGTGACCGGAGAGCCGTAGGCGGCTGCGCGTTTCTCGCTCCCCCGCACTGCTGTTACCGTTTGTCCTCCGAACCAAAGTTCGATCGAGTCGCTACCCACGGCGGGAGTGACCTGGACGTCCCTCAGGAGCGCCCCATCGAAGCCACCCGTGCGTACCCGGAGCGCGGGCATATCGTCCACCACCGCGCCGGCGATCGCGCGGCTGCCTAGCATCTCGACCTGCGACAGCACGGGGTTCGCGGACGGCAGCCCACCCTCCTGGTCTTCGCGGTCGACCAGGCCGCCCGCCAGCGCCCGCCGCGCATCCACCAGGCGAACCACCGACGTCGCACGATACACGCGCGCCGAGGTGTAGGCGACGTACGCGGCAACCGCGAGCGCGGCCGCGGCCACGGTGGTGGCCAGGAGCAAGTGGCGCCGAAGCGCGACCAGCCAGTCACGCAGGTTGAGCGGCTCTATTCCCGGCGGCGTCGGATCCATCCCGCCGGCCGACGGTGGCGTCAAGGACGCCGACTCGCGCCGGCCAGCAGGCAGTTGCTCGGCTATGCTCTCTCCTCGAGAGTCCACCGGTAGGTGTCTCACTGCCGTCTCTCCCGCCTGGCCCGTGTCATCGCCGGTAGACCTGAATCACGTCGAGCACTGCCTCGATCACGTCAGCGACATCCTGGTCGCTCAAGCGCGGATTCAGCGGCAGGCTGATCATCCGTTGGAAGCTGTCGTACGCCACCGGAAAGGCCGCCGGCTGGTAGCCATACCGATCGCGGTAGTAGGGGTGCAGATGGATCGGGATAAAGTGCACCGATGTCCCGATGTTGCGTGCCGACAGCTCCTCGATGAAGCGGTCGCGCCCGATGCGCAGAGCCGCGGGGCGGAGCCTTAGGACGTATAGGTGCCACGCGTGCTCGACCCAGGGGCGTTCGACCGGGAGCTCCAGCGCGCCCTCCCCCTCCAACGCCGACTGGTAAGCCGCCACGACTTCGCGGCGCCGCTGTTGGAACCGGTCCAGCTTGCGCAGCTGCCACAGCCCGAGCGCGGCCTGGATGTCGGTCATGTTGTATTTGAAACCCGGGGCGAGCACCTCGTAGGCCCAGTGTCCCCCTGCCTCGTAGCGCTTGGCGGCGTCGCGGCTCAGCCCATGCAGGCTCAAAATCCGCGCGCGGGCGAGGATCTCGGGATCGCCCGTCAGCATCCCGCCCTCGGCGGTCGTGAGATTCTTGGTTGCATAGAAGCTGAAGGCTACCGGGTTCGGTCCGGAGCCGATCTTCCGACCCCGGTAGGCGGCGGGCAGGGCGTGCGCCGCGTCCTCGAGGACAAGGAGGCGGTGGACCCGCGCCATCTCATGGATCGGCTCCATCTCGGCCGGATGACCGGCGTAATGCACCGGGATGATCGCGCGGGTGCGGGGCGTAATCGCCGCGGCAATGTGGTCGGGATCAATCGTAAGCGTGTCCGGCTCCACATCGACCAAAACCGGCCGGGCGCCCACGTGCTCCACGACGTTGACCGTCGCGGCAAAGGTGAGCGGCGTGGTAATTACCTCGTCGCCTGGG
>DASYIX010000070.1:0-2266 GCA_035997125.1 Gemmatimonadales bacterium
AATCTGGTGGAGGCAGAGTTGTTTGGCTACAACAAGGGTGCCTTCACCGATGCCCGGGAATCCAAGCGGGGGCTCATCGAGACGGCGAACGGCGGCACGCTGTTTCTCGATGAAATCGCGGAGCTGACGCCGGAGATTCAGGCCAAGCTGCTCACCTTTCTGGAGAGCCGTCGCTTTCGCCGAGTCGGCGGGACCGAAGAGATCGAGGTGGAGCTGCGCCTGATCACGGCCACAAATCGCGACCTCCCCGAGGTCGTTCGCAGTGGACGCTTCCGCACCGATCTATACTACCGGATTGCGGTAGCAAGCCACACTATGCCTCCGCTCCGCGAGATCATCAGCGATCTCCCCCTGCTCGCCAATCACTATCGAGAAGTGTTCAACCGTGAATTCAAGAAAAAAGTGGAGGCCATCGATGAGGCCGCGCTGGGGCTCATGCGCGCCTGGCACTGGCCGGGCAATGTTCGCGAGCTCCGCAACGTGATGGAGCGATCGTTGATTTTCTGCGCCGGTCCCAGTTTGGGGGTAGACAACCTGGCCAAGCTGAGTGGGATCGCACCGGGCGACCAGTCCCCAACCACCACGGGCTTCCGCTTGGGGCACAATCTGACCCTGGTCGAAGCCGAGCGCGAGTACATCCGGCTGACGCTGGAGGCCACCGGAGGGGACGTGCAGCGGGCCGCGGAGATCCTGGGAATATCCCGCAAGAATCTGTGGGAGAAGCGCAAGAAGCACGGGCTGCCGAGTGGCACGGCCAAGGCGGACCCGGGGTCCTGATTACCGTCTTGGTTACCATTCAGTAACATCCTCTCGGCATTCGCCAGCCTTACGATCCGGAAAATGCCGCATAGGTATCCCCCCTTTGTGCACTCCGCACAAGCCTTACGACAAAACACATTGCAGGCCGGACCGAGGGGGCACGTCCCTTGCCCCAGTCAGCGTCGGCATCCTGCCCCAGCGTCCGAGGCAGGCCAGGAATCTGACCCAATTGTACCACGAACCTCCCGGAGGTGAATTGGCGAAGAGGAGACGCTCGTTGAGGAGGTACTGGCTTCCGGTCGCGCTGCTCGGGATCAGTTGGATGCTGCCTACCCGCGCGGTTGCCCAGGCGTATCGCTCATCCGCCCAGGCGGGTGCGACGACCGGGGTAACGTCCCTCACGATCAACAAGCCCGCCGGCACGGTGAACGGCGACGTGATGATCGCCGCCATCGCCGTTCGGCCCAATACTGCGACGATCACCGCGCCCGGCGGCTGGACCCTCATTCGCCGCACTGACCAGACCCTGACGAACCCCGGCTCGCAGGCGACCTATCGAAAAGTCGCCGGTGCCGCCGAGCCCGCGAGCTACACGTGGAGCTTCAGCGCGTCCACCGGATCGGCAGGCGGCATCATGACGTTCTACGGGGTGAACACTGCAGCTCCCGTAGATGTCGAGAACGGACAGGCAACGGCGAGCGGGCTGCTCCACGCGGCTCCGAGTGTGACGACCACGAAGAGCTATGACATGATCGTCACCACACACAGTTTCACCTCGTCCGCCACCTGGACCCCACCCGTTGGGATGACGGAGGCCGCCGATGTCGCGTCGGATGCGACACCGAATGCCGTCGGGATCGCCCTGGAGATGAACTACGTGGTGCAGCTGGCGGCGGGAGCGACCGGAGCGAAGACGGCGACAGCCGCGAACGACGTCGATGTAGGAGTCGCGCAGACCGTGGCCCTCGCTCGAGCGACGACCGCAACCTGGACCGGCGCGGTGAACAATCTCTGGGCCAACGGGGGCAACTGGGCGGGCCTTGGCGGCACGCCGCCCGCTGGAGGGGAGGATCTCATCTTCCCGGGCGGCGCCGCCAATCTTTCCAATTCAAACGGTGTGGCGGCTGGGACAAGCTTCAATTCCATCACTATATCAGGCAGCGGCTATACGTTGGCCGGTAATTCCATCGTGCTTGGTGCCGGGAATCTGACAGACGGCAGTATCGCCGGATCGAATACGATCAGCCTGGCCATGTCCTTCGCCGCAACCCGCACCATCACCGTCACTGATGCCGTAACAACGCTCAAGATCGGCGGTGTCATCAGCGGCGCGGGCGGTCTCACCAAGGCTGGCGTAGGCACCCTCACGCTCTCCGGTGCGAACAGCTACACCGGCGTGACCACGGTGAGCGCGGGGGTGCTCGACGCGCAGAACAATACGGCCCTGGGCACGACCGCGGGAGCGACGACGGTAACCAGCGGGGCGGCGCTGCAAGTGGATGGGAGC
>DASYIX010000071.1:0-2894 GCA_035997125.1 Gemmatimonadales bacterium
AGAGGATCAGCTCGAGGTGCGCCCGCTCAGGAGGCCACGCACCACGGTAACCAGCCCATCGAGGGGAAATGGCTTCTGCAGAAAGGGCGCGGAGTCTCTGGGTGAGCCCCGGCGGAAGATATCATTCACGTCGTAGGCGGAAATGTAGAGAATGGGAAGATCGGGCCACCGTTGACCCAGTCGCCGGCCCAGCTCCCGGCCATCCATGCCCGGCATGACGACGTCGGTAACGACCAGATCGACCGGGGTGGACGCGTTCTCTATCAACGCCAACGCCTCTGCCCCGTGGGCCGCCTCCAGCGTGTTGAAGCCCTCGGCCTGCAACGTTCGGCAGACCAGATCTCTCAGGCCTTGCTCATCGTCGACTACGAGAACCCGCTGGGTGGCCTCGCGGCTCCGGGACTGGGGGGAGTTACTGACCACGGCCTCTACGGACATGGCATCCTTTGGTAGATGCAAGCATGTCCGCAACTTAGCACGGCGTCCGGCGTACGCCAGTGCCTAAAAAAGAAGTGGCTGAGGATAAGCGCAGGGGCCGTGACCACACGGCCCCTTAAGCTGATGATGTTGCTAGACTGTACGCCGGCCCGAGATGAAGTTGATCAGGAAAACGATCACCGCGATCACGAGCAGGAGGTGAATGAGGCCGCCAGCCACATGGAAGACTCCCCATCCCAGCAACCAGGCGACCAGCAGGATTACCGCAAGCCAGACGAGCATGGAAACTCCTCTAGTGAAAGTGCAGCTCCAATCAGACGCCCCAGGATAGGGGAGAACCCTGGTGCTGTCTGTGATCGCACCCACAGGATCAGCGTAGGTCACGCCAACTTCTTGCCGGTGTTGGGTATCCACGTCACAGCCCGGGCGGCCCTTGGCCGCGACTTTAGGTTCGTGCCAAAATCCCGCGAGCCGCGGCGCAAGCCCCGCGAACCCGAACAGGCGGTCCAGGAGTTCCAGGTGGAGCAATACCGGCTGCTTTTCGAGGCGACGGTGGACTACGCCGTATTCCATCTCAGCCTCAGCGGCCTCATCCAGACCTGGAATCTCGGCGCGGCCCGGATCTTCGGCTACGAGGCATCCGAGATCATTGGCCGGCCAGGGGCCACGCTTTTCACTCCCGAAGACAACTTTCAGGGAGTGCCGGAGCAGGAGGTCAGGTTTGCCACCGAGAGTGGCCGGGCGGAGGATTCGCGCTGGCACCTTCGGAAAGACGGCTCGCGATTCTGGGCCAATGGAGTCATGGTTGGCCTGCGGGATGACTCGGGTGTGGTGGTGGGACTGGCCAAGATCATTCGAGACGACACCGACCGAAAGCGGGCAGAAGAGCTCCTGCAGTATCAGCTCAACGTTGCCGATGCCATTGCGACCAATGCGGCCGAGGCCCTCTTCCTCATTGATAGCCAGGGGCGGACCACCTTCGCCAATCCGATCGCGCAATCCATGTTCGGTTGGCCTCAGGACGAGCTTTTGGGCCAGTTCCTGCATGAAAAGCTGAGCTGCCGGCAATCCGGTGCGGTGGTCGATCCCATCCTCGACTGTCCGCACATGCGGGTGCTGACGTCGGGTCAGACTATCCGGAGCGAGGACGACTTCTTCGTCCACAAAGACGGCAGCCTGGTGCCGATCAGCTCATCAGCCGCCCCCATCATGTCCGACAACAGCGTCGTCGGTGCCGTGATGGTGGTTCGGGACCTGACGGAGCAAAAACAGACCGAGGCCATGCAGCGGGAGAACGAGGAGGCGCTGCAGCAGGCGCAGAAGCTCGAGAGTATCGGTGTCCTGGCCGGCGGCATCGCTCACGACTTCAACAATTTGCTTACCGGCATCATGGGCAACGCCGGCCTGGCGCGGCGTGCCATCAGCGCTGGAAGGGCGGAGCAGGCAGCTGCTCTCCTGAAGGACGTGTTGGCGGCCAGCGAAAGAGCGGCCGACCTGACGCGGCAGCTGCTCGCCTACGCCGGCAAAGGCCGCTTTGTCATCCAGCCGGTGGATCTCAGCAAGCTGGTCAGCGAGGTCAGTACCCTGATCCGGGCATCGATCTCCAAGAAGATCACCCTGGTCATAGACGTGCCGGAGGACTGCCCTCTGGTGGAAGCCGACCGGACCCAGCTGCAGCAGTTGGTGATGAACCTGGTCATCAATGGCGGCGAGGCTATCGGTGACGAGCCCGGCACCCTCACGGTGCGGGTTCGGGTGGAGCACTTTACCGAGCGGCGGGAGCGGGCCCGCACCGAGGGATTCCCCATCGTGGGGGGCGAGTACGTTCGAATCGATGTGACCGATACCGGCGCCGGCATGGATACCGAGACCCGGGCGCGCATCTTCGAGCCCTTCTTTACCACCAAATTCTTGGGCCGCGGGTTGGGTCTCTCAGCGGCCTTGGGGATCGTGCGGGGTCATCGGGGCGCCATCGGCGTCCGCAGCGAACCGGGGGAGGGAACCACCTTCACCGTTCTCCTGCCGACTCCCCGTGAGACTCGGCATCCGGACCGGCTGAGCGGCCACTTCGGGGTGGAGCATGACCTTCAGGGGGTGGGAACGATTCTGGTGGCCGACGATGAAGAAGGGGTCCGGTCGCTGGTCTCCACCATACTTCAGGACGCCGGATACACCGTGGAGCTGGCAGTGGACGGGGCCCAGGCGGTGAAGCGGCTGCGCGAGTTGGGGGACCGGGTGCGGCTCATCCTGCTCGACCTGACTATGCCAATCCTGGGGGGAGCCGAAGCAGCGGCAGAGCTCCGCCGGATCAAGCCGGGGGTCCCCATTGTGGCGATGAGCGGATACGGGGACATCGAGGTCTTGCAGCGGTTCAGCGATGTCGGGGTCGACGATTTCGTTCCCAAGCCATTCAGCCCCGATCAGCTTGCGGCCAAGGTGCGGGACACCCTGGCCCC
>DASYIX010000072.1:0-41524 GCA_035997125.1 Gemmatimonadales bacterium
CACCTGACCTCGCGCGGCAGCCAGCCGGAGCATGGCGAGGAGGTCCCCACGGCCGGTCGACTGTTCCAGCTCCCCCACCGAGGGGGGACTGAGATGCGCCTCGGTTAGGATGCGCACGACGCGATCGATCTCGGCGTCGCCCCCCGCCACGCGAGGAACGAACCCTGCCAGCACGACCAGACCCTCGCGGAGGCGGAGGCGCCCGGCGCGAGCAAAGTCCTGAAGGGCAGCCTCCACTATTTCGGCCGGAGCGTTGAGTGCGTGCCGGAGAGTCTCCAGGGGCATGCCCGGATCACTGGGATGCTGCCGATGGTAGTCTCGGAGCAGAGCCAGCGCCCGGGTTCCGATCTGCTCAACCGCGGCGGTGGCGACCCACAGATCGTGCAGCAAGCGGACCGTCGGCTCCCGTCGGGCGATCTCCGTGGCCCCGCTGGCCGGCAGTCCCAACAGGATCGGGAGAGACGACGATCGAACTCCGCCGGCGCGGCGCTCCATCATGCTGCGGAAGCGCGCCGCGGGATCGGCAGAAGCCAGGCCCGGTGGCCATGCGCTCCCGCGGCGCGGCGGCCAAGGGTCGAGAATGCGTCCCCCGCCGATGGTCGTCACCGGACTGTAGCTCCGCAGCACGAACCGATCCTCGGCCCGGGTCACGAGCGGCGACTCCAGGGACAGTCGAGCCATACCGGTTCCGCCCGGCTCGAGCGGGGTACGAGGAGAAACTCGGGCCATCACCTCCGCGGTGCCCAGCAGCAACCGGACCCGGGATCGGGACCGTAGTGGCGCCGCTCCCGGCTGGAGACCGATCTCAACATCGACCGCTCGGGTGGCCGTCCACGGTAGCTCCTCGCTCACCAGCACCTCGCCCCGAGTCACGCCGGCCCGTTCCATTCCACCTACGCCGACCGCCGTCCGCGCTCCGGGCTCGCTCCGGTCCACCGCCCTGCCAAAGCTCTCCAGCGAGCGCACTCGCCCGCGCTGGCCCGACGGAAGCGCCACCACTGCATCGCCGGTGCGGAGGCTCCCTGACCAGACCGTTCCCGTCACCACGGTACCGACGCCTGGAAGGGAAAAGACCCGGTCGATCGGCAGGCGGAACCCGTCGGCTCGGGATCGTTGAGCTATGTTCGCAGCGTGCTCCCGCAGCCGTTCCCGCAGCGTATCCATGCCGGCGCCGGTCCGGGCCGATACCGCGAGCGGCGCGTCGAACGCGATTGGGGATGCCTGGAGCTGCTCGGCCACTTCCATCATCACCAGCTGCAGCCAGTCTGGATCCACCAGGTCCGCCTTGGTGATGACCGGGATCCCGGCCGCCACCCCGAGACGCTCGAGGATGACGAGATGCTCCACCGTCTGCGGCATGATGCCTTCATCACCGGCGATGACCAGCAGGGCCAGGTCGATGCCGGATGCCCCCGCCACCATGGTTCGGACGAAGTCCTCGTGGCCGGGCACGTCGACCACCCCGGCGAGGCGACCGGCTCCCAAGTCGAGAGGCGCAAAGTTGAGCTCGATGGTAATTTCTCGGCGACGCTCTTCCAGAAGCCGGTCCATCGGCTTGCCGGTCAGAGCGGTGACCAGCGTCGACTTGCCATGATCGATATGGCCGGCGGTTCCGATGATCATGCGGCCACCCAGGGCTGCTGCATCCAGAATTCGAGCGCGGGCAGTTCCGCCCCCTCACCCAGATGGTAGCGGATGTAGCGGGCCAGCAAGCGCCGGTGGGCCGCGCCATTCTTGCTGTCGAGCGCGGGAAGCTCAGTCGCAGGCTCGAGGAGGGCCCGCAGATCGGCACGGGCTTGCTCCGGAAGATTGGTAGCGCCGTGCTGTGGGGCGCAGGTCGAGCACAGGGCGCCGCCATCGCGGGTACTAAACGGGAGCGGTCCGGGCGGCAGCGCCGCACCGTCGATGACACAGACCTCGATGGATGGCGCAAACCCGAGCACGCTGACCAGTTGCCAGAGCAGCCGGAGCCCCATGGCTGTCACATTCTCCTGAGCGGTTGTCTCCAGCTCGACCAGGGCGTGGCGCAGAAGCTCGAAGCTTTCGGGGTGGGCGTCGGCAGGAGCGAAGCGCAGCATCACTTCAGATAAGGCGCAGGCAATGGCATACCGCTCCAGATCGGAGGCCAGTCCGACGTGGAGCTGCCGCACGTCGAAGGCGGTGAGCAGATGCAGCTCCCGGTGTTCTTTCATGTGCAGCTGCGCCTGGCCTTCGCTCAACAGCTGGAGCGCGGCGCCGAACCGGCTCTTGGGCCGCAACGCTCCCTTGGCGATGGCGCTCTGGACCCCAAAATCCCTGGTGGCCAGCCGCACGATCTTGGAGGTCTCGCTATAGCGCAAAGCCGAGAGCACGATGGCGGGCGTAGAGACCGGCGGCATTGTTAGGGAAGCGGCTCGTCCGTCGGCTCCATCCCCGCAGGAGGCACTCGGGCAAGCAGGGCCTGACTGGCGCATTGTCCCACCGTCACAGTCCGAATCTCGGTGAAATCGGGACGCAGCACATGGAGCAAGCCCTGGCCCGAGCAACCGGCCTCCAGGGCGTAGATCCGCGCCTGCGAGTCCACCGCGACGCCGGTATTCGCCGGGATGGCGATCCCGTTCCCCTCACCCCGAAGGATCTTGCGATCGGTGGTGTCGAATTCCATGAGGCCTTCGGTCCGGGAGCTGATCAGAAGCCGGTCGGCTCCGTTGTCGGTCAAATCTCCGGCTCCGAAGCCGAAACCTCCGAAGCTCGCTACCTCCTGGCGGCCCACCGGATCGACCACCGACAGACGAGCTTGATCGACGGTGGGATCTCCCACCTGGACGACGTACAACAATCCGTCGCCTGCGACGGTGCTGAACTGGGCGTTGCCGGGACCTATCAGCGGGACCGAGTCGACCACAGCGCCCGCGAGGCCGATCCCGGGATCGACGACGCTGATCCAGCTTTCGCCAGCCGGCTTGCCCAGACTGTCGAGATTGGCGTTGAGGACGAGAACCCGGCCGCGGGTGAAGACGATCTGCTGGGGCGTGGCGCCGACCGCGACGCTCGCGGTATCGCCGGTGGACAGGTCGACCCGGGTGAGGGTGTTAAGGCTCGTGTTGGAGACGTAGGCGATGGAATCACTGATGAGAGCCGCCCCCGCGACGCCGGACCCCGGTGCGAGCGCGATAGTAGTCGCCAACATTCCTTCCCGTAGATCGACCACCGCGATGGCGTCCCGCGCCCGGAGCGTAACCACGGCGGTACTTCCGCGCGCCGTCACGCTCACCGGCTGCACGTCGGACTCGCCCAGGGGAATAGTGGAGACCTGGGTTGGAGCGGCCACCGGCACTAGACTGAGGGTGGCGCCGGTGGTGTTTAGCACCACGACGACCTCCGCCGGCGCCGGCAGTGGGGCCGCCGTCTCGGCGCAGGCAAAGGTGCCTGCTGTCAGGATCAGGGCCGGCCAGGTCGATCTGCTTATCGCCATGGCCGAAAGATCGAAGCACCTCCGCCGCACCGCCAGTCGTAAGCGGTCAGAAGCGGAATCTGGCCCCGCCGTAGATGCCGCGAGGCCGCCCGGCAAAGCCGACCACCTGGTCGTACCGCTGGTCGAACAAGTTCTCTACCCGCACAACCCCCGAGAGTCCCGGACGCCCGGCACCCGGTTGGAGAACGTCCACCTCCGCCGCCAGGTCGACAATCGCGTAGTCGGGGAGCTCGACTCGCACACTCGGAAAGGCGTTGAAGTCCACGTCGTCCCGCCGGCCCACGTAGGTAAGCGAGCCACCCAGGGTAGCGCGCTCGAAGACGCGGCCCTGAACCGCCAGCTCCGCGGAGTGGCCCGGCCTCCGAATGAGGCGCTGCCCGTTGGCAAACGAGGCACTGGGCATCCCCGCGTCATCAGTGGCTTTGGTGTCCAGGTAGGTGTACGAGGCCTTCGCGCTCAGCGAAGCGCCGAATGAAGTCGTCACCCCGGTCTCGACGCCCCGCGCCAGGGCGGCGGCTCCGTTGCGGTAGGTTGGCTCTCCGGGGGCAACACTCCCATCGTACACGATCATGTCTCTGAAACGCTGGTCAAAGTAGGTGGCCCACAGCGACACCGGGCCTGCGAGGTGCTGCTCCACCCCGAGCTCCCAACTGTTCGAGCGCTCCGGCTGGAGCGTCGAATCGCCGACCACGAAGGGCGCGTCGCAGAACTGTTCGCAGAAGGCGGGCGCCTTGAACCCGCTGCCAAGCGAGCCGCGGAGCCGGGTGCCGCCCAGAAGCTGGTATGCCAGCCCGGCTCGATAGGTGAAGAAGGTACCGAAGCCGCTGTTGTGGTCCAGCCGGCCGTTGACGTTCACAGCGAGCCCCCCGGGAAGAGCGAGGACCCCCTGGGCGTAATAGCCGAAGGTGGTACGCCCGCGGTCGAATGGGGTGTCTGGCGTGGTGGCAATGCCACCGAAGTTCGAGGTGGTCTCGCCTGACTGGCGTTCAGTCTCCCGCTCGACTTGCATCCCGGTCGTGAGCGTCAGCACGGAGCTCACGAACCCGTTGACCCGGGCCTCGAGGTTACCCCGTTGGTCTCGGGAGTTGCGATGCGACGCGAAGCCGAATCCGACGGTATCGGCGGCGTTGTCAGGACGGTCGTCGAACTCACCGTCACTGCGGCCCCCTCCGCCCGACACCCGCAGCTCGACCCGGTCGCTCAGCCGCCGGCCCACCTCGGCCCCTAACGACAGCGCTTTCTCGGCGTTGAACTGGTTGCTGTCGGCCAGCACACCGGAAAAATCGGTGGGAAAGTGGAAGCGATTGTCGGAGAAGCGGACCGAGAGAGAAGCATCGCCCTTCGGGTCGGGCGCAGCCCGCACCGAACCGCTGAGCACCGTGTTGTGGTAGCCGTTGTTGAACGCGTAGGTTCCGTCGGTCGAGAGGTGACTGGCGTCGGCGGAGTAGCCCAGCGATTTGCTCCCACCCACGACCCCAGCGTGTCCCGAGATGCTCCCGAAAGTGCCGGCCTCAGCTCCGCCTTCGAGCACCGGATGTCCCTGCCCTCGCCGGGTGAACACCTGGACCACGCCGCTGACCGCGTCGGACCCATAGAGCACGCTGGCCGGTCCCCGCAGGACCTCGATCCGGTCGACGTTGTCGGTCGTGAGATTGGCAAAGTTGTACGCGCCGCCCGGCTGATTCACCGGCACCCCGTCTACCAGCACCTTCACATAGTCGCTCTCCCCGCCGCGCAGAAAGAGTGAGCTCACTCCGCCAAAGGATCCCACTTGGACCACAGTGGCTCCGGGAACTTCGCGCAGTGCGTCCTGCACGAAGTGAATTCCCCGCGCTCTGAGCTCCTCTCCACGGATGATGGTGATGGAGGAGACCACGTCGTCGGCCGGCGTGGGAATCCGGGTGGCGGTCACCACCAGCTCCTTGAGCCGGGTGGTATCCTGCGGCTCCTGCGCCGCGAGTGGCGAGACGGTAAGCGCCAGGACAAAAACCGCGACGACTGGGCTAGACAATGATGCTCGCATCGATGACCCTCCTCCGACGGGTGACGGCAATGTCATTTCGAGCAAAGTCCCTGAGGCACAACGTCACTGTCACGTGTCCTCCTCACCGGCGCGCAGCGGCACCACCTGGGGTGACCCGTCACGCCAAGTGGTCACGGCAACCGGCCACTCGAATACCCGGGACAGCGTTGCGCGGTTCAGAACCTCAGTGGGGGTGCCGGCCGCCACGACGGCGCCCCGGTCCAACAGCAGGATCCGGTGGGCGAAGCGAGCGGCCAGATTGAGGTGGTGGGTGATGACCAGGCCGGCGAGGCCCCCATCGACCAGCTGCCGAACCAGCTCCAACAGTTCCATCTCGTGGCGGACATCGAGCGACGCTGTGGGCTCGTCGAGCACGAGCGCGCGGGGCTCTTGCGCCAACGCGCGGGCGATGCGCACCCGCTTCCACTCCCCGCCCGAGAGCGAGTCCACCGGCCGGGCCGCCAGGCTGACGATGTCACACCGTTCCAGCGCGGTGCGCACTGCCGCGCGATCCTCCGGCCCAGGAGCGCCGAGCGGGCCCAGGCGAGCGTAGCGACCGAGCATCACCGTCTCGGCCACCCGGAGAGGAAAGACAACTTCTTCCTGTTGGCCTACCACGCCGACCGTCTGAGCCAGGGAGCGCCGGGACCATTGGCCTACCGGCAAGCCGTCCACGAGAACCGCGCCGCTCTCGACCGCCACCATGCCCAGCAGAGCCCGGACGAGAGTGGTCTTACCGCTGCCGTTGGGGCCGACCACTGCCACCAGCTCCGAGCCGCTGACCTGACAGCTCACCCGATCGAGCACCACTGGCTGCTTGGCCCGATACCGCACGGTGATCGCCCGCGCTTCGAGAATCACGGCAGGGTTCTCCGGAGGAGCAGCGCGAAAAGCGGGACGCCGATGAGTGCGGTGATCACGCCGACGGGAAGCTCCAGCGGGCGCACCGCCGTCCGGGCAACCACGTCTGCCAGCACCAGAAAGCACCCGCCCACCAGGAAAACCAGCGGCAGCAAACTCCGGTGGAGCGGCCGGAAGAGGATGCGAACGGTATGAGGAACCACCAGGCCGACAAAGCCGATGATGCCGCAGGTGGCCACGCTGGCCGCCGTCAGCAGGGCCGTGCTGAGGTACACCAGCCGCCTAACCCGGTCCACCTCCGCGCCGAGATGATGCGCCGGCTCATCGCCCAGCGCGATCAGATCGAGCGACCGGGCGTGATACAGAAGAACCAGGAGTGGGACGGACGCATACACGGTGAATACGGCGAGAGCCCGCCACGAAGCGGCACCGAATCCACCCAGCAGCCAGAGAAACGCATTCCGCACTCCCGGCGCGTCGGAGAGCACCATGATGGCGCTCATGAGTGCGCCGGCAAACGAACCCACGACGACGCCGGCGAGGAGCAGCACATGCGGATCGAGGCGTCTGCCGGAGACCAGGCTGAGCCGGTATACCAGTGCCACTGCCGCCAGCGCGCCGAGGAAGGCGGCGATCGGCACTGCCCAGGGACCCCCCGCCCGCGAAGCGATTGCAATCACCGCCCCGAGGCCCGCTCCGCTGGAGAGGCCCAAGAGATACGGCTCAGCGAGGGGATTGCGGATCATGGCCTGGAGCGCGGCGCCACATACGCCGAGGCTGCCGCCGACGAGAAAGGCGAGCACCACCCGCGGAGCTCGGAGATCGCGGATGATCACCGCCGCACCGGCGTCGGCATGCCACAATCCGGCCCATACCTCGCGGAGAGGAACGGGGACAGCGCCAGCGCTGAGGCCGAGTAGGAGACAGGCGATCACCGCCGCTGCCAGGAGGGCGCCGCGCCCCGGGTTCACCACTCCGCTCCGGCCAGGCGGGTAGCCAGCTCTCGAATGGCGGCTGGTGCGCGGGGGCTGGGGCGCTCGAACTCCGAGCCGCTGACCCGGAGGAATCGATGCTCCCGGACGGCGGGAACTACCTGCCACTCAGGCCGGCTGGCGAACGAGGATGGGCCCTCCGTGGTCATGAAGATCAAATCGGGATTCCGCGCTGCCACGGCCTCGATGCTCACCACACCGGACGAGGCGGTCACGTCGGCAAACAGGTTCTCGCCTCCCGCGCGCTCCACCAGCTCACTCAGGAAGCTGCCCCGCCCGATCGTCATCGGGGGCTGTTCCCAGACCAGCAGCAGGACCTTGGGACGCGCGCCCCGCGCTGGACGGGTAGCGGCGGCCAGCGCGGTGTCGAACACGGCGGTGACCGAGTCGGCACCGCGTTGATGCCCAGTGGCGCGCCCGAGCAGCTTGGCGACCCGGCCGACGTCACTCAATGCATCGGTGTTGAGCCGGACCTCGGGGACGCCCAGCTCCCGGAGGCGGCCGGAAACCGCGGCATTCTGGCCGGAGTTGTAGAGGACGACGAGATCTGGCCGCCGGGCGATGATCGCCTCGATGCTGGGCTTGATGCCATCACCGAGATCGGGGACCGCCTTTGCTGCGGCGGGATAGTCGCAGTAGCTGGTCCGGCCCACTACGGCAGAATCAGCGCCGATGGCAAAGAGCAGCTCGGTGGCCGCGGGAATAAGCGAAACCACTCGGCGGGCGGGTGTGGCCAGACGCAGGGTGTCACCCGCGTCATCGACCAGTTGAATCGAGCCCCGCTGGACCGGAGTCGGGCCGCAGGCGAGACTCGCCCCGATGGAGAGGAAGAACAGCAGCTTCGCGAGCCCGCGCCGGCGCAGCAGCATGGTGGAAAAGATTCCGCCCATCCCTGGAGGAGAGAGATGGGCGGTGAGCGACGGCGTCAGGCCGATCGGGCACGCCACCAACCCTCCCCCGAGGGCTTTTCAATGGTGGCACGAACGGAGAGGTCTCCTGGCTTCGGGACTCCACTCGCCTTCCCGGTTTCCCAGTGGCGTTCTGAGTGGAGAGCCTGGCCGACGAGGGCCAGGTACCCGTTACAGTGGCGGGGCCGCGCCGGATTTGCACCGGCTTCCGAGTGAGCCCCGTTCGTGTTCTTTCAGTTGTTCCGCAGCGGGAGTTTATCGGTTGGTTCTGTCCGCCGCAAGGGATGCCTCCAGCTCGGCCTTCAGCCGAGCGCGCTCGCCCAGGTATAAGTCCCACTCAGATGATGCAATCTCTTCCTGCCGTCCGAGATAACGGGCATCGAGCGCCGCTATCGCATCGAGCAGCCGACTTGGCAGAACGTTGGCCGGGCCGCCCGCTCGGGCGACCAGACACCATCCTGCCACCAGCAGGGTGGCGCCCAACGCCGACACCAGCGCCACCAGCAACCAGCGCGCGGTGCGTGGAGTACCTGGCAGCGAAATGCGGATCACACCCGGAGCAGGCGTGACTCCTGTCCACCGGCGGAAGGAGCGGCCCTGTATCACCTGGCTGTCGGCAAAAGCCATCCCCGCTCCACTCACCCCAGCCCCAGTCTCTTCTACCAGCACGTTGATCTTCTGACCCGTCCCTTGCACCGGCAGCTCGAGGGTCGAGCGGCCAGCAGGAACCTGGTACTGCACCGTGATCTGCTTCTCACCCGGGGCGATCGGAGCCGTGATCGTCAGGGAGTCTCCCCGGCGATGCACCGACTCCGCCGAGACTTCGCTCTCGCCGACCTGAAGACCGGAGGTACCGGCCGGCAGTGGCAAACTGATCGAGGGCCGCAGGGTGTCCGACGTGACTCGCGTGAGCCGTCCGGTGTTCTGCAGGACGATCAAGTCCAGCGCGCTTCGGGTTCCGTTCTCACCCGGCCGAGTCAGGACCAGATGCCTTGCCTCGATCGCCACCGGCGCGCCACTGGAGGTATCGTAGACCACGATCCTGATGGTCGTGTCCGTCCGAGCCGGGTTGGTGGGGACAGGAGGGGAGAAATATTCGATTCCCGAGTGGCGAGTGCTCAGCAGGTAGAACGCGGCGGTATCCGGCCGAAAGGCAAATCCGAAGCGGCCGCTACCGTCTGCCCGGGTAGAATCGAGCGGCCCCTGGGTGTCCGGCGCGATCCGGTGGAGCACGACACGAGCGCCGCGGACCGGAGTCGAATCCGCCGACAAGACCCTGCCGGTCACCCGGACGGTTTGGGCGAGGACGGGAAGGACGGGAAAGAGGGGAAAGAGAAGCAGCAAAACAGCAGGGACGATTATCCTGGGGCGCAAATACCTTCCCGACCTTCCCTTCCTTCCCGATCTAAGGATTGAACTTCCCGAAGTCCTGCGGGTCCATCTTCTCGAGATAGTCCTTGAGTTTGTCGGCTTCGAGCGAGGGATTGGGAGAGGGCTCGTCGGTTTCCACACCGCTCTGGTCCAGCAGCTGGTCGCTGGTGAAGATCGGGGCCCGCATTCTAAGCGCGAGCGCGATGCTGTCGGACGGCCGGGCGTCCACCTGGAACACGTGGTCATCCCGGCGGATGAGTAGCTCGGCGAAGTAGGTGTTCTCCTTGACCGAGCTGATCACCACCCGGCGCAGATCGCCCCCGAGGCCCACCAGAATCTGCTTCAGGAGATCGTGGGTGAGCGGCCGCTGGGCCTTCATGCCCTGGAGCTCCATGGCGATGGCGCTGGCTTCCGCCGGGCCGATCCAGATCGGCAACACCCGGGAGCCTTCCTTCTCCCGCAGAATCACAACTGGAGTGTTGGTGGTCCGGTCGAGACCGAGATGCGCCACCGTGACTTCGATCATGGGCTCACGCGCTCAGGTGCCGGCATCCCAGCTGGCGAGGTATTCCACCTGCTCGGCCGTCAGCGTGTCAATGGCAATGCCCATGCTCTGCAGCTTGAGCCGAGCGATCTCCTGGTCGACCGCAGGAGGGAGCCGGTGGACCGCCTTGCTCATCTTGCTGGCCTCCTTGGCCAGAACCTCGGCGGCAAGCGCCTGGTTGGCGAACGACATGTCCATGACGCTGGCCGGATGGCCCTCGGCCGCGGCGAGGTTGATCAACCGTCCCTCCGCCAGTACCATGATCCGTCGGCCCTTCACCACGAACTCTTCCACCATCTCCCGCACATCGCGCCGGGCAGACGCGATCCGGGCGAGTCCATCCAGATCCAGCTCGACATTGAAGTGGCCCGAGTTGCAGACGATGGCGCCATCTTTCATGGCTGCGAAGTGCTCCGCCCGCACCACGTGAATGTTGCCGGTGAGGGTGATGAAGAGATCACCGAGGGGGGCGGCTTCCGCCATCGGCATCACCTCGAATCCGTCCATCCGGGCCTCGAGCGCCGGCAGCGGGTCGATCTCGGTTACGATCACGTGGGCTCCGGCTCCCCGGGCCCGGCTGGCCACGCCCCGGCCGCACCAGCCGTATCCGGCGACGATGACCGTGCTGCCGGCCAGCAGCAAGTTCGTGGCGCGTACCACCCCATCCAGAGTGGACTGCCCAGTGCCATAGCGGTTGTCGAACATGTGCTTGGTGTTGGAATCGTTCACCGCGATGATGGGGAACTGGAGCACGCCTTCTTTGGCCATCGCCTTGAGCCGGATGACGCCGGTGGTGGTCTCCTCGGTCGAGCCTTTGACTGAGCCCACCAGGTTCTTCCGCTCAGCGGCGGAAAGGCCCTCGACCCACCGCCGGATGGGCGGAGCCAGGTCGTCCAGCCGATTGAGCGCAATCATATGGAGCGAGCCCACCAGATCGGCCCCATCGTCCTGAGTCATGTGGGGCCCGAACGCCAGAGCCTGGGCGATGTGGGTGTAATAGGTCTCGTGGCCTTCGCCCTTTATGGCGTAGACCTGCACCCCATGGTCGCGGACCAGGTGGGCGGCCACATCGTCCTGGGTGGAGAGCGGGTTGGAGGCGCAGAGGGCGATCTCGGCGCCGGCTGCCCGCAGGGTTTGCATCAGGTTGGCGGTCTCGGTGGTCACGTGCAGGCAAGCCGACAGCTTGAGACCCTTGAGCGGTTGCTCGCGGGTGAAGCGGGCCCGGATTTGACGGAGCACCGGCATGGACCGCTCGGCCCATTCGGTGCGTCGCTTGCCTTCGTCAGCCAGGGTCAAGTCCTTGACGTCGTACTTGGCAGTGGCAGTCTGAACCGTCATGATGCTCCTCAGCGGGCCGCCGACAGCAGGTCCTTCACGCGGTCGGGCTCTTCCCAGGTGAATAAGTCGACTTTCTTGCCGTCGTAGTTGACCGTCTTGGGCCGGCGTCCAAAATGCCCGTAACTGGCCGTCGGTCTGTAAATTGGCCGCTTGAGCTTGAGCGCGTCAATGATTCCCTTGGGAGTCAGGTCGAACACCTCGCCGACGATCTCCTCGAGCATCCCGTCCGGCAGCTCTCCCGTACCGAACGTCTGCACCATAACCGAGACCGGCCGGGCCACGCCGATGGCATAGGCCACCTGCACTTCGCAGCGGCGCGCGAGCTTGGCTTCCACAATGTTCTTGGCTACCCAGCGCGCCGCATACGCAGCGGAGCGGTCAACCTTGGAGGGATCTTTCCCGCTGAAGGCACCGCCACCGTGCCGGGCCATGCCGCCATAGGTGTCCACGATGATCTTCCGACCCGTAAGGCCCGCATCGCCGTGGGGTCCCCCGATCACGAAGCGTCCGGTGGGGTTGATGAGAAACTTGGTGCCGCGGTACTCCACGCCGACTTCATCGAGCACTGGCTTTACTACCTCTTGGACGATCGCGTCGCGAATGGTCCCATGGGCCAGCCGGCGCGAGCCGTTGCGTTCGGCATGCTGGGTGGACACCACGACCGTGCGCACTGCGATGGGTCGGTCATCCTCGTATTCGATCGAGACCTGGGTCTTGCCATCGGGGCGGAGCCACTCGATCTGGGGATGGCCGTTGAGCCCCTTCCGCACCGCCGCCAGCCGTTCGGCGATCCGGTGTGCCAGGATGATCGGCAAAGGCATTCGCTCGCGGGTCTCGTTCGTGGCATAGCCGAACATCATCCCCTGATCTCCTGCACCCTGCTCTTTCCTGGCGCCCGAGTCGACTCCCATGGCGATGTCCGGGGATTGCCGGTCGATGGTAGTGAGCACCGCACAGGTCCGGCCGTCGAAGCCGTAGGAGGCGTCGGTATACCCGATCGACTCCACCGTTTCGCGCACCAGGTCGGGAATATGGACGTAGGTGCTGGTGGTGATCTCCCCCGCTACCACGGCCATGCCGGTCGTAACCAGCGTCTCGCAGGCAACCCGGGCGGCCGGGTCCTTGGCCAGGATCGCATCGAGCACGGCGTCCGAAATCTGATCGGCCACCTTGTCGGGGTGACCTTCGGTGACCGACTCGGAAGTAAAGACGTGACGCTTGGGGCCAGCCATGCGGTATGGGTCTCGGTAGTGAGAGGATGGCGGTGGGACGACTACGCACTCTTTCCGGGGGGCAAGGTAGCCACACGACCACGGCCAGGCAACGAGGATTGCGGGTCGAGCAGACGGATATCGATGTACTCGCCCACCACCTCACGCAGCACGCTGGAAACCTCCGCGGCGCTGGCTGCAGCGAGGGCCGCGGCGGCCGCCTTGCGGGTGGATTCCTCCGGGACCGTGCGCACCACCCATTTGACCAGGGGGAGCGCCGGAGGTGACACGCTCAGGGTCTCATAACCCAGGCCCAGCAAGAGCACGGCGCTCAGCGGCTCGGACGCCATCTCACCGCAGACACTGACCTGCAAACCGGCCTGCTTACCCACCTCGAGCACCCGTTGGAGCTGCCGGACGATGGACGGGTCGTGCGGGGTGAAACGGTTGGCGAGTCGGGCATTCCCCCGGTCCACCGCCATGGTGTACTGGGTGAGATCATTGGTCCCCACGCTGAAGAACGCGCTCACCTCGGCCAGCCGGTCTGCCATCAAGACCGCCGCCGGCGTTTCAATCATGACTCCCACGGGAATCGATTGCGCGCTCCGGATTCCATCGCGTTGCAGTGCCCGGGCCTCTTCCGCCACGATCTCCCGCGCCTCCTGGACCTCTTGCACGGTGGTTATCAGCGGCAGCATGAGGTGGATGTCATGGCTCGCCGCCGCCCGGAGGACGGCCCGCACCTGCGGTCGGAACACTTCCGGCTGATCCAGGCACACCCGGATGGACCGCCATCCCAGGAACGGGTTGGCCTCGACCGGCGCCTTGAATGCGACCGGAAACTTGTCCCCGCCCAGATCGAACGACCGGATCACGACGGTGTGCTCGGGAAAGGCCAGCGCCACCCGCCGGAAATACTCGGTCTGCTCATCCTCGGTGGGCAGATTGGCACGGCCGGTGAGCAGAAATTCGGTCCGCAGAAGGCCGACACCCTGGGCGCCGAGACGGATGGCGGCCTCGATCTCTTCCGGCAGATCGACGTTGCCCATCAGGGTGATCGGCGTGCCCGAGGGGGTGACTGCCGGCTCGTTCAGGATAATTTCGAGCTGGAGCTCGAGCCGGTGCCTCCGGCTCACCTGAACCTTGGCTTCCTCCAGCTCATCCTGGTTGGGGTCGAGCACAATAGTGCCGCTCTGGCCATCCAGCAGCAGCACCGTCCCCTCGGGGATCGCGGCCAAGGCACCGGCCGCTCCCATGACCGCCGGGATGCCGAGGGAATGGGCCAGAATCGCCGCGTGCGCCGTCCGCGTCCCCTCCTCGCTGACGAGACCGACCACATGCTCCCGATCGAGCTGCACGGTCAAGCCGGGCGACAGCTCGTGGGCGACCACGATGACCTGCTCGTCGGCCGGCACCGACCAGAGCTCACTGTCGGTGCGCCCCAGCAGGCGGTGGATCATCCGCATCTGGATGGCATGTAAATCGGCCAGGCGTTCCCGCAGTCGGGCGGCCCCCGACCATTGCTCTCGGAGCTCCAGCGCGCGGAACTCGTAAGCAGTCTCGGCGCTGAACCGATTCCGCCGGATCAGCGTCTCCACCGAGGCGAGGAACTCCTCGTCCTGGGCCATGAGGATCTGGGCATCGAAGATCCGCGATTCCTCGACCCCGGCACGGTGCAGGACCCGATCGCCCAGAACGCGGAGGTGAGAGACGACGTCGTCCACCGCCTCGCGCAGCCGGCGGACCTCACCTTCGACCTCCTCAGCCCCGACGGTGCGGTCACCCACCTCGGGAAAGTCCCAACGGATGATCAGCGCAGGTGCACAGGCCACGCCGGGCGACACCCCGATGCCACGCAACACTCGGGTCACTGGAGGGTCTCCCCAAAGCCGGTAGCGACCAGCGCCGCGAGCGCCTCCGCAGCCTGTTCGGCATCCGGACCGTCGGCCCGGATGGTGATCGAGCTGCCGCATTCGGCAGCCAGCATCATCACGCCCATAATACTCTTGCCATTCACGCCCACGCCGTCCTTGCTGATCTCGATCTCGGAGTTGAAGGTGCTGGCCAGCCGAACAATGCGCGCCGCCGGCCGGGCATGCAGCCCCTCGAGGTTCACGATGGTGGCCTCGAGCTCAATCATAGGCCCACCCGACGGAACAGGAGGAGCAGGAGCATGGCCAGCAACGCAAAGCGTACTGAAGTCAGCCCAGGACCGAACCAGCGGGTCAAGGCAATGCCGGCCACGCCCACCCCCGCGGCCCCGATGGCCGCTGACCAGCCAAAACCCTTGAGATACCACTCGGCCACCAGCGGAATAGCAGCCCCCATCGCGAACCCGGCGGCGGGACCCGCCCATTCGATAGCTCGCGGAAGCCAGGAGCTACCGATGGCCGCTCCCACCCGCATCCCCGACGCCATGCCGGTGCGCAACGACCAGAAGCTGGTCCAGAGGCGAATGACGTTGTAGGTGAAGAGGAAGCCGCTGATCGCCCACCAACCGGCCCCCAGGACCACACCAATCAGGGCGAGGCCCATCAGTGCCGGCACCAGCCCGGCCCAGAAGAGCTCGTCCCCCATGGCGCCCAAGGGGCTGCACAGCGCCGTTCTGAGTCGAACGATCTGCGCGCCGGGGACCGCCTCGTACTCGGCGCGTGCGGTAGCGCCGAGGGCCAGCCCGGCGAGGTTGGGATTACAGTTGAAGAACTCGGCCGACCGGACCACCGCCTCCCCATGCCGCACCGGATCCACGGCTTTGAGATCTTCCAGCAGCGGCTCGGCGGCGTAGCCCATCCCCACGCCCAGCATGCGCTCGTAGTTCCAGGTGCCCTGGACGGCGAAGAGCCGAAGCAGCGCGCGCAGCCGCCGATTCATATGAGCACCGCGATGAGGACTCCCGCTACAACACCAGCGAGCAGCCACTTGAGCCTGACACCGCGGCCGGAGCTCCGGAATGCCCCATTCGCGGCGGCAGCGAGCGCCGAACCGATCGCCACGAGAGTGAATGCCACTGCGGTCTGCCGATCTAGCCGTACCGACTGGGTGATGGTCGCCGCCAGAACCAGGCCGACCAGGGTCAACAGAAATCCGCGGAGCGCGTCGCGCAGGACTCCCAGGTACTGCAGCCGCCGGATTGCGCTACTCTCTCCCGCGGCCAGGGCCGCGGCGCGGCGCTGGATGGCTCGAGCGTTCCAGCGTCTGACGATCTGGAGACTCCAGCCTCCCAATACCGCGAGCAACAGACCGAGCCCAGCGCTGAGTCCGAGGCCCAGCTCCCAGGGCGCACCCAGGCCGAGCGCCACGGCACCCACGGTTGCGGGACCGTAGTCCGGATAGCGCGCTGCGCCGACCGGCAGGACGTCCAGCGCGAACAGCTCGAACAGGACGCCGATTCTGATCCCCGCCTCCACATCGCCGGCCAGCCAACCCGCCACACTGCCTGCCACCAGCGGGCGGGAGATCATCGCCTGCGGCACGCTGACTAGATCGAGACCGACCAGCGTTCCCCACAACAGGAGGGGGATGACGATCTGCGGGGCGAAGTCGGTCATCCCAGGGAGCTCAGCGCCACGGGCGTCGTGGTGGGTAGATCCTGGGCAGTGATCTCAGCCCCACCGGCTTCCAGGGCATGCAGCGTGCGCAGCTCCTGATCGGTCAGGTAGACAAAAGGCAGTCGCTCGCGCCGTCCGGGGCGGTGATGGATTCCTCCCAGGTTGATCCGATGAACGACCTCCGGGCTGGCGGCGTGCAGCGCGGCCATCGTGTCCAGGTCTCCAGTGAGCAACAGTCCTCGCTTTCCG
Source organism: Gemmatimonadales bacterium (assembly GCA_035997125.1). GTDB lineage: Bacteria > Gemmatimonadota > Gemmatimonadetes > Gemmatimonadales > GWC2-71-9 > CAVVWJ01. The sequence goes on from DASYIX010000072.1 coordinate 16,500, forward strand.
TTCGTCTGCCACTCGACCATGTGCGTCCCCGCGTCGGCGATGGTGACAAAGCGGACCTCGATCTCAGGTGCGACAGCCATGCGATACAAGTCCTGTTCCCAGGGACTGGTGGCTACTTGGTCATCCACCAGGATGATGAGATTGATCCCCAATGGCCGGCCCCACCCGATCACCACCTGGCCGTGGATTAGACGGTCGTCTATCCGGCAGAGCACGATGGACATCAAGGAATCCTGATTGACTTTTCACCGGCAGCGGCGGCACGACTCGCCGCCTCGGCCGGCGAGAGCGAGCGATGGAAGACGAAGTCCACCAGCATCGCGAGGTTTACGCCGGTCACCACCTTCACCGACTCCGCGCTGCGGAGACGTTTGAGCACCGCGACCAGACAGGAACCGCTGGCCAGATCCACGAAGACCACCGCGGGGCGCCCATTCACCGCGGCAAGGATCCGCTCCTCCAAGGTGTCGCGGTCGCAGCCGGAGTTCGAGACGGGAACCAGCGCGCCGACCAGACCGCTGATCTGTTCGGCGGCATGCACCAGCGCCTCGGCCAGCGGGCCATGACACACCACAACGCCTTGCAACTCTTCACTCATAGTCCTCTTGCAGGTACTCCTTGACCCCGCGTTGCTCCTTCATCCGTTTGATCAGGCGGGCATTGAACGCGGCAGCGACGTCGACTCCGGAGTAGCGCAGGAGGTGCATCATTGACACCACCTCGGAGATCACGGTGATGTTCTTGCCCGGATTGAGGGGCACCACGACCCGCGGCACCTGTACGTCGAGGATGGTGGTCTCCTCCCGCAGGAGCCCGCTCCGATCGCTGTCCTTCGCGGTCTCCCAATCTTCCAGCTGAACCACCACCTCGATGCGCTTCTGCTGCCGGACGGCTCGCACCCCGAACAGGGCCGGGATATCGATCAAGCCGATGCCGCGAATCTCCATGTGGTGAGCGGCGAGCTCGTGGCCCCGCCCGATGAGCACGTCGTTCCCCCGGCGGGTGACTTGCACAACGTCATCGGCCACCAGGCGGTGGCCTCGCTCCACCAGGTCGAGGACGCATTCGCTCTTGCCGATTCCAGAGCGGCCTACGAAGAGGAGCCCCACCCCATACACATCGGCCAGCGAGCCATGGAGAGTGGTCCGGGGAGCGAACGCCTCCTCCACAATGGGTTTGATGCGACGGTAGAACTCGGCAGTCTTAAGCTTGCTCCGCAACACTGGGACGCCTTTGGCCCGGGCGAGCTCCAGCATTTCCGGGGGCACTTCCTGGCCCTTGGTGACGAAGATGCAGAAGAGGTCGAAGCTGAAGAACTTGGACAGCGACTGCTTCCGCTCCTCGGGAGACAACGAATTCAGATAGGTGATTTCGGTCTCGCCGAAGACATGGAGCCGGTTGGGCGCAAATCGCCCGGTGTAGCCCGCCAAGGCGAGCCCGGGGCCGGCCACCTCGACTTCGGGCATCTGGCGGTCGAGCCCCAGCTCTCCGGTCAGCGCCTGGAGTTGGAGCGGGTCCCCGCGGCGGGAGAGGAAGTCGCCGAGTCGAAGCATCAGAGTGGATTGTTAGGCTGGGGTGTGCGGCCCCGGCGGGGACGGTCCGAGGCCCGCTCAACTTGGCGCCGGAGCTTCTCCTCCGCCCGGTCGAGCGCGGTACGGTGATCGGCCCCCTCGCCTTTCGCCACGAGGACCTCTCCGTGCGCCAGATGCAGCCGGAGCTCGACCGTCGGTTTGGTACCGTCGGTATCGAACACGACCGCGGTCTCCATGGGACGAGGAGCCAGAGCGCCGAGGCGCTCCACAACCGAGACGGCGCGTTCCCGCAGCGCGTCCGAGATCTCGCAATGGCGCACGGTAATGGTCGTCTGCATCATTGCTCCTTCCGGCTCAGCCGCCGGCCGAGCCATTGACGATGTCTTTTAAATGTCGCTCGGTAGCCGCCGCGGCGCTTTCCCAGGTGAGTGCTTCCGCAAATCGCCGGGCCCGCTCGCCCAGGCGCGCCACCAGCGGCGGCGAATCGGCCAACTCGACCATCCGCGCGGCCAAGCCTTCGATGTCGCCATGAGGAACCAGGAAGCCGGTTTCGCCGGGGCGAACCGAGTCGCGCAACCCCGGACTGGCAGACGCCAACGACGGCGTGCCACAGGCCGCCGCTTCGATGACCGTGATCCCCCACCCTTCCTTGGGCGAAGGAAAGACGTTGGCCCACGCTCCACGCATCAGGTCGATCTTGCGTTCCTCGCTCACGAAGCCGTGGAAGGTCACCGCCCGTTGGAGCTCGAGCTGGGCCACCAGCCGCTCCAGCTCCGAGCGGTTGTCGCCGGTGCCGGCGATATCCATTCGAAGATCCGGCCGTTGGCGCCGGGCGAGTGCCAGAGCCTCAATGGCGAATCCTATTCCTTTATAACGCTTCAACCGGCCTACGTACAAGAAGCTGGGGACAGCTGATCGACGCCCAGGCGGACCCGGCGTGTAGCGTCCGCTGTCGACGCCAGGGTGAATCACCCGGATGCGTTCGCTCGCCACCCCCCGAACAATGAGGTCGTCGCGGGTGCTCTCGCTGATGGCGTGAAATCCGGCGCGGCGGTAGGCCCAGGGTAAGGGTCGCTCGGCGGCCCACACTGTGGCGGCGATAGGCCAGGGTGCCTCAGCGAACGCGGTGGTGCCGAAGAGATGGGGGACGATCGCGCAGAACGGGAGGCGAGTCCCGCGAGACAGGAAGAGCGGCAGCTTGTTGATGTCTTCGACCAGAATGTCGGGCGCCTCGCCGGCTATGGCGCGGCGAACGGCTCGTCGGCCCATGAGCGCGAAGCTGTGCCGGCCACCCGTGCGCTCGATGCTGATGCCATCGATCACCGCTCGCTCGGCTCCCCCGTCCCAACCGGAGCAGACCAGCCGTACCCGGTGACCCCGGGACGCCAATCGGCCGAAGATCTCGAACAGGTGAATCTCGGCTCCGCCCGCATGCGGGTTGGCCCGGTCCTGCCAGTTGACGAGGAGGATGTTCACGCTGCGGGGAGGTGAGCCTAGAGCCGACCGAGCGACCGCGCTACGCCGTCGAGAATGCCGTTGATGAAGCCAGGGGCGCGGGCATCGCCGAACCAGTGCGCCAGGTGCACCGCCTCATCGATTGCCACCTTGGGCGGGACCTCTCCCCGCCGGAGCTCGTGGATACCCAATCGGAGAATATTACGCTCGACTACAGCGATGCGATTCATGCGCCAGTTCTCTGTTGCCTGCGCCATCTGCTCATCGAGCGCGGCGACATCGGCGATGACGTCGGCGGCAAGGGCTTCCGCCCGATCCAGAATCCTCGGCTCCGGCCCCGTGAGCCGCGCAAGGCCGGTCACCACCCTGGGAATGGGCGGCGAACCCTGCATCTCCCAGGCGTAGAGAATCTGGAGCGCGCGAGCCCGGCTCTTGGTCTCAATCCTGAGCATGATGGGCCCGCAGCTGGGCCACGACATCCGCGGTCCGCAGGGCCGCCGCCGCCGCCTCGTGACCCTTGTTGCCCGCGCTGCCGCCGGCTCGGTCCACGGCCTGCTGCATGGTGTCCACGGTGAGCACCCCAAAGCCAACCGGGACGCCGTAGCGGATCGCCACCTCGGCCAGACCGCGGGCGGCCTCACCGGCCACGTAATCGAAATGAGGGGTATCGCCCCGGATGACGGCGCCCAGAGCGACGAGACAGCTGTATCCTCGAGTCTCAGCCGCCGCGGCCGCCGCCGCGGGAAGCTCGAACGCTCCGGGCAGCCAGACGACGTCGATCGCATCGCGTCCCATTCCCGCTTCGTGGCAACAGGTCAGCGCCCCCTCGAGCAGCTTGGTCGTGATAAGCTCGTTGTAGCGGCTGACCAGAATCGCCACTCGACCCGAGGCGCGCAGGCGGCCGGAGAAGTCGGGCACGGTTTCAATGAGTGAAGAGGTGACCCAGCTTGTCGCGCTTGACCTGCAGGTAGGTGCGGTTCTCGAGGTTGGGGTCAGCCAGTAAGGGGACCCGTTCCACGATCTCCAAGCCATAGCCTTCCAGGCCCACCAGCTTGCGGGGATTGTTGGTCATCACCCGGATCGAAGAGAGTCCCAGATCGCGCAGGATCTGCGCGCCGATGCCGTAGTTGCGGAGGTCGGGGGCAAAGCCGAGACGCTCGTTGGCCTGCACGGTATCAGCCCCGCTATCCTGCAAGGCATAGGCACGGAGCTTGTTCAGCAGGCCAATACCGCGGCCCTCCTGATCCAGGTAAACGACAGCCCCCTTTCCTTCCTTCCCAATAAGCTCCATGGCCCGGTGGAGCTGGAAGCCACAGTCGCAGCGCTGGGAGCCGAACACGTCGCCGGTCAGGCACTTCGAGTGCATCCGGACCAGGATGTTCGGCTCGCCTGCAATGTCACCATGTACCAGGGCCACGTGCTCGGCCCGATCTACGTCGTTGCGGTAGCCGATGATGTTGAATTCCCCGAACTCGGTGGGGATCCTGGCCTCTGCCACCCGATGAACCAGTTGCTCGGTGCGGAGGCGATAGGCCACCAACTGGGCAACGGTCACAAAGGTCAGCTTATGCTGCGTCGCGATTTCCTGGAGCTCGGGTCGGCGCGCCATGGATCCGTCGGCATTCAAAATCTCGCAGACTACCCCGGCGGGATTCAGCCCGGCGAGGCGTGCCAGGTCGACGCTGGCTTCGGTCTGCCCCACCCGCTGGAGCACACCCCCAGGACGAGAGCGAAGCGGAAAGATGTGTCCCGGACGACGAAGATCCGACGGAACCGTGGCTGGGTTGATCGCGACGTGTATAGTGGTGGCGCGGTCGGAGGCGGAGATGCCGGTGGTCACGCCGAACCGACGCTGGGCGTCGATACTGACGGTAAAGGCGGTGGATAGCTCTTCGGTGTTTCGCTCGGTCATCTGGCTCAGGCCGAGCTGATCACAACGCTCACCGGTCAGGGCCAGGCAAATCAACCCCCGACCGTGCAGAGTCATGAAGTTGATCATTTCCGGCGTGGCCAGCTCCGCGGCACAGACAAGGTCGCCCTCGTTCTCCCGGTCTTCGTCGTCGGCAACGATGATGATCTTGCCGTTCCGAAGATCGACGATTGCCTGTTCGATTGTCCCGAAGATGGTCATGGAGAACCGCGTTGGTTAAGCAATTCCGCGACGTACTTCCCGATCGTATCGGCCTCGAGGTGAACCCGATCGCCCACCCGGCGCTCGCCTAAGGTAGTGTGCTGTAAAGTAAACGGGATTAGGGAGATCTGGATTACCCCGGTCTCCGGCTTGGCGTTCACGGTCAGGCTCACCCCATCCACTGTGATCGATCCGAGCGGGATCGACACCCGGGCAACCTCCGCGGGAACTCGGAGGTCGATCAGCCGAGCGTCGTCGCGGTCAACCACCCGCCCCACTGTGCCGACGCCATCCACATGCCCCTGCACCAGATGGCCCCCTAACCTATCGCCCATTTTGAGGGCCCGCTCCAGGTTCACCCGCTGCCCGGCAGCGTACTCGCCGAACCGGGTACGTTCCACTGAGGTCTGGATGACGTGGGCGCTGAAGCTCGTGGAGTTCTTCGATTGGACCGTAAGGCAGGCACCGTCCACGGCCACGCTTTCCCCCAGGGCGAGATCGCCGTACGGCGACGCGATGGTGAGCTCCAGCCCTCCTGCAGTCCGCTCTGCCCGCTGCACCGCTCCCACCGCGCTCACGATGCCGGTGAACATCACCCTCGATCCAACACCAGGAGCGTGTCCTCGCCGAGGGCACGGCGCTCGATTACCCGCCAGCGCTCGGCTTCATCCAACCCCCGGGCCGGCAGCCCGGACAGAGCTGGAACCGCCTCCTCGCCCAACCACAGCGGCGCTTGAATCCAGTAGTAGCGGTCCACCAGCCCCCCCCGAAGCAGCGCCCCCGCGAGTTGGCCGCCCCCTTCGACCAAGAGGGATTGAATCCCCTGTTCCTGCAGGGTTCTGAGGGCGCTCTCGAGGCTCTCGGCCCGCTGGACCGTCACGCCGGCTGTCTCGAGCCGCTTGATTCTGGCGGCTTCCGCGTCCGGTGAGACCACCACAATCGTCGGGGTTTCCGCAGCGCTACGGATCAAGGTGAGCTGAGGACTGAGATCGGCCGCACGGTCGAACACGATCCGTTTAGGCGGCACCCGGGGACGTACTGAACCGCGCACAGTGAGGGATGGGTCGTCCAACCGGGCGGTGCGGCCGCCCACCGCGATGGCATCAAAGCCGGCCCGGAGCCACTGCACGTAGTCGCGGGCCACCTCGCCTGAGATCCAACGGGAGCGCCCAAACCCGTCGGCAATGCGGCCGTCCAGCGTGGTGGCCAGCTTGAGGGCGATGTAGGGCCGCCCAGGATGGGCGACACGGTGCAGGAAGATGGCGTTCTGGGCTGCCGCGGCCTCGGCGAGGGGGCCGACCTCAACGTCCACTCCTGCCTGACGAAGTTGCTCGCTACCGCCGGAGGCGACCGGATTGGGATCGCGCATGGCGGCGACCACCCGGCGGATCCCGGATCGGATGATGGCATCGGTGCAAGGCGGCTGCTTGCCCTGATGCGCGCAAGGCTCGAGGGTGACCACCATGGTCGCCCCTCGAGCCCGCTCACCGGCCCCAGCCAGCGCTACCGCCTCGGCGTGCTGGTCGCCGAACTCCGGATGCCACCCTTCTCCCACCAGCTCACCACTTCGGAGGATGACCGCACCGACCAGCGGGTTCGGCTGTACCCGACCCCAACCGCGCCAGGCGAGATCGAGGGCGCGGGCCATGGCCTCCCGCTCATTCATCCAGCCGCTAAAAGCCCACTCGCAGGCCAAGGCCGGCGAAGAACTTTCCCACTGTGGTGTCGAAGCCGTCGAAGGTCGTGCTCAGATGCTGATCCCTCCCACCCTGGTATCCCAGCTCTCCGGTAAGCTTCACCACGGACATGCTCAATCCTGCGTTCACGAAGCTGAGGACGCGGGAGGTGTTCAGCGCGACCGGCACGGGAGGCTGCACCGCCGACGTGATCGGGTCGCGGAACTGAATGAGGGCATTTCCAGTGTACTTATCCAGCCCCATACCAAACGCCATGTCCAATACCGCGACATGCTTGCTTGCGATCAGCCGCAGATTGGTGGCGTGGAGGTCCACCCCATAACTATACCGATCTCCGGCAGGGACGTCACCGTACGTGATCGTGGGCAAGTCGCGCCGCATGACACTGACCGACAGGGCCGGCAGAATTCCCAGACCGTTGAAGATGCCAACCCGCGCGCCGTATCCCAGGCCTAAGGCAATGCCGCCGAGTTTCCGGGCGCCGGCATCTACCGTGAGGTTATGGATCTGGTCGGTCGGCAGCAGCTGAGCCGAGCCGAGAAAATCCACCGCGAGCAGACCGGTCGGCATACCCCTGTACAGTCCGAGAGCCCCTTCGACCTGAGGCGCGGGAGTGAAAATCTTGTCACCGGCTGGCACCGTCGAGCCGCTGCCGTTGTAATTGAGGTCGGGGAGGACCACCTGGACCGCGTTGGCTCGCGCGCTGAGGGAGAAATGGCCGATGCCACCCAGGGTGGCCGCAGACCCGATAGTCGGATTTCCGCCGCTGACTAGCACGCCGGCCACCGGGTGCAGGGCTCGGGTGCCATCGACCGCCGCGGCACACACCCGCTCCGAATTACCGGTATAGCTGGCGCACTCTGGGGTCTGGGCGAAGGCCGGCGGGACAATAGCGACGAGAAACAAAGCAGTTGCTAGGGGTGCGGCGCGCATCGTATTCTCCGTTACGGACGGGCGAAACGCACGGTCCGGCTGCCCCCTTGAATCTCGCCCATCACCCATGTGGTGACCCCGTCTTTGGTGGCAGCCGCTTGGGCGACGCCCACCGCATCCGGGGGCAGTACGGCGACGAGCCCCACCCCTAGGTTGAATACTTCCCGCATTTCCTGAGTGGAGATCTGTCCCGCCTGCTGCAAGGTCCTGAAGAGCGGCGGCAGGTCCCAGGTACCCGGATCTACCGTCGCTGAGCAGCCTTGGGGCAATATCCGCACCAAATTCCCCGCGATACCTCCTCCCGTGATGTGGGCCAGGCCGTGCATCCGGCCCAGCACCGGACTGATGGTCCGGTAGTAGCTGCGGTGCACCGCCAGAAGCGCCTCGGCCACCGTGGCGCCGGTGTCACCTAAGGCATCGTTCAGCCCGAGTCCCATGCGCTCGAATACGATGCGCCGGGCCAGGGTATAGCCGTTGGTGTGAAGCCCGGTGGACGCATAGGCTAGTAGAGTGTCCCGGGGGACAATCGCATCCCCATGCAGCGCCTGGTCCTCCTCCACTATCCCGACAATGGTTCCGGCAAGATCGAAGGTGCCGGGTTGGTAGAGGCCGGGCATCTGCGCCGTCTCCCCGCCGGCGAGCGCCATGCCATGGGCCCGGCAGCCGCGAGCGACGCCTTCCACGATTTCCGCGAGCTGCTCGACCTCGAGCCCCGCGCCGGCGACGTAGTCCATCATCGCGATGGGTGTCGCGCCGTGAACCAGGATGTCGTTCACGCTGTGGTTGACAAGATCCTCGCCGATGGTATCGAAACGTTGCGCCTGCAAGGCAACGAGCACCTTGGTCCCCACCCCGTCGGTGCTGAGCACCAGGGTCGGCTTCCGCATCCCTGCCGGAACCCGCACCATCCCACCGAAGGCTCCCACCCTTCCGGTCGAGAGCGAGGTTCGGGTTCCGGCCACCAGCTCGCCGATCCGGGCCTTGGCGATTTCCGCCGTTCCCAGGTCGACACCGGCGTCGGCGTATTCCCGCTTCTTCACGTCAGCGCCTGGGCCAGACTGACGTGGGTCAGATCCTGGAATGCGCGCACTCTCGCCTCCACATCCGCCAGGGTGATCCGGTCGAAGCCGCGGATGCCGAACTCCTCAACCGCATAGGAGCCCATCGCGGCGCCATAGACCATGGCGCGACGCACATTGTCTTCGGTCACCGATCCGGTGCGGGCGAGATACGCCATGAATCCACCCGCGAACGCGTCCCCCGCACCAGTCGGGTCGAAGACATTCTCCAGGGGATAGGCGGGCACGTAGAAGGTGCGCTTGGGCTCGATCAGGAGCGCGCCGTGCTCTCCCTGCTTAATCACGACCCGCTTGGGACCGTGAGCCAGGATCCAGCGGCCGGCCCGATGGACGTTCCAGTCACCGCTCAGCTCGCGCGCCTCACTGTCATTCACCATGAGCACATCGACCCGTTCCAGCAGCCGGAGCAGCGTGGCCTTCTGACTCTTGATCCAATAGTTCATGGTATCGCACACTACCAGCTCGGGGCTTTTGACCTGCTCCAACACGCCGAGCTGGAGGTTGGGATCGATGTTGCCGAGGAAAACAAAACGGGCGGAACGAAAGGACGCCGGCAGCCTGGGCTGGAAATCGGCGAAGACACCAAGCCTCGTCTCCAGCGTCTCCCTGCTCTGCAGATCGTAGGAGTACTTCCCTTTCCACCGGAAGCTCTCGCCTTCGGCCTGTTCCACGCCGGACCAGTCTATCCCCCGGGCGGCCAACCGCTCGAGCTCGTGATAGGGGTAGTCGGCTCCCACCACTCCGACCACCTGGACGGGGTGCAGGATCGATCCCGCCACGCTGAAGTACACAGCCGACCCGCCGAGGGCGTCAGCGGTCTCTCCGAACGGAGTGAAGATCGAGTCCAGCGCGATACTGCCGACCACGAGCAGGCTCATAGGATGATCACATTCGGTCCGGGGCCGAAATGCCGAGAAGGCGGAGCGCGTTGGCTAGAACGATCTGGGCCGCTCGGGCAAGTAGGAGCCGGGCTTGCTCGGTGGCAGGACCCTCAGGAGCGCCTACCGCGCGGGTATGGTGATACCAGCCATGAATGACGGTCGCCAGCTCGCGCTGATATACCGTGATCCGGTGCGGCTGGCGCTCACGCGCGGCCTTCTCCACGATCTCGGGAAAGAGGACCAGCTTTTTCAAGAGCTCGAGGTCCTGAGGGGCCGGCAGCGCCGACAGGTCCAGGGTTCCCTTCACTGAAGCGGGACTGCGGTCCGCCGTACGAAAGATGCCGCTGAGCCGCGCGTGCGCCATCTGGACATAGAAGACCGGGTTCTCGTCGGTTTGCTTCTTGGCCAGGTCCACGTCGAAGGTCATCGGGGTGTCGCCCGGCAGGCGGAGGAAGAAGAACCGTGCCGCGTCCACGCCTACCTCCTCGAAGAGGTCGCGCAAGGTCACGAATTCGCCCGACCGTTTCGACATTTTCACCTCTTCACCGCCCCGCTCGACTTTTACCAGCTGCACCAGCGCTACGTCGAAGAATTCAGGGGGATAGCCGAGGGCCGCGAGGGCTCCCCGCATACGGGGGATGTAGCCGTGGTGGTCGGCACCCCAGACGTCCACGACCCGGTCGAAGCCGCGGTCGTGCTTGTCGATGTGGTAGGCGATATCGGGACCGAGATAGGTGAGAGTCCCGTCACCTTTCCGCAGCACTCGGTCCTTATCGTCGCCGAAGTTGGTGGTGCGGAGCCAGACCGCTCCTTCCGACTCGTAGGTGAGCCCCCGGCTCCGCAGGAGCTCGATGGCCCGGTCCACTCGGCCTGAGTCGTAGCTAGCCTGCTCGGACGAGATCACGTCGAACTTCACCCCAAAGAGCTCCAGATCGCGATCCTGCTCCTCCCGCTGGATATCCAGGATCAGCGCGCGGGACCGGCGGACTCCCTCTTCCGGCGGGAGCTGCGCAAACGAGCGTCCTTCGCGCTCGAGGACCTGGCGCGCATTCTCCCGGAGATACTCCCCGTGGTAGCCACCCTCGGGAATCGCAGCCTGATATCCCGCTTCCTCGCGCACCCGAGCCCAGAGGCTCAGCGCCAGTTTGTCGATCTGTACTCCCGCGTCGTTGACGTAGAACTCGCGGGCGACGGCGTGGCCGGTCCATTCCAGCAGAGACGCAATGGCGTCGCCCAGGGCGGCTCCCCGCCCATGGCCGACGTGGAGCGGACCGGTCGGGTTGGCGGAGACGAACTCCACGTTCACCCTGAGGCCGGCTCCTACCCTGGAGCGACCGTAGCTCGGGCCTTCGTCCAGAATGCGGCGGTGGGCGTCGGCGAGCTGGGCTCCGGCCAGCCAGAAGTTGATGAAGCCGGGGCCGGCGATCTCCGCCTTGGAAACCAGATCGCGAGGAAGGCGGAGCTCGGCGAGCACCTGTTCGGCGATCTTTCTGGGGTTGCCCTTCCTGAGTCGGGCGAGAACCATGGGCAGGTTGGTGGCCAGGTCCCCGTGGGTGGGGTCGCGAGGGCGTTCCAGCACGAACTCGACACCGTCGGCGCCGAGCCGCGAAGCAACTCGCGACAGCTCGGCGCGGATCGCATCGCTCACTCGGAGGGGGCCTTCCCCTTACCGTGCCGTGGAGCAGGCTTGGTGGGTGCCGCGTCCGACTTCGATGCGGTCGGCTTGGACTCGGACTTGGACCCCTCGGACTTGGTCTCCGAGGAGGGTTTGGATTCAGCTGCGGGCTGGCCTTCGCTTTCCGGCTTGCGAGGTCCTTTCCCGTCTTTCCCGTAGTCGGTGATGTAGAAGCCACTCCCTTTGAACACCAGCCCCGCCCCCCCGGAAATCTTCCTGATGGCTGGCTTGCCGCAGACGGGGCACTTGGCCTGTGGCTTGTCGCTCATCTTCTGGAGTTTCTCGAAGGCGTGCCCGTCGGGGCACTGGTATTCATAGGTTGGCATGATCGTCCGCTATGGGGTAAATGACAACAGCAAAGAAACTTACCGTCTCGCGAGGGCTGGTTCAAGCAAAGGATTCAGCTCGGCCGGTACACTCCCCAAACGGTGCGCAATGCGTCGCTGATCTCACCCAAGGTGGCGCGGGTGCGCACGGCGTCGATGATGGCAGGCATGAGGGGCCCTGATCCCGACGCTGCCTCGGCGATGGCGCCAAGAGCTGCCTTGACCGTCTTGGCATCGCGACGACGTTTGACCTCCGCCAGTCGGGCACGTTGCTGAGCCGCCAGAGCGGAGAAGTCAGGAGTTTCGATGGCCAGCGGGGGAGAGTCGTCGGTGTAGCGGTTCACCCCAACAACCACGCGCTCACCTGACTCCTGGGCCTTCTGCAGCTCATACGCGCTCCGGGCTATGGCTTCCTGGAAGAAACCGCGCTCGATGGCCTTGGCCGCTCCGCCGAGCCGGTCCACTTCGGCAATGAGCTCGCGGGCACCCGCCTCGATCGAGTCGGTCAGACACTCGACGTAGTAACTGCCGGCCAGGGGATCGACTACTTCCGGAACACCCGACTCGTACCCCAGGATCTGTTGGGTGCGGAGGGCCAGCGTGGCGGACGCTTCGGTGGGAAGCGCGAGCGCCTCGTCGTAGCCATTGGTGTGCAGCGACTGAGTGCCACCCAGTACGGCCGCCAACGCCTGCACCGTCACCCGTACCACGTTGTTGAGCGGTTGCTGGGCCTGAAGCGTGACCCCGCCCGTCTGGGTGTGAAATCGCATCCGCGCGGTCGAGTCGCCCGCAGCGAAGCGCTCCCGTACCAGCCGGGCCCACAGTCGCCGAGCGGCCCTGAACTTGGCCGCCTCCTCGAACAGGTTGTTGTGGCTGGCAAAGAAAAACGAAAGCCGGGGACCGAAGCTGTCCACGGCGAGACCTGCGTTTACTGCCACCCTCACGTACTCCAGCGCATTGGCCAGAGTAAACCCGACCTCCTGCACCGCGGTGGCGCCGGCCTCCCGCATGTGGTAGCCGCTGATCGAGATGGGATTGAAGCTCATGCCCTGATCGGCAACGAAGCGGAAGATGTCGGCCGCCAGCCGCAGCGAAGGCTCCGCGGGATAGATGTACGTCCCCCGAGCGATGTACTCCTTGAGCACGTCGTTCTGCACTGTACCCGTGAGCCGGGTGCGCGGCACCCCCTGCTCTTCTCCGGCCACGATATACATCGCGAGAAGAATGGCGGCGGTGGCATTGATCGTCATCGAGGTGGAGACCCGGTCGAGGGGGATCTCCCGAAAGAGCTCCGCTAAGTCCTCCACGCTGTCGATAGCGACCCCGACTCGACCAACCTCGCCCTGCGCCATCGGGTGGTCGGAGTCGTATCCCATCTGGGTAGGCAGATCGAATGCGGTTGACAGTCCCATCTGCCCTGCCGCGAGCAGCTGCCGGAACCGGCGGTTGGTCTCCTGCGCGGTGCCGAACCCGGCGTACTGGCGCATGGTCCAGAGTCGGCCGGTATACATGTTGGGATAGGGCCCGCGGGTGAAAGGAAACTCGCCCGGCGGGCCGAGGTCCCGGTCCGGCTCGCCGGCCCAGTCCTCCGGGCCGAACACCGTTTTCACAATGCAGGCTGGGAGACGGGACCGCTGGCACGGGCGGCGGTGCGTCGCATGGTGTCCGCGACGTAGCCGACGTCCTCCCGCGACCCGATCACCAATGGGGTGCGCTGGTGCAGTTCGGCCGGCACGATATCGAGGATGCGCTGGACCCCATCTGTCGCCGATCCCTCCGCCTGCTCGGCGATGAAGGCCATAGGGCTCGCCTCGTAGAGCAGCCGGAGCTTGCCTCGCGGATTCTTGGTATCCGCTGGATAGAGGAAGATGCCGCCGGCAATCAGGTTCCGGTGGAAATCGCCCACCAGCGAGCCCATGTAGCGGCTGTTCTTTGGCATCATCCCGTCGTCGAGGTCTCCTTTCAGGCCCTTTACCGCCGTCTGAGTCTCCTTGTTCCAGCGGCCGAAATTACTCTCGTTGACGCTGTAGTAGGTGCCGACCCGAGGGGTGACAATCCTGGGATGGGAGAGCAGGAACTCGCCGATGGTGGGATCGAGGGTAAACCCGTGCACCCCCTGCCCCGTGGTATACACCAGCATCGTACTCGAGCCGTACATGATGTAGCCCGCCGAGACCTGTTTGCATCCCGGCTGCAGCACGTCCGCCGACGTGCCGCGCCCGTTCATGCTGACCCGGCGATAGACACTGAAAATGGTCCCCACCGCCGAGTTGACATCGATGTTGGAGGAGCCATCGACCGGGTCGAACAGAACAGCGTATTTGCCGGCCGAATACTCTGGAGGCACCGGAATGATGTCCTTGTCCTCTTCCGATCCCATGGCGCATACCCGGCCGGTGTGCTTGAGGCAATTCTTGATGGTCTCGTTAGCAAACACATCGAGCTTTTGCTGCTCTTCACCTTGGACGTTCTCGACTCCAGCCCCCCCCAGGATGTTCACCAGGCCGGCTCGCCGTATGGCGGCCGCGATGATCTTCGAGGCAAGGGCAATATCGTAGAGCAGGTTCGACAGCTCCCCGGTAGCCTCGGGGTAACGGTCTTCCTGATCGAGAATGAAGCGCTCGATTGTGGTTACGGACGTCTGCAAAGGACCTCCCCCGCGTGGTTTTCTCGAACATCGTATGTGGCCGAGCGATCTCGGGAATGCACCGTCATCCGGATCCCATCGGTAGTGACCGTGACGGCCCCGTCCCGGTCGATTCGCCACGCCGCCACACCATGGCGCCGGAGGCGGTCCAGGGTTTCGGCGGAGGGATGGCCGTAGTTGTTCTGTCCGACCGAGATCACGGCCGCCTTGGGCCGCAGCGAATCCAACCACTCATCCCCGGTGCTTCCGCGGCTCCCATGATGACCCACCTTCAGGAGGTCTACCCTGCAGGCGCGCCCTCGCATTTCGGCTTCGGCAGGAAAGCCCGCGTCACCTGCAAACAGAGCCTGAAAGTCGCGGTACTCCACTAGCAGCACCAGGGAATCTTCGTTCAAGTCTTCGCCCCATCCAGCCCAGTGCGAATCAGGATGCAGGAGGGTGAAGCCGACGCTGTCGAGAAAAAAATGTTCCCCCCGGTGGCCCTGATGCCAGGCGATTCCCTCGGCGGCGAGCTGGTCCAGAAATTCATAGTAGAGCGGATCAGCCACCTGCTCGCCCGGCTCCACCACCAGCCCGGCCCGGAACCGGGCGAGAACGGCGGGAATCCCACCGAGATGGTCGGCATGCGCGTGGGAAACGAATGCTACCGCGAGCTGGTGGGCACCGTGTCTGGTCAGGAAGGGAACGACCACTCGTCGCCCCGCGTCGTTGTGCTCTCCCCGGGGTCCGGCGTCGATCAAGACCCAGTGGCCCGCCGGGGTCCGCAACAACGCACCGTCACCCTGTCCCACGTCGAGAAAATGTAACGCGAGACCCGAGCCGGTGTCAGCCGAAGCCGGGACCCAAGCCCATAGCAGGGTGATCCAGAGTGCGCCGACGCCGGCCCAGCTCCACCGCCGCAGTGCTTCCCCGAGCGTGTTCCGCCGGCCCATGGCCCAAAGGCTGACCGCCAGAGCGAGCACCCAGGGCCACGCCGAGGCAATCTCCGCTGCCATGATGACGTGTCCACCGGGAACAGCCGCGCCTGCTGTTGCTAGCAGCTCGAGTAGATGCAGGGCCAAACCCGCCCCACCGGCCAGCGCTCCCGCGACGCCCGACACCACCGGGAAGATCACCAGGCTGGCGAGCACCCCCGGGACTGCCACCGCAGCCAGGGGAATGGCGACGAGATTCAGCCCGATGCCGACGACCGCGACTGCCCCCAGCGCCGCCGCGGTGATCGGGGCTGTGGCCAGAGTGGCTCCAACAGAAGAGCCAAGCGTTCGCCACCATGGTTTCGTCCCCAGCGTCAGATCGGTCCAGCGGCTGAAGCTGGTAGCCCCCCACAGCGCCGAGGCCGAAAGCCAGCCGCCGAGATCGACCATGGCCCACGGGTCCAGCACCAGGACGCATAAGCAGGTGGCGGCCAGGAGAGCGTTCGGCTCCACTCGACGTTGGCGGATCCGGCTGAACGCAAGGATGACCGCCAGCGCCGCCGCTCTGGTGGCGGGGGCGGGCCAGCCGAGGAATGCGACGTACGACACGCTGGCCGCAGCCGCCAGCCCGAGCGCAGGACCCCGCCCAAGGTGGCCCAGTCGACCAAAGAGAAAGACCCAGGCCGTAATGACTCCGACATGGAACCCGGAAATTGACAGGAGGTGGACCAATCCAGATTGCGCGAAGCGATCCTGGAGATCCCGATCGACCCCTGCGCGCCGTCCCAGCACGAGCGCGTCTACCATCGGCGCGCGAGCGCCGTAGAGCGTGCGGCTGGCTCGCGCGAGCGCGCCCCTGAGCCGTTCCGAAAGGGTGGCTCGGCCCGCCACCTCAGCTATGTCGGTCACAACAAGTGTCCCCGCGGGTCGACCCGCCACCCCCGGCCGCGGAATCCAGCGGGCGGTCACCTCCAGCACCGACCCCGGATCAGTCCTCAGGGCGGCCGGCCACCGCGCCATCACCGGTCCGTTGCATCGGGCCCCGACTGGCTGGACCCCGAGTATGCCGCCCACTGTGTCCGTCGGCTCCAGCAGCCGCACCCTGAGTCGGAGAAGACCAGCGGGCAACCGGGCGGCACAGCCGTCGCGCTCATGCAAGCGGGCCACTTCGCCGCTGAGTCTGCCAAGCAGGAAAGCGCTGGTGAGGAGAGTAGCCAGCGGACGTCGCGCCAGCAGCGCTGTGGCGAGCAGTACCCCGGCAACGCCGGCCAGTGCCCCAAAATGCAGGAGGCCGGTCGCGAGACCGGCCCCATATACCGCCGTGAACAGAATGGGTGGCCGCACTATCATCGCGGCCGGTCACTCAGCGCCGGGGAACACCCCCCTCGTTGCCATGCCGTGGAGCCACGGAAATCTTGCGCAGGGCCTCCATGACTATGACCTCGATGGCCGCCCGACTCTGCTCTCTCTCCAGGCTGACCTCGGTTACGACGGCTCCTTCCCGCCTCGACACGTACCGCGGCGGGACCCGATTCAACGCGTAAGTCAGAACATCGTCGCGGCAGATCTCGCAGCCGCAGAAGGCGGGAAAGTGAGGCCGCAGGGTGTCGTACGCGGCGATCACGTGGTCCTCGGCCAGATTCTTGATCACAGAACCGCCAAGCCGGGCGTGACCACCGACCCGGTGAAGGTGGAGCCCGTCGTACCGGTGAGGCGAACGGTGTGGTATTGGCCGATAGCGCTGGAGGGTAGCGCGAGCAGAACGAGCTGGTTGGTTCGGGTGCGGCTGAGCATGAGATTGCCCCGCTTGGCCGGTCGCTCGACCAGCACCTCGTGGGTCTGACCCACGCGCGCGATGTTCTTGTGGCGGACGGCCGAGCGCACGGTCTCGATGAGCCGGTCCAGCCGGGCAGAAGCCACCTCATCCGGGACATGATCCTTGAGCCGGACTGCCGGGGTTCCCTCGCGCACCGAGTACTTGAACGTATAGGCGTCATCGAATCCGGCCTCGGCCACCAGGCTGAGGGTCTCCGCGAAATCGGTCTCGGTCTCGCCGGGGAACCCGACGATGACGTCGGTGGAGAGGGTAATGCCTGGGATAGCTCGGCGAAGCTCACCGACGACCTCGAGGTAACGCTCCCGGGTGTAGCGCCGCAGCATGCGCTTGAGCACGGCATTGGAGCCGCTCTGGACCGGCAGGTGTACGTGCTCGCATACGGCTGGGGTTGCCGCCATGGCGGCAATGACGCGGGGCGTAAAGTCGGTAGGATACGGACTGGTAAACCGAATCCGGCGGAGCCCCGCCACCAGTCCGAGTGCTTCCAACAGAGCGCCGAACTCGTGGGTGCCGTCGTGGTAACTGTTGACCGTCTGACCGAGCAGGGTAACCTCGGTGGCGCCCTGCGCCACCAGCTCGGTTACCTCGCGGATGATGTCTTCCAGCTTCCGGCTTCGCTCGGGCCCCCGGGTATGGGGAACGATGCAGAAGGTGCAGCGATAATCGCAGCCCCGCTGTACCGTCACAAATGCTGTAGGACCTTTTTCGCGCGCGGGAGGCACGTCTTCGTAATGCTCCCAGGAGCGGAACTCCGTATCGTTTACCCGCTGGCCGGCTTGAGCCAAGCCAATGAGCTCAGGGAGATTTCGGTAGGCATCGGGGCCGACCACCAGGTCAACCCGGGGGGCTTGAGCGAGTAACGCCGGGCCGAGCCGCTGCGCCATGCAGCCGACCACCCCGAGTACCCCTCCCACCCGCTTGTATCGCTGCAGCTCGCCCACTCGCCCGATGATCCGCTGCTCGGCGTTGTCCCGCACCGCACAGGTGTTCACCAGCATGACGTCGGCATCCTGAGGATCTTCGGATCGCACGTAGCCGTCGCGGCCGAGCACTCCGAACATCAGCTCGGAGTCGGCGACGTTCATCTGGCACCCGTAGGTCTCGATGTAGACGCGCTTCACGATAGGCAATTATAGCGGATCACGGCCGCACCGATATCCCGACCGTTACGGTGAATCCATGCTCGGAGTACGCGCCCTCGGAGCGCCAGGTATGCTCCAGGGTGAGGTCGATCCCGCCGCGCTGTTGCGCGAACCGCATCCCGCTGCCGCCTGAAATGCCATATTCGTGGCCTTGCTCTCCCGCTATGAGCGGGAACGGCAGCTGTGCGTAATGCCCACCCAGCCGGATGGGTCTGCGGTACGGGCGCTTGGGATCGGGTGTGTATTCCAGGCCCCCGGAGACCTCGAGGGTGTTGCTGGCTCCGGTTCCGCCTTGCTGTAACAGGTCGCTGTTGGCCCCCGACCAGGTGCGAACGATCGTCTGGCCCGCGACATCGAGATTAGCTAGCGGGTGCCAGCGAAGTCCCAGGCCGAAGGTGTACGGAAGGTCGGTTTTACCGACCGGAGTCGAGTCCCGGTCCACGTTGAGATGGCCATCCGAGCGAGCGAGTGCGGCCACGGCAAAGCCGCTTCCAAGCTGGCGGATCAGCCCCACCGACACTCCGACCCCGGCGTAGGATACTTCAGCGAGTTGGTGGCTGGGTAAGAGATTGACATCGCTGAACGAGCGCCGCGCCTCCAGCCGGTTGGAGCCGGTGATCACGTGGAACCCGCCGCCGACCTGCCAGCCATTCTTGAAACCGACGGAACCTGCCAGTCGCAGATCGCTCAGCCCGCCGCGGGACGAAAGGGAATCGGTGACCCCAACCGGAACACCCCGCAGGTCGATGGTGTACGCCCTGGCCACGCTGAAGTCGCGGCTGGTGTAACTCGAATAGCTCAACCCGAGCGCGGTTTTCGACCCCCGGACCGGTCCCACCACCATCAGTAGGGGGAAGCGGATGTTTCGGGTCGATGAGGTGCCCGCTGGATTCTCCTGGTGCATCGAGGCTGAGCTGATGGTAAAGACACTGGTGAGGGCTGTGGCCCCGCCCAACGCGGCTGGATTGAGGCTCGACTCCGGGTCGAAGAGCCCGAAGGCACCCCCGCTGGCCAGACCACGCGCGGTGAACGGGCGCCCGGGGAACCCCAGTCCACGAACCCCGAACTGGGAGGCTTGCGCCAGGGCCACACCCGGTGTGACCGCGAGCAGCAGCAGCGTGAACGCTCGGCGCACTCAGGGCTTCTCGAAGGGGAATTCGAGCAGATAACTGATATGGAGTCGCGGCCTCAGCGCCGGATCGGCCGCTCGAGAGGAGTAGAACACCGGACTGGAGAAGCTCGCGGATTCGAGCTCCGGCGCCAGGGAAAGCATCAGAGCGCTGGGTCGGCTCGGAGTACCCTGCCAGAGCTGGACTAGGCGCACCGCCTCCATGCTGATCAGGCCGCTGGTCCCGGCCGGAATCGTGTCCGCAGGTACCCTGCCGAGCGCGGATCCGAGCGGAGATTTCGCGCCCAGATCTGCCAGTACAGTGCGGGCCTCCAAGCGCACTGGATCGCTCGGCAGCCCGGTGATGGTGGTGACAGGGGTGAGTTCCAGAGTGGCTCGGACGATCGTAGCCGAGTCTCTGATTCGCGGCGGCAGCGCGAAGCGCAACAGCGCGCGAGCGGACGGCGCTCCACCCACTGCCAATACGGTCGAGTCGTCCGCTTGCGGCACCGCCGCCAGCGAGGAGTTGAACTGGGGGCTGAGCCCCAGGGTTCTCAGCTTGGCGGTGCCGGTGTCGGGGACATCGAGGGTGGCATAGGTGGTGAATGTGGCACCGGTACCCGCGGCGATCGATCCCAGGCGTAACCCCGTTGGAGTGGGCGAGACGACGCGAACCCCGAGCGCGAGGACGCCACTGTCCGCCGGTGGGATGGCCACCGTCGCCAGATCGGCCCCCTGGAGGAGAGTGCGAATGGGGCCAAAGTTCACCGTATCAGGCAGACCGATCGTGGCCACGAGATTGGAAGGGACGAATGCGGGATCGAGCGCAGTGTAGGTCGTGGTGGAGTCGATGAGCGGAGGCAACCGGTACAGCTCGACCTGGACCCCGTTGAGCGACGTGTCCCGGGCGACGACGCTAAGGCCCAGAACCACCGAGTCCACGGTGTAAGCCCGCAGGGTGTCCCGGACGCCTACCGAGTCGGGCCGGCGGGAAAACCGGATGACGCCTCGCTCTTCGAAGCCAAGCAGGCCGTTCGAGACCAGGAGGGCATGGGACTGATACGGTTGAATGTACCCCCGGAAGCTGCTGTCAGCACCGGTGATAGGTTCTATGACCTCATCGAACACCTGAGACTCACCACCAGGGCAGAGCGCGGGACACTGCCCCGGAGTGGTCAGCTTCTCCTCGCAGCCGGCAAGGAGAACTCCGGCCGCGAGCACCACAATCGCGACCCTCACCTGAGTTGCTCCGGGCCGAAAGCCACGGGAAGCAGATCGGCAAGCCGCCAGTTGACGGTCCGCTTCGACCCCACGCCATCGATGGACAGATCGAGTCCAAACTCCGCCAGAACCTGGCGGCAGGCGCCACACGGGGCGGCGGGCGGATCGACATCGGACACCACGACTGCGCGGCGAAAGCGCTTGGCCCCGGCGCTCACCGCGGCGCAGACCGCGGCGCGTTCCGCACAGATGGTCAGGCCGTACGATGCGTTCTCGATATTGCAGCCGGTGAACACAGTGCCGTCGGCGGCTTCGAGCGCGGCGCCCACTCGGAACTTGGAATAGGGAGCGTAGGCCCGTGCCTGGGCGCTCCGCGCGGCTGAAATCAGCGAGTCAGTCAAGCCAAACCTCAGAAAGAAACGAGGTCCCAGCCGGTAGCGCCGGTACCTCGAGAAACTCGGCCACCGTCTGGCCGATATCGGCGAACGTGGCCCGGCGGCCGAGATCCATCGGCCGCACCCTGGGGCCGACCACGAGAAGAGGAACGATCTCCCGCGAATGATCGGTCGAAGGCGTGGTGGGGTCGTTGCCGTGATCGGCGGTAAAGATAACGAGGTCCTCTTCCCGCACCCCCTGGAGCAGCCGGGGCAGCGCCCGATCGAGTTCCAGGAGCCCGCCATGGAACCCCGGCACGTCGTTGCGGTGGCCCCAGGTCTGATCGAATTCAATGACGTTGGCCAGGAGCAATCCACGCTGCATGGCCCTGAGGGCGCCTTCGATCAGGGCGTAAGCCTCGCCATTGGTGCTGGTATGAATGCTGGTGATCCCCCGGCCCGCAAAGAGATCATCCACCTTGCCGACGCCGACTCGGGGAATGCAGCGTTCTTCCAGCCGGTCGAGCAGAGTAGGACCCGGAGGTGGCAGGCTGAAATCTCGGCGTCGGGGCGTGCGCTTCCAGAATCCCGGCTCGCCCTCGAATGGCCGAGCGATGATCCGCGACACCGCGTGCTCGCCCTGGAGAATCTCGCGGGCTGTCTCACAAGCAGCGTACAGCTCGGCGGGAGGTACCTTGCCCTCGTGGGCCGCGATCTGAAAGACGCTGTCCGCGGAGATATAGACGATCCAGCTCCCGGTGCGATAGTGCTCGGCGCCGAACTCATCCAGCACCGCCGTGCCCGATGCCGGCTTGTTCCCCAGCACCTGACGGCCAGTGCGACGGGCAAACTCTTCGATCAGCGCAGAGGGAAAGCCACCAGGATAAGTGGGGAATGGCTGGGCCAGGATGAGCCCACAGATCTCCCAGTGCCCAGTCGTGCTGTCCTTGCCAGGGCTGGCCGGCTCGCATACCCCGAATGCCGCCCCAGGCGAGCCAATCGGCGCGACGCCATCCACGACCCCGCATCGGCCGAGGCCCAGCGCTTCCAGTTGGGGAAGCAACAGGCCGCCGACGGCGCGGGCCACGTTGCCGAGGGTATTGCTTCTCTCGTCCCCATACAAGGCGCAATCGTGCGCGGGACCGATCCCCACACCGTCAAGCACGATGATGGCGGCGCGGCGCATTACGCTGACCTCCCATACCGCCGCGGCAGTCGGGGGCTGAGCCGGGTGAGCAGCTCATAGGAGATGGTCCCCGCAGCCTCGGCCTGACGATCGATCGAGATCAGTCCGCCGTAGACGGTGGCGATGTCCCCAATGGCCACATCCTGCTTGACCAGCACCATGCACATGTCCATTGTGACTCGTCCGAGCAGCGGAACCAGCTTGCCGTTCAGTTCGATCTCTCGGGGCCCCACTCCCTGGGGCCCGGCCGAGCGAGGGAGACCGTCCGCATATCCGATGGAAAGGGTTGCGACGACGCAGGGCTGCTCCGCCCGCCACGCCGCGGCGTACCCGACGGTGTCGTCCCGGCCGATCGAGCGAGTTGCGATCACGCGTGCCCTGAGGGCGACAACCGACCGGGGCTTGGCGTTGCCCACAACCCCGCCATAGAGAAAGATGCCTGGGCGAACGAGATCGCCGGCGAAGCATTTTCCCCGCAACGCAGCCGCGCTGTTGGCGGCGTGGACCAACGCCGGGCGCCTGGGTAAAGCGCTCAGCGTCTCCTGAAACCGGTTCCATTGCCGCTCGGTGCCCGCCATATCCGTTTCGGCGTCAAGAAAGTGAGTGAATGCCCCTTCCCACCCGGGCGCACTCATCAGCGACGCGCGCAACCGCGCCAGAGCGGCGTGATCGTCCCAGCGAACGCCGGCCCGGCTCATGCCGGTATCGACCTCAAGGTGAAACGGCCGCGCGGTGCGGCTGATCCAGGCATCGAGGGCGGCAGGATCACCGATCGAGGGACGGAGGTCGAGCTCGAGGCAGCGCTCGATCCACTGGGGCAACAGGGGAGTCGCCACCAGAATCGGACGGGATATTCCGGCGGTCCGCAGCGACTCGGCTTCGTCCAGGGAGGCAACGCCGAATCCCCAGGGATCGACCGACTCGAGAGCCCGGGCAACCTCCACCGCCCCCACTCCGTAGCCGTTAGCTTTGACCATCGGCAACAACCGGCTGCCACTGACCGCAGCGATCGTGCGCGCGTTGGCCACCAGCGCAGCCAGGTCGACATCTACCCAGGCGCGTATCGTCTCGGAGGAAAAGGTCATGGTGAGCCGGCGGTATGATATTCGGCACGAGGGCTAAAATGCAAGACAATTCAGCGCTTGGACGAGCGATGGCGACCGTGCGCGACTTGCGGACGCGGTGTCCCTGGGATCGGGCACAGACCCGAGAAACGCTGCGTCCCTATCTGGTCGAGGAGGTCCTGGAGCTGGACCACGCGCTGGCTGGAGACGATCTCGCAGCCGTCAGGACGGAACTGGCGGATCTGCTCCTGCACCTCGCTTTCCAATTGGTCATCGCCGAGGAACAGCGAGAGTTTACCGCCGACCAGGTGGCCGGCGAGCTCGAGGCCAAGATGCGGCGGCGTCATCCTCACCTGTTCGACCTGGGTCAGGCTGAGCCGTGGGAGCGGATCAAGCGACGAGAGCGGAGTGGTCAGGTCCTGTCGGGCCTGGTGCCCACCCTGCCTTCCCTGCTGATGGCCGTTCGGCTGCAAGAGCGCGCCGCCTCGGTCGGATTCGACTGGCCTGACGTGGATGGGCCCCTGGCCAAGGTTCGAGAGGAGCTTTCCGAGGTCGAGGATCAGTTGCAGGCCATGGGGAAAGAAGAACAGCCGGTGAGACCGGATCCCAACACACCCGGACGACCGCCGAGCGACGAGTTGGTGGATGAGATCGGCGATCTGCTCTTTGCGGCCGTCAATCTCGCCCGGAAGGCAGGAGTTCAACCCGGCCCGGCGCTGGATCGGGCCAATCGGAAGTTCCGCCTGCGGTTCGAGGAGATCGAGCGACTCGCCTCCCAGCGCGGGATCGAGGTTTCGTCGGCCGGCCTGGAAGTCTTGGACGGATTATGGAATGAAGTAAAGGAGACGTCTCGGGCGCCGTAGGGCCACGTGCCCCTACGGGTACAACCGGTGGATCTGACGGGGGAACGCAATCGCCTCGCGAATGTGGGGGATCCCACAGATCCACGCCACCGTGCGCTCGATGCCGAGGCCGAAGCCGGAGTGCACGAAGGTACCGTACTTGCGGAGGTCCAGGTACCAGCGATACGCCTCAGGGTCGAGTCCCTGTGCTCTGATGCGGCTGAGCAGTTTGTCGTAATCGTCCTCCCGCTGCGAGCCGCCGATGATTTCTCCATATCCCTCCGGGGCCAGGCAATCGTTGTTGAGGACGGTCCGTGGGTCGGCCGGGTTCTCCTTCATATAGAAGGCTTTCACCTGCTTGGGATAGTTGTACACCAGGATCGGCCGATCGTACTCTCGCGCGAGCAGAGTCTCGTCATCTCCCCCCAGATCGCTTCCCCAGCTCATGTCCGATCCCAGTGCGTTGAGGCGTGTCACCGCGTCACTGTAGGAGATCCGCGGAAAGGGAGCCTGCACCCGCTCCAGTGGGGCGACGTCGCGCTCCAACTCCTTCAGCTCCTCGCTCCTCCGGTCGAGGGTCCGGCCGACGAGGTAGCTCACCAACTCTTCCTGGAGCCGCATGTTGGCGTCGGAGTCGTTGAAGGCCACCTCGGGCTCGACCATCCAGAACTCAGTGAGATGCCGCCTGGTCTTGGATTTCTCGGCGCGAAAGGTCGGGCCGAAGCAGTAGACCTTGCCCAGCGCCGCCGCCGCCGCTTCGACGTAGAGCTGGCCGGTCTGCGCCAGATAGGCCTTGCCGAGGTCGAAGTATTCGGTCTCGAACATGCCGCCGGCTTCTCCCTGGGCAGCCGTGAGGATGGGCGAGTCGACGAGGTAGAATCCGCGCTGGTCGTAGAAATCGCGGATCGCCTGCTCCACCTCGTGGCGTACTTTGAAGATGGCCACCTGGCGCCGGCTGCGGAGCCACAGGTGGCGATGCTC
>DASYIX010000073.1:0-7478 GCA_035997125.1 Gemmatimonadales bacterium
CGGGCTCTACGGCATCTTCGGACGGGGACCGCACCTGATCGCCGGCCGGCAGTACCGGCTGGTGGCGGTGTACCAGGGAAGCCCCAAGGACTCGATCATCGGAGTGATGGGGGTGATGGGCGGGATCATCGCGCCCGACCACTATTCCCTGTGGCCCAAACTGGACCGCACCAATCCCGACTATCTCATCGATCTGAACCCGAAGGGGCGGACCGCGGTGGCCGCCGCGGGAATGACGGGAATGACGGGAAAGTAGGAAGGACGGAAGGAATTCCGTCATCCCGAGCGTGGCGAGGCAGATCCCACACTTCGTATGGGATGAGGCGTTTGTTTAGCCTTCCCGTCCTGGCAGTATGTCCCGAAACGGCGCCGTCAGCGCCGCGAAGGCCGCCGCGCGGGCGGGCGTGGCGGATTTTTCGAGCAGGCCTCGCATGAGCACCGCCCGGGCCGCCGGCAGAATCGCTTCCACCACTTCCTCGACCAGCATCGAGCTGGGGCCGGTTTCTGCCACCCCGGTGGCCTCGGCCATGCGGGCCGAGATCGTGATGTAGTCGCGGAGCGGGCCCATCTGCGCCCGAATCTCGTTGTTGCCCTGCACCACCTCGCTGATGACTCTCCGGTCGGCCTGAAGCCGGTCCCATTGGCGGTCGATCTGGCGAAGGCGACTGTGCGGCAAGCGGATGGCGGCTTGAGCGAATGCCTCCACCTCGGGAGGGAATGGCATCTCAGTCATTCCTCCGGGAGATACCCTCGATGCGGGCCTCCACCTTCTCGCTCAGGGCCGGACAGCAGGACTCGACGCTGACGGCGAGGTCACGCACCGAGCCTCCACTGACCTTGAGCCACGGGGTTTCCTGGTGGGTGGGGCAGGTAATGCCTGAAAGCGCCTGCTGATGAAACCGGAGCACCTTCTCCACCGCTCGTGCTGCGGTATTCTGATCGATCGTTCTATCCAGCTCGTACATGACATTTATCATCGAGTCTTCCTAGCAGGGTCAGTCGTATCTCCCATCCCGAGGGGCTGCCGGGAGTGGGTACTGCGGGTCTTTTCGAATTGGCCCTGGCTTACCGCGCGATAACCTACGAAATCGCAATCACTTTGGCGGGATCTTAACTCCCAGAAAACTAGTGACGGCCAACACAGGAGCTATTCGCTCTTCGCTATTGGCTGTTGGCTGTTGGCTATTGGCTATTGGCTATTGGCTATTCGCCACTGGCTAAGCACCGAATCCAATTCAGGGTTGTGACTCCGTCCATCCGCGTGAACTATTCGGGCCGAGGCTTGCCAACAGCCAACAGCCAACAGCCAACAGCCAACAGCCAACAGCCAATAGCCCCCTCCAATATGACAACCGCCCTCTCTCCCCCCACCTTCAAAATTCAACCTATCCGAGGAGGTGGAGGCCATGAAGGTCTATGGCTCCAACGCCATAAGAAACGTGGCGTTCGTCGGGCACGGGGCCAGCGGGAAGACATCCCTGGTTGACGCCCTGGCCTTCGTAAGCGGCGCCAGCCGGCGCCACGGCAACATCAAAGACGGTACCACGCTCACCGACTACTCCCCCGACGAAATCGAACGCAAGCACTCCATCAATCTGGGCCTCGGCCACGCCGAATGGCTCGACACCAAGCTCAACCTCATCGACACCCCGGGCTATCTCGACTACTTCGGCGAGGTCGTCAGCGGCCTGCACGCGGCCGATGCCGCCGTCGTCGTCCTCAGCGGTACGGGAGGGGTGGAAGTGGGCACCGAAAAGGTCTGGGAAGTCTGCGACCAGCTCCATCTGCCCCGGCTCCTGTTCGTCTCCCTGATGGACAAGGAGCACGCCGACTTCGAGCGGGTCTTCAACGACGTGAAGGCCCATCTGACACCCAAGGTCGTGCCGGTGGAGATCCCCATTGGCGATGGCCACGACTTCCACGGGATCATCAACCTGTTCTCCGGCCACTGCCACTTCTACAAGAAGGGCACCAAGACCGGGGAGTACGAGGTGGTGCCGATCCCGCCGGAATACGAGGCCCTCTTCAAGCAGTACAGCGAGCAGCTGACCGAGGCGGTGGCCTCGACCGACGATACCCTGATCGAGCGCTACCTCGGTGGCGAGGAGATTCCCCGCGAGGACTTCATCCGCGCGGTCAAGCAGGCGGTGATCGACGGCAGCGTGGTGCCGCTCTTCTGCGGCAGCGGCGAGCTGACCTACGGCACCCGCACCCTGCTCAAGAAGATGGTCGAGCTGCTTCCCTCACCGGCCGAGGTGAAGCCGCCGGTGGAGGCGCCACTGGTCGGCCGGGTGTTCAAGACTCTGTCCGAGTCGCACGTGGGCGACGTCACCCTCTTCCGGCTCTATACCGGGGAAATCAGAAACGGCAGCGAGGTGTTCAACGCCGAGCACGAGACGGTAGAGAAGCTGAACCACCTGTCGGTGCAGCAGGGAAAAGAGCGGGTCGAGATCGAGCGGCTTTCAGCCGGGGACATCGGCTCGGTGGCCAAGCTCAAGGACACCCACACCGGCGACACCTTCTGCTGGCGGGAGCACCCGGTGCGGCTGCCGCCAATTCCGTTCCCTGACGCGGTGGCCACCGCGGCCGTGGTGGTCAAGCAGCGGGGCGAGGAGGATAAGCTCGCCGCCGGGCTGCACAAGCTGCACGAGGAAGACCCGACCTTCCACTTCGAATACAACTCGGAGCTGGGCCAGACCCTGATTCACGGCATGGGCGAGCGACACTTCGACACCATCCTCAACCGGCTGGAGCGGAAATTCGGGGTGCACGCCGAGCTGGCCCGGCCCCGGGTGGCCTACCGCGAGACCATCAAAGGAAGAGCGGAGGGCCAGGGGAAGCATAAGAAGCAATCCGGCGGACGAGGTCAGTACGGCGACTGCTGGATCCGGGTCGCGCCACTGCCGCGGGGGGCGGGCTACGAGTTCGTGGACGAGATCGTGGGGGGTGTCATTCCGAACAAGTACATCCCGGCAGTGGATCGCGGGATCCAGGAGGCCGCGGTGCGAGGCGTGATTGCCGGGTATCCGCTGGTGGACTTCAAGGTGGAGTGCTTCGACGGCTCGTACCATGACGTGGATTCCAACGAGATGTCGTTCAAGATGGCCGGCATCATGGCGTTCAGAAACGTCACCCCGAAGGCCCGGCCGATCCTGCTCGAGCCGCTGATGGAGGTAGATGTGTGGGCGCCGGACGATGTGCTGGGCGACGTGATGGGCGATCTCAGCGCCCGCCGGGGTCAGATCCTGGGTACCGAGAGCGACGGGCGGCTGACCCGGGTTCGGGCAATCGTGCCCGAGGCGGAGATGTACAAATACTCCACCAACTTGCATTCGATTACCCACGGCCGGGGAACTCATCGGCAGAAGTTCCACAAGTACGCTGAGGCGCCTCCAGAGGTCTCGGCCAAGGTGGCGGAGGAGAATCAGAAGGGACGAGAGCTGCAGACCGCCTGACGGGAAGGACGGGAAGGACGGGAAGGATGTCACCCCCGCGCTTGGCTCAGGGTGACAAGTGTGTTAGCTGATCTCATCGTCGCTGTTCATTTTCTCTTCGTGCTCTTCGTGGTATTCGGCGGGCTGCTCGTTTTGCGGTGGCCCCGGGTCGCATACCTGCACGTCCCCGCTGCGATCTGGGGCGCCTTGATTGAATTCACTGGGTGGATCTGCCCGCTCACGCCGCTGGAGAATTCGCTCAGAGCCAGGGCAGGAGAGGTCGGCTACCAGGATGGATTCGTCGAGCACTACATCCTGCCTGCGCTGTATCCCTCCGCTCTCACCCGACACATCCAACTGCTGCTCGGCGCCGTCGTGCTGCTGCTGAACCTCGCCATCTACGCCTATGTCCTGCGCCGGAGCGCAGGGAATCGCACTGCCTCAGCCCGGGTCCGGAGCGGCGATTCGCGCGAATAACGTGGGATCTGCGCCCGCCCCACACGGCTGCAGGAATTGCATTTCGTAGCGAATGCTGACAGGCCGGCAGCACCCCTTCACACCAACCTCTGTTTCTCCTTTCTCCTGCGTCCTGACGCATAACTGCACATCAATTTTTTGACACCCCGGTCTTCAGGGGGCACACTCTTTGCTTCCTAAGCGCCTGTCAATTTTAATGTTCGCGTCGCCGACCAGAACCGAGGCACCCGATTTCACCGAGTAAAGCGGGCGGTGGGCGGAGGCGTCGGTCGCGGTGTCGTCGCCCACTACTCATCGAGCTCTGAGGAGAAATCCCCCAATGAGATCGAATCGCAGGCTGGTCACCATCGGGCTGCTGGCCGCACTACTGGGCGGAGCGACTCCCCCGTCACGTGCCATCGATCTGACGAGCTGTTGCAAGGCTCAGAGGGGGAACCAGGGCGGCGATGACGACAATGCCGGCGACCAGAACGAAAGTGGCGGCAACGAACAGGGAATCCTCCGGCAGGGCGATGAGAACGCCGGCGGCAACGATGAGAACGGCAGCGGCAATGACTCGAATGCCGGTGACGATAACGGCGGTGGCAATGGGGGCGATGAGGGTGGGAATGCCAACGAGTAACTGGGCCGTTCATTCTACAGTCTGATGACATTCACCTCCTCCTCGGAGCAGCGTCCATGAGTTGGCCTCGCAGACTTTCGATTCTCGGTTTGGCACTGCTCCTCACGACTGTCGTGAGCTGCAGCTCGGCCGACAGCAATCCGATGGAGCCGGTGGCCCAGCCGGTTCAGCTGCAATCGCAACCGCTCTTGCTCGACGGACTGGGTGATCTGGTCGGTGGCACGGGTGGTTTGCTCGGTACGGTAGGCAACGTAGTCGGGGGTGTCGTCCATCTGGTTGGAGGGCTGGTCAACCAGCTGCTGAACGTCACCGGACTGCTCACCTGCCAGCAACAGCGGTATGACGTCGAGTACGAGACCGTCGGGCCATGGGGTGGCACGATCAGGGTGGGCAACAACGCCCTGGTGATCCCCAGGGGCGCGCTTCGCTCCTCCGTGCGAATCAAGGCCGAGCAGATCCCCGGTTCGACCAACTCGGTGCGATTCAGTCCCGAGGGTCTCCAGTTCGCCACGCCGGCCACCCTGGTCCTGAACTACCAGAACTGCCAAAACGTCGACGTTCCCAAGTCGATCGTTTACACGAGCGAGCAGCTCGAGGTCCTCGAAATTCTGAAGTCGCTGGATGTGCTCAAGGCGCGCACTATCGCCGCGCCGATCGATCATTTCTCCCGCTACGCGGTGGCCTACTGAGTTCATGAGCTCAGGTCTACGCTCGTTCCCCCTCGCGCGGTGGACCCAGGAGACCGGGTCCGCTGGCGCGTGGGATTTTTTGCGGGAAGGACTGGCCCAGGAGCGGAGCGGCTGCATGGTGGAGGCGGTGCAGTGGTATAACGCCGCCATCGATGCCGCCGAGCGAGACACCCAGCCCGCTATCCTGGCCGAGTCGCTGCGCCGGCTGGGCATTGTCCATCACCAGCGGCACGAACCGGTCCTGGCCCAGGAGTTGTGCCAGCGCAGTCAGGAAATTGCCAGCAAACTCGGCGATACCATTCTGGCCGCAGAGGCGCTGAATGCGCTCGCGGGTTTCGAGTTCGAGGGCGGCCAGATCGAGTCGGCCCGGCAGAAGTTTCGAGGGGCGCTCGAGCTGGGTAAAGGCAGCGCCGAGCTATGCGGCCGCGCCGAGCAGAACCTGGGCATCCTCGCCAACGTCCAGGGTTCCATGACTGAGGCACTGGCTCACTACCAGCGGTCGCTACTGGCCTTCGCGAGCATTGGCGACCGACGCGGTTGCGCCATCGCCTACCACAACCTGGGGATGGTAAGCGCGGATCTCGAGCGGTGGGATGAGGCCGACGAGTACTACCAACTGAGCTTCGATATTGCCCAGGAGATCGGCGACCTCCACCTGGAGGGACTGAACCTGCTGAACACCGCCGAGGTCTACCTGGGCCGCCGGCAATACGATCAGGCGCGGCAGAATGCCGAGAACGCGCTCGGCATCTTCGATCAACTGGGATGCATCCTCGATAAGGCCGACTCCTACAAGGTGATCGGGCAGAGCTACCGGGAGCTGGGACAGTATCCCCTCGCCGAATCGCGGCTGCGCTCGGCGATCGAGCTGGCGGTGCAGACCGGATCGCTGCTGAGCGAGGCCGAGGCCTCCCGCGAGCTCGCGCTGCTCTACGTTGCAATAGGATGTAAGGAAGCGGCGCTGGAACTGCTGAGCGCCGCCTCCCGCCTGTTTTACCGGCTGGGTGCTCGGGTAGACCTGGCGGATGTCGCCCTCAGGATCAACCAGCTGGAGGAGAGCCTTGCGTAACGTTCGGATCCTCGGCCTGGCGCTGGCCCTATTGGTTGGGGTGAGCTGTACCGCGGGGGAACTGCCCCTGGCGACCCAGGGCGGCGGCGATACCCCGGCGGTTGGAGCACCGGGTACACCGCCGGTAGACAGCGGCACAGTGACGCCGACGGATAGCAGCGTAACACCGCCTGACAGCGGTACCGGGGCCCCGTCGGGCAGCACCACCCCTCCGGCGGACAGCGGCAGCACGCCTGACAAGAGCACTCTTCTCTTGTGCCAGCTGCAGGAATATGCCGTAACCACCGCGGTGATCGGCCCCGGAGGCGGGCAGATCAATGTGGGCAATCACAGCCTCAGGATACCCCAGAACGCACTCTCGGCAGATGTAAGCATTACTGCCGAGCAGGTCGAGGGACCGGTAAGCTCGGTCCGTCTCAGTCCCGAGGGGCTGCAGTTCGCGGTGCCGGCGGAGCTTTTCCTGAGCTACAACAATTGTTCGAACGTCCAGCGGTTGAAGCGGGTCGTCTACACCGACGAGACGCTCAATATTCTCGAGTTGACCCCCTCGCTGGACCTCACGAGTAGTAGCCAGGTCAGAGGTCTGATCAATCACTTCTCCCGCTATGCCGTGGCGTACTGACCGTGACCAACGATCTCCAGCACTCGGCTGATTTTCTCCGCGAGGCCCGGGACCATGAGCGGGCCGGTCGCATGACGGAGGCAGTGAAGTCGTATGAGGCCGCCATTCAAGCGGCCGAACGCGACGCTCAGCATGGGGTCCTTGCGGAAGCACTCCGCCGGCTGGGCGTGGTCCACCATCACCGGGATCAGCCGGACCTGGCACGGAAGCTGTGCCAACGCAGCCAGCAGACCGCCGCCGAGATCGGCGACAACGTGCTCGCGGCCGAGGCTCTCAATGCCCTTGCGGGATTCGACTTCGAGGCCGGGTCCATCGACGCGGCCCGGGAGAAGTTCTACCGGGCGCTGGAGCTGGGCGGAGCCAGCGCCGAGCTGCGCGGGCGCACCGAACAGAATCTGGGGATCCTGGCGAACATCCAAGGGGCCTTGGCACAGGCCCTCACGCACTACCAGCGCTCCCTCGTCGCGTTCGAGAGCATCGGCAACGACCGGGGCTGCGCCATCGTCTACCACAACCTCGGCATGGTGAGCTCAGACCGGGAGCTGTGGGACGACGCCGACCGGTA
>DASYIX010000074.1:0-2878 GCA_035997125.1 Gemmatimonadales bacterium
CAGCCGCGATCGGAAAACCGCTTGAGCTCGGGCCGGTCGCGGCGACAGCGCGGTTCGCTGGTGGCCAATGGGCCATCGATCGGGGGCGACTCGATCTGGCCGAGCGAGCGATGGCGGATCTCAGGCGGGTGCGGGTTCCCCATGACAGCGCGTGGCTGCGCGAGGTCCCCACCGCCTACGCCCTGCTGCTCGAGGCGCAGGTCGCGGCCAAGCGGCGCTCGCCCGACCTCCCGAAGCTGCTGGGCCAGCTCGACTCGGCGCTGGTCGACGTGAGCTTCATCCCCTTCGCCCTCGCCGGAAACCTGATCGCGAGCCGGCTGTTCGAGCAGCAAGGTGATCTGCCCCGGGCCTTGGCCGCGATCCGGCGGCGGGTGTTCGATCTGACCTCGGCCCCGATCTACGTGACCTACCATCGGGAGGAGGGACGGCTGGCGGCACTGAACGGCGACCGCGAGGGTGCCATCCGCGCCTACCGGCGCTATCTCGCGCTTCGCTCCGGCGCCGAGCCGCGGCTGCAACCGCAGGTGGCGCAGGTGCGGGCCGAGCTCGAGGGATTGCTGCGAGAGAGCACGGATCGACCATGAGTGGTAACGTCTCTCCCGTTCTCCTCATCCTCATCACCGGCGTGGTGGGCCTGTTCCTCATTCCCCTGGGCCTTCCCGGGCTCTGGCTCATCCTGCTGGGGATCCTGGGCTACGGCTGGCTCACCAACTTCCAGACCCTGAGTGTCTGGTTCATCGCGATCGCGACCGCGCTGGCGCTGATCGGCGAAGTGTTCGAGAGCTGGATCGGCTTCCGCTACGCCCAGAAGTACGGTGGGTCGAGCCGGGCGGGCTGGGGCGCGCTGATCGGCGGAATCGTGGGTGCGATCGTCGGGGTCCCGGTGCCGATCATCGGGTCGGTGATCGGCGGCTTCGTGGGGTCGTTCGTGGGAGCGGCAGTGTTCGAATACACCCGGCAGCGGCACTCGGGCGTTGCGGCGAAGGCGGGGTGGGGCGCCGTCCTCGGCCGGGCCGCCGCGGCCGCGGTGAAGATGGCGATAGGAGTGTTGATGGTGACTGGGAGCCTCTTCATCGCTTTGAAGGCGTAGTCATTGCGAGGGCGCCCCTCGCAATGACTTCAGACCGCCCGTCCGCCTGCCCGCCTGTCCATCAGTCCAGCGCCGCGCTCGTCGCCGCCATCTGACGCTCCAGTCCTTTCGGATTTACCGCGTACACCTCACCGGCCTGTCTCGCGAAGGAGTCAGGATAGATCTCTTCCAGGCCCAGCTCGAGCCCGTCGAGGATGGCGTGCGCCACGCTGGACGACGAGGCCTTCGGAATGGGGATCTTGGAAGACATTTCAGTCTCCACCGGACCGGGGTAGACCCCCACGACCCGGGTGCCTTGGCCCTGGAGCATCTCCCGGGTGCTCTGGGTCAATGAGTGCAGCGCTGCCTTGGTGGTGCTGTAGGTGAGCAGCATCGGCAAGCCCACCAATCCTGCCACCGAGCTCACATTCACCAGCGTGCCGCCGCCCTGCTGGGCGAGCACCGGTACGAACGCCTGGGAGACCCTGAGCGAGCCTAGCACGTTGGTCTCGTATTCCCGCCGGGCGGCATCGAGCCAGATCGGATCCTCGAACCCGGCGAACGTATGGGACACAATTCCCGCATTGTTGATCAGGAGATCGACATCGCTGGCCTGGCTGGCTGCCTGCCGCACTTCGGTTTCATCGGTGATGTCGAGCCGGAGCGGAATCACCACGCCCCGGCTCAAGCCGGCGAGGTCGGCCAGCGCTTCGGGCTTCCGCGTCCCCGCATAGATCTTACGCGCCCCTCGTTCCTGCAGCGCTTCGACCAGCGCCAGCCCGATCCCGCGATTCGCGCCGGTCACCAGCGCCACCCGTCCCTCGATCTTCAGTCCCGTCGACATTGGATCCTCCTTAGTTGACCAAGCAGTCAAAAACCGAACACAAAAAGGCTACTTCAGACCTGCCAACAGCGCCTCCACGGCCGCGTGCAGCTGGGTCGCTGTCGCACCGGCCTTGGCCAGGAGGGTCAGTCCATAGTTCTGAATCACCAGGAGCATTGCCGTGGCTTCGACATCGAGGGTCTTAGGCAGCTCCCGGCGCGCCTTGGCCCGAGTCAGCGCGTTCCGGAAAGCCCGCTCCATGTCCTCCCGGGAATGATTGCAGCGCACCAGCGCGTCGCCGTCGCCCGAGCCGAGCTCGGAGATCGTATTGGCCACGAGACAGCCCCGCCGAGTGTCAGAGGTAAATGCCTGGACACCCCGACCGAAGAACTGGCGAATAGTGTCGAAGCCTGCTTCCGGGGAATTGAGCTGGGCCAGGGCGGGGTCGCTGACCCTTCGGCGGTATCGCTCCAGCGCCTTGAGGAAGAGGGCGTGCTTGTCGCCGAAGGAGTTATAGAGGCTTTGCCGGCCGAGCCCCAGGTGGGTCTCGAGGTCGGCCAGGGAGGTGCCCTCGTAGCCCCGTTCCCAGAAGAGCTGTAGGGCCTGGTCCAGCACGGCCGCTTCATCGAAAGACTTGGTTCGAGCCATACGATATCTTAGTACATCTTGACCGATCAGTCAAGTATCATCGGTATAGGCGGAGCCGAGCGCAGCGAACCATCAGCCAAGCACGTCGTTCTGGGCTTCGGGGTTCCGACGTCAAGCGCCGCGCGGAGAATTCGGCTTGACGCCTGCTTGACTATGCTGATCTAGGTTGGCGCCATGCGAATTCTCGGACTCGTTGTCGCGCTTCTGGTGACGTTCTCGATCTCGGCGGCAGCCCAGACTGCTGCCCGCTCGCGCCCGTCTCCTGATCCAAGCCCCTACAAGGCCTACGGTTACACGGGCGCCAAGGCGGACACCAGTCGGACCGCCGCCGGGAATCC
>DASYIX010000075.1:0-10704 GCA_035997125.1 Gemmatimonadales bacterium
CCATTCACCCGGGCCGCATACCGCACCACGGTGGCATCAAACCAGCCACAGCGGCGCGGCCTACCAGTCACCGCACCGAACTCGCCTCCCAGCTCTCGCAGCCGCTCGCCATAGGGACTCCCGGCCTCGGTGGGAAGCGGACCATTGCCTACCCTGGTGGTATAGGCTTTCACCACGCCGAGCACGCCGTCGATCCCCGTGGGACCGATTCCGGCGCCGACAGCAGCCCCCCCAGCCGTGGTATTGGAGGAGGTGACGTAGGGATAGGTACCGTGGTCCACGTCGAGCAGCGCCCCTTGGGCGCCTTCCAGCAGCACCCTGCGTCCTTCGCGGACTGCGCGATGCACCATGAGTCCCGTGTCGGCCGCGAGGGGGAGCAGTCTTGGCGCCAGACGCTCCATTAACGTGACATGCTCATCCAGGTGAGCGCGCTCTCCACTGCCCATGAGCTCCAGCAGCTGATTCGCCCGCTTGACCCGGTCGCTCAACAGGGGTCGCGCACACTCCGGGCGATGGAGGTCAACCACGCGAATTCCGCGGCGTCCGTATTTGTCCTCATAGGCCGGCCCTATGCCGCGTCCTGTAGTGCCCAGCTTCTGGCTCCGCTCGCTCGCGGCGTCCAGCAGCTTGTGATACGGCAGGACCAGGTGAGCTCGGTCGGACACGAACAGGCGGCCCTCGGTGTTGATGCCGCGTTCATGGAGGGCGTCCAGCTCGTGGAACAGATTCTCCGGCTCCAGCACCACTCCGTTGCCAATGACGCAGGTGACTCGGGAGTGCAGGATACCTGAGGGTATCTGCCGCAGCACGAACTGTTTGTCGCCGATGACCACGGTATGACCGGCGTTGGCGCCGCCCTGGTAGCGCACCACGAAGTCCGCCCGCTCGGCCAGCACGTCGACCAGCTTGCCCTTCCCTTCGTCTCCCCACTGTGCCCCGACCACCACCATGCAGGTGGTCTTCGCGTCGAACATGTCGGCTCCCGGCTGAAACAACAAAGAGCCCCTCACGGGGCTCCTGAATCCTCGGGCAAACCTATCGCGCCCCAATTGAAAGGTCAATTCGACACGATCGCCTTTCCGACTCGGTAGGCGGTGTCCAGGGAGAGCCCGTGCGGGGTGTCCTCCGGCGTATGGATTCGACGAAGTGTGGCCCAGGTCAGCCGTCCGATGGTGATCGCCGGCGCATGGGCCCGCGCGAGTGGTGCGCTGTCTACGAAAATGCCGACCGGCAATCGTCGGTGCTTGAGGGGAACGTCAAGGGCGGATAGCACAGGCTCCAGGTGGCGGGCGAGACGCTCGCCGGCCGAATTGTGGGACACCAGATAAAGGCAACCCTCCTGATCCACGGTGTCAATGTTGATGAACTCGATTTCCTGAAGGTCACCGGTTAGCCGGGCAAACACCCGCGCCCCAACCAGCCCGAATTCTTCGGCGCCCGTGATCAGAATGCCCACGCTCGGATCGGAGCAGGCCTCGGCGGCGGCGAGGGCAGCCACAATTCCAGTGCCGTTGTCCCGGGCGCCAAGGGAGCGGCCACGGAGCCTGCCCTTCCCCGCCAGAACGCCAGCCACCACTGCCAGACCCGCTCCGATGGCGAGCCAGACCGGAGCTAGAGGTCCCCAAAGCCGGGAGAGAGTGAGCAGGCTCAAGGCGACGATGGCCAGGCCCACGGTCCATACCGCTACGAGGCGGCCCGCCATGGAATGGCCCTGAGCCTTCGAGTCCAGATGAGCAACAATCCACCGTCGGGGTGTGCCGCCTCGGGTGGCCATCAGATTGGCGTCTTCGCGGAGCGCTTCACCCAGAGGAACCCAACCGAGGCCGATCCCGCCGGCAACGACGGCCAAGGCGAGCAGCCCCGACATCCACAGAACCAGAGGCGCCCAGGCGGGCAAATGGGCGGAGGCAAGGAACGGGAGCAAGATCAGGGCGAGTCCGCCGAGACCGGCGCCAAACACCGGAAAAGCCCGGAGACTGGCCGGCGTGAAGGTGAATGTCTGGACCTGAACCTTGTAGCCCAGATCGCTGAGGTAGCGGGTGACGTGTTCCCGGGCCAGCTCGGCTTCGGGAGTGCCGGCTTCACGGGGAAGGGCGAGGATCTGACGGATTGTTTGATCGAGCGTTACCACGTACCGCCCTTGTGTCTCAGGAGGCCGCCGCCCGTCTGGCGCGCTTGGTGGTGGCAAAACCGCCGCCGGCCGCGGCCAGAGCCGCCCGCCTGGTGTCGTCGGTGATCTGACCGGCCTCGATCAAGTCGTCGAGGTGCTGCTCGTAGGTCTGGGTGCCGAGCTCCTTGCGTCCGTCGGCCATGATCCGTTTGACCTGGCCGACCCGGTCGGCATCCTTCAGGCACTCGCGAACGGCCGGCGTGGCAATCAGCACTTCAACCACCGGTACCCTGCCATCATCGTCCTTCATCGGCAGCAGCTGTTGCGACACGATAGCGCGCAGAGATTCGGACAACCGCAGCCGGCCGACCTCGCGTTCCTCCAGCCGCAGGGTTCCCACCAGGCGCTCGACCGTAGTCACCACGTCCGGCGTGGACAGGGTTCCGATGACCAGACGTCCGGTCTCGGCCGCCTTCATGGCGGTATCGATCGTCGCGGCATCGGCCATTTCGCCCAGCACGACGACATCCGGGTCTTGCCGCAGCGCCGCCCGCAGACCGACCGCCAGGCTGTCGGTGTCGACCCCCACCTCGCGCTGGGTGATGGAGCAGGTCAGGTCTCGATGCAGGAATTCGATGGGATTTTCGATGGTGACCACGTGCTTGTGGAGCGTGCGATTGATGTGGTGAACCATGGCCGCGATGGTCGAGCTTTTGCCGCTGCCGCTCACCCCACTGACCAGCACCAGGCCGCGGTCGGACTCGGCGACCTGCTTCAACACCTCGGGGAGCCGGAGCGCCTCGATGGTGGGCACGGTGAACGGGATAACCCGCATGACGATCATGAAGGACGACCGTTGCCGCAGCACGTTGACCCGAAATCGGCCCACCCCGGGCATGCCCCAGGAACAATCGAAGTCCCGCAACCGGTCGATTCTGGCACGGTCCTCTTCGTTAGCGATCAGCTTGAGCGCGATGGATTTGGTCTGATCCGGCGTCAGCCGCTGTTTGGTGAGCGGAACCAGCTTGCCGTTGATCCGGGCACGGAAGACGTCGCCGGCTTTGATATGCAGGTCGGAGGCACCCCGTTCCACCGCCGCCTTGATGATCTTTTCCATCGGCTTCCGCCACAGTAAAGGATTGGCCCGAATCGATCATGGCTCCCGCGCCTCAACCGCCGGCTTGCCTCCGGCCGGAAGGAGCCCCATGCGATCGCGCACCTCCCGCATGGTCTCGCCGGCCATGCGACGCGCCGTGGAGGCCCCGTCGGCCAGGATCTCGTCCACCCGCTCGGGCTCCTCCCGAAGCCGGAAGGCCCGTTCTCTGATGGGCTTGAGGGCGGCAACCATATTATCGGCCAGCACTCGCTTACAATCGAGGCACCCCCACTTGGCCCCCCGGCAGTTCTCCGCCACCAGGGCAACGGTCTCGGGGGGGGAGAAGTACTGGTGAAGGTGGTAAATGTTGCAGATTTCAGGGGTTCCGGGGTCATTCCTGGTCACGCGGGCCGGATCGGTTTTCGCCGGCCGCAGCTTCTGCCAGATCTCCTCCGGGCTATCCAGCAGGCCGATGGTGTTCCCCAGGCTCTTGGACATTTTGGCTTGCCCGTCCAGCCCGGTAATCCGTTTGGCTTCGGTCAAGATCGGTTGGGGCTCAGGGAAAAAGGCCTCCCCCCGGCCGAACTCGGCGTTCCACCGCCGCGCGATCTCTCGAGTCAATTCCAGATGTTGAATTTGATCCTCGCCGACGGGAACCAGGTCCGCCCGGTAGAGCAGGATATCGGCGGCCATCAGCACCGGATAGTTCAGCAGGCCTGCCGGCACGCTCTCGAATCGCTGTGACTTATCTTTGAACTGAGTCATTCGCTCGAGCTCGCCGAGCGGCGCCACGGTGTTCAGCAACCATTGGAGCTCGCAATGCTCGGGCACGTGCGACTGGACAAAGAGCGTGGCCCGCTCGGGATCGATGCCTGCCGCCAGCAGACCAATCGCCATGTCACGGGTTCGCTGGGCCAGTGAATCCTGATCGTACTTTCCAGTGATCGCGTGCAGGTCCACCACGCAGATCAGCGTTTCATAGCTGCTTTGAAGGGTGACCCAGTTCTGTACCGCGCCGAGCCAGTTGCCGATGTGCAGCTCGCCGGACGGCTGGATCCCTGAGAATATTCGCGGCATGATCGGCAAGTTACCCGCTTCGGACTGGGCACACAAGATGGTGTCTGCCTTAGACTTACTGCATCGGGCCAAGCTGGCGGCTGGGGTGGCGGCACGCTATCTCAGAGAGGTCGAGCGCCCCGCCGATCCGGGCAGCTGGACGCTCAAGGGAAGCCGGGACTTCGTGACCGAGGTGGATCGGACCGCGGAGCGGTTGATAGCGGAGATTCTGCTGGCGGGGCCATCGGGCGGCCGAATGGTCGGGGAGGAGCTCAGTCCCGAGATCGTGACGGAAGGCCTGGTCTGGATTGTGGATCCGCTGGATGGCACCACGAATTTTCTGCACGACTATTCCAGCTACGCGGTTTCCATCGCCGCCGCGGTCGACAACGTGCTCGAAGCAGCCGTGGTCCTCCACGTGCCGCGGAACGAGGTATATACTGCCTCCCGCGGCGGGGGGGCGTGGCTGGGTGAGCGGCGGCTCGCGGTTTCCC
This sequence comes from Gemmatimonadales bacterium, assembly GCA_035997125.1. Taxonomy (GTDB): domain Bacteria; phylum Gemmatimonadota; class Gemmatimonadetes; order Gemmatimonadales; family GWC2-71-9; genus CAVVWJ01. The sequence goes on from DASYIX010000075.1 coordinate 4,757, forward strand.
AGATTACCGATCCGGAGTTCGCGCTCGTGGGGACCGGGTTTCCTTTCAAGGATGTGTCGCATCTCCAGGCATATCAGCATCAGTTCGCTCGCGTGGCAGCGGCAACCAGCGGGATCCGACGAGCCGGGTCGGCCGCTCTCGATCTCGCCGACGTGGCAGCCGGACGGTTCGACGGCTTCTGGGAACAACGCCTATCTGCCTGGGACATAGCGGCCGGCATCCTGCTCATTCGAGAAGCGGGCGGGACCATTACCGACTTTAGCGGTCGAGCGATCGGCATCGAGCACACGGGGGTTGTCGCCGGGAACCCAGACATCCACGATTGGCTGCTCGCGACAGTGAGCGCACCGTCCGCTGTGCCTCTGTAGTAAAATTGTGGAACCGGTAATTCGGGAAGGCGAATGGACGATACCGAGATCCTAGGCGGCGAGAGCTCCCTGCAGCAATGGTCCGATGCGGTAGCGGCGGCGAACGCAACGCCGGCGGGAGGAGCCGTAGCCGCCTTGGCCTCCGCGCTCGCGGCCGCGCTGGTGACCATGGTCGCCGGCCTCACTACCCGGCGGGAGAAATACGCCGCGGTGCATGCCTACGCGCAGGAGACGTTAGAGCGGGCGGACGCGCTTCGGGCCGACTTGCTCGACCTGGCCAGCCAGGACGCCATCGTCGTCGCCGAGTTTATGGATGCGCTCACCTTGCCGCAGGGAACCGAGTTCGAGCGAACCGCGCGGGAGGCCGCCCGCCGAGCCGCTCTGCTCGAGGCGGCCAGGGTGCAGCTGGAGCTGCTGCGTGATGCCGGCGAAGTGGTGGCACTCGCCGAAGCGATGGTCGGGTCCGGAGTCGCTACCGCGATCGGAGACGCTGCAACCGCCAGCTTCCTCGCCGCGGCGGCGAGCCGCAGCGCCTACTGGAGCATCCGGAGCAACCTGAAGACTCTGGGCCGGGAGGAAACCCGCCCGATGATCGAATCGGCGGTGGTGCTGTTGGATCAGGTGGAAGCAGCGGAGATTCGGGTGCGGCAGGTGTTGGACGAGCGGATCGGGTAGGCCGGACCTACAAGGTAGTCAGAATCCTCGGTCCCTCAGCCGTGATCACCACGGTGTGCTCGAAGTGAGCCGAGAGACTTCCATCGGCCGTGACGACGGTCCACTTGTCGGGCAGGGTCTTGGTGACTGGACTTCCCACCGTGATCATCGGCTCGATGGCCAGCGTCATTCCCTCGAGCAGACGGGGCCCGCGCTTAGGCGCTCCATAGTTGGGTATCTGCGGCTCTTCGTGGAACCGGGTCCCGATGCCGTGTCCCACCAGCTCGCGCACGATCCCGTAGCCCGCCCCTTCGGCAACCTGTTGCACCGCATACCCGATATCGCCCACGTGGTTCCCCAGCTTGGCCTGGGCGATCCCGGCCGCAAGACACTCCTGGGTGACTCGCAGTAGCTTCTCTGCGGCCGGAGTCACCCGTCCCACCGGAAGCGTCGTTGCAGAGTCGGCATGGAGCCCCTCCAGCTGCACCCCCACATCCACGCTCACGATGCTCCCCTCGGCCAGCACTCGCCGGGGCGAGGGGATACCGTGGACAATCTCCTCGTCGATCGAGGTACAGAGAGTCTTGGGGAAGCCGTAGAGACCCTTGAACGATGGCAGGGCTCCCTCATGGCTTCGGATGAAGCGCTCGGCCTCGGCGTCCAAGTCCTCCGTGCTCATCCCCGGCCGGAGGAGCTCCCGCATCCTCGCCAACGTGCCGGCCACGATCCGTCCCGCCCGGGCCATGATCTCGACCTCGCGGGCAGACTTCAGGGTGATCATGTTAGTGGTTGAGGGCACGACGAACTCGGGCGGCAATTTCTTCGACGGAACCGACGGCGGGAATGCGGCGGAGCAGATTGCGCTTCTCATACCAGTCGAGCACCGGCGCGGTCTGCTTCCGGTACGCGCCGAGGCGGGTGGCGATCGCGGCGGGATCGTCGTCAGCCCGCTGCTCCACCGCGCGCCGCTTGGCCAGACGGTTCAGGATTTCCTGGTCGGTCACATCGAAGAACAGCACCGCGTCCATCCGCCGATCCCGGTCCGAAAGCAGCCGCTCCACCCCTTCCGCCTGGGGGATGGTTCGCACCACCCCGTCGAAGATCACTCCCTTGGCGGCCTCCGGCTTAGCGAGCTCCTCTCCCACGATGCCCATGATGATGTCATCACTCACCAGGTGACCAGCCTCCATCACCGCCTTGGCCCGGGCCCCCAGCGGTGTGCCCCGCCTGACTGCGTCGCGGAGTAGATCGCCGGTGGCAAACTTCGGTAGCCCGCGCGCCTCGGCCAGCAAGGCGCCCTGGGTTCCCTTCCCCGCGCCGGGCGGGCCCATGAGGAGGATGTCCATGTTTCTCCGGAAGGAGAGGTGAGAAGTGAGAGGTAAGAAGTGAGAGGGAACTCGGCTGGCGCCCTCTCACGTCTCACGTCTCACCGCTCACCTCACTCTTACATGTATCGTTGCTGCCGTCCCCTGAACTTGACCCGACCGGTCTTCATGAAGCCGTCGTACTTGCGCAGGGTCCGGTGCTGCTCCACTTGCGCGATCGTGTCGAGAAGCACGCCGACGACGATCAGCACCGAGGTGCCGCCGAACTGCGATTGGACGCCCACCCACTTGGAGACCAGGATCGGGATCAGGGCGATGAAGGCGAGGAAGAGACCACCCGGCAAGGTGACTCGCGCGAGGACCGAGTCGATATAGTCAGCCGTGCTCGCGCCGGGCTTTACACCGGGAATGAACGCGCCCTGCTTCTTCAGATTCTCCGCCAGGTCGACCGAATTGAAGATGATCGAGGTGTAGAAGTAGCTGAAGATCAGGATCAGCACCGCGAAGGTCAGATCGTAGGGCAGGTTGCCCGGATTGAAGAAGCTGGCGATCTCGGTGAGGATCGGATTCTTGGTGAAGCTCGCCAGCGTCCCCGGTACGATGATGATCGTCTGGGCAAAGATGATCGGCATGACGCCGGCAGTGATGAGCCGGATGGGAATGAAGGTCTTCTGCCCTTCCCGGATCCGGCCGCGGCCCATGACCTTGCGGGGTATCTGAATGGGAATTCGTCTGGCGGCGATCGTCATGGCTACCACGGCGGCCACGACACCTACCAGGATTGCCAGGAAGACCACCGCGCCAATCGGGCTCACCACGTTGCTGCGGATGAACTGGATCAGGTGCAGCGTGCCCGGCCAGAGCCGTTCCAGGATCGAGAACGTGATCAGGAGGCTCATCCCGTTGCCGATGCCGCGCTCGGTGATCTGCTCGCCCAGCCACATGACGAAGATCGCGCCGGTCGTGAGGGTCACGACCATGATGAGTCGGGACCAGAACCCCGGAGTCGGAATGGCGCCCGGTATGGACTCGGTGAAGAGGGCAAAGGTGTACGCCTGCGACAACGAAATGAACACGGTGAGATACCGGGTCCATTGGGTGATCTTCTTCTTGCCCTCCTCGTCCTTCTGCATCTTGCCGATAGAGGGAGCCACGCCGCCGGCCAGCTGGAAAATGATCGAGGCCGAGATGTACGGCATGATGCCGAGCGCGAACACCGTGGCCCGGGAGAGGCCGCCGCCCAGGGCGTCGTAGAGCCCGAAGAATCCAGCGGCCGCAGAGTTTCGGATGAAGTCGGCCAGCGCGGTGACGTTCACCCCCGGAGCGGCGATATGGGCACCGATCCGGTAGATGACGAGCGCTAGCAGGGTGAAGAGGAGCTTTCGCTTCAGCTCCTCGTCCATGGCGAGATTAGGAACGCGCGGAGCGGACACTTACTCCTCGATCTTACCGCCGGCCGCCTCGATTTTCGCGCGCGCCGGCGCGGATAGGGCCACGCCTCGAACAGTATAGGCCCGGTCGGCGTCACCGGAGCCCAGCAGCTTGACGGGCGAGCCAGGCTTCCCTATCAGCCCCGCCGAATACAGCGTCTCGGGACTGACCTCTGGCGCGCTCACCTTCTTCAGGTCGGACAGGTTCACCACCTGATTCTCTTCCCGGAAGGGATTGGTGAAGCCCCGTTTGGGCAGGCGCCGGTATATCGGCATCTGACCGCCCTCGAAGCCGGGATTGGTGGCTCCCCCCGTGCGGGCCTTGTGGCCCTTGTTACCCTTGCCGGACGTCTTGCCCAGACCGGAACCGGGACCGCGGCCAACCCGCTTCCGCGCTTGGGTGCTGCCTCGGGCGGGAACCAGGCTCGAGAGAGTCAGGACCACCTCGGCACGAGCCGCTTGCTGGGGACCGCGCTTTGCGCGGGACGCGCTCTTGGCTCCTCGCGCGGCGGCCTTTCGGGGCCTGGCGGACTTCGCGCTCTTCTCTGCCATCACTTCTCCTCTGCCGGCGACACCTCGACAAGGTGGCGCACCTTGACCAGCATGCCTCGAATGGACGACGTGTTGGGCACCCGCACCACCTGCTGGTGATGCCGGAGACCCAGCGCCCGGAGCGTGCGGCGCATGGTTTCCGCGTGACCGATCTCGGAGCGGATCTGCTTCACTGCGAGCGAGCTCGCCGCATCTTCAGTGGGGATGACAGCCGCGTGATGCGCGGGACCCTGCCGTCCAACTGCCGGATTGCGCCCCATCTCAGCCCTCCTGCCTGGGCTTGTACGCGATCTGGTCCACGTCCACCCCGCGCTCCCGCGCGATCTGCCGAACGGAAACCAGGGCGCCCAAGCCATTCATCGTGGCGCGCACCATGTTGTGCGGGTTGGTCGAGCCCAGGCTCTTGGTGAGGATGTCGGTGATCCCGGCGCACTCCAGAACCGCGCGCACGGGGCCACCGGCGATCACCCCGGTTCCGGTGGCAGCAGGCTTCAGCAATACCCGACCGGCGCCGTGCTCGCCTACCACCTCGTGCGGAATGGTCGACCCGGTCCTGGGGAGCTCGATCATCGATCGCTTGGCGGCATCCACCGCCTTCCGAACCGCCTCGGAGACCTCGTTGGCCTTCCCGGTAGCGATGCCCACCTTCCCCTTGCCGTCGCCCACTGCAACCAAGGCGTTAAAGGAGAAGCGCCGGCCTCCCTTGACCACTTTGGCCACGCGATTGATGGCAATGACGTTCTCGACATGATCACTGGGACGATCCCTGTCCCCCCGGTCACGCCGGGGGCCGCCCCGACCACCGCGGTCACCCCGCTCGCCACCCCGTCCCCGACCCCGGGGACGCTCGCTGCCGGCTGGCCGCTCCGCCGCGGGACGCTCCGTCTCCGCCGGCGCCTCAGCCACGGCCGGTGCGTCGCTCTGGTTGGTGCCCGCCACCTTCTCGTCTGCCATCTAGAACTCCAATCCGCCTTCGCGGGCGCCGTCGGCGACGGCCTGCACGCGACCATGGTAACGATAACCTGCCCGATCGAAGACTACTTTGCCGAACCCGGCGGCTTTGGCCTTCTCCGCCAGCAACTTTCCGGTGCCCTTGGCCCGGCCGACCTTGCCTGCCCCGTCCACCTGGAGCCCCTCACTGGCATCGCTCACGCCCAGAAGGGTCACGCCCGACTCATCGTTGACCAGCTGCGCGTAGATGTGCTTCAGCGACCGATAGACCACCAGCCGAGGCCGCTCGGCGGTCCCGCTGACCTTGCGCCGCACCCGGAGGTGGCGGCGGTAGCGCAGCTGAGCTCGGGTCTTGGGTCCGTGGATAGTGCGCATGGTTACTTGGCTCCCGTCTTGCCGGCCTTGCGGCGGACCTGTTCACCCACGTAACGAATGCCTTTGCCCTTGTAGGGCTCGGGCGGCCGGACCTGGCGCAGCTCCGCTGCCACTTGCCCGACCAGCTCCTTGTCCGCGCCCTCGATCTTGACCATCACGTTGTTGTCGACCGAGATCTTGATGCCCTTGGGCGCCTCGTACTTGACCGGATGGGAATATCCCACGATCAGGTTGACGCCGTACGGCTTGGCTTCCGCCTTGTACCCGACGCCCTGGATCTCCAGGCTCTTGGT
>DASYIX010000076.1:0-6311 GCA_035997125.1 Gemmatimonadales bacterium
GCCGTCAGTCGAGGAAGGACCCCAGCATCAAGAACAGGCTCCCGGAGGATCGCGATGCGAACCCACATTTTGTCGGTCGGGTGGATGGCGGCTCTGCTGCCGGCCCTGGCTCCTGCACCTCTCTCCTTCCCGGAGCCGGGCTCCGGGGGGCCGCCTGAAATTGTCGAGTACGTCATCCCCCGTCCGGGCAACTTTCCGCACGATCCTGCCGTCGCTCCGGACGGCACCGTGTGGTACACCGACCAGCGCAACAGCTACATCGGCAAACTGGACCCCGAGAGCGGCAAGGTGGTGGACTACCCCACGCCCACTCCAGGATCGGGACCCCACGGCATTACGGTCGCTCCGGACGGCTCGGTGTGGTACACCGGGCAAGGCGCCGGACTCCTGGGACGGCTCGACCCCAAAACCGGCAAGATTGTGGAGTACCCACTTCCCGGGGAAGCCAGCAACCCGCACACGCCCATCATCCATCAGGGGAAGGTCTGGTTCACCGACGCCAGCAACAACGTCTACGGCAGTCTGGATCTCAAGAGTGGGACGGCGAAGGTCTACCGCGCTCCCACTCCCGGGTCGGTTCCCTACGGCATCGTCTCCGCACCCGACGGCTCCATCTGGATTGCGTTCCTCGGCACCAACAAGCTGGGCCGGGTGAATTCTGCCGATGGCTCGATGAAAGAGTTCGTGCTTCCTGCGGAGGGCGCCCGCCCTCGCCGCCTGCAAGTCGGCGGCGACGGGACGGTCTGGTATACCGACTACGGGCGGGGATACCTCGGCGCGCTCGATCCCAAATCGGGAAAGGTGCGGGAGTGGAAGTCTCCCTCGGGTGACGCGGGACCCTACGGGATCGCGATCGGCACCGACGGCCGGATCTGGTACAACGAATCGCGCAGCAACCTGATGGTGGCCTTCGACCCCAAGACCGAGAAGATGGAGACGGTGAAGATCCCCACGGCAGGTTGCGTCGTCCGCCACATGGAGACTGACAGCACCCGGCACCGGATCTGGCTCGCGCTCAGCGGAACGGGACGTCTGGGGAAGATTCAATTGGACCAATAGACCCCAGGTTGTCACCCTGAGGGAGCGTTAACGACCGAGAGGGGCGGGAGCCGTATTGGGCTCGGCTCCTTCGCTTTGCTCAGGATGACAGCCAGGGTCTTGTGTACCATGTGAGATTGTGCATACTTATGCAATATGCATTCTGCTCGCGACACCCTGGCCCTCGCCTTCTCCGGCGGACTGGACACCTCCTACTGTGTCCCCCGGCTTACCGATGCCGGGTGGGCGGTCCATACCGTCTACGTGGACACCGGGGGCTCATCGCCGGCTGAGCGGCGCGCCATCGGTCGGCAAGCAGAATCGGTCGGAGCGGTGCAGCACCATGAGATCGATGCCCGCCAGCAGGTCTACGACCGATTTGTCCGGTTCCTGATCCAGGGGAACGTGCTCCGGGGAGAGGTCTACCCCCTGAGCGTGGCGGCGGAGCGGACCCAGCAGGCCCTGTCCGTGGTGGATGTCGCCCGCCGCATCGGCGCCCGCGCGGTGGCGCACGGATCCACCGGTGCAGGGAACGATCAGGTTCGGTTCGACGTCGCGCTGCGGGTGCTCGCGCCGGATCTCCAGATCGTCACCCCGATTCGGGATGAGGCGATTCGCCGGGACCAGGCAATCGCATTTCTCACTTCTCGCCGTCTGCCCGTGCCGCCCAAGGCCGGTGACTACTCCATCAATCGTGGACTGTGGGGCACCACCTGGGGCGGCGGGTGGACCCACGACACCTGGGCGGGCCCGCCGGATGAGCTGCTGGAGCCTCCAGCCGACGCTCCCGACTCCCGCGAAATTGTGATCGGCTGGGAGCGCGGACTTGCCGTGGGGCTGGATGGCCAGGCGATCACCGGCCCGGCTGTGATCCAGGGGCTGGGCGAGCTGACGGCAGCCTACGGCATCGGCCGCAACATTCACGTCGGCGAGACCGCACTCGGCATCAAGGGCCGCATCGGATTCGAGGCGGGAGCCGCTCTCCTGCTCATCGGCGCCCACCGGGAGCTGGAGAAGCTGGTGCTCACCAAGTGGCAGGCCTTCTGGAAGGACCAGCTCGCGCGGTTCTACGGCGATCGGCTGCACGAGGGGCAGTACTTCGACCCTTCACTCCGGGACATCGAGGCGTTGATCACCAGCTCCCAGGAGCGGGTAACCGGTGAGACCCGGATCCGCTTGGGTGCCGGCCGTTTCCACGTTGTCGGGACCCGCAGCCCTCATTCCATGATGGACCCCGCGGTGGCCACCTACGGCGAAGAGAATCGGCTGTGGACCGGCGACGAAGCTCGCGCGTTTGCCAGGGTGGCCGCGGTACCGTCGCTGCTCGCGGCTCGAGCCGCAAATGGAGCCAAGGAGAAATAATGGTCGTCACCACTCGTGTCCGACTCGACCGGATCGCCTCCTCCACCCGCAATGCAGGGCTCACGTCCGAGATAATCGTGGGTGACCAGATTGTGGCCGCAGAGGGCTATCTGCTCGCGGTGCGGATTCTGGAGGACAAGTCGGCCTACAACACGGTCGAAGACGTCACCGGCCGGATGCTATCGCTCCGCGGCGGCGACGTGCTCGCGGGCACGCTCGGCACCCGCCGCGCGCTCCGGGGATATGCTGGGGTGGTTCCGTCTCATATCGCCGTCGGCGACACCATCGAAGTCCTGAATCTCGGGGGAATTCTGGGGCAGTGCACCTCCGCCAATCCCGACATCGGCCCTCCGTTTAAGGCCGAAGTGTTGGGAGCCATCCTGGCTTTCCCCGAGCTGGGAGACCGGGTGGGCCGGCCGGCGCACATTCGGGATCGGGCGGTCCCGCCATCCGACCGGCTCGAAAGCAGCGTGCCGGTGGTATACGTGGCGGGGACCTGCATGAATGCGGGGAAGACGGTTGCGGCCACCGAGCTGGTTCGCGGACTCGCTCGGAGCGGGCTGCGGGTCTGCGCCGCCAAGCTCACCGGCGTCTCGCTGATGCGCGATGCGCTCTCGATGCTCGACGCGGGCGCCGTCGCCGCACTCACCTTCAACGATGTCGGGATCGCGAGCACTCATCCCGGTGTCACGGTCGCCACCGCCAAGGGGATCTTCAACCGGCTCGCCGCGTCGAAGCCCGATGTGATCGTGGCCGAGCTGGGAGACGGGATCCTGGGCGAATATGGCGTCCAGGATATTCTCCACGACGCCGAGCTGATGCGAGTGGGCGCGGCCTACATCATGGCGGCCCCCGACCCGGTGGCCTGTTGGGGCGCGGCCGAGCTGATGCGCAAGGAGTTCAATCTGCCTATTACCGCCATCACTGGCCCGGCCACCGACAACGAGGTCGGCCTGGTGTACATCCAGACCGGGCTCGGTCTCTCGGCGCACAATGCGCGCAGAGATGCGTCTGGCCTGCTCTCGGTGGTGCAGAAGGCGCTTGAGAATTGGGCGGAGAGTCAGGAGTCAGGAGTCAGTGGTCAGGTGACTGGCCTTGCGTTCGCCGCGACTCCAGACTCCCGATTCCTGACTCTCGACTCTCAATGAAAGTCGCCGTCGTGGGCGGCGCCGGCTACGCGGCCGGCGAGCTCTTGCGCATCCTGCTCCAGCATCCCCAGGTGACCGAGTGTGTGATCACCAGCCGCAGTCAGGCGGGGAAGCCGATTGGGGAGGTGCACCCCACGCTCGCTCCGCTCACCGGTGCCCGCTTTGCCGGCGCCACCGCTGGGGAGGCGGCACGGGGGCAGGACGTGGTTTTCCTCGCTCTCGAGCATGGGGAGTCCTCCAAGCTCGCGCCGGAAATAATCGACGCCGGACCCGGCCTGGTTATCGATCTCGCCGCCGACTTCAGGGTGCAGGATCTGCGGCTGTACGAACGGTACTACGGGAATCACCTCGCGCCGGAGCTGGTCTCCCGGTTCCGCTACGGGTTGGCGGATATTGCCGGAGCCAAGCTTCGGGGCGCGAATGCCATCGCGGCGCCGGGGTGCTTTGCGACGGCAGCTCAGCTGGCCTTGTACCCTATAGCGCGCGCCGGTCTCGATGTCACTCCGTCGCTCTTTGCGGTCACCGGCAGCAGTGGTGCCGGCGCGCAGCTCAAGACCACGACCCATCACCCCAGCCGGGCCCACAATCTTTTCGCCTATTCCACGCTAGGGCACCGGCACGAAGCGGAGATTCTCCAGGGCTGGCGCGAGTGGGTCGGCCGCACCGATGCCACCGCACGGCTCCTGGCGCACGCGGGTCCCTTTGTCCGAGGGATCTATCTCACTCTGCATGCCTACCTGCCCGAGGAGATAACCGCAGCTTCCGGAAGTGCCGCGGCAGGCTGGTTTCGTGAAGCGTATGCCGGCCGGCCGTTCGTTCGAGTGCTCGACCAGCCACCCGAGCTCACCCACGCGGTGGGCACCAACTACGCCTTGATTCACGCGGTGGAGAGCGCCGACGGGCGCGAGCTCCAGGTGAGCGTGGCAATCGACAATCTGGTGAAGGGCGCCGGAGGACAGGCGGTTCAGGCGATGAATCTGGCGTTGGGAATCGATGAATGCGCCGGGCTTACTGGGGCGGCGATGTTCCCATGCTGACCGCCCGTCCGTTGGTCAGCCCGTCCGCGCTGCTTCCCGTCTACGCCCAGTTCCCGGTGCGCCCGGTCCGCGGCCGGGGATCATGGCTGATCGACGAGAATGGAGACGAGTGGCTGGATGCGTACGGGGGCCATGCGGTAGCGGCCACCGGGCACAGCCACCCCGAGGTCGTGCGCGCCATCGCCGATCAGGCAGCCGACCTGTTGTTCTACTCGACCGCGGTGGCCCATCCGCGCCGGGAGCAGCTAGCGACCAAACTGGTCGAGCTCTGCCCCGAGCCGCTCAGCCGGGTGTTCCTCTGTAATTCGGGTGCCGAGGCCAATGAGAACGCGCTCCACCTGGCTCGCCGGCATACCGGAAGGCAGACGGTGGTGTCGGTCAAAGGCGGATGGCATGGACGCACCGCGGCGACACTCGCGTGTACCGACGGGGCCAGATACGAGGAAGCCGCCCGGCGCAGCGGGATTCCTCTCTCCCGCAAGGTGCCTTTCAACGATATTGCTGCGCTGGAGCTTGTGGTGGACGGGAGTGTCGCGGCTTTCATCGTCGAGCCGGTACAGGGCTTTGCCGGGGCGCGCGATTGCGACCCCGAATTCCTCCGGGCCGCCCGGCGAATATGCGACCAGCACGGCGCGGTACTGATTTTCGATGAGGTCCAGTGTGGGGTAGGTCGCTGCGGGGCCTTCAGCGCCGCCGAGTCGTTCGGAGTGGTCCCCGACGTGCTCACCTTTGCCAAAGGCCTCGGGGCGGGAATTCCGATTGCCGCTGTCATCGCGACCGACGAAGTCACCAGCAGCCTTTCGCTGGGTGATCTCGGCAGCACGTTCGGTGGCGGCCCGGTTCCCTGCGCCGCTGCGCTGGCCAACATCGCCGTGATCGAGCGCGACCACCTGGTTGAAAACGCGGTGGAGGTGGGCGGCTATCTCGCCCGGGCCGCCAAATCACTCGGTGTGGCTCGGGTGAGCGGCCGGGGACTCCTCCTCGGCCTCCATCTCGACCGGCCCGCCACCGAGGTGCAGACGGCATTGTTCCGGCATCGGATCCTGACGGGCACCTCGACTGACCCCCAGGTGTTGCGGCTGCTGCCGCCACTTTCCTTTTCCCACCGGGAGGCTGACCTGTTGATCGCCGGACTCAAGGCCGTGCTCCAGTGACCAAGCGCGACTTTCTGGCGTTGGAGGATTGGAGCTCCACCGAGATCGAAGAGCTCCTCGCGCTGGCCGGCCGGGTCAAGCGGGGCGAGATCAGTGGCGGCCTGGAGAAAAAAGTGCTGGCGATGGTGTTCATGGATCCCAGCCTGCGGACCCGGACCAGCTTCGAGACCGCGATGTTTCTCCACGGCGGCCATGCGGTAGTCCTCGAGCCGGGAAGAGGAAGCTGGCCGCTGGAAACCGAGCCCGGCACCGTGATGGACGGCGACTCGGTGGAGCACATCGTGGATGCGGCCCGGGTCCTGGGCCGCTACGCCGACGCGCTCGGGGTTCGCTCCTTCCCCCGGGGGAACGATTGGGCGGTCGCGCGGCAGGATGGGATTATCCGCAGCTTTGCCAAGCACTGCGAGAAGCCGGTGATCAATCTCGAGTCTGCCCGGCGGCATCCCTGCCAGGCGCTCGCCGATGCGATGACGCTCCGGGAAAAGCTGGGACAGGTCGAGGGTAAGCGCTTCGTCCTGACCTGGGCCTGGCACCCGAAGGCCCTGCCGACGGCCGTGCCGGTAAGCGCGGCG
>DASYIX010000077.1:0-7811 GCA_035997125.1 Gemmatimonadales bacterium
CCTACCAGCAGACCGAGTCGAGCAGCCAGTTCGCCTCGGCCGGCATCGTCACCCTGAAGTCCAGCTCGATCACCCGGTCCGGCGGCCACGAGCCCACCCTGGTCCGGCGAACGTTCGCCGACACCAGCCACGACGGCGACATCGTGGTGCTGACCTGGCTCGGCATCGACTCGACCCGGGTCATTCTTCCACCGGCACCGCCGCCGCCGCCACCGCCGCCGCCGCCGCCGAAAGTGGGGCACGGGATCCCGTTCGGGCCGTTTCATCTGCCGATCGACAGCCTCTGCTCCGGCGTGCTGGGCTATACCGGCACCACGCTGGTGGGCAAGGCTTCCCGTCTCGCCCGCGACCTGGACAAGGTACGGGGCTGCAAGGGACGGGTGGTGCTCCAGCTGGCCCGGAAGAAGATGCTCGATAACGGCGAGCAGCTCAGCGTCCAGGCCGCGAGGGAAGAGCTGGAGAGCTGGCGCGATGCGGCCGACATTCGATCCTATCTCCGCGACACCACGATCTTCGCCATCTACGTGGGAGACGACATCAAGTCGAAGGAGTGGGGGGTCGCCGATTCCGCCCTGAGGCTGGCGCGCTTCGATTCGATCGCCGGGGTGGTGAAATCGTTCTGGGGCGACTCGGCCACCACGATTCTGCGGGCGCCACCCACGTCCATGACCGGACACGTCTGGCGCTGGGTCGACGCCGCGTGGGCCCAATACGACGGTCCCTACCGGGACGGCCCGCCGGAGAAGTACCGCGACACCGAAGTGGGTAGCGCCAAGGCGCAGGAGCTCGGCCTCATCCTCTGGTTCAACGCGCTCGACGGCGGCTGTGGGCCGCCGGACAAGAAAGCTTGCTTGCCCAAAGTTCCGGGGACCGGGATCTACGGCACCTACAGCGACACCACGGTGCGGCGCTATCAGGTGAGCGCGGCGGAGGCGGGGTACTACGGCGCCATGTTCCTGGCGGAGCCGTACAACTGTGGGGCGATCCAGTGGCAGTGGTCGCCGGTGTGGAACGGGAGTGGCCGGTCGCCGGAGCAGGTGGCCGGGATCCAGGGGTTCGATTTACGGCCCGATGTGCGGGCCCAGATGCGCGCGCTGTCGGTGATGGCGAAGTCGCGGCCCTACGCGCCTTGCCGCCGGCGCTGACCTTGACCGCGTCGGTACCGGGCTGCATGTCTTGCCGAGTAGGCGTCACCTCCATCCCATCTCACAGGAGGTTGGCATGCGCCCGTACCTGGCTCTTGGCTCCCTGGCTGCGATCGTTCTCACCGGGGCCGTCCCCAATGCGAAAGGACCCAGCATTCAGGGAACCTACAAGCTGGTCTCCCGGGATCTGAGCGACGGCACCAAACAAGTCCCGCCCGACGTCGTGGGGCTGATCACCTACACCGCGAAGTACCGCAACTTCAACGTTTATTGGAAGGACGCCAAGGGTAAGGCGGTATCCATCTCCAACATCGCGACCTACCAGCTCACCCCCAAGGAATACCGGGAAACTAGCGTTTACTATCTCATGAATGACGAGAGTGGAGGCAAGGGGCTGAGCTACGACCTGTCGGCCAGCACCGGCTCGTCACCCGTGGTGGTAAAGGGCACCCGGATCGAGATGCAGCTTCCGCTGCACAACGAGCCGAAGGTGGTTTTTCAGGGAAACAGCTTCACCGCCACGCGAGAGGGGGTCTTCGTGGACCACTGGGTGCGGGTTCCGTAGAATGGGTCGTGAGAAACTGGCCGCGATCGCAGTCGCCACATTTGGCGCGGTCTTATTTGGCAGCTGGACCCTGCGAATGTACGGGGTCACCGACCCCTGGCGCCCGTATGCGATCGCGGTGCAGGAGTATATGGCGGCAGGAGTGCGAGGCGATTCCATCGCCCTCACTCGGCGCTCCGCGAACCTGGAGCCGGTGGCGTGGGTGCTCGATGCCGCCCATCGGCAGCCCCGCATGGTGTCCGCCTGGGCTCACCAGTTGATGACCAACGCAGGCCAGCGACGGGGTGACACCGTGCTCGTCGCCTTGTGGGCAGACACGGTGGAGGGCTGCTCCAATTTCAACACCGTCTCGGCGACACTGCTCAATCACTCCGCCGCGCCTCGGCTGCTCGCGGTCTCCTCCCCCTGCATCACCCCGCCCCCTCGGCCCGACTCGCTGGTTCGACTCTACCACGACTCCAACAGTCAGGTGCCCCACTCGGTGCGAGAGGTGGTGAAAGACTCCGCCCGCTGGATAGAAACGTGGCCCTTTATTCGGGGCTATGGCCTTGCCAAGCTGCCTTCGGTGGACTTCGTCAAACAGGTGGTTGTGATCGTTGCGCTGGGCTCTCGGGGCGGGACCGGCTATGACATCACGGTGGACAGCACAGCGGTCACCCCTGCGCAGCAGTTGCTCTTCGTGCGAATCACCGACAACGACTTGTGCCCCAGCGGCGCTATGCTGACGCAGCCGCTGGATGTGGTCCGAGTGCCGCGTACTGATTTGCCGATTCGCTTTGTCGAGGACACCGTGCAGGTGAAGTGCTAAGGCTTGATCACCTGCTCCCGCCCATCCTTGTTGGTCAGCTTGATTGACGTGCTCGAACCCTGCGCCAGGATCTGGACGTAGGTCGGATCGTCCTCGCCGCCGAGTCCTAGTCCGGACCCTTGCGCCGAGGCGCCGAGCTTGACGTTGGGCCGCCCTTCCGGAGAGATCAGCCGCAGGAGCACGCTCTCCGGATATCCCACTGTCCCATCCGGCATCTTGAACTTCGGATCTCCCGGCAGAACTGTGATGCTGGCGCGGACCCGACCCTTGTCATCCACGATTTCCAACGCCCGGCCGCGTAGCACCGGCGCAACCGGCTCCGTCATGACTGCACGGGTCTGTGCGACAGAGAATAGCAGCAGGATGAGATTGAAGACAGTGATCACGATGAGCAGGCGCTGATTCTTCATGACCTTCCTCCGCGTTCGAGCTCACTCCTCTTCCGGCCGGCCGAACATCAGCTGAATGAACCCCTTGTCCCCCGGGCTCGCGATCACGTGCACGTGGTCGCCTGACTCCAGCGTGGTGGACGGCTTGGGCGGCACCAACCGGTTCTTCCGGACGATGAGCGTCACCGCCGCTCCGTCCGGAAACGGCAGGTCCTCCAGTGGCACTCCGGCCACCACCAGCGCTTCATCTATATAGAAGGACATCAGCTCCCCCTGGAGCGGCTGGCGCGACTCGATGGCCAGCACCGCCTGCGGTGCCGGCGGCTCCTTGGTCTGGAGTCCCAGCTTCCGGGTCACCCAGGCCACCGTCGAGCCCGGCACCAGGGCGTTGGCCACCACGATGAAGAACACCAGGTTGAACAGATCTCTCGCCCCCGGCGCCCCGGCCAGCACCGGAAACGTCGCCAGCACGATCGGCACCGCGCCCCGGAGGCCGACCCATCCGATATAGAGCACCTCCTTCCGGGGATAGCGGAACGGCAGCAGACACAGCGCCACCACCAGCGGCCGGACCACGAAGGCGAGCATGACCGCGATGCCGAGTCCGATCCCGGCCACCCCGAGCAGACCCGAGGGGTAGACCAGGAGGCCGAGGACGAGGAACATGCCCACCTGGCTGAGCCAGGCCAATGCGTCGTGCACCCGGAGCAGCCCGGCGTGATAGGGCAGCGGCCCGTTCCCCAGCAGCAGGCCGGCGAGATACACCGCGAGGAAGCCGCTCCCGTGGGCCAGCGTGGTGACCCCCAGAGCGAGCAGCCCGAGTGAAAGGGTCATCACCGGATACAGTCCACCGCTGGAGAGGCTGAGCCGGGAGAGCAGGTGGCGTCCACCGTACCCGATGCCGCCGCCAATCGCGGCGCCCACCAACAGCTGGAGCGCGATCTCCAGCAGGACCCGGAGGGTTGAGGCCGAGCCCGGGACCAGGAGGTTCTGGGTGAGGACGGTGGTGAGGATGACCGCCACCGGGTCGTTGATGCCGGACTCCACCTCCAGGGTGACGCCGACCCGCTTCTTGAGCTGGATCCCGCTTCCGCGGAGCACGGAGAACACCGCGGCGGCATCGGTGGAGGAGACCACGGCGCCGAGCAGCAGGGCCACGGGCCAGCCCAGTCCCAGAAAGTGGGCGCAGGCGGCGACCAGCACCGCGGTGCCGGCCACGCCGATGGTCGCCAGCACTCCGGCGGGGGCGAGGGCTTTTCGGAACGGCCCCAGCGGAGTGTTGAGCCCGCCGTCGAAGAGGATGAGCGCCAGCGCGACCACGCCCACCCGGAAGGCGAACTGGAAGTCGTCGAACGCAATCCGGCCGATGCCTTCGGAGCCGGCCAGCATGCCGACCAAAAGGAAGAGGAGCGCGATCGGCAGGCCGGTGCGTTGGGAGGCGCGGCTGAAGATCACGCTGACACCCAGCAGCAGCCCGCAGGTGGCGAGCAGGAGGGCGGTGGCTTCGGGCTCGTGGGGGAACATCGCTATGCGCTATTGGCTATTGGCTATTGGCTATTGGCCATTGGCTATTCGTAGATACGGTCAACCGAGAAGCCCCAACTATAGTGGTCCCGGAAACAGCGAATCGCCAATAGCGAATAGCGCATAGCCAATAGCCCCTACATACTTCCCCCATGTCCCTCGACAGTCTCGTCTCGGCGCTGGCGCTGATCGGCATCGTCATCTTGGTGGCGTCGCTGCTGTCCGGCCTGGTCGAGCGGACCGGCGTGCCCCAGGTCGCCATCTTCCTCCTGCTCGGCGCGATGTTGGGGCCCGCTGGCCTCAACCTGGTCAACCTCACCCTCCAGTCGCCCACCCTGCAGTGGATCGCGATCCTGGCGCTGGTGCTGGTGCTCTTCACCGACGCCATCGCCATGGACCTGAGCGAGATCCGGCGACCCCGGCGGGTGCTGCTGCTGGTCCTCGGTCCGGCGACCCTGCTCCCCGCCATCCTCATCGCAGTGGCCGCGCACTTTCTGCTCGGCCTCGACCCAATCCCCTCCGCCATCCTCGGCGCCGCGCTGGCCTCGACCGACCCGGTGATGCTCAGGAACCTGTTCCGCCGGTCCACTCTTCCGCCCGACGTGCGGGCGGCGCTCAAGCTGGAGAGCGGCGTCAACGATGTCGTGCTGCTCCCGATCATCGTCCTGAGCATCCTGCTGAGCACCGCGCCGGGCGGGAACTTCGCGCTGGAGATGAGCCGGCATGCCGTGGGCCTCTTCGTGTTGGGCCCGATGCTGGGAGCGTTGATCGGCTACGTCGCCATCACCGTGCTGGAACAGGTGCGCAAACGGGTAGGAGTGCGGCGGGACTACGAGTCGCTCTACGCGCTGGGCTGCGCCTTTACCGCGTACGCCGCGGCGGAGGCTGTGGGGGGTAGCGGGTTTCTGGCCGCGTTTGCGGCCGGCGTGGTCATCTCCAGCCTGGACGTGGAGCTGTGCGACTGCTTCCTCGACTACGGGCAGGCGACGGCCGAGATGTTTCTGCTGTTCACCTTCGTCGCCTTCGGGGCGTGGCTCATCTGGAGCGGCTTCACCGTGGCCGATGGCCGCACGGTGCTCTTTGCCCTGGTGGCGCTGGTGATGCGGACGCTGGTGCTCTATCCGGTGCTGGCACGGGAGGGCATCGACCGACGAACTCGTCGGATCGTAGCCTGGTCGGGACCCCGCGGGCTCAGCTCCCTGTTGCTGATCCTGCTGCCGGTCTTTGCCGGCGTGCCGGGGAGCGAGCGGCTCTTTGCCATCACCTGTCTGGTGGTGCTGCTCTCGGTCGCGCTCCACGGCACCGGCATCGCGCTGTTCCTGCGGAACGAAGGGCCGACGAGCGCGCCGGTCCGGATGACCGGCGCCGCGGTGACCCATGAGCCCGATCCCGATGCCAAGATCCCCGAGAAGATCACCCTGGAAGAATTCCAGAAGCTGCGCGACTCGGGGAAGCCCTACGTGCTGGCTGACGTTCGCACCGAGCGGAGCTACCGGGCCGACAACCTCCGAGCGCAGGGCGCCATCCGGCTCCCGCCGGACGATGCGGTGCGCCGAGCCAGAGAGCTGGGGCTCGAGCATCACGCGACGGTGGTGCTCTACTGTGCTTGAAAGGACGAGGCCACAAGCGCCCGGGTGGCGCGAGAGCTTCGTGCGGCAGGCTGGCCCAAGGCCCGCGCGCTGCTAGGCGGCTGGGCCGCGTGGCAACTGGCGGGTCTGCCGGTCGAGCCTAGGGACGAAGTGCAAGCTCTGGCATAGCCGTTGCCATAATCCTCCCGCAGTCAGGGCCGCTTGCCCAGCGCGAGCGGCCCGAGGCACCCCCCAGAAGGCCACAACGCTGAGGTCTTCAGGCTCTTGGCCGGCGCTCACGTCGCCGGGCCACCCTCAACTGCTCTGGATTATGGAGGCGGAACCCATGCGCGTGCTGCAATTCGCGAAGCGATCTGTCGTGACGGTGGCGTTTGTCAGCGTCACTCTGGCCGGCTGTAGCGGCAACTCGAGTCCTGACGCGCCATTCAATCCGGCGGGCACCAGCGCCGACCTGGACGCGGTGGGAGGGAGCTTCGGCTCGCCGACCTTCAACAGCTTCTCCGCGCTCAGCGTCAAGTTCGACGCGGCGCTCGGCGGCGCACCGATCATCTCGACGTCGGCGGCGGCAATGGAGATCGGGCGCCGCGGCAACCGCGAGAACATGCGGGCGGCGGCCGTGCAGAGCGCCCGGCGGCTGGCGGCCATGATGACCCGGCCCGCGAAGCAGGGCGCCGGCGTCTCGATGATGGCGATTCCGGCTAACGTGGCCGGCAAGACCTTCGAGTACGATCTGGCCACGGGGGCCTACATCGTGTCCAGCCGTCCGCTGTTGGCGACCAACAAAGTCCGGTTCATCCTCTATGCGGTTGATCCGGTGACGCTCGCGCCGGTGAACCCGCTGGTGGAGACCGGCTATGTCGATCTGATCGACAAGAGCGCCGGGACCACCCAGGCGGCTGAGATTGTCGTTGTGTCGGGGAGCACCACCTACCTCGACTACACCATCACTGCCACCAGCACCGCCTCGAGCGGCCGGGTGACGGTGATCGGATACGTCAGCGACGGCGCAGTCCAGGCCAACATCAATTTCCGCTCGGCGATCACCTTCACCGGCGGGCTGACCCTGAACTACTCGCTTCGGGTGCCCGACCGCGATATCGCGATCACCCTGGCCATGAGTGCCACGGATCTCGCCCAGCAGACCGGCATCCTGACGGTGAATCTGACGATCAAGGGCCCCAATGGTACGGTGAGCATGACCGGGCAGTTCAGCGGCACGACCGGTCTGCTGCACGTGCGGATCAACGGCGATGCCTTTGCCACCGTCACGACCGATGGCACCACCACGACCATCACCCGGGACGATGGCCAGCCGTTCAGCGACGACGAGACGGGGGCGATGAATCGGGTGTTCGACGTGCAGGCGGGAGCCTTCGTCGCGTTCGATCAGATGTTGGCGCCAGTTGGAGCGCTGTTCGCGTCGTGATGGCGGCAGGGCAGCGGGGCAGCAAGTGAGAGGCAGCTGACAACCTAGATTTCTCAAACAAAAGGGCCCGGCCGCGATGGTCGGGCTCTTTTTGTTTTTGGCTGCCCCGCTGGCCCGCCTACCCCAGCCAGGCCTTGCCCCCGACCAGCTCCCGCACCAGGTCGTCGCTGCTACGATCGGCCGCCTCGGCGGCGAAGTTGGTGACCAGCCGGTGGCGCAGCACGGAGGAGGCGACCGCCCGCACGTCGTCCAGGTCCGCCATCGGGCGTCCGGCGATGGCGGCGCGCGCCTTGGCGCCGAGGACCAGGTATTGAGACGCGCGGGGACCGGCGCCCCACTCGACGTATTCCTTGATGAATCCGGGA